>JBLHNQ010000023.1:0-34523 GCA_047650635.1 Halioglobus sp.
TGGCGTGCGCAGAAGCCTGACGCACAGGCAAGCCACGGCTGGGGCCACATGCACTGCGCAAAGCTACCCGCAAACGCGTCACCGAAAGAGGGGTTACCCTCATGATTTTTTCCGTTTTTGTAACGGGGAACAGTGCCGAGGAGCAATGGCAGGCCGAACTATTGGAGCAGTCGTGGCAACAGTGCGGACAATCGGGTGAGCTGGTCAGGCTGGTAGCCTGCCCGCCAGAGGTCGCATTGCCGCTGCACACCCTGGCGCGTGTTGAGTGTACGCCTCCCTGGACCGAGCACCCCTATATTGACGACACCTACCCCGGCTATGATGTTCCCGCTTCACTGTTGCATTGGTTGTGGCGAGAGCGCCTTGACGCCACGATCTTGTTGCTCGACACCGGTAGCATATTGCGCCAGGCGATTGACCAGGAAGTTTTGCCTGGAGAAGCAATAGCCCATCAGTGGGAGAACTTTCCCGTGGGAGACGGCCCTTTCGAGCTTCCGACTTCCTACGCAGCCTTGCAGGCCTATTGTGTTCGCCGCGAGCTGAACCTGCCCAAAGTACAGCTCCCCCTACTGATCCACTCCAGTGATCTTTTGACCCTGTCCGCCCGCTGGCTGGAATTGATAGGCATAATTCGCCACGCTGAGTGCGCGAAAAATGAGCCTGCTGAAAATGCTGTCAAAGTTGCCTTTGCCATCGCCGCGGCGGAATACCAGCTTGCGCCTGCTGCCACGAACCTCACTGCAAATATACTAGAAGCCGACAACGGTGGACGGCAGTTTCTGGACTATTGCGACACGTTCGAGTCTTCCCGTGCTACAGGAGAGTACCTGCGTTTTCTGCGGCCTTTGCGTCGCCCGGGTGTGCGGCAAGCACAGGTTTTGGACCAGATATACCTGGAGTTTGGCACACCGCTACAATTAAAAACGCTCAACGTTTCAGCGGCGGCCATTTGGGAACTTAGCGATGGCCAGAGGACTCTCCTACAAATTGTGCAGGAGTTGCAGGCCCGGTACGATCTGCCGATGGAGACCCTGGCAGCGGATGTGGTGCAGGGCGTAAAGCTTCTGCGATTTGAAGGCGCGATAAACCTGGAGACCGTTACATAAATGGCTAGCTCACCGGAAACAGCAACAATTTTTATCTCTATTGCCTCATACCGAGATCAATTCCTGCCCTTCACCATTCGCTCGGCACTGGCTCAAGCATCCCACCCGGAACGGCTGACCTTTGGTATATGCTGGCAATCAGATGAAGAGGAAAACCTCGACGAATGGCTGGACGATCCTCGTTTTCGTATTCGCCGGTACCCCTACCAGTCTAGCCTCGGCTACGGTTGGTCGCGGGTAGAAGTACAGAAGCTCTACGCTGACGAGGAATATCACCTGCTTATCGATTCCCATACCTGGTTCGCCAAGGGCTGGGATGACAATCTGATAAAGCAGCTGGAGAGTAAGCCCAGCGAGAGACCCCTGCTGACAACCAGTTCACCCCCCTTTACTTTCGACGAGCAGGGCGAGGTTGTTATCCCCTGGGCCGGAACAGATATGGATGGGGTTCCGCTGATGCGCTGCGAGCTGATTCCGCCGGTAGGCTGGATCGATATCCAGATGTCTCCAAAGCGAAAAACCGAAGAGCATGAAAAAACACCCTTGGTCTGCTGCAACTTTGTTTTCACTCACGGCCGCTGGATTCGTGAGGTTCCCGAAGATCCGGCGATGATTAACGCGGCCCACGAATCGGCGCTATCACTGAGAACCTTTACCCACGGTTACGATATCTACCTACCGGACGAATTGCAGATTTGGCACCTCGACTACGGCAACTACCCCAATGGTAACCGCCACAAAGTCTGGGATGCCAAAAGTGACAAATGGCAACAGGATAATACCGACGGAATGATACGTCGCCTGCACGCACTGTTCTTCGGCAAGGAGGATCCGCGTATCCTCGGCCGATACACCCTCGGCACCGAGCGCAGCGTGGATGAATGGGCGAAAGAGGCCGGCCTCAAGCTCATGCTGTAATGGACAGCGCCTCTGCTTCCGACCCCACAGATTTTTGCAATGACGGCCCCTTGCGAGAAGTGGTTATTCAATTACGCGGGGGCACCGTTTTCGCCTGCTGCTGGCCGAGCGCTCTCCAGGTCTGAACCAATTAATGCAATGGCAAGACGCAGACAGTGCTGCCTCTGGGCAACCGGGCTCCGGCATTGTCCAACTACCGCTGGACGAAGGGCGCGAGTCACTCAGTTTCAGCAGCAGGGATATTACCCACCTGCGCATTGCCAGTACCGGTGAGCATCCCGCTATGAATACCAGCGAAGGGCACCTGGGTGGTTATATCAGTGCAAAACACCCACGCTCAGCCGAATTCGGTATGGAGCACGGCGACAGTGCCACTTGGGCGCCGCAGCTGTGGCGAGGGCCACGCGGCCGGTTTTTTTCGAGACCTAGGCTGCCGTATTGGTGGTGTGGATGGCAGCGTATTGGCGCTGCAGGATTCAGTAATACCTGAAGTACATTTAAAACACGATTACTCTATCGGCCCTTTCCTACCTGAAGACGACTACGAGCTAGTCTGGTGCTGCGAATTTGTAGAGCATGTAGAAGAGAAATTTGTAGACAATTTCCTCGCCACCTTCAACTGCGCCACCAAGTATATTTTTATGACCGCAGCCCCCCTCGGGCAACCGGGGTGGCATCACGTAAACTGCCAGCCGCCAGGCTACTGGATCGAGAGGGTCGAAAATCTGGGCTTCTCTTTTGCCCCCGAACTGACCGAAGAAGCCAGACAGCGGGCCGGTGCGGGGCACTTTTCACGGCAAGGGCTGGTATTTGAGTGCGCTTGATCTGAGCGCCTCCAGCCCGTTAACTATCGGCAGGCAGGGACAGCTTTTCCCTGACGATGGGAAGATCGATCAGGGCGCTCCAGATGTACTTTGAAATTCGTTCGGCACTGTCGGGGGTAAGATGTGAGCTATCCGCTGTTTCCAGACCGTCGAAGGGCGATAGAATATACGGCACACCGAGCTCCCTGCTCAGGTAGGGAAGGTGTCCGGTCTGGACCTTCCTGTAGGGCATAATAGTCAGAATAAGTAGCGTGCCCCGGCTGTCCAGCTCAGTCTTTAAGGCCTGCGCCACGGGCAGGCTGCGCGCATAGCTCTTTGCTTCAACATCAGGCCTTATCGGGTAACGGGCCCCAGGTATTCGAGTATTGCGCCACCAGCCGGTCTGCGGCGAACGATAGTGAGTCCATGGATAACGCGACCGCTCGAAATAACTGAGATAGGGAAGGTAGCGGTGCAACCTTGATTCCAATTGCCAAGCCAATGAGTATTCAAAGAATGTCTTGTGGGCCTCCCAGCGACTCATATCAACCACCTCCTGTGCCCAGTTTGAATACTTGTTGCCGAAGAAAAACGGCCCGCCGCTTGCAATCAGGATGCGTGGCTTGAGATCGTGCCGATTCAAAAGGTCTCGAGCAAAGTGAGCAGAATCGGCGTGGCCAACAGCCAGATTAAAAACGCGCAACCCCTGCTTCTCTGCCTCGCTCACCATGACTCTTTCACTGAAACCAAGCTGGGCGCGCGAGTTTCCGATAATCAGGATATCGGCATCACGTGCATGCTCAATGGAGGAACCGATGTCGTGATACAGCACAAGGTGGCTGAGCTCATGGTGTCCGCGGGAGACAAAAAACGCGTCCGCTCCGGGGTCGTGATCATTGCTAATCTTGAACGGTCGCGGATAGCCACCGGGACGAAGTTTGATGTGTGGTAAGCCCCACACGGCCAGAGCAAAGCACAGGGCAAACACCAGTGCTGCGACTGCCGCGTATCCGGTTCCTCTCTTGCTGTGATAACGGCTCAATGCCATCCGCTGTATAACCTCAGAACTGGAAGTAGATAAATTGCTGGCCGGTTGAGTACATCATTAACAACCCCGCCAGCATCACACCCGCATAGGCTGAACGTTCAACGACTGAGGGTGAGCCCAATCGACTGTTTTCTGTTATCCATGTTCTGGCATGCATTAACCAGACCGGCAGCGTCAGCCACCACCCCAGCTGCACGAGGTCTGCGCCCAGGCTTACAACATATCCGTCAAGCAGAGTGTCCACCAAGCCAATCAGTGCATTCTCGATGATGGCGATGCCCTGCTCGACACTACTCGACCGGAACAGTCCCATGCTCAAAATCCAGCTCAGCTGCACAATGATAAACCAGGACAGTACTGACACCTTCGATCGCGCTCGATTGGCAACGCCGAGCAGGCGTTCGAAAGCCAGGGCCAAACCCAGCGCACCTCCCCAGATGAAGAAAGTCCAGGAAGCACCATGCCACAGTCCGCTGATCAACATCACCAGTAACAGATTCAGGTAGGTTCGCGCGCTACCGCGCCTGCTACCTCCCAGGGGTTTGTACAGATAATCACGCATCCATTCCGACAGAGTAATATGCCAGCGCTGCCAGAACCCGGAGAATGTGGTGGCGATATAGGGCGCATTAAAGTTAATCGGTAAACGAAACCCCAGCTGATACGCCACACCCCGCGCGATATCTACGTAACCCGCAAAATCGCACAGTAACTGACAGGCGAAAAATATCAGCAGCGTCAGAGCTAAAGCTCCTTGGGGCTCAGTTGCAGCTTGATCCCAGTATTGGTCAATGATTTGCCCGAGGTTGTCTGCCACGACCATCTTCAGGAACAGGCCCCGTAAAATAAGGTATGCCCCTTCGGTAAACACGCTCCAGTGAAACCGACGACGCCGGTTGAACTGATAAAGGAATGCTGAAGCCCGCACGATCGGACCCGCCACCAGCTGAGGAAAAAATGCGATGTAACAGGCGAAGCGCACAATACTGCGCTCGGGTTGGATAGCGCGCCGGTAAACATCAATCGTGTAGCTCATCGACTGAAAGGTATAAAAGGAAATGCCGATAGGCAGCAGTACACTCGGAATACCCCAACTGCCATCAATCGTGGCGTTAATACTGGACACCAGGAAATCGGCGTATTTGAAATAGGCCAGCAGGCCAAGATTGGCACACAAGGAAAACGCAAGAACGGCACGCCGGCGCTTTACCTGGGTCTCGGAAGTCGCACCAAGAACCAAGCCGGCCACGTAATCCACCAGGGTACTGAAAAGAATGAGGAAGATATACCAGGGCACGTGCCAGGCATAAAAAACCCAACTCAGAAGCAGCAGTGAAAACACGCGCAGCCCGGATAGCCCTGTTGTCTTCTTTCCGGGAAGCCAGCGCAGTGCCAGCGCAAGTAGGTATAACAGGGCGAATGCGAATGAAATGAAACTCACGCTATCGGCTCACCATAGAGAAGCCGATTTTGGTCGAGACGCGAATATAGGGGTCAGGCGCTTGCGCTCTCCGGTGAGCGAGATACTCTCAATGTAGTACCAGTAAACAACATCGGTTGCGATTTCAGTATCGCTGTAGTCATAGTGTTGTTCTAGGTCGGTGGTGCCGGCGCCGAGGATGCTCCGGCTGTTGATCCGAGTGAAGGGCCCCTGTTGATTCAGGCCGCGAAAAACATCGTAAGCGAAATTATCTTCCTCACTTTGAGTCACCCAGCGAAGGGTATTCGCCGGTTCGGGAAAGAGGTTCCAGGGTTTCATTAGTAGGGCAAACAGCAGCGGCACTAACACCGCCCCCCAACGTATTAGCCGGAAGTTCTTCAAGGGCGCTCCGCTGAGACCAGGAACAGGGCAGGGTCCCCTAGCAGATTATAGGACTCCACCAGGGTTCGATCAGTTTCCTTGCGTTTGGCCTGCATCACCGCCTCACCGATACGACTTCCATTCTCAAGCAGGGCGTTTACCAATAGCGAACTGAACCGTCTGGACGCCTGGACTCTCGATGAGGCCGCCAGTACACCGATGGCGCCGCGATCCGGGGTGCGCAGCAATGCCTCGGCTATAGAGTCGGCGGTGGGATGGTCAAAAGGGCCTGAGGAGCAGGTCATGCTGAGCACTAGTGGCAGCGCTCGACTTTCCCGCAGTGATGCTATGTCCTTTAGGCCAAACAGGTCGCTCGCGCCACTGAGGTCTCGGGGACCGGTTCTCCACACTAAACGTCCACCGTGACCTAGGAAATGCAACAGCGCGCTACCCTGATCAAAAGCCTCGATAACCCGCAATTGATCCTGGCTGCTGTGCTGCGCACTCTCGCCTGGATAGATACGTTTATTGGTGAAACCCCGGTTGGCAAGACCATCGGCGAGATCGTTGCTGATACGCTGGAACCCCGGGTCGATATCGGATACCCAGGTTGCGCGATTGCGCCATTTACCGGCCGGGCTATCCTCGGCATAGTGCAGAAGCTTCGCGATCATGCCGGATAGCTCTTCCTCGCTGCCGGCGGGCAAGCGCCCAATGGCCAGATCAGGTCGCCAGTCATTGCCGACGACCGCAACCAAGCCATTATCACTGGCCGCCAGCGCACCATGGCTTTGTACGTGTAGTGTGGGAACGAGATTGCGATTAACGGTGCTGCCCGGCTCCCGTTCCCAACTGGCGTCTCCCGCCAACAGCACCAGACGGGGCGCTGGTCTGCGCCATTGATGCCATGCGTGACTGATAAATTTTCGAATGGCCAGGGGAGATTCGATACCGTGGTTGAACGCCTCGTAGATATCCTGAACATCGATCACCGCGACCTTTAACCCCTGGTTCCGGTGATATGCCGCGAGGGGTTCCAGCGCCTGTAATAGTGACGGATGGCTGATCATCAGGTAATCCGCCTGCCTATCGCGTGCAGACAGATCCGCGCCGGTTTTGCTTGGCGCAACCCACGCTGGGGATTGCCCCCCCGCGCCCACCAGCAAGCGGTGCGCCCCGCTTCGATCAGGGATCGTACGTGCTACCAGGCTGGGGTCGCTGGGGTATTCCACTTCGATCCAATTGAGCAGGACAACGTCAATGATTTCCTGGCCGCTGCCCGGCACCGTCCGCCCCGGTATCACAACTTCCAGCAAGGCGTTTCCAGGGCCAGGCGCGAGCCCATGCAGGTCAGTTATCTCGAGAGTAACTGGCTCCTGCCCGTTCCATGCCGATTCGCCTATCACCTGCCCATCAAGGCGGATCACAACCCGGTGTTGTGCTAATCCGGCGTTGGCAGCATTTTTGTCCCGGGACAAACCCGAAAGTGCTACCCGAATAGCGCGGGGCCGGTTAGCCCATTGCATTTCCCGACTGAAGCCATCGCCGGACAGATGTGTAATGCGCTGCCAGTACCAGTGCTCTGTCGGCTTTGTCTCGGAGGCATGGGGCAGGGCAACACGGAGAATGTCTTGTTCAAGATGCTCGATAATTGGCCCCCTGGCCAGGGCCATGGGGTTAGGCGTGTCCTGCGGGAGGGCACCCATGTGAAGCTGGTAAATGTTGTGCCCGCTGTACTCGTTGTACCAGGAATTGCTGCCCTCAAGGTGTCTGCCGACAAACCCGATACTGTCGCCGGGACCAAAAATACCATCACCGCCGTCGTCCACTTGGATCGGGACAGCTTTACCCTGCTCGTATAAGCGAAGTGTCTCCGAGGCAACCGGGTTTTTCAGCTGGCCGAGCTCCTCGTAGGCAAGGCGATAGTTACCATCCTCGATAATAGCTACATTGAATATCATCCCGGCATGGCCGGGCGCGCAAAAAAGCAGTAATAAGCCTAAGAGCAATAGACCCGGAAAATTCATCGAGTTCCCGCCGCAGTAAAATTTGAATAAGACCGTACAGTACATGCAATCGACGGTCAACGAGACCGCCAAGTGTCGCGAAGGCTGCGTTTTTTCCGGCATATTTGCCAATGTGATCAAAGTAAAAATTAGGCTATACTAAAACAATCCTTATCCATTGAATTATGTAAAGGCATCGTTAGAAGGGTGCCATCGGAGTGACACCATTAAAAAAGTTGATAAGTTCCTATTCGCCCCCGCTGCTCTGCTCGCAGGCCAGGCACAAGCTGCGGTTGATGTATCCGGTTTTACCGTTGCAGGATCCTCTACCCCCTATGGCTTGGTTCTCATGGCCCTGTTATTGGTCGGCATCGCAACTGTTTGGCTCCGCCCTTCCTCCTGATCTGCGCGCACTGATACCCTGAGGCAAACCAGTTTTGCTCAGGGTATTACGTCAGTATTACTGACACCTATCTCTCTTCTTCTCACGAGCAGGGCACTGGTGCATTGCGGGCATCCCTTTTTAGCACCAAGGAGCTGTAAACCAAGTTGAAATCGGCAATTGTATGTGGCGCAGGCGGTTTTATCGGCTCGCACCTGGTCAAGCGACTTAAGCGAGAGGGATTCTGGGTGCGCGGCGTCGATATTCAGTTACCGCGCTTCTGTGATACCGCCGCGGATGATTTTGTGCAGGCCGACCTGCGCGAACCTCAGGTATGTGCAGCGGTTTTCGATCAACGCTTTGACGAAGTGTATCAGCTCGCTGCAGACATGGGCGGTGCAGGCTATTTGTTCGTTGGCGATAACGACGCCGAGATCATGCACAACTCTGCCCAGATCAATCTGAATGTACTTGAGAGTTGCCGCCGAGAAGGCGCCGGAAGGCTCTTCTACTCCTCCTCCGCCTGCGTCTATCCCGAGTACAATCAATTAGATCCTGATAACCCCGGTCTGGAAGAAAGTAGCACTTATCCCGCCGAACCGGACAGCGAGTATGGCTGGGAAAAACTGTTCAGCGAGCGCATGTACCTGGCATACGGACGTAACCACGGTCTGGATGTTCGTATTGGTCGCTACCACAATATTTTTGGCCCCGAGGGAGCCTGGAATGACGGCAAGGAAAAAGCCCCTGCCGCAATTTGCCGCAAGATCGCGGCTGCGCCCGAAGGCGGAGAGATTGAGGTTTGGGGTGATGGAATGCAGACCCGCTCTTTTCTTTACATAGACGAGTGCTTGGAGGCTACCACCCGCCTGACCAGATCGGACTGGACGGGTCCCGTGAACATTGGCTCAGAGGAAATGGTTTCAATTAACCAACTGGCCGACATCGTGATGGAAATCGCGGGAAAGCAGCTTTCCCTGAAACACATATCTGGCCCGACCGGTGTCAGGGGAAGAAATTCAGACAACCAGCTGATTCTGAAAAAGTTGGGTTGGCGCCCCACCCAGCCCTTGGTTGCCGGCTTGCAGCAATCTTATAAATGGATTGAGCAACAGTTGGTAGGGTTTTAATGTAAAAAACCAGCCCCTGTCGCGCTAGCAGCGAGGGTTGGGGTGTTCACTTCAATCATTGCCGGTCGGCTAAGCGTCGCTCCGGGTGGGATTCATATTGCTGCGCAAGCGCAACGATCTCATCGCGAAAACGCGTGTAATCATTGGAGTCCATCGGACTGTAATTCCAGTTTTTGTAGAGGCTGGTAAGCTGCGTGAAGAAATCACGGGCAGCGTCTCTATCTTCAAAACCGTAATTGGTATCGATGAGCTGCTTGAGAAACCCAAAACTTTCTACCTGACGTTCCCGCGACATGGTGGCGTCAACCGGGTCAAAGGCGTCCTGCTGCAAATACACCATGTCCAGCAACACCGATTTCTGCCACTTGACGAAATCTTCCAGCGAGATGCCCTCCTCGCCAGTGACCTGCATCATACGGTATATACCGTCGCCCTCGACTAATAGTTGCTGTAGCGCCTTGACGTTTTCAACCCAGTCACTTCCCAGGTTGTCATTAAACCAGTCCGCCAACTGGTCCAGGTAGCGTGACCAGGAAATCAACGGGTCGATGGCCGGGTAAAAACGCCGATAGGCGCGCTCTGACGACAAGCCCAGAAAGGTCTTCACGGTGGACAGAGTTGCCTGGGTGACGGGCTCTTCAAAGTTACCCCCCGCAGGACTTACAGTGCCGATGAGGGTGACGCTACCTTCTTCCCCATCGGCTGTGCGCAGCAAACCGGCCCGCTCATACACGTTGCGAATTGAAGAATCAAGATAAGCTGGAAAAGCTTCTTCGCCGGGGATCTCTTCCATGCGGCCCGAGGTTTCGCGCATGGCCTGTGCCCAGCGCGAGGTCGAATCGGCAATGCATAGTACGTGGTAGCCCATTTGTCGATAGTATTCCGCTATGGTCAACCCCGTGTATATAGAGGATTCTCGCGCGGCAACCGGCATGGAGGAGGTGTTGCAAACGATAATGGTGCGATCCATCAGCGATCCACCGGTGCGGGGATCTTCGGTTTCGGGGTACTCCTTTATGGTCTCTACCACCTCTCCGGCTCGTTCACCGCAGGCGATAATAATCACTATATCGATGGTGGAGTGACGAGCAATACAACTTTGCAACACAGTTTTTCCGGCACCGAAGGGGCCGGGAATGCAGCCGGTACCGCCCAGGGCGATGGGTAAAAATGTGTCAATAATTCTCTGCGTCGTCGTAATTGGTTCCCTCGGGTACAGGCGCTCGACGATGCGCCGTTTGAGCATGCCCTGGGGAATGGGTTGGCGTACAGGCCAGCGCTGCATCATGTTCAATTCATGTTGCTCACCGTTTGCACGTTGGATACGGGCTACAGGCTGTTGCACGGTAAAACTGCCGCCGCGAATCCAGATCAGCTCAACCGGACCTGGCTCCTCGAAGGGCACCATTATCTTGTGCGAAAAAAACCCTTCGGTAACAGCACCCAGCATTTGGCCGGCGACGAGTGTTGTGCCAATGGTGGCACTGGGCTCGAATTTCCATTTTTTTTCCTGGTCAATGGCTTCCACTTCCACACCGCGCGGCAAAAACGTACCATGAGATGCGGCCAACGCCGTGAGTGGCATCTGTAATCCGTCGAATACCTGTCCCAACATACCAGGCCCAAGTACCACAGAAAGCATCTCACCTGTCAGTTCTACCAGGTCGCCGACCTTCACGCCGTCGGTTTCCTCGAAGACCTGCATGTCTGCACTGTTGCCCTGGATACGCAGGACCTCAGCCTTCAGACGCGCCTTTCCCACCAGGATATAGCCCACCTCATTTTTCATCACGGGGACCTGGCTGACATCAATGGTAACCAGGCCTTCCTGGACCCCCAGTACCGGGGCCCTTTGGCGCTGCGACTTAGGCGAAGAGCTGTTGTTGCTCACGAGTTACCTCCGTTACCAATTGTTGAAAGCGTATCTTTGCCTTGTCGGCATCGTAAGACAGCCACCGCTGCACAATATCCCAGCGAAAAACAAAGCCAATAACCGGCTCGAAGCCGAATGTGCTGCGCTCAGCGATACGCCCCAGACGAGTCCACACCACATCCATGAGCAGTTGTTCCAACTGTATGGCCGAGCCGGCTTCCAGTAACAGCGCGGCTTCACTTATCCACGGTAGTAAATGGGACAGTCCCAGATCGTTGCGATCCCAGTTGTTTGTCATCAGACGCAGCCAGGGGCCTACCCCCCATACGTCGTCCGGGGCGGGCATGGGTAGCCCCAGCTTGCGCCGTCGCAACACGGCCAGCGCCGTGCGCTGAGCCATCCGGTATTGCACAAACTCGCGTAAAGGGGCGTTATGAATTTGTGGCAGGGCCCATTTATATTCCTGCGCCACCTGTTCGCTGGTGCGCGTAATAGGTTGCCGCTGCCATCTCACAAGGTGCTCCGCCAAGCGTAGCTGCTGAGCATCCTCAGGTGTCAGCATAGACAAGCGCTCATTGAGTTGTTTTCGGCTCAGCGGTAGCCACTCCGCCGATTCGAAGTGCCTCAGTTGCGGCAAACTCGCCACCAGCGTGTAATATGTTGAGCGCGCCACCTTATTCAGAACCATCCAGTATGCCGCGGTAGCGTGGCAGTAAATGCTTGAGCAGCATGGAGGATACGGCTTCGCTGGTAAGGTCTATCTCCAAATCCTCACCAACCACCCGCACCCGGACCCCACCAGCTACCTCGCTAGTGGGAATAATCTCAATGCCTTCGCGCAGCATAGAGCCGGAAATACCCAGCACACTCTCACGTATTGTTGTGTCAAGTTCCTCATTGTCATGTTCGTGTCCGGCCAGTAAATCTGACACCAGTATTTCCAGTTTCTGGTCCCTGGGATACTGATCGGCCGCCTGGCCTGCAAGCACCAACAACATGGCGCGCAGAAAACTGCTGTCGTATTCTACGGGTGCCATTAGACGTTTGACATGAGCCTCGAACGACGCCAGCACACCTGCTTCCAACTGCAGCCGTGTATCGCGCGCCGCCATTTTCAGCGCTTCGAGGGCGGCGCTTTTGAAAGACTCGATCTCAGCAGAGGATTTTTTCCGGGTTTCTTCGGCTTCTGTGTTGGCTTGCTCCAGGATACGAGCAGCCTTGCTCCACGCTTCTGCGATGATTTCCTCAGCCTTGCTCTGTCCCGCTTGGACGCCGTCGTCGCGAATACGCGAGATCAGTTCCTGCACACCAGAGGATTGTTGTACCTTGTCAGACATTGCTCAGCCTCCCATGCCAGGCACCGATCCGGCGAGCACCAGTGCAAAGACAAAAGCGAATACCGCAAAGCCCTCTACCACAGCCGCCGGTGCTAATGAGATACCAAACACCTCGGGCTTGCTTTTGGATGCATTAATAGCGGCCGCGCAGGCAGCCCCTTGGGCGAAACCACTGGCCATAAGTGCGATGCCAGCCAGTAAGCCGATTGCAAAAATACCGGGTGCATTTTCCTTGGTGACGCCAACGTTCAGTGTCAGCATTACAACGATACCGTAAATGGTCTGGGAAGATGGCATCGCAGAGACACCGATAAAGCGGCCGTAGCCGCTTTCCACCTCAAGCAAAGCGCCACAGGCCGCCATGCCGCCTCGGGAAACGCCTACCATGCTGCCTATTGCGCCCAGCGCAAGCGGGGCATAAACGCCGATCCAGCCAAGTGTCAGGATAAAATCGTCCACTAGATACTCTCCTTTCGTTCGAAGGGGCGATACGGATTACCCTCGTCCTTCACGCCCCACTTGAAGAACTCGATAACGTTGAGCCGCAGCCCGTGAATAAACCCACTTGATACACTCAATGAAAAGTTGAGCGCATGGCCCAGCAGTAAAATCAATAAGCTGAACAGGAACCCTATGCCCGGGATCGCTTGCCGCACATCCGCGGCCATGTCATTAAAAGCCATGGCTAGGGACGTCGAGGCCAACCCCAGGGCGAAAAGGCGCAGGTAACTCAGCACATCACCGAAAGCGCCGCTGACTCCTACCAGCGCCGTAACACCTTTAAATATGCGAGCCAGTGGTTTTTCACCATAGCCTGAAAATGCAACGACAAGTGCAAGTCCTGTGACAGCAAGACCAATACCTCCCTGTTGCAGCCGGGGCATTTCGAATTGCATACCTAGCCAAGCAAACAGCCCACCCAGCACTGCGCCAACCCAGCCAAAAGGCGGCAGACGCTGCGGCCAATGCCGATAACGCAATCCATCCATCAGGCAGGCATAGCTGATATGCGAGGCACCGATAATAACTGACAGCGTCATCATCACCGTAAAGTTACTCAGGTCAAGCACATGCAAACTTCCCAACAGAGAGTGTTGGGGCGGTGTAATACCGAAATAGCTTCCCGCCAGCATGCCATAAACAGCGGTAGCGCCCGCCAGGACGGACAGCATGAGGCGCCAGCGCTGACCGGTAGCGGAAGCCGTCAGGCGTTTACGGTAAAGAATGACAATGCCGGCCAGTAACAGGGCGTAGCCTGCGTCGGCAACAATCATGGCAAAAAATAAGGCAAAGGACAGAAAGACCACACAGGAGGGGTCCCACAGCCAGTAAGAAGGCGTCATGTAAAAGGCCACCAGATCCTCACCTGCTCGCATTGGCGCTGCATTGCGAAACAGGGTTGGAGGCTCTTCGCCTTCTTCCGGCATGGTGCTTTGGACCGCCAGGGTGTTCTCTTTGGCATAGGCGCGTAATAAATCTATACGGTTGTGTGGAATCCACGCCTGCAGAGCGTAAACAGGCTCCGCTTCCGCAGTCTGTCCCGCTGCCCGGGAACGCGCAGCACGATCTTCCAGACCATCCAGGGCCCGGGCAAACAGAGTGCACCAGCGGGTCAGACTGGCGCGCTCCGCCTCCACATCCTCCAGTTCCAGCTCGACTTGCTCCAACTCATCCAGCAACGCTGTGCGCGACCTGGCGCCCGCATGTACACGCGCCACAGGCATACCCTCGGGTTCGTCGGCCGAGACGACTATAACGTAGAAAAACCGCGCATCCCTGTCCACAATCTCCCACAGTAGGCCACTGTCTTTCACGTGCTTTATCTCGTGATGCGGCACCTGGAAAAACCACAGACGCCGCCCCGCTAACTGGTCCGGGTGCGGGAATTCAAAATCGCCCCAGGGCCTCAGGTTATCTATGCGCGTTGACAGAAAATCCCGTCGGTTAAGTAATTTGTAGAGCCGCCGCTGCAGGTCCAGAGCCTGCCGCTCCAGCACCAGGGCATCGAATCGTTTGGTATCAGTCACCTGACGGCGTTTATGTGAGGATCTGGCGAGAAAGTGCAGCGCCTCCTGGGCGTCTTTGGACGGCCCCGTGGTGGGCGAGGCATGCCCTTCGGCAGTCAGTGGTATAAGGTGCAGACAACCCAGAGTCTGCAGGCCCTTGAATACCGCATCCTTGTTGTCCCGATGACCGATAATTGTCACCTTGTCCAGGCCCACGATGCTCATGCAGTTTCACCGCGGGCCAGTAATGCCTCTCGCTGCTTGGCCTGCTTGCGCTTGGCAATCTTGGAACGCACTACAGTGGCTCTTTCGGCATCCCCAAGGAAGATCTGGATGCGCTGGATATTGCGCTCTGCGGTAGGGATCAGGATTTTGTCAAACAGGTTTACCCGTTGCGTGACACGTTTTTCCTGATACTCCAGGATACGCACACGCTCAGCATCTACCAGTACCCGGGTGCGCAGCTCGGCCACGTCCCTGAGGCGCTCCACCAGTACATCGACCCAAGCTGGTTTGGCCAGCAGAGAGTAATCGGCCACCGTAAAGTGAATGCGTGCCAATACCGGTAGTCGCACACCCACCACATTTTCTTCGCCTAGTTCGAAATCGGTCATTTCGACAAGGCCGGTGACCTCAATATCGGGGTTAGCAAGCATAGGAAGTTGCTGGCCGATCGATATTTCCAAATTTTCGACCGCCTGCTGCGTCTCTGCATAAGTCTGCCGTGCCTTATTTAACTCCACGGTGAGTTGTCGTCGTTTGAGCTCAAGTGATGGCAGCGTACTTTTATAGAGCTTCAATTGGCTGCGCTCCTGTTGCAGCGCGCTCTTACTCAACCTGAGTTTGGCCACTGCCGTCTACCCCGCCTTGTCGGCGATATCACCGGCGGGAGCCGATCGTGGATAGTAGCGGTCAATCAGTTCCTGTTTCATCAACAGCTCCGGCGGCTCAAAGCATTCCGCCAAGGTCTGCCAGGCAAGATCCAGCGCTTGTTCCAGCGGCATGGAAACATCAATCCGCATGAATCGATCGTAGAACAGTTTTCCAAACCGAAGTAGCTTGTGGTCATAACTGGATAATTCGAATGACATTTGCTGCTTCTGCTCGGCTTCCTTGGCACTGGAATAAAAGCGCACCATGGTGTTCATGAGCTGGCCGTGGTCCTCCCTGGTGACCGTGCCTACCACGTGCTGCTTGAGGCGCGATAGAGACCCAAAAGGGTCTATCACGCCGTCGTGCAGGTATAGCTGCCCCTCGGTTATGTAACCCGTGTTATCCGGCACCGGGTGGGTTACGTCATCGCCAGGCATGGTGGTAACGGTGAGTATGGTTACCGAGCCGGCCCCCTTGAAGTCACAGGCCTTTTCGTAGCGTTTGGCCAGCTGGGTATAGAGGTCGCCCATGTAGCCACGGGTAGCGGGGATTTTCTCCTGGGCTACACCGATCTCCTTCATGGCATCCGCGTAGGCTGTCATATCGGTCAGCAGAACCAGTACGCGCTTGTTTTCCTCAACAGCAAACTTCTCCGCTACCGCCAGTGCCATATCAGCGATATTAAGACGCTCTACAATTGGGTCGGAGGCCTGATTTACGAACATGACCGTACGATGAAATACACCGTGCTCTTCAAACTGTGTGCGGAAATAGTAGTAGTCATCGAAGATCAAGCCCATCCCGCCAAACACGACAATATCGGCATCCGCCTGAAAGCCGATGCGCGCCAACAGTGCGTTATACGGCTCGCCCGCCACCGAGAAAATCGGGATCTTCTGGCTTTCAACCAGGCAGTTAAACAAATCGATCATCGGCACTTCGGTCTCGATCATTTTCGAGGCCAGTACACGCATGGTTGGATTGACCGTGGGGCCTCCCACGTCGATGCGGGGGTCGTGCGACAGCGCCGGGCGACCGTCGATGGGGTCACCCGCGCCATTAAAGATGCGGCCCAGGATATTCTCTGAATAAGTGACTTGTAGAGGTATTCCCAGAAAGCGTACCTTTGCTCGGGTGGAGAGCCCCTTGCCGCCAGTGAACACCTGTAAACTGGCAATATCGCGGTCCAGGCCAACTACCCGGGCGGTGGAGGTCGAGCCATCCACGTTCTCTACCACAGCGAGATCGCCCAAGGCCACCTCGTTGGCGCGTACGCGGATCATATCGCCTACTATTTCCAGGATACTTGTAGTCTGGATCAGGTCGCGGATATCGCTCCTTGGCGTGATTGGCTCCATATCGATCTCAGACCTTCCCTGTTTGCTTGCCGAGTACTTTATAACACCGCGGTCGCTACTGCCAAGCTAAGTCGCCTGTATTGCTAGAGCCAGGCGTTTAGACAGGCTCTGGATATCTATACACCCATCAGTGGCGCCACGTGGCAGTCACTGATGGCTATAACACAAATAAAACGGTTGGAAAAACATCAAGTGCTCTATCAAGCAGGCAATATTCCCTTATAGGAGCAATTCTGATTTTTGGCTTTTTTAGCCAAAAGAATCGTGTGTTTTCAGTCTCTGTAGCTGCATTTAGCAAAGTTGTATTTGTGTCACTAGTCTTGTTATACGGACAGGATTTTCTGGGTAAAGCCGCATCCGCAATAGCAATGGATTGTGTTGTCACAGGGTCTAAACGATTATATTTAGTGCCGATAGAGGCCACTATCGTAGTATTTGATATTGGCGACGCATGATCACCAAAAATTCCACCGCTTAAAAGTGCAGCATTGGCGGTAGGCTGAAGATACCCAAGGGGAAACCGAACTTCGAACCAGATGCGAACGCGGATACCTCTGGTTTTGTGCTTTAATAATTCTCTATCCATGTGACCCGCTATCTCTAACAAGGACTACAACATGTCAGACAAGTTTTTCTTCAATGGCCGTCAGGATTCACGTCAGGATCATGCCGGTAGTAATTACCAGACCAATGCGGGCAGCAATAGGGGTAGCGAGAAATACCCGCTGGCCCTGCTTGTGACCAGTGAGGCGCGTGAGAAGGAAGTTCAGATGCTGGTAGATGAAGCACAGTTGCATGCCCGAATTGCTATCGATAGGAGCGAGGGTGCCGAAGAGTCGATTGCGGAACTGACCGCGCTACTCAACAAGGCCCCTACGGTCAAAGTGGATAAAACCCCGGCACGCAACGAGCCCTGCAGCTGTGGCAGTGGCAAGAAATACAAGAAGTGCTGCGGCTAGGGTACACCTCTGGCCAAGCCAATTTCCTCGCTAAGCCCTCAACGCGGTGACGCAATCTTCTGGTAGCGTTTCTGATGGTACGACGCTCGACCGAGCCAAATGCGAGCGGAACAATGCCAGGCATAAGAGTGGACTTGAGCTGATTGACACCCCGGCCCAGGTCGGTTCGCTCTATCCCAAAGTCCGGCGCCTGCTTCGCCATCTCCACGTGCATTATCAGGCCCGGCGAGTAATTGGCCAACGCTATATCGTAAGCCGGTATCCACGACGTAAACAAGCCGTGACTTTGTTAACCGGCGTGCACCGCAACAATACGATCGCCGGCATAAAGAGTGGAGAGGAGGCCCGAGAATCCATCAACATGAGTGTCGCAGACAGATTCAAGCACTTGTTTGAGCCAGAGTTGCCTGAATACATCCGGTCGATGCTTTTGCGCCCCGTACTTCGGCCTGAGGAATGGGCTCGCAGCCGGCACATCTTGTCGATGTAAGTTCTCCCAGGCTGCAAGGTGATCCGCACCTAGTTGGTCTACACGAATTACATCTATCTGCAAAGATCTAATCTCATCGAGATCAAGAGTCGACTTTCATCTTCTTGACAAAAAATACTGAATACTTTGGCGCTAGCCCGCAGACATAAGGTAACGTCTGTCTGGCAAACTTAAACACTCTAAGAACTGCCAGTGTAATAGCCTGCAGAACGATACAGACATATAACAGCCGAGTACAGCATGCCCATGAGTGGTATCGGTTGACCAGAACACATCCTCGGTGCTCCTGCTATATAAGCCGTTTTAGCAGAGATTTGAGCATCAGCGATTCCTCGAGAGTGAAGTTCCCCATGGAATCTACCTCGTGGGCCTTGGCCGCCGCCAAAAGATGAGTGACTTCTTCTTCGCCAGAGGGTGCCAGCGCGTAGAGCGGCTCACCATTTTCCTGAACCTTGACGAGTTCCCGGTCGATCATCTGTTGCAGAAGTAGTTCAAACTCCCTGTGCTCCAGCAGAACAATGTCAGCCAGCTTCCCCAGGGAGATACCGTCATAGTCATTGAGAGTGACAAGAGTACGCCATTCGTACTTCCCTATATTTCTGCGGTCGAGGTGGAGCTGGAAGCCGCGCTCGAAGTTGTCGGTAGCCTTGGCCAGTAGATAGTCCAGATAGTCGTTAACGAAGCCGGAGGATCGGGGTTCGTCCTCGGCGTGCTCAGGGGTGTTGGCCGGGTGCGGATTGGATACGGCGTAGCGGCCTCCGTGATACAACAGAGCTGTGCGGCCGGTATCGGCAAACTCCAACACGTTGCCTACAAAAATTAGATGGTCGCCGCCTTCGTATACAAAGGCCGTTTCGCATTCAAAGGCCGCAGCCACGTCGTCCAGTACGGGAACTCCGGTCTCCCCGTCGTGCCAGGCCACGTCGGCGAATTTATCGGGACTCTTGCTGGCGAAGTGATTGGACATGCTCACCTGATCGGCGGCCAGCACGTTGACGCAGAACTTGCCCGCCGACTGGAAGAAATCGAGTGCGCGGGACGTTTTTGCGATGCTCCACAAAACCATTGGTGGATCCAGCGACACGGAGTTGAAACTGTTTGCGGTCATCCCAACCTTGCCGACCTCTTTGCAGTCTGTGGTGATTACGGTGACCCCGGTGGCGAAGTTGCCCAGGGCATTGCGGAATTTTTTCGGGTCTATTTCGTTGTGAGTATTCATAGGGTTATCTCTCTTCTAGCGTATCTGTGAGCCAAGCAGGAACCCGGATCCTCCGCTGAGGCCCGGGCCGGGATGAGTTGAAGCACCGATGTGATAAACGTTTGCTACGGTGGTGTCGTGGTTGCGCAATTTACTGGTGGGCCTGAACAGCAGATTTTGGTCCAAAGAGCAGTCGCCGGAGTAGGGGTCTCCGCCCACAAGATTGCGGTTGCGAGCCTCCAGGTCCGCCGGGGACAGTACCACCCGTTTCAGCAAGACCTGGTCGAAATTGTGGATGTGCCGTCGGAGTCTGGCGACGATGCGGTCGGCATAGTGCTCAGCCAGCGCAGGCGTCCAGCCGCCGTCAAAGGGTACCTCGATCTCACCGGCAGCATCACCCGTCACCGTGGAGGGCAACTCCTGTAGCTGCAGCCACAAAATCCACTTCCCGTCCGGAGCACGGCTGGGGTCAACCGCGCAGGGTTGTCCCACCACAATAGTGCCGCACTCCGGCAGTAATCCGCGCTCCGCCTGGTTGATGGCCCTGGACAGTGCGTCGACGCCATCGCTCAGGTGGATCATTGCTACTTCTGAAAGTTCTGGGTTAACCCATTCGGGTGGGGCGTCCAAGGCAATGTGGATCTGCATGTTGGCGCGGCCAAATCGGTAGGCCTGGGCTCGTTCACCTACATCCTGCGGAACGGAGTGTGTCGGTAACAGTTGGGTATAGAGCTGCTGCGGTGTCACGTTGCAGATGACATTGCCCTGCGCAATAAAAGTGTCTCCGCAGGCTGTGACCACGCCCGTGGCGCGACCAGAATCCACCGTGATTTCACTGACATCCTGTCCTGTAATCAGTTCTCCGCCGTGTTGCTGAATCAAGGCCCTAAAGGCTTTTACTAGCTGGTCGCTGCCCCCTTTGACAACAGGCATGCCCACTGACTCCAGGGTGAAGGTGACTACTTTTGCCATCAGTGCCGAGGTCGCACTTTCGGGGCCCAGCCCAACGTGTAGAACCCAGGGGGCGATGCAGGCCTGCCAAGCCCTGTTGTCGGGGGTGCACCTGAGCCATTGCCTCACACTCTGGGTGCTGTCACGGGCGAGGTCGATAAACTTGCCCAGGCCCATCTTCCAGATACTGGTACAGATCAGGCGCAGCATGGAGAATCGCCAGAGCTGTTGTGATAACAGACCGAAGATCAGGTCGGCGTTATTCTCAATCTGAGCAAGCCCCTGTTGTAGCACTTTCTGGTCGAGATGATCGAGGCTAGAAAGATTTTTGTCGCGTGAGGTGGACAGAATATAGCTGCTGCCATCTTCGCACAGACCTGCGGTGGGTTTGTCTGCGCTGAGGTATTTCAGTCCGTGTACGGCCAGCTCTTCTCCAAGCTCTGCAAAAGCGCCGGAGGTGACGAACAAGGGGTGCCAGCTGGATAGAACGTCGTGACGGAATCCCGGAAGCGTTATTTCCTCGGTTGCTATGCAACCTCCCAGGGTTTCATTGCGCTCCAGTACGCAGACTTTGCGGCCCTTTCTGGCAAGGAGGGCTGCACAGACCAACGAGTTGATGCCGCTGCCGATAACTATGTCGTCGTAGCTCTTCATTCTAGTGGTCCCGCTACAGGTTTTGTGTCAGTTCTCCTTAACTATCCAGTACCAATGTAATGTTTCAAGCATTGCAGGCATTGCAATCGGAGTTTCACGCAGGAAGTGAATAGTGAGCGCATTTTCTGAATAGCGGGGACTTTTTCATGACCCTAGACTTTCCCCTCTACAAGCGAATCTCTTCTATAACAATTATTTTGCTGATAGGTGTCCTTATCATGAGAGTTAAAAAAATAACAAAGTTTCATCGCGCCCACCTTCCTCTCGCCGTGCTGCTGGCATACGCTATACCCTCGCTAGCCCAGTCCGCAGATGCAGGCAGTGGTACTCGTACCTGGCAGCTCGAGGAGACGGTTGTTACCGCTCGTAAGAAAGAGGAGAACCTGCAGGATGCACCGATTTCCATTAGTGCATTTTCGGGTCAAGCGCTGGAGGATCGTGGGGTTCAGAAACTGATTGAAATTGAGAACTTTACGCCTAATCTGACATTCCAGAACAACCCCAGCTTTGGTGGCGCCAGTTCCGCTGCGGCGATCTATATTCGCGGCATTGGCCAGAAGGAGTTTCTGCCCACGGTTGAGCCGGGAGTGGGTCTGTATGTAGACGGAATTTACATTGCACGTTCCGTCGGCGCTATCCTGGACCTGATTGAGGTAGAGCGGGTAGAGGTATTACGCGGCCCCCAGGGCACCTTGTTCGGCCGCAACAGTATTGGTGGAGCCATTAGTATTACGACCAAAAAACCGGACGACTTTACCTGGCGCTCTGTTGAAGAGCGATACACGCTCATCGTCGGTGGCAAGAACCTCACGGATGAGAAGTTCATGATCAGTGGCATAATCGGTGATGCATTCCAGTCATACGAGGCGGTGTACTCCCGCGGTAGAGAATACTATCTCTCCGTAGACTACAACTTCGGCGATTTTTGATTCAACCAAGAGGAGTAAAGTTATGATTTCAATGCACGGCAAGGTAGTTATCGTTACGGGAGGGGCGGCCTCGATTGGTGCGGCAATTTCACAGAAATTTCATCAGTTGGGAGCCACGGTTGTGATAGCGGCTCGCAGTGCCGATGCAGGACTGGCAATGCAGAATAAGTTGGGAGAGCGCAGTCTCTATGTACAGACGGACATCACCGATGATGAACAGTTGCGCCGTCTGGTGGACACAACCGTGCAGCAGTTTTCCCGCATTGACGTGTTGGTCAATAACGCCTGTGGCTATGACGACGAGGGTAGTGACTCCGATCGCCAGACCTGGTTGAACACTCTCAATACCAACGCCGTTTCCCCGGCAATTCTGGGAGAGATGGTGCGCCCTCACCTTAAGGAAAGCGGTGGCAACATTGTCAATATAGGCTCTATTTCCGGCGTTGCACCGCACATCGGCCGCTGGACCTATCCGGTGTCCAAGGCCGCCATGATACATTTGAATAAAAGTCAGGCCGTGGAGTACGCTCAGGACGGTATCCGGGTCAATATGGCCAGGCTGGGACATATTTGGTCTGATCCTTTCGAGGGGCTCACGGGTGATAATCGCGCCCATGCCGACAAGGTCTCCACGCCTTACAATCTGATGGGGCGGGTGGCAGATGCCGAAGAGGTGGCCAATGTGGTTGCCTTTCTCGCCTCCGAACAGGCCTCCTATGTGACCGGTGCGGAACTTCCTGTGGACGGGGGATATAGCGCAATGGGGCCGGAACAGCATTATCCCCTGATGCCTCTGTTGATGGAGGGGCAGGGCGCCTAGCTGACTGTGCCTGAGGCGTTTACTTTTTGACCAGCCAAGGGTAGTTTGAGTACTCTCCTAATTCACTCACGGTTCCTTTATGTCGATGCCGCTTGCCAATTACCGGGTTTTGAATACCCGTAGCATGGATGCTGCCCGCGAAGTGGTCAGTGGTTTCTATTGTGACCACGAACTGCTAGCGATGAATTCGGGTAATCGCTGCGGTTTCCACGCGGTGCATAACCACGCGCGAATCGATAAGCTCTCTGTCAATTACATGACGTACTCCCAGCGGGTGAAGGTGAGCCCAGGTTGTCTGGAGGATTTTTTCCTGTTGCAGTTGCCGCTGGAAGGGGGTGCAGATATCGAGACGGGTAGTACCCGCTTTACCAGCGATCCCACCACGGCTTCCGTCATCAGTCCGTCAGAAGAAACCTCAATGATCTGGAGTGAGGACTGCGCCAAACTACTGGTCCAGATCCAGCGTTCGGCGGTGGAGCAGGAACTGAGCCGTTTGATCCAGAGCGATATATCCAAGCCTCTGGTATTTGAACCTATCATGTCTGTCGAGAAAAATCCTCGGGTGGCCTCCTGGTGGCGTTTTGTGAAATGTCTGATCAATGATGTGGACGGCGGTACTTTTGAGTCTCTGGGTGGGGTGGAAAAGAATGCGATGGAGGGCATGCTGATCACCAATTTGCTGCACGCCTTGCCACACAATTACACCCCTCTGCTAGAGCATCCTGGAAGTGGTATTGCGCCCCGCCAGGTGAAGGTCGCCGAGGCCTATATGCTCGAGAATATACGTGAGTCTGTCTCTATCACTGATCTAGTCGAGGTAACCGGCGTCAGCAGTCGCTCGCTGTTCGATGCCTTCAGGCGGTTTCGCGGGGTCGCCCCCATGAAGCGTTTTAGTCAGTTGCGCCTGGAGCAAGTGCGCAGTGATCTACAGCAGGCCGTCAGTGATGCCACCGTGACAGAGATTCTCACACGCAGCGGTATCACCCAGATGGGCCGCTTCGCAGCCCAGTATCGCCAGGCCTATGGCGAAACCCCTTCGGAAACACTCAGACGTTAAAGGCCGCTGGCCGTTCACTTGTCGCAGTTACTGAATAAAGTCCGCGCTGGTTGAATAGCCGGTTTCGCGGTGTTTTGATAGCCTGAACCCTCAACGACTCTGAGGGTATAAACATGAATAATTTCACCATCATTGGCGCGGGTCAAGCTGGATTGCAACTTGGCATTGGTCTTCTCCAGGCTGGGCATAAAGTCCGTGTTGTCACAAATCGCACTGCCGAGCAAGTCGCTTGCGGCGGAATTATGTCCAGTCAGTGTATGTTTGACACTGCTCTTTCCTATGAGCGCGATCTTGGCCTCAATTACTGGGACGAGAGCTGCCCCAATGTGAACGGCATAGGATTGACAATCGACAATCCGGATCCCAGTGCGCTTATCAACTGGGCGGCCAGGCTGGAGGCTCCTGCCCAGTCCGTTGACCAGAGGGTAAAAATGCCACGCTGGATGCAGCGCTTCGAGGAACTGGGGGGCGAGTTGGTAATCTGCGATGCCGGGATCGAGGAACTGGAAGCTTACGCCGCAGAGTCAGATCTGGTGCTGGTGGCCTCCGGCAAAGGTGAAGTAGGCCGGTTGTTCGAGCGAGACGCCCAGCGCTCGGCCTTCGATCGACCCATGCGTGCATTGGGTCTCACCTACGTGAACGGGATGCGCAAGGACGAGAATTTCAGCAAGGTGGGCTTTAATATCGCACCCGGGGTGGGGGAGTACTTCTCGTTCCCCGCACTCACCACCACGGGTCCGTGCGACATCATGGTATTTGAAGGTGTACCAGAAGGCGAGATGGACTGCTGGGGCGAGGTTGACTCCCCGCAAGCGCATCTGCAGATGAGTAAAGACATCCTTGCCCGCCACTTCCCGCTCGAGGCAGCCCGCTGCGAACATGTAGAACTGACCGACGACAATGGTATTCTTGCGGGACGTTTTCCCCCGACTATCAAAAAGCCTGTGGGGCGCCTGCCTTCCGGCGCTCTGGTGATGGGTATCGGTGACACGGTCTGCCTCAATGACCCGATCACAGGGCAGGGCTCCAACAATGCCAGCAAGGCCAGCCGGGTCTATCTCGATGCCATTCTGGCCCGGGTCGGTGGGGAGTTCGATGAGGACTGGATGAGCGCCACTTTTGAATCCTTTTGGGACATCGCCCAATACATCGTGCAGTGGACCAACTCACTGTTGCTGCCACCGCCTGAGCACGCGCTGGCGATTTACGCGCTGGCCAATGATGACCGGGAAACCGCCGAGCGCTTTGCTAATGGTTTCGACGATGCCCGGGATTATTTTCCCTGGTTTATGGACAGTGATGCAGCGCAGGAGTGGGTGGCAAGTAGAAGCCTGTAGCGTGTCAAAATTCACTCCCTGGTTCACCCCTTGCCCGCTGCCGCTCGATTTGGCGACGGATTAGCACCGCGGCCAGCTTGGTGCGGGCGATAAGTGATGCCAGGCTGGTTTGTTCACGCTCCGAGTGCGCACCCTCACCATTGAGGCCCAGACTATCCAGGGTGGGCAAACCCACTGCCTGGGCGATTGAGCCGTCCGTGCCACCCCCGGAGTAAATACTACCCTCAATCGGTTCACCGATAATCTGCGATAGTCCCATGGCCTCGGCAATTAGCGCATCTACATCGCTATTAGCTTGCTTTGTCGGCCGGTGCAGTAAGCCCCAGACTTCTGTTTTGGGTAATCCGGGGTAGCGTGGGTTGACTATATAAGGGGTCGACGCAATCTTGTCGATAGACGCCAGCAGGTACTCGCCATCTTTTACCGTTTTGTAGCGTAAATCGATAGAGGCATCCGCGCAGCCGGGAATCGTATTGCGCTTCTCGCCGCCTTGCATCACCCCAACGTTGACTGTTACCCCGCGCTGATAATCGGTGAGTTGTTCTATAGCAATCAGCTCGTGTGCCAGACCCAGGTTGGCTGACACTCCGTGTTCATGCGCCGCACCTGCATGAGACTCGCTGCCTGTCACTTTCAACCGTACTTGTCCCAACCCCTTGCGCGAACGGGTCATCCGGTTTTCACGAGACCCCTCGAACACCAGGCCAACATCATGCTGGCGTGCCAACTTCTCGACCAGTTCACGGGAGCCAAGCGAACCGGTCTCCTCGTCACTGTTAAACAACACAGTGATGTTCGATTGATCCAGATAAGAACCCGCATCGAGGGCACGCAACGCGTTGAGCATCACCACTATGCCACCTTTCATGTCGAGCACGCCGGGGCCATGAATGGTGCCGTCAGGCTCTATACTCAGCGCTTGAAACTCGTCGCTGGCAGGAAATACCGTGTCCATATGCCCATTGAGTAGGATGCGGTTGGATTTGCTCCCTGTTCGTGTCGCTACCAGGTGATCGGCCGCCACCGCGTCGCCACCATCACAGCTCAATACGGGGCGGGACTTCGATGCAACCTCGCGGGTGGCAAAGCCCAAGTGCTGCAAATCTTCCGCCAGGATCGCACGGTAACGATCAATGCCCTTAATATTTGCGGTGTCGGTGTTGATGGCGACATGGTGGGTCAATTCCGCCAATATCTGGTCGCTGCGTGTGTCAATCCAGTCCAGCATTTTCTTCTCGCCCGGGCTCAGCTCCACTTGCGCGGCAACAATATCGGCTGCGTGAACCGCGCTGCATGGCGACAGCAAACAAACCATAAAAAATATGACCAATCCCGACATGACCTTATTCATACTAATTCACCCTATTGTTGATTGCATAGACTCCATGGCCCTTACCATAAAGCGGCCCGCCATCATCCGCTAGGGTAGCGTCAAATTAACTTGTTATGTTGAGGTGGGAATTCTGCTTTAAGAATGAAATCAAAGATTATTGTTGCTCTTGTAGTATGTGCTCAGAACACGTTGATGATTATCTTGCCGCGGGCCCGGCCGCTCTCCGAGTAGGCAACTGCCTGTGGAGTTTCTGTCAGCGAGTAGCGACGGTCGATTACAGATCTCATTTTACCGGCCTTCATCAGCTCCGCCAATTCAGCTAAATCTTCGTGGTTCAACCGCGCCATTATCCCCTGCAGTTCCTGTGACACGAATGGCTGGGTGAGCAGCGTCATAATCGGCGTTAAAAATGGCCCCACCCAATCACCCTGTGCCCCGCCCACGGTGACCAGTGTGCCATCGGGTTTCAATACCTGAGTATTTGTCAGCGGCGAATGGTTGGCGACGTTGTCTATAATCAGGTCGTAGCGATGTTCGCCTTCGGTGTAGTTTTCTTTTTTGTAATCAAATACCTTATCGGCGCCTATGCTGTGCACCATGTCAACATTACGGGTGCTGCAAACCCCGTGTACCTCGGCGCCCCAAGCTTTGGCGATCTGTACCGCATAGGTACCAACACCGCCGGACGCACCGTTAATCAGCACTTTTTGCCCGGCTTTGAGCTGCCCCTTGTCGCGCAGAGCTTGCAGAGCGGTGATGGCGGCGACAGGCACCGCGGCCGCCTCTTCGAAGCTTACATTCTCTGGCTTGTGCGCGATAGCTCGGGATTCTCGTATGACCACATACTCCCCAAAGGCTCCATCAGCACCACCAAAAACCGCATCTCCAGGCTTGAAGCGGGTAACCTTGTCGCCTGTCGCTTCAACCGTCCCCGCAAAATCGACACCCATGAGTTGACTATCCGGAGCGCCAATACCGACCATGGCTCGCATCAAATAGGGAGACCCTCGCATATAGTGCCAGTCCAGTGGGTTAACGGAGGCGGCGTGCACCTTAACCAGCACTTCGTCACTTGCGGGCAGCGGTTTTTCTATATCACCGTACGTCAGCACCTCGGGCGGGCCATAGCAGCGATACGTTATAGCTTTTACCCGTTCTGCATTGTCGAGTAGTGTGGGTGCGGGCCCACAGTCAGCGGTGTAACCGATCACCAGGGCCAGCGTAGAAATAGATACTGCAAAAGTTAGTAGAACACCAATTACAATCTTATAGCGTAGCTTCACGTCGTTGCCTCTCATCGCATCGGTATGATGCTCTCTGATATACTGTTATATGCAACCATAACAGTAGAGTTCACATAGAGCAAAATTTTTTTCGTGTTGAGAGGCGTGCGTGGTCCGCCGGGTTTAGCTCGCTCGGCGATTACCCCCACCCGAGTGGGCCCGTGCTCCCCCAGTTCGGTTGCCGCCTGCGGGCCTGCCTCCGCCAGAGGCGCTGCGTCCTTTGCCCCGCCCGTTACTATCACGGCCGCCCCTACTGCCCGAATTGCTACGTCCACCGCGTCCGTTTTGGATCGGCTCTGCCTTGATGAGGGGGTCAATGTCATAGCCTGGCAGATTCACCTTCTCGATGTCCGAGCCAAGTAGTTTCTCAATATCCCGAAGCAGCTTGAGTTCATCGACGCACACCAGCGAAACGGCGTGACCTTCCTGGCCTGCACGTGCCGTGCGTCCGATGCGGTGTACGTAATCTTCCGCGACATTAGGAAGCTCGAAATTAACCACGTGGGGCAGTTTGTCGATATCGATGCCGCGAGCTGCAATATCGGTAGCGACCAGCACGCTGACACGACCTGCTTTGAAGTCTGCCAGGGCCTTGGTTCTGGCGCCCTGTGACTTGTTGCCGTGGATCGCTGCAGCGGTGATGCCATCATCTCCCAGCTGCTCAGTCAGTTTATTGGCCACGTGCTTTGTTCTGGTGAACACCAGAACCTGCTGCCAGTTTTCTTCTCCGATTTTGTGAGACAGCAACTCGCGTTTCCGTTTCTTGTCGACAGGATATACGATCTGGCTTACCAGGTCGGTGGCGGTGTTTTGTGGGGTAACCTGTACTTCCGATGGCTGATTTAGAAACTCGGCAGCCAGTGACTTGATTTCTTTAGAGAATGTCGCCGAGAACAATAAGGTCTGGCGCTGGCTGGGAATGACATTCAGTATTTTGCGGATATCCCTGATGAACCCCATATCGAGCATTCGGTCCGCTTCATCAAGGATAAGTATCTCTACCTTGGACAGGTCGATGCTGCGCTGTTGAACGTGATCGAGTAGGCGGCCGGGTGTGGCAACGACAATATCTACACCTTTAATAAGCTTCTGTTTCTGGGGGTTTATACTGACGCCTCCAAAAATTACAGCCGAACGAAAAGGCAGATAGCGACCATAATCTCTTACGCTTTCATGAACCTGGGCTGCCAGCTCACGGGTAGGAGTGAGTACCAGTACCCGGGGGTGGCGTTTCTGGCTTTCATTGTGGGTTTCTTGTAACCGCTGTAGGACTGGCAGGGTGAATCCTGCCGTTTTACCTGTACCGGTCTGGGCACCGGCTAATACGTCTTTGCCCGCCAGTATCAGAGGGATGGCTTGTTGCTGAACCGGGGTAGCTTCTTCGTAACCCTTTTTTTCAACAGCACTCAGTAGTTCGGCCGAAAGGCCGAGATCTTTAAATAACATTTTTTTCTCCTGATTCTCTCTAAGAGAGCGCCTGACCAGAACGCGTTATAGCAAACTGTGCTCGCGATTGGTTCGGTCCAGGACTGACTACTTGATGTGATCAACACCCACTGCTTGTGAGGTTGATGTAAGGTGCAGACCGAAGTGCACCAAGACGCGGCGCACTATACCAGAGGTAATGACAAAAGATAGGGTATCGCCAAGTTAACTGGCTAGAACCCTCCTAGCAATACCCGTTTACTATTTATTATACTGCTTAAAGATGTCAGAATCGGAGTTAGATGAGCGCTGTTGCAGGCTCTATGCAAGTAATCATTTCAGGGTTATAGAAAATGCCAAAGGCAAGTGAAATTAAAAAGAACACCGCTATCGAATATAACGGCAACACCTACATAGTGAGGGACATTGAACGCTCTGTTCCTCAGGGCCGGGCCGGCGGCAGCCTATACCGCATGCGCATGTACGATGTGGTTACCAACAACAAAATTGACGAGACCTTCAAGGATTCAGATATGCTGAATCTTGGTGATCTTATTCGCAGGGCGGTTATGTTTTCCTATATTGATGGGGACGAGTATGTTTTTATGGATGTAGAAAATTACACGCCATATAACCTCAATAGAGAGTCCATTGAGGATGAAATTCTTTTCTTTAACGAGACAACACAAGGGATACATGTGGTTATTGTTAACGATGCACCTGTTGGGCTTGATTTGCCAAACAATGTGGAACTCCAGATTACCGAAACCGATCCATCGGTCAAAGGCGCCTCTGCGACATCGAGGACCAAGCCAGCATTGTTATCGACCGGCCTGACGGTGCAAGTTCCTGAATACATTGCTACTGGCGACACAATTAAAGTGAGTATAGAAGAGCGTAAATTTATGGGTAGAGCAGACTCTAAATAGCCGCCACAGGAATGTGCGGCTCACGCAAGGGGTGAGTCTAATGCATTAGCCCGGGTGACGTGCCGCACTGCGAAAAACCAGGGACACATGCTATGCATAAACCTGAATACCTTGTGATAATCATAAGTACAGTGCTGACCATGATATTAAGCATGCCAGTGTTGAGCGACAGTGCGGTGGCGTGGAAAATTCATCAGGCGGGTAGCAATCCACTGCTGGAACTCGGACTTTTTGTATTAGGCGTTTTTGTGTTTTTCCTGTTATTAGGTTGGTTAAACCGATATTTAGAACGGAAAAAGAAATCTAAGAAACAGAATAAGAAAACAAAAAAGTAGCCGTTACTATCGCATAAATGTCTATCCTAGCAGTTCATGTCCAGCCAGAGTCATGCCTCTCGAAAGTGTCATATATAGGCCCGCTACTATAATTGGCTTTCAGACTTCATCACGAATGGCTGTAATCGACTGTGATTTTTACCGAAAGCCGCCTTCAGAAAAAGCTTGCTCATACGTCGTAATTTGACCAGAATCGCGCTCCGATTTTAATACCGCGTAAACACGAAGTGACAATAGTCCTGCGAAACCTATTTAGTGTCTTTTTGTCGCTAACAATCTTACTTGTGGGTCATGGTCTTCAGCTGACTTTGCTGCCACTAGCGGGCCAAGCTATGGGTTGGTCACCCGCTATAATTGGAATCACAGGTTCTGCCTATTTCCTTGGTTTTATTCTTGGGTGTTTTTTTATCCCACTACTTATCAGGCGCGTCGGGCACGTACGGGTCTTTACCGTATGTTCGGGCCTCGCCATTATCGCAATTCTGACCGTCCAGAAGTGGCACGTCGTTCCGGTCTGGATCATGGCCCGCGCGGTCACCGGTGTCGCTTTTGCCGGTCTTTACATGGTGTTGGAAAGCTGGCTGAACGAAAGTTCCCCGAGTGAGTCGAGGGGAGCGGTCTTGTCGTTCTATGGCTTTCTTTCTCTTGTAGCGATGTCACTGGGTCAACTATTGGTACTCGATGCCAACATCGATGAAGGAGCAATTGTCGTTGCGATAATTTTCGGTCTCGCCATATTGCCGGTTGCCCTAACCACGAGTCCGCAGCCAGAGATTCCTTCGGAAGTAACGCTCAGTTTCGCGCAAGCATACCGAGCGTCGCAGGTAGGCCCAATTTTGGCGGGCGTGTCGGGTTTTGTGATGGGGCTCATATGGAGCAATGGAGCGGTTTATGCCAGTTCGGTTGAATCTGATGCCGGCGCTAACTTCATTGCGGCCACTCTGATGGGAGGGGTGGTGTGCCAACTCCCAGTCGGGCGATTGTCCGATTGGATTGACAGACGATGGGTGCTGTTAGGTCTGTGCTTAATCGCCTGCGGTGGCATCGCAGTATGTTTAGCCCTGCCCACAAGTAAAGTCTCGCTCTATACGTTGGGATTTGTCCTGGGCGGTACAGCGATGCCTATGTATTCGCTCGCTATTGCTCATGCTAACGACAACGCTGATGGCAAATTTCTAATAATATCGAGCGCAATGCTGGTGGCAAACGGCGTAGGCTCTACCGTTGGTCCTCTCCTCTACGGCGGATTTAATGCCCTCGGATTTAGCGATGTGTACTTTGTGATCATTGGAGTTGCCTACTTCTTCGGTGCCACCTGGACAGCCTATCGCATCGTCTTTCACGATTCTGTCAGAACCTATTACGAACCGTTCCAGGTGCTTCCAAAAACGACACTTGGAGCCGCAGACTTGGACCCTCGTAGCGAAGATGAGCATATCTAGCGAGCGGTAAATTGATAAAGGTGCTTCCGGTGATGAAACCACCAGCGCTTAAGCATCCTATAAAAATGGTGGGCCCAGAAGGATTTGAACCTTCGACCTGCCGATTATGAGTCGGATGCTCTAACCAACTGAGCTATGGGCCCTTTTTCGGGGGACGTGCGATTATAAATAAGAAAAGGTCACAGGCAAAGCGCTGATCTACATTTGTTTACCAGCTTGACTCAAAAGTTGCTCTGAAATAGTACGATGCGAACCATGTTGTACATGTCATCAAGGTCGCGCATCGCTCCAGAGTCTGCAGCTAGCGGTTTTAGTCGTCCAAAAAGCTTCGCAAAAAGTCTGATCGAGTGGGGTGGCGCAATTTACGCAGTGCTTTTGCTTCAATCTGACGGATACGCTCACGGGTTACGTCAAACTGCTTGCCCACTTCTTCCAGCGTGTGGTCGGTGTTCATGTCGATACCAAAACGCATACGTAACACCTTGGCTTCCCGGGCAGTAAGGCCAGCCAGTACATCTTTGGTAGCTTCCTGAAGGCCTTGGCCGGTTGCCGCATCCACCGGTGAGTGAATGTGTGCGTCTTCTATAAAGTCGCCCAGATGGGAGTCTTCATCGTCGCCGATAGGCGTCTCCATAGAGATAGGCTCTTTGGCGATTTTAAGCACCTTGCGAACTTTCTCTTCTGTCATATCCATGCGCTCGCCCAGTTCTTCTGGCGTGGGTTCACGGCCCATTTCCTGCAGCATTTGGCGGGAAATACGGTTCAGCTTGTTGATAGTTTCAATCATGTGAACGGGAATGCGGATGGTGCGCGCCTGGTCGGCGATGGAGCGTGTTATGGCCTGGCGAATCCACCATGTGGCATAAGTGGAAAATTTGTATCCGCGGCGATACTCGAACTTGTCCACGGCTTTCATCAGGCCAATGTTGCCTTCCTGGATGAGGTCGAGAAATTGCAGGCCGCGGTTGGTGTATTTCTTGGCGATGGAAATTACCAGGCGCAGGTTGGCTTCAACCATTTCTTTCTTGGCGCGGCGGGCCCTGGCCTCACCCATCGACATGCGACGGTTAATTTCTTTGATTTCGCTGATTGCCAGGCCACTTTTTGTCTCAACCTGCAAAATACGCCGTTGCAGACGCATTATGTATTCTTTTTCAGCGGCCAGTTTTATGGCGTAATCCTTCTTTCCGCTGCTGATGCTCGACACCCAATTCATATCGGCTTCGGAGCCTAAAAAGGATGTGATGAACTCTTTGCGTGGCATGCCGCATTGCCTGATGGCTATGCGCATAATCTCGCGTTCCTGATTTCGGATAACAGTGAGGGCACTGCGGGCGGCCTGCGAGATGGGGTCAAAAATACGCGGCGTAAATTTGAAGAATTTGAACAGTTCGCCGAGCTTTACCAGCTCTTTGACTGCAGCTTTGCTCTCGCGGCCTTCGGTGGTAATGACTTTTTCTGTTTTGTTGTGTTGACGCTTCAGTGCGCCGAAACGTTTCTTCGCTTCAGCTGGATCTGGGCCGGTGTCAGTCTCTTCTTCTTCATCGGAGGCTTCTGCTCGTTCGCGGGCTGCTGCTACTTCGGCCGCTGAGGGTACGTGTTCGGTAGGAGTGAGGTAGCCCACCATTATGTCGGTTAACTTTTTCTCCTCTTTGGCTACCAGGTCATACTCGGCGAGCACGTGATCGACTGTTCCCGGGTAACCGGCAAGGGCCGCCAGTAATTCGCGGATGCCTTCTTCTATGCGCTTGGCGATAACAATTTCGCCCTCGCGGGTGAGTAGCTCAACGGTGCCCATCTCGCGCATGTACATACGAACCGGGTCTGTGGTGCGACCGGCTTCGGTTTCAACCGCAGCCAGTGCAGCGGCAGCTTCGGCGGCGGCGATGTCGTCGGCTGAGGTGTCACCTTCGGCCATCAGCAGGTCTTCAGAATCTGGCGCAGATTCAAAAACCTTAATGCCCATGTCGTTGATCATCTGGATGATGTCTTCAACCTGGTCGGGATCGGAGATATCCCTGGGCAAATGGTCATTTACATCAGAGTAGGTGAGGTAGCCCTGTTCTTTACCTCTGGCTATGAGAGTTTTTAGGCGAGACTCTTGTTGTACAACATCAGACATTAAATGGGCACCTTTGCGTGGGCGGGCGTGTAAAAAACAGCCGGCGATTATAACCGATATATCACCAGCTAGACAGCTGCTAGAGCAGTAATTTAGGGCTTATTTGCGCTTATTTTTCTCTGCGTCGCGCTGTTGTTTACGCTGAAGCAGTTCGCGCAGGCTCTGCTTTTCCAATTCACTCACTTCAGCGTAGTTGGTGAGCTTCAGTTTGTCGACCTGAGCACTCAATTTGGAGTGCTGGGGAAGCAGCGACAGCATCTCAATTGTATCAACGAACTGCTGTTCAATTCCTTCCGTGGGAATAAGTCGCTCCTGCCCGGCCAGACGACTGAGAAGGTCGCCCTCGGGCGTACCATACCAGTGCCCCAGCAGCATGGCGGTGTTGGATTCGGGGCGCCGGCGCAGCAGTTCCAAAAGTTCACGTAACAAGCCGATATCATCCCCTTCAAGTTCGCGTAGTTTTGCGGGGTCACCCAGTTGAGCGACTGTGGGTTGGTGCAGCAACAGTGCAATGGCACCCTGGGCGATGTTGGAATAGCGGGCGCTGGAAGACTGCATCGCTTGGCGTTGCTTGGGTGCTCCGATTTGGTCGTTTTCGGGTTCGGGTTCGGGTTCGGG
>JBLHNQ010000024.1:0-34166 GCA_047650635.1 Halioglobus sp.
ATATCGATAGAAAAGCTTCCAACGGCATAGACCTTCCCCGCACTATCACTGAGCGGAAACAGACTGGTCATGAGCCAGATATTTTTGCTACCCTGCTCGAAGCTCCACTCCTTCTGCAGCTCTTTTCCCTCTTCAATAATTAGCTTGTTAAATTGGTTTATAAAGCGAGCAACATCCGGCGAAAAGAGGTCATCATCGGTTGCGCCAATGTAGTCCTGCAGTGTCTTGCCGGTGAGCCTGGTGCAAGCCGGATTAGCAAAAGTGTAGCGCCCATCAAGATCTTTGATGCTGATCAGGGCAGGTGCAGTATTGAGTATATTGTTGAGATGACCCTCACTTTCCTGCAAAGCCAGCTCGGAGGCCCTCAGCCGTTTCTCCATCTCCTTGCGCTCGGTTACGTCCCGCACCAGACCCTGCAGGTGAGTCGGCTTGCCAGCCTCATCGCGCTTTATGCTGCCCTGCATTAAAACCCAGCCAAGAGTGCCATTGCCTCGGACCACACGGCACTCGGTGTTGAATTCCTGTTCTGTCCGCAAACAGGTAAAAAAATCGCTTTGCAGTGACCTGCAGTCATCGCCGTGGAGAAAACTGAGCAGATTCATGCGGCTTGGGGTGGAGTCTTCCGCCAGGCCCAGTGTGCTGGACACCTCACTGTCGCAGTCGACGTGAGTCGTGCCAATGCGCCATTCCCAAGTGCCGTACTGGGCATGACGGAGAATGCGTTGCAGACGCCGGTCTTTTTCCTGGATCTGTTGCTCGTTTCTTTTTCGCTCCGAAATATTCCGGATAATACCGGCAAAGTAGTCCTTGCCATCGAGCTTCAGCGCTGTGACGTGAATGTCAATGGAGAAGACCGTGCCGTCCTTGCGCAGGCCTTCAGTTTCACGATTGATAGTAAGCGCTTGCGCGAATTGTTGAGTGTGCTTTTCTGCGGCAAAAAAGGGTGCCAGGTATCCGTCATGCTCCGAACCGTGCGGTTCTGGCATAAGCAGGGAGATATTCTGTCCGCGCAGTTGTTCGGCGCTGTAGCCAAACATCCTTTCGGTGGTGGGATTGAAGCTGTAGATTATACCCTGGGTATCAATGATGATATGGCAGTCGACTGAAGTTCTGTAGACCGCATCCAGACGGGTGCGGGCTTTGGTCAGTGCCCGTTCTCGGTTCTGGAACAGGAAATATAAAGCCACTATAAGCAGACTTACCAGACCGCCTCTGGCATAAGCAATATTCCGTACATAATAGTAGTCACTGAAGGCTTCAGCTTCATCCTGCAGGGCGGCAATGCCCATGCCCGCATCGGGAAGCCATTGCCAGGCGGCCACCACGGACACACCGCGGTGATCTGCATAGCCATCAAGGTTCTTGCCGCCCTTTTGCAGGGCGCCGCTGTTTTGCACCCTGATTATGACGGGCATGTCACCCCCATCGGGGTGCGCTATTATCTGGTTGTCACTGCTCTTTTCCTGAAATTGTAGCAGTGAAAGTGCCCGGCCCCCTTTATCGAAGCCAAACATCCGGCCGGTTTGGCTAAAGCTACTGGATTGAAGCAGCGCAACAACGTGGTCAAAGGGAGACTTGCGCAACAGTAACAGAGCAATGACCTGGTTCTCGAGGTTACGAATAGGTGCGGCAAACAGAATCGATACACGTTGACGCACGGCTTCATCAGATTCACTGCCGGGACTATCATTGTCACCTGCGAGTGGGGCGAGCGGGATCTCCCCCGACCACAAACGTTTGAGTGTTTCGGGCTTAGATGTCAGGATATTATCTGCTCCGATATACTCATCCGAGGAGGCTGCCAAATAGGTATTGTCCGGAGCGAGAATGAAAAACTCCGTAACCAGTTGCTGACCCCGAGCCTCAGTGAAAAGTTTTCTCAATGCACTCTGGGCGACAGACTGTCGCAGGGGCTCACGATCAGACGCTGCGATCAGTAGTTGCTGAGTGAGGTCGACTAGCTGCTCAGTCCCGGCGTAGCTTTGAGTGACACGGATCTGGACCTTACGCCATACATCGATGGCATACGTTGCCGAGTGTAATTCGCTCTGCAGGGCATCATCGACCTCCTGTCGGACACGGCTTTCGAAGGATTCGCTCGCCGACAAGCCCACGAGCCAGACAATTCCTATGGCGATGATTACCGCACTCTTTTCATTGAAAAAAAGTTTATAAAGTGATCGATAAAGACCCTTTGGCCCTTCAGGTTCTCGGGTAAACATCACTTGCTTGCACTTTTGTAATATTGGTACCTTTATATGGCCAAATTTATTATGCCGCGACAATATACACCAAGAGTGAGGAGGCTATAGTGTAGTGGTTAAGTAATAGCCTTGTCCAATATGAAGTAAGGAGAGCACCACTATCGAAGTCAAAACAGGTGCTGAAACAGCTCCAAAAGACAATCGTCAGCCAGCAGGCCGGCCATTACAACTATTTCACAGTGATGCCCTGCCCCCTTGTGTTATAAATGCAGCCTATATTTATTTGTGCCCACTGACATCCGTGCTAGTGATGCCAGCCTCACTAGGCTACTAACTTTGAAAAACTCTTCAAAACAGCTATTTTTGTCCTTCGCCATGCTGGGGACAGCTGCCATTATTGCAACGTTCATGTATATGAACAGGCCCCCCTCTAAACTCGCTGAGCCAAAAGAACATCTCGTAACCGTTGATGCCATTGAGGCGATACGGGAAGACATTTTCATCCCTGTTCAGGCTCAGGGCACCGTAACCCCGGTTCGCCAGACTTCTATCATTTCAGAAGTGAAAGGGCGCATCGTAGAAGTGTCGGATGATTTTAATGTGGGAAGTTTTGTACGCAAAGGCGATGTACTGTTGCGCATAGACCCGCGAGACTATCAAACCATGCTATTGCGGGCCCAGGCGGCGCTCGCTTCGACCGACAGCAACCTCGTCCAGGAAAAGGGCCGGGCCCAGGTAGCCCGGCAAGAATGGAATAAACTCCCCAAAGGTAGCCAGCGCAGTCAACAGGCTAAAGATCTTTACCTTCGCGTGCCCCAACTGGAACTGGCCGAGGCACAGGTGCTGGCAGCGAATGCCGATCTGAATACCGCCCGGGACAATCTTGAGAGAACCATCATCAGCGCACCCTACGACGCGCTGATACGCAACAAGCAAAGCGATCTGGGCCAGTTTGTGTCAACCGGAAGCCCATTGGCCGAGTTGTTTTCTATTGACTCTGCCGAGGTGCGCCTCGCCATTCCTCAAAGCAAGCTGGCCTACCTCGATCTTCCCGGCGTTGAAGGCTATCAAAATGATGAGCCCGGAGTTGATCTTTATACCGATGTTGCCGGCGAAGTAAACCACTGGCCCGCAAAGCTTGAACGTACCGAGGGCATTTTCGACGAACGCTCTCGAGTGCTGTACACGGTAGTGCGTATCGATGACCCCTATGCCTTAAAGCCGGGCGCCCAATCACCACCGCTGCGCATCGGCACTTTTGTAAATGCCCGTATTCGCGGCAAAAAACTGCCGGGACTGGTCGCCCTTCCCCGACATGTTCTGAGGCCTGGAAACTTATTATGGGTGGTCGATGAACATATGAAGCTACAGAGCAGAAGAGTGACAATTCTGCGCACTGGGGGCGACAAAATTTATGTGAGCGCTGGGTTGGACAACGGTGACATGGTGTCGCTGACTTCACTAGATACAACACTTACCGGCGCTTCCGTTAATATTGTTTCACGTCGCTCCAGCGCCGATGTAACGCCTCCAGCACTCGTCTTGGAAGCCCGGTGAGCCAGACTCACCGCAAAGGCATCATCGCCTGGTTTGCCAACAATCCGGTAGCGGCCAACCTCCTCATGATGGTCATTATGACCATCGGTCTGGCCTCTGCATTCTCAATTCAGCGTTCCTTGTTTCCGGCGATCGACCTGCGCTACATTATTATTACCATGGCCTATCCCGGGGCCGCTCCAGAGGAAGTTGAAAAAGGCATTGTTCTAAAGATAGAGGAGGCCATAAACGACGTCGACGGCATAAAACGGGTAGAGTCTGATGCGTACGAATCTTATGCCCGGATAGGTATTGAGCCACAGGACGGTGTTGATCTGGCGAAGCTCCTGGACGATATAAAAATTCGAATCGATGCTATCCAGCAGTTCCCCGAAGCGGCTGAAAAGCCCATTATTCGTCAGCCCGAATTGCAACTTCCAGCCTTAACCATACAAATTTCTGGCGACCTCAGCGAGCAAAGCATGAAGGCTATGGCGGATGAAGTGAGGCGCGAACTGCTCACCCACCCGGAGGTGTCAGCGGCAAAGGTGGTCGGTGCGCGCGACTATGAAATTGCCATTGAAATATCGGAGCAAATGCTACGCCAATATCACCTCACTCTGGGAGACGTGGCCAACACGATTGCAGCTTCTTCTATAGACCTACCCGCCGGTTCCGTACAAACCAAAAATGGCGACATCATGTTGCGAACAATTGGGCAAGCCTATGTGCAACAGGATTTTGAGTCGATTGTGCTCAAAACATGGCCCGATGGAACGCGGCTACTGCTGGGCAATATCGCCAACGTTAACGATGGCTTTGTCGATGGCGAGGGGTTCTCCCTGTTTGACGGGAAATATTCATTGGGCATAGATCTTTTTGCCATGGGCAAACAGGACATCGTCGACACTGCAGACGTAGCCAAGGCCTATGTTAAGGAAAAAAATGCCCAGTTGCCTCCCGGGGTACAACTCGCTATCTGGGCTGACAGCACCTACTATCTCAATGGTCGCCTGGGCATGATGTTGAGAAATTTGGCGGTGGGAGCACTGCTGGTCTTTTTCATCCTCGCGCTGTTTCTTGAGATCAAACTGGCTTTCTGGGTGATGCTGGGTATTCCGGTGTGCTTTCTGGGGGCGATGGCAATTATTAACACGCCCTATATTGATGCCAGTTTGAATATGATTAGTATCTTTGGCTTTATCCTGGTTTTGGGCATTGTAGTGGATGACGCCATTATTATGGGTGAGAGTGCCTACACCGAGCAGGAACAGCACGGCCACAGCATAGACAGTGTCGTCAACGGCGTGTACCGCGTCTCGACCCCCGCCACGTTTGGTGTATTGACCACTATTGTGGCTTTCGCGCCCACACTTTTCATCGACGGTATATTTGCCGCCTTCCCCAAGGCCTGCGGTTGGGTAGTAATATTGTGCCTGTGCTTTTCGCTGGTGGAGTCTAAATGGATTCTTCCGGCGCACCTGGCACATAGCAAACCGACACGTAACAAGTTACTACTGTATGTAGATGGGATACAGGAACGTGTCAATAGACGCCTGAGACAGTTTGTCAAAAACCGCTATGAGCCGTTGATGCAATATTGTATTTCTTATCGATATGCCACTCTGGCCTTCTTCCTCTCCCTGCTGTTGCTTTCAGCAGGTTTATTGTCTGGTGGCATAGTGCGCACGGTGATATCACCGGATGTGCCGGGTGAATTTCTCCGCGTCGAATTGCGCATGTCGCCCGGCACATCCGAACAGCGCACACTGGCGGTCATTTCAGGCTTGACTGCCGACCTCGAAACAGTGGAAAAGGCATATCAGCAATCCTCGGGCACAGACGAGAAACTGATCACTCACACCTTTGCCTACGGTGATAGCAGAATTTCCGGCGGAATATTTGTCGAATTAAGCAAAGAAGATAAACGAAATATTTCAACCCGGGAAATCGAAAAACGCTGGCGAGATCAGGTAGGCTCGATCCACGGTGTCGATGTGTTTTCCATCAGTTCAGAAGACGGCCCCAGCTTTGGTCCCGCCATCGCATTCGATCTAAAGCATAAAGATTTTAATATGCTGCGTGCCGCGTCTCAGGACCTGGAGCAAGCCATGCGACATTATGATGGCCTATATGATTTTCGCAACGGCGCCAGTGACACCGCAGATGAATTTCATCTGGATATTCGCCCTGAAGCTGAAGCGCTGGGAATCACTCGCTACGAACTAGGCAAGCAAGTCAGAAATGCGTTTTATGGTGCCGAAGCACAGCGCGTGCAGCGCGGTATTGACGAAGTAAAAGTACTGGTGCGGTATCCCAAGGCTGACCGCGAGACAACCAACAGCATCAATAGTATGTTCATACGAACCCCCGCCGGAGATGCTGTGCCTTTTGAGACAGTGGCTCGCATGGAAACTCGACAGGGCCTCCTCAAGGCGACGCACATAGACTTCCAGCGCGCGGCCGAAGTCACTGCGCAGGCAGATAAATCTATTGTAGAACCCGGAAAAATTGTCGCCGAGCTGAAAAAAACCGTACTACCGGAGTTGATGAAGAAATATCCCGGCCTCAGCTATGCCATTTCGGGTGCGTCGGATGAAGAAGCAAAGCTAGTCCGCAGCATGTTTATGGGCTTCACCCTCGCGCTATTTGGTATTTATGCCCTGCTAGCTATCCCGACTAAATCCTACTTGCAGCCGCTTATTATTATGGGTGTCATCCCTTTCGGCATCATCGGCGCCATTGTTGGCCATTGGATAACAGGCTACCCCATGAGCATGATGTCGGTGATGGGCGTAATAGCGCTCAGCGGCGTGGTGGTAAACGACAGTCTGATTCTGGTGGACTATATCAACAAGGCCGTGGCATCGGGAACGCAGTTATACGACGCTATTCTGGAGGCGGGTAGTCGACGCTTCCGCGCGATCATGTTGACCTCTCTCACCACCTTTGTGGGCCTGGTACCCATGTTGCTGGAACGCAGCGCCCAGGCTCAGGAGATCGTCCCTATGGCGATCTCTCTGGCCTTTGGCATTGTCTTCGCCACGGTGATCACTCTACTACTGGTGCCTTGTTTAACCATGATGTTAGGGGATCTGGAGCGCTGGCGAATGCGCGGCAGCGCTGTTCAGGCTCTGGACATATAACGGGCTTCCTGCGTATTTACTTTTACCCGCTCGCCCACCTCAAGATACTCTGGCACCTGCACCACCAGACCGCTGACAAAGGTAGCGGGCTTGGTGCGCGCTGAGGCAGACGCACCTTTTACACCCGGCGAACATTCTGTAATTTCAAGCACCACAGACTGGGGCAACTCAATGGCGACAAAGTCACCGTTGACCTTAAGACCGATAATCCCTTCCAGACCCTCGGTGACATAGGGTAGCTGTACCTCCATCATGTCCTTGGACAAAGGGTATTGGCTGTAGTCTTGTTCATCCATGAAGACATAAAAATCGTCATCAATGTAGGAAAACTGAACCTTTCGGCGCTCCACATCGACCTCTCCCAGCATATCGTCACCCTTGAAGGTTTCATCCAGCTTGGCCTTGGTACGCACATCGTTAAAACGAATTTTGTACAGCGTGTTGGCTCCGCGACTGGAGGGCGACTTCACATCTATATGAATGACGACATAGGCACTGCCTTTAATGTCCACGACAGAGCCACGTTTTAATTCACTGGCTTTTGGCACATTCCTTCCCCGAAGACTAAATAGTTAATTAACCACTTTACAGCTAAGACATTGTAAATAAAGGTTCGCCGGGTCATTCAGACGTCCAATTTCCTCGGCAAGTGAAACCACAGGTTGCACAAAATGGGACAGGGCCGTTGCAGTAGAAGACGCCGTCCACAGGTGCAAGTTACCAGCACGATCTGCCAGCTGCTGCATGAGCAGATCACGCGGTGACATGGGCAACTCCACGTAATGTGTTTTGTAGTCGTCCAAGCCAGCCAACTGAGCTGCGGCTTCAATGGCGTCTGACAAATGGCCAAGCTTGTCGACCAAGCCATGCTCGAGCGCATCCGGCGCACTCCATACTCGCCCCTGCGCAACCAAATCCACCGCCTCTGGTGTCATACCGCGACCCTTGGCAACAAGGCCCACAAAACCACGATAGGTATTTTCTACCGAACTGGTAATCGAGGCTGCAATTTGCGGATTGAGTGGGCGATCTACACGTAGTGAACCGGCCAGATCTGTGGTGCCCACACCATCGGTATGTACACCCAGCCTATCCAATAATTTTTCCAGTGTTGGGAAGGCTGCGATAACACCAATACTACCGGTGATAGTAGCTGGCGTAGCCCAAATCTGATCAGCCTGTGCAGCAATATAGTAACCTCCTGATGCTGCAACAGAGCCCATGGATGCGACAATGGGCAAACCCTTTTGTTTGACGTGCAAAATGGCCTGACGAATTACCTCTGAGGCAAACACACTGCCTCCGCCACTATTAATGCGTAAAACTATTGCTCCTACACCCTCTTCTTCAGAGGTGTTTCGAATGAGTCTTGCCAGTGAATCGCCGCCGATAGAGCCGGGGGGCTGTTCACCATTGAGCATATTGCCCTGTGCGGTGATGACCGCCACCTTGTCGCCGTCCAGCGACCGGGCAATGAGTGGCCGCTTTCTGGACAAATAGCGTCCGAATTCCACCGCCTCAAACAGCCCATCCTCGTTGCTGGCTCCCACAAGATCCACCAAAAATTTATTGGCCTGTGCCCGTCCCATGAGTTTGTCGACCAACCCCGCTTCCAGGGCCGCCTTAGCCGTGTCGCCACCTTGCGCTTTCAGCCGATCGACATAGTTATTGATGTAATCATCGACGCTGCCCGGAGCCAACTCCCGTTGTTGTTCTACGGTCTGCGTGTACTGTGCCCAAATGCTCTGCAACCAGCGCGCGGAAATCTCTTTCTCTTCGGGCGACATATCATCTCTGAGTATGGGCTCTGCGATCGACTTGTGCTCGCCAGCCTTAAACACATGCATACTAATCGAGAGCTTCTCCAATGCTTCGCGGAAATAATTCTGGTAGCTGCTAAAACCCTCCAGCGCTACACCGCCATAGGGGTGTACAATAATCGTGTCAGCGTAACTTGCCAGTAGGTACTTGTCCTGACCATAATAATCCGCAACCGCAACGACTGGCTTGCCACTGACCTTGAAAGATTTAATGGCCCTGGCAATTTCTTGGGTTTTGCTAATACCTACAGAGGACAGATGGTTCAGGTCCATGACTAAAGAGTTGATACCTGGATCATCTTTGGCCGTTTCAATCGCCTCGATAACATCTCGCAGCAGAACCTCGTGATCTTGCGGGCTGGGGTTGCCTAGTAACGCTTCCAGCGGTTCAACAAACGACTTTTGATCCACGATACTGCCCCCGGGACCAAGCAGTAATGCCGCTTTGTCCGGCAGAGGCTCGGGCGTGCCGCCCATGTAGAAAAAATAGATAATAGCCAACATGGCCAGGAAAAACAGGTTGGATAAAGCCATTCGAACGTGGGTAATACCATTCCAGATTCCCGATAAAATTCGACGTAACAACGATGGCTTACTCATTAAAATAACTCCTTACCCGGGAGGGGAAGATTTCAATTCGCGCGCGCGCCAGCGAACGAACAGCATAGATGAAATAAACAGGCTCACCACAGCGATCATACCTGCAGTGGCCAAAAGGCTGTCTGGTTGAGCGAAGAGTCGCTCCACCAGGGAGATAAAATACAGCAGGCTAACAAAACACAACCATACATAGCTTCGCAGGTTTTCTCGCACCATGCCCGGCAAAAAAATCAGTAGAGGGACAAGCTTGCCAAAGCAAATAATGGCGGGTAGGTGAAGCAACCAGGCATCTATAATTTGTGTCAGCAACAAAACAGCCCATGCCAACCAGGTGAGAAGGTGGGCCTTATCGGCGGCGCTGTGCCAGCTAAAACGAACTGCCGCGCGGTTCATTCTACCAACCTGCTTGCCAGCGCGGCCACGCGATTGCCCAGAGCCTTACACAAATCGGCCTCGCAGGAATCAACCGCATTGTCGTTGTCTGGCCCCGCCCAGTGAGATGCACCATAAGGTGTGCCGCCACTTTGTGTACGCATCAGGCCCGATTCACTGTAGGGCAGGCCTGCTACCAGCATGCCGTGATGCATCAGGGGCAATAACATCGTCAACAAAGTCGATTCCTGCCCGCCATGCAGACTGGAGGTGGAGGTGAAAACCGCTGCGGGCTTGTCCACCAGCGCACCGCTCAGCCAGAGATCGGAACTCTGGTCGATAAAGTATTTTAGCGGCGCAGCCATATTTCCAAAGCGTGTGGGACTGCCCATAACCAGCCCCGCACAATGTCGCAGGTCATCCTGCTCACAGTAGAGGGGTCCCTGCAACGGGATGTCTTCTTCAGATTGCTCTGTGTTGGCAGATATGGCCGGCACCGTACGCAAACGCGCCGTTATACCCGGAACCAGCTCTACCCCCCGGGCAATCTTCTGCGCCATGCTGGCAGTTGCACCGCCGCGGGAGTAGTAAAGAACAAGAATGTAGGGATCTGGCATTAGTTGATCAACGCGAGCACGTTTTCTGGTGGACGGCCCACAACAGCCCGGTCACCTCGCACAACAATGGGTCGTTCCAGCAGCTTGGCGTGCGCAGCAATGGCAGCGATAATATCGGCTTCACTGGACTGTTTTTGCAGTCCAGCCTCCTTGTACTCGACCTCTCCTCTACGAACTATATCTGCGGCACTCATCCCCAGTTTTTTAAGCAAACCCTTGATGTCACTAAACGTTAAAGGGCTCTCAAGATACAATACGACTGCAGGAGCCAGCCCATGTTCTTCAAGCAATGCCAGGGTGGCACGGGATTTAGAGCATCGGGGATTGTGGTAAATCGTGAACTCGCTCATCTTGGTTTCCATTCTACGAGGTGAAAGAACTGCATTATACCAAAAGCACTGCCCCTTGCAGTGCAGCTGTGACGAGTTTCATGCAATAATTAAGCAATGAAGCCAATAATGACAAGCATACAACCCAGACTGCGGCGCGCAGCCTACCTGTTTTCCCGCTTCAAGATTGACCGTTGTTCAGAAAACGCGGCCGCCCTTACCTACATGAGCCTGTTTGCGCTGGTCCCCCTGCTGACCGTCGTTTATACCATGGCCTCCGCTGTTCCCGCATTTCAGGGACTGGAGGGGAACATTCAGACCTTCCTGTTTGAAAACCTGATGCCCGACACAAACACAGAGATACAAGATTATCTCAGCGATTTTTCCAGACAAGCCAAAAACCTCACCGGCTTTGGCATCGCGTTTTTGGTGGTAACTGCTGTTCTCATGCTGCGCAATGTTGAAAAGGCCTTCAACCATATTTGGCGCACGCGAGAAAACAGAAGTGCGGTATCAAGTTTCTTACTTTACTGGGCTGTGTTAGGGCTGACACCGCTCACCATTGGCCTTGCTTTGGCCATTAGTACTTACCTCAACTCTTTTGCAGTAAGATTTGGCAGCCTGGATGTTATGGGCGTGGGCGCCACGGTCCTTAAGACTGCACCGTTTTTCCTTAGCACCGCTGGTTTCACCCTTATTTATGTTGCGGTGCCCAACTGCAGCGTACCCTTTCGTCACGCCGTCATTGGAGGCTTGACCGCAGCTCTGGCTTTCAATATTGCACGCTCGGCATTCACGGGGCTGGTAAGCGGGTCGAGTTATACCCTTATTTACGGCGCTTTTGCCGCAGTGCCGCTGTTTCTGCTGTGGATATACCTGTCCTGGAATATAGTCCTGATGGGCGGCGTTCTGGTGCACAGCTTATCAGCCTATCAGAGTATCGAGGATGCGGCTCGTCCCACGCTGCTTAAGTCTCTTGATGTGCTATACCTGTTGTGGAAAAAGCAGGAAACTGGCGACTATGTGCGGGAGATTGAACTACTCAACGAAAAACACTCTGACGCTCGCGGCCTGGACAGTGAATCCTGGAGTAAAATCAGGGACAAGTTTCTCGAGCACAATCTCATTGCTCAAAACGAGAGGGGGCACTATCTGCTTAGCAGAGATTTACACACAGTATCCTTCTGGCAGTTAAAAGAGTGGATCAACGATGAGTTGCCGCTAAAACAGGAAGACATATCCACCTATACGAGGTGGCAAGAAGAGGCTTATAATATGCTGCGAGACCAGCGTTCCCAACAGAGATCCACGCTGAATATCAGCCTAGCGGAGCTATTTACGCGATGAGCCGATTACTCTTAAGAACACTCCTGGTTACCCTATTTACTCTTCTCGTTGCCTGCAGCTCAAACACTGACTCCAGCTCCGATATTGAAAAATTGCGGGGACAATGGGTCGTCATCAACTACTGGGCTAAATGGTGCAAGCCCTGTATTAAAGAAATTCCAGAATTGAATGAACTTAACCAGCACTACTCTGAAGTCACTGTAGTCGGCGTTAATTACGATGGAGCAACCGGAGAGTCCCTGGCAGCTCAGATAGAACAGTTGGGCATAGAGTTTGCGATCTTGTCACAAGATCCCGCCGGGGAGCTACAGCAACCCCGCCCTGTCGTTTTGCCCACTAGCATCATTCTCGACCCGACAGGCAAAGTCAGCCAAATCCTTCTGGGCCCACAGACTCTTGCCTCACTGGCCAAGGCAACTCAGCAATCTATCTAGACAAATTTAAATTTTCGGCCTACCTTTCACACACGCAATTGAAACGACGAGGCACACTATGAGCAAAGCGTTCAGTGATAACACCGAGACCGGGGGCAACACCCCACTGGTCAAAATCAATAACATCAGCGACGGCAACATTTATGTGAAGCTGGAAAACCGCAACCCGGCCATGTCTATCAAGTGTCGAATCGGCATCAATATGGTTGATGTTGCTGAGAACGATGGCAGCCTTAAACCCGGCATGACTATTGTAGAACCCACCAGTGGCAATACCGGCATAGCTCTTTCTTTTGTTGCGGCAGCCAAAGGCTACGGCAGTATTATGGTAATGCCCAATACAATGAGTTTGGAAAGACGTATGTTGATGAAGGCACTGGGCGCCGAGATAGTGCTGACCGATGGCGCTAAGGGTGTACCGGCCGCAATTGCTAAAGCCGAAGAGATTATCGCCTCCGATCCTGACAAATACTGGGGCCCGCACCAATTTGAAAATCCGGCAAATCCGGCGGCTCACGAAGCAACAACTGGCCCCGAAATCTGGGAAGACAGCAACGGGGAAATCGACATTCTTATCAGTGGTGTCGGCACCGGAGGAACACTGACCGGCATTTCCCGCTATCTGAAAAACACACATGGCAAACAAGTGCACGTCGTCGCCATCGAACCCACTTCAAGCACAGTCATCGCTGCAGCTCTTGCTGGGCAAGAGCCCACTCATGGGCCTCATAAAATTCAGGGCATAGGCGCCGGCTTTGTGCCGGAGAATCTGGATTTGAGCATGGTTGACCAAGTGGAGCAAATATCTAACGAGGACGCTATGGAGTGGGCACACAAGTTAATGCGCGGAGAGGGGATTCTGGCTGGCGTTTCCAGTGGCGCAGCGATGGCTGCAGCGCACCGAGTGTCACAGCAAGAGGGCAACAGCGGTAAAATGATAGTGGCCATTCTGCCCGATTCGGGCGAACGCTACCTGACATCGCCTTTGTTTGCAGATACATTTTCAGACAACGAGACCGTGCAATAAAAAGCTTGTTTGACGCGAATGAGTCTACCGATCTCGCAGTTGCACCAAGCGCGCTTTAACCTCAGGCCATTCGCTGTCAATGACGCTAAAATAAACAGAATTGCGGGAAAAGTCTTTCTGCACAATCATGTGTTTACGCAACACACCCTCCCGTGTTGCGCCTATTCGCTCTAGCGCTCGTTGCGAACGCAGATTTCTTTCGTCAGTTTTAAACTCTACGCGCAGACACCCCAGACGCTCAAAGGCATGGCTAAGTAAAAGCAGCTTTACATCCGTATTAATGTGCGTGCGTTGCCACTCTTGCCCCAGCCAGGTCCAGCCTATTTCAACGCTCTTGTGATCGTTGCTAATGTTCATGTAACGGGTGCTACCCACTACCTTGCCTTTAGCGGTTTCCACAATGGCGAAGGGCACCTGGTCGAAAGTGCGCAGAGCTTCATCGATCCACTGGCGGGTATCGGCCATATCAACAAAGCAAGCTCTTGCCATGTAGTCCCAATCGGCGGCGTGCTGTCCGCGGTTGAACAAGCCCTGAGCATGCTCCTGCGCCAACGGCTCCACGCGCAGGCCATTGCCTTCAAGAGTAACCGGCTTAACTTCAAAGAATATGCTCATGTTTCCTCAGCGAATTGTCAGGGCAGTATAACGGTAGACCCGGTTGTCGCTCTAGACTCCAGGTCGCGGTGGGCTTGCTGAATATCATCCAGGGCATAGCGCTGATTGATTTCGATCTTCACATCGCCACCCAACACTCGAGCGAACAAGTCCTCTGAAGACTGTCGCAGCTCTTCGGTGGTGGCGGTATAAGTCAACATAGTGGGACGGGTTATAAACAAAGAACCCTTGTTACTGAGGGTCTGTAGATCCAGCGGCTCGGGTGAACCCGAGGCATTGCCAAAACTCACCATCAATCCACGTGGCTGCAGACAATCCAGTGACATGTCGAAGGTGTCTTTGCCCACTCCGTCGTATACAACAGGGAGCTTGGCTCCTCCGGTTATTTCCATCACTCGCTCTACGACATTTTCCGTCGCGTAATTAATAACGTGCTGATAGCCGTGCTCGCGTGCCAGTTCAGCTTTTCTCTGTGAACCCACTGTACCAATCACTGTAGCTCCCAGCGCGCTGGCCCACTGCCCGAAGATAAGACCAACCCCGCCCGCCGCTGCGTGATATAAACACGTTTCTCCCGCCTGCAATGGGTAGGTACGCTGCAGTAAGTACTCTGCCGTCTGACCCTTTAGCATCATAGCGGCGGCCATTTCAAAATCGATACCCTGCGGAATTTTTACCAACCTCATAGCTGGCAGGTTTATTGCTTCCGCGTAGGCGCCAAAGCCCGCGGAACAATAGGCAACGCGGTCGCCTACCTGCAGATCAACATCCTTCCCCACAGCCTCTACCACTCCGGCTCCCTCCAGCCCCAAGCCAATCGGTAAGGGCAAGGGATACAGACCGCTGCGATGATAGGTGTCTATATAATTAAGACCGATTGCTTTATTGGTAACCGTGACCATACCGGGGCCGGGTGCCTCGACATCCACTTGCTCTAGCTTCATTACATCGGGGCCACCCGTATCATAGATCCGCACTGCTTTAGTCATTTCCTTTCCTTTCCCTTCCTTCAGTCACAACTGTAATCCCTACTGCAGTCTACCATTCTTGCAAGCACACATGGCACTAGGGCCGAAGTGATCAGACAAACATCCAGGCGCATCGGTTTGATCTAAAGGGCTGAACGTTTCATATATACTGTATCGACAAGCGCTTCCTATCACTGTTCACCACGCTTCGTGCTGGCGAAGGAAGTGGCGCCCTGCTACTGTGCTTGCAAGCTTTATTACTGATGCTATCCCACACCATCGGAAAGCAGTATGAACAATCCGCCAAAAAGAGTATAGGCAATATGCCGCCTAGGGTTTGTACGCCACTGGATGACTTGAGCATACCTGCTGGAATTCTCAGCGAGATGCAGATGGCGGCAGCTCCACCCCCCCCCGCACAATCGAATGCTCATACGTGTAGTAGCCAAAGACTTTGACGGACTGGAAGCGGAACTCAGCTTCACTCTGAAGTATGGCTGTGCTATTCAGACGTGCGTTTCGCCTCTTTCAGAATCAAATCACGCCGCGCTAGAATACCCTCTATTTGAGCCGGGTGTAGGTAGGGCGACAGTTCCCGTGTCAAATTTTCTGTGTTGAGAGACTTCAACCGCGCTTCAAGTAAGTCAGACACGTGTAGAGTAACTTTACGATACTGCTTGGGCCGTTTTTTGGTTGAACGAAACGCCAGGCTGTGGTCGATAAACTTCATCATGAAATCATCTTTAGTCCAAAGAATATTAGTCAGGTTTCTATCATCATTGTGAATCAGGATATCGAAAATAAACCGTAGGCGGTATTGCTCCTGCTGTTTGCAATAACCTTCGAAAGGTACAATGTCTGCGAGGCGATCCCGTTCGTTTATGGCATTCTCGACCCAATCTGACAAAGCGCCCTTGTCACCTTCTACTTGTGCGATGACCGCGGCGGGAACCATCTCCCAGCCCAACATTCGGTCGAGTTTATAGGCGGCAACATCGTACAAATAGCGATCACTTTCATTGTAGCGTCCCGTTATATAGCGAGAACGCGATTCTATGCCTGGATTGGTATCCTCATACTTGAAAACAGCATCATTGGTTACGCCATTTTCTTCCTGCCTAACCCGCTTGGGGTTGGTGATGCCAGTATCCAACGACTCAACACTGACAATATCGGCAGTGAGCATGAAACTCTCCAGCTGCTCATCGCTCATTCCAGAGAGCTTTTGCGAGATGCTCTGCTGAGTATTTACCGGTTGCGCACGCTCGTTACTGCCCAAATAATGTATGTAATCGGGGCCGTCCTGCGAAACCAAAGCCGAAGCCTGACCATGATAAACACTCTTTAACATACCGGTGTCCAGCCGAATCGCAAGCCCGCCCATACGTGCGCCGACTTGACCTTTGGTGGGCGTGTGCCCCATTACCAACTGCTTCGCTCCCGCTCGTTTTAGAAATCGTTCGGTGTTAAATGACTCTGCATAGGGGTGGCACTTGGCGGTTCCGCGGTACCAGTTGGGGCTGTCATCACTGAACACAAGATACTTCTGCGCATCAAATACATTCAACATCGCGTCGTACCATCCGGGTTTAACACCCGGATTGAGTTTGACGAAATCTTCAGCTCTGGAATTGAGAAAGCCCCGTCGGTTAAAGTAGCTCACATGCATAGGCATAACACCGGCTTTTTGCAGCAATGCAATACTTTCAAGATACTTCTTTAGCTCATCCTGTACTTGCTGATTGAGTTGCTCGATTGACCTCTCACTGAAGTCACTGGCAATGCCGCCGTGCATATACACTTTATCGTTTACGCGAATAACAAAAGGCTGCGCTGACAACCAGCTTCCCAGTGCTCCATCGAGGGCAAAGGCCTTTTTCATCGCCACATAGCCCTTTGGATATTGCATGTCAAAGGCCGAACGCACCTCGGACTCTTCTCCGCCCGTGTTGAACTCCCGGTAGTGAGCGTATAGCTCATCCCGGTCGGCCGAGGTTTCATCGTTGGCAAAGGCGGCATATTCAGCGGCAGACACATAGCGTAGGTCACCCGTCATCACCATCACTTCGTGATTACCCAATGTGAGGTGAACGGCCCCACCGGCCTTGGCAGCCTGCCCCTCAAGCTTCATTAAAAGATCAACTACTGCTCGCGACCCCGGCCCCCGGTCAATCAGATCGCCGGTAGAAACCAGGGTGGTTTTGCCTCCGCTCCAGTTAAAGTTTGCATCGATCACGCCTAGCTCTTTTAGCATAGCGGTCCAGTCATCGTAGGCGCCGTGAACATCGGCGAAGGCTACAACCCGCTCAGGCGTGCTAAATTCATAGGGATTGGCAGCATTGGCGCTAACGGCTAAAAACGCTGCCAGAAAAAAGCTACAAAATTGAGCGGTGATGCGCATAGTGTCGTTCCTGATGATTGAGAGCACCGTGAAAGGCCCATTGAGAATTATTCTAGTCGTAAATTTCGCGCAGTGAGATCCCCATAGGGCAGAAGCCCGTGCAAATAGAATCATTGATCTGATAAACGCACTCTGTTTACGCTCTATCTCTGTTGTTTTGGCGCATTATCGCCAACTGGGTCTGGTATTACATCACCAGTACGTTAGGATAGCGCCATTTGGGGCCTATTACCTTGTTTGAAGCACTGCAATTAGACCGCCGCCTGCATCTGGGGCTAGACGCCATGGGGCTGGAGCAGCCGACACCTGTACAGGAGAAAATGATTCCCGCCGCCCTCACCAGAGCCGACCTCAGTGTCAGCGCGGAGACCGGAAGCGGTAAAACGCTCGCCTATTTACTGCCTATCATTCAACGAATATTGAGTGATGAAATTAATCACGAGGCCGCCACCCTCGCTCTGATCCTGGTACCGACCCGGGAACTGGCCAGACAAGTGCTCAAACAGTGCCGCCAACTCACGGGAAAATGCCCTCTATCGGTACAGGCCATTACCGGCGGTGCTGATTTTAAATACCAAAAATCTATTTTTAATAAGAACCCGGAAATTGTCATAGGCACTCCCGGACGATTACTGGAACACTGCGAGAAAGGCAGCACCGATTTTTCTGGTGTGCACACATTTGTCCTGGATGAAGCCGACCGCATGCTCGACATGGGCTTTCGCGAGGACGTACTGAAAATAAGCGACTTCTGCGGAGCTGACAAGCAAGTTCTGATGCTCTCGGCCACTTTGCAGCACAAGGCATTAGAGGGTGTGGCTAAAACACTTATGCACGAGCCACAAATTATTGATATAGGCGAGGTTCGCGAGTCACATCCCAATATTCACCATCAACTTATTTTAGCTGACAAACCCGATCATAAAGACAAATTGCTTGTCGCCCTGTTACAGCAGGGCGGTTTTAAACGCGCGCTTATTTTTAGCAACAAACGCGACACAGCACATCGCTTAATGGGGTTTTTGCGCTACCACAAACTTCGCTGCGGCACGCTGCACGGTGAGATGAGCACCGAGGATCGTCGGCATGTGATCACACAATTCGCAGATGGAAAAATCGATATCGTCTCAGCCAGTGATCTGGCTGCGCGAGGACTGGATATTAAAGATATAGATCTGGTTGTGAACTACGATATGCCGCGCAGTGGAGACGACTATATACATCGCACCGGCAGAACAGGTCGTGCCGGTGCTCAAGGCATGGCTGTCTCTTTGGTCAGCGCACCGGAGTGGAACCTGATGGTCAGTATTGAGCGCTATGCCAAGCTGACGTTTGAACGACGCACGCTTGCTGGTCTCAAAGCAAAATTCAGCGGCCCTAAAAAGACTAAAGCATCCGGAAAAGCCGCTGGCAGCAAAAAGAAGCGCAGCGACTCGCCCAAGGACAAGAGTAAATCACGCAAGCGAAATCAACAGAAGCTGGGTAAGCCGCGCAGCAAAAAGACAGACCAGAAAAACGACGGCTTTGCACCACCAACGAAAAAGAAAACCGACTAATCACTTCACGAAAAGTAGACGACTATGCCCAACCCCCTATTAGAGAATCATCTCCTGCCACCTTTTGCCAGTATTCGGGCACAACATGTTGAGCCGGCGATTTCCCAACTCATAGAGCACAGTCAGCGTTCTATCAATAATTTACTCGCCGCCAATACGCATTACAACTGGGATAACCTGATAGCAGAAATCGAAGAGCTGGAAGACGCTCTAACCAAAGCCTGGTCACCGGTCGGCCACTTGAACGCCGTTATGAATACCGATGAACTGCGCTCGGCCTACAATGCCTGCTTACCGATGCTATCCGCTCACAGCACCTGGATGGGACAGCACCAAAACTTGTGTGCGGCCTATCAACAAATAGCCGACAGTGAAGAGTTTGCTACTTTGGAGCTGCAAAAACAGACCGCCATCACTCACGCACTGCGTGACTTCAAGCTGGCGGGCGTATCACTACCGGAACAAGACAAGAAAAAGTATGGCGAGATAAAAAATCGCCTGTCAAAATTAAGCAGTGAGTTTAGTGACAATGTTCTTGATGCGACCAATGCCTGGTCCAAACGGGTTGGGGAGGAGGATCTGGCAGGATTGCCAAAAACCGCGTTAGCCGGGGCAAAGCAACGCGCAGAGCAAGCCGGCGAAGAAGGCTATCTGATCAATCTTGAATTCCCCTCGTTTCAACCGGTAATGACCTACTGTGACAACCAAGCGCTGAGGGAGGAAGTTTATCAGGCGTTTTCCACCCGCGCATCTGAGCAAGGCCCGCAAGCGGGTCAGTGGGATAATTCTGCAAATATTGAAGAAATTTTATCACTGCGCCAGGAACTCGCTGTCTTGCTGGGCTTTGAAAATTACGCTGAAGTGTCACTGGCCACTAAAATGGCTGGCAACACACAACAGGTCGTCGACTTTTTACAACAATTGGTCGAACGCACAACAGCCCAAGCTCAACAAGAGTGGCAGGCCTTGAATGCCTATGCGCTCAAGGAATTTGGCCGGGAGACTCTCAATGCATGGGACGTAAGCTACTACAGCGAAAAAATGCGCATATCCTTGTTTGAGCTATCCCAGGAAGACATTCGTCCCTACCTCCCTGCCCCGCGAGTACTCAAAGGCATGTTTGAAGTGGTAAACCGCCTGTACGGCGTGGATGTAAAGGAACTGGCAGACTTCGAGACCTATCACCCGGACCTGAGATTGTTCGAAATTTCCCGCAGTGACCAAGCCATCGCGCGTTTCTATCTGGACATGTATGCAAGACCTCACAAGCGCGGCGGTGCCTGGATGGATGACTGCAGATCACGCCGCTACAGTGATGGGTCGCTGCAGTTACCTGTTGCCTATTTGACATGTAACTTCACCCCCCCGGTGGGAGACAGTCCCGCCTTGCTTAGCGACCAGGAACTGCTGACCCTGTTTCACGAGTTTGGCCATGGCCTTCATCATATGTTAACGGCCCAATCGGTGGCAGCCGTTTCTGGCATCAACGGAGTGGCCTGGGATGCTGTAGAGCTACCCAGCCAATTTATGGAAAACTGGTGTTGGGAAAAAGAGGCACTGGCATTTATATCCGGGCATTTCGAAACCGGTGAACCGCTACCCGCGGAACTGTTGAGTAAAATGCTGGCGGCAAAAAACTTCCACTCCGCAATGGCTATGGTAAGGCAGCTGGAATTTTCTCTGTTTGATTTTCGCCTGCATTTAGAATGGTCCAAGTCCAACACGCTATCGGTGCAAGAGCTGGCAGATGAAGTGCGCAATCAGGTGGCCGTGGTTGTGAGTCCACCTTGGAACCGATTCCAGAATAGTTTCTCGCACATCTTTGCTGGCGGCTATGCAGCTGGATATTACAGTTACAAATGGGCCGAAGTACTATCGGCAGATGCCTTCTCAAAATTTGAACAAGAGGGGATATTCAATACAGAAACCGGCGCTTCATTCCAGAAAAATATTTTGGAAATGGGCGGCGCCCGCGATGCCATGAGCTCTTTTGTCGCGTTTCGCGGGCGGGAGCCCGATATCGAGCCCCTGCTGCGGCACTGTGGTATTAACGGGTAACGTTAGTCTTCGCTAGCCAGCAGGAGCAGGCCTTCTGACCCGATCCTGAGGCCACGCACAATTCTATTTCCCTGATGTCTTCACCGGAACATTCCGCCACCAGTTTCTGTAACAGAAAATAAGATAGCTCTTCGACGGTTACATTGAGTAGCGGCAATACTTGCGTATCGCTTTGTAAAAACAGCATCTCATCGCGGTCGAAGCTGACGCGGTAACAGGCGCCCTGCTCTTCTATCGTCTGATAGGGTGAGTTGCCCGCAAGCAGCATATACTCATCCAGTGAATCACTCAGAACTGCCAAACGGTTTTTATACAGGTTGTAGTCTGCCGAAAAACCATTTGTTCCCACGGGAGCGACAATGCGTGCGGACACTGAATAGTTGTGTCCATGCAAACGTTCGCGGGACGTCGCCGAAAAGATAGTGTAGTGTGCGGCGGAAAATTTATGGCTCTCTTTATCAATAAAGAGCGTAGTTAATCGTTCCATGAAAATATCCTGCAACCCGTTGTGCTAGCTTCGGTTCTACCTCAGCCTAGTGAATGTAGCTTAACCTGCAAGTCGACATAGCCCATAACAAAATTGGAATTAACACGTTCGGGCTCGGCCAAAACTTCAATCTTGCTGAAGCGCGCCATAATTTCTTCCCACAAAATACGCAGTTGCATCTCAGCCAGTCGATTGCCCATACAGCGGTGAATGCCGAAACCAAAAGAAACGTGGTGTCGCGCCCTGGAGCGATCGATGATGTAATCATTGGGGCTTTCGATAACTTCGTCATCGCGGTTACCCGAAACATACCACATGACAACCATGTCGCCCTTCTTGATTTGCTTGCCACCGAGTTCAGTGTCTTGCGTGGCAATGCGCCGCATATGGGCAAGAGGAGTCTGCCAGCGAATAGTCTCTGAAATCATGCTGGTGATATGAGATGGGTCCGCCCGCAGTTTCTCATATTGCTCGGGAAACTTATGCAGGGCATAAACGCTGGCCGACATGGTATTACGCGTGGTGTCGTTGCCACCGACAATTAGCAGAATCATATTGCCCAGCATTTCTATCGGGCTCATATTGGCCGTATTGGGGTTGTGCGCAAGCAGGGAAATAAGGTCCATTTTGGGTGGTTGCTGAGCCCGCTCCTGCCATATTTCCGCGAATCGCCGCTGGCACTCCATCAGAATATCCCGACGTTCCTCTTCGGTGCGTACTTTATCGACATCCAAATTCGGATTTGCCGTTGACACATCAGACCAGTAAGTCAGCAGATGCCGCTCTTCAAAGGGAAAATCAAACAAGGTAGCGAGCATTTGTGTCGTCAATTCAATCGAGACTCGGTCGACCCAGTTAAACTTTTCCCCAACGGGTAGATCATCAAGAACGACTTGCACACGCCCCCGAATAAGGTCTTCCAGTTCTGCCAGGCGCTTGGGTGCCACAGCTGGTGTTACCGCAGCGCGCTGTTCGTCGTGCCGCGGCGGATCCATGGCGATAAACATAGGGGGGTCAAAATCGATACTGGAACTTCCAAGAACAATCCTGGGTTCAGACGAAAATAGCTCGTGGTGTGAATCAACGTACATGATGTCCTGGAATTTTGTCACCGACCAAAAGGGGCCAAAAGCCTCGCTGTCGACAAAATGGACAGGGTCTTCTTTCCTTAAACGCTCAAAATAAGCACCGTGCTCCTGGTTGAGAAAGAGGTTGGAGTCGCTGGGGTCGAGTTTTTCTAGTGGAATAGAATAGGGGTCGGGCAAAATTGAAGTCATTAAATTTCTCCGCGCTAGTGCTGTGATTCGGGCATCTTAACTACCAAGCCATCAAGAGATTCGTTCAAATTGATTTGACAGGACAGGCGGCTGTTGTCGCCTACGCCCTCGGCCAATTGCAGCATGCTTATTTCCATAGGGCTGGCTTCGCCGGTTAGGGCAAGCCAGGCGTCATCGATATAAACATGGCAAGTGGCACAGGCGCAGCCGCCGCCGCAATCGGCATCAATACCCGGAACTTCATTACTGACCGCCGTCTCCATCAGGCTGTCGCCGCTATTCGCTTCTACGATGTGTTCGGTGCCGTCAAATTCGATATAGGTGACGCGAGGCATACTTTTACTCCGTTTATATTATTGTTAGTCTATCCTACCGTTGCTGGGTCGACATTGAAAAGCCTTGTTTTAAACTAAATCGGGTCATTTTAGGCCACACACTCAAAACCCCCGCCGCAGAAATCACCCACGCACGCTCGCGCACTTTTTATATCGAACGGTGTATTATATTCAAAATCTATTATACCAATGGTCACCGACGTGAAATCCAGTCTCAAGGCAATATCAGTACTATCCGCCGTCGCACTAGGGGTTATGGCAGATATTCCTGCTGTCTCAGCGCAGACACAGGAGAAAACCCAAGCGTTGTTCGGCGCGGTACACGTACACACCAATTACTCCTTCGATGCGTTTACCAATGGCACTCTGGCCACCCCCGCCGACGCCTATAAATGGGCTCAGGGTGAAGCCATCCCCGGTGGTGTTGGCGGGGCACCGGATATCAAAATAAGAAAACCGCTGGATTTTTATGCGGTATCTGACCACGCAGAATTTATGGGTGTGTTCAAGGAAATGGGTAATCCCGACAGCCCACTGAGTAAGCATCCCATGGCTGCACGCATTACATCGACAGACCAGAATACAGCCATGCGTGCCTTTGCCGAGGTTTTGAGAAATTTCAGTCAGGGGATAGAATACCCCGCCTTGGTCAACCCCAAAATCAGCAAAGGCGTCTGGGGCGATATTGTCAAAACTGCCGATGATTATTATAAACCCGGCCAGTTCACGACGTTTCCCGCCTTCGAGTGGTCGTCCAATCCACAGATGCAAAATTTGCACCGGGTAGTCGTGTTCGAAAACTCCAGCGTATTGCCCGAGCAAGCCTTGTCGTCACACGACTCACGCGACCCTGAACATCTGTGGGCCTGGATGGACAGCCAACGCGAAAAAGGTTCGACGTTAATGGCCATCCCCCACAATGCCAATGCAAGCGACGGTCTCATGTTCTCGCTGCAAACCTTCGACGGAAAACCGTTAAGTGAAGCCTACAACAACACCCGGCAACGGAATGAACCCCTGTATGAAATCACTCAGATCAAGGGCACGTCTGAAACGCATCCCGTACTGTCGCCCAACGATGAATTTGCCGGCTTCGAGCAATGGGATTACACCCTGTCTGCCGATTCATTGCGACCCACCCACAGGAAAGGTAGCTTCGCGCGCCAAGCCCTACTTGACGGCTTAAGCTTTCAGGCCGCGGGCAAGGGCAACCCCTTCCACTACGGCTTCATCGGCGACAGCGACACCCACAACGCCGCCGCCTCAAACGAAGAGTACAACTACACGGGTAAATTTGGTTTTGAAAACAATCCCAGACATCGCCTGCTCGGCATAGAAGGCCAGCCCGAAGGGCAGAAAAAACAAGTACGCGAATTTAGCTCCGGCGGGTTGGCTGGCGTATGGGCACAAGAAAATACACGTGAAGCAATTTACGATGCCATGATACACAGGGAAACGTTCGGCACCACGGGACCCCGCATCAAGGTCCGCCTGTTTGGTGGCTGGAACTATTTAGACGCCGATGGAGCCAGTGCAGATTTCGCCAGCCGTGGCTATGCCGGTGGCGTCCCTATGGGGGGCAGCTTGAGCGGACCAGCGCAAGGACAGTCCCCCGTTTTTATGGTGCAAGCAGCTAAAGACCCCGACAGCGGTAACCTCGATCGCATACAAATCGTTAAAGGTTGGCTAGATGCCAAAGGCGCACAACAGGAGAAAATCTACAATGTAGCTTGGAGTGGCAAGCGCAAACTGGAAAAGAGCGGCAAACTGCCAGCGGTGGGCAACACGGTTGACGTCAAGCACGCCACCTATAAAAACAGCATCGGCGAGAGTCAATTAGCCACCGTGTGGCGCGATCCGGACTTCCACCCGGCACAACACGCTTTCTACTACGCCCGAGTTATAGAAATTCCCACACCACGCTGGAGCACGCGTGATGCCGCAAAGCTGGGTGTAGACGTTCCCGAGGGCCTGGCAGCCAGCCTTCAAGAGCGAGCGTTCACTTCCCCTATTTGGTACACACCCTGATATTGATGTGGCGCAAGCGCTAAACCCGCCAAATTGCAGCTCGGTATTGCGAGGCGCCTCACAACATGACAAGCTCAGATTCCAACAAAACAGGGTCAAATAATGAAGCTAGCAATCATCACCGGAGCCAGTGCGGGCATCGGACAATCCAGCGCAGAAACTTTTTTATCCGAAGGTTACACCGTATTCAACCTGTCGCGCAGACCGTGTCCAGTTGCCGGGATACACAATATCGCCTGTGACCTGGCCTCTCCCAGCGACATTGATACGGCTTGTGACACTCTGCTTGAAACCGTCAAAGCAGCCACCTGCGTTGCGCTTGTGCACAACGCCTGCCAGATGCGTAAGGACAGCACCACGGCATGCGATAGCGACAGCCTGAGAGAGGTAATGGAAACTAACGTGATCGCCGTGAACAGCTTAAACCAAAAACTGCTGCCACACTTACCCGGCACGTCCAGCGTGTTATATATCGGCTCCACCCTGTCAGAAAAGGCAGTACCCGGCTCTCTGAGCTACGTCATATCCAAGCATGCCCTGCTGGGGATGATGCGTGCCAGCGTTCAGGATTTGATGGGCTGTGGCATTCACACGGCCCTTATTTGTCCCGGCTTTACCAATACTGAAATGCTGCAAACTCACCTGGGTAACAATGATGAAATCACTCGCGCTATTGCCAGCATGAACAGCTACAATCGCTTGGTAGAGCCCGAAGAAATTGCCCGATTTATCTTTTGGTCGCACTGTAATCCGGTCATTAACGGAGCGGTACTGCACGCCAATCTAGGGCAAAAAGAATCGTGATTTCATCAGCTGAATTGCACGAACGTCGCGAACGTGTGTTTCTTGTTCTGGCGGGAACTTTTTTATGCGCGATGACACTTCTCAATGTAATTGGCATAACCCGCTTTATTCAACTAGGCCCTATGGCTCTGGCGGTTGGCGTTCTGCCCTATCCCCTCACATTTTTGTGCACCGACCTGATTTGCGAGCTGTATGGCAAAGCCCGCGCCAATTTTTTGGTCAGTGTGGGACTGGGGCTCAATTTTTTCATACTCGCTGTTTTATACCTGGGCAACTCCATTCCAGCCGTGCCTGTGGAGACGATGCCACCGTGGCAAATCATCCAGTTAGCGGCGCCCGTTGCACTTCCCAATGGCGACATCGTGGAAAGTAGCATAGGACTTTATCAACTCATCTATGCAACAACTTCAGGTGCAGTTTTCGCCTCTATGCTCGCCTATATTGCCGCCCAGTATTGCGACGTACAGCTCTACCACTTCTGGAAGCGAGTCACCAAGGGAAAACATTTATGGATTCGCAATAACTTCAGCACCCTGCTCAGTCAAATGGTTGACTCCATTATGGTTATAAGCGTGACCTTTGGTGCAGCATTTTTGCGCGGGGACATGGCGTTTAAAGCGTTGCTGATATTAATAGGTAGCAACTACTTATTCAAAGCTATGGTTGCGCTGCTGGACACCGGGCCGCTTTACGCATCGGTGCACATGTTGCGCAAGTATTTGCGCTTGGAAGTAAACGAGACGATTGCGGACCAGATACACCGCAACTGAGCTGGCTCCGGAGCTTGGCTTGGCCCTGGAGATATTTGCGCACTCCAGTGGGTGTTCCGGCATGAGTGGAAAACAACTCTTTGCAAAGCCCCAAAATATGGTATTACTGCCCGATTCGGACCTTTGTATCTCCCGCAGTTATGGATTAGTATCTGCCTAGGTGACAGCCCATTCGTTGGCTGGCATCTCATAATACTTATAATACGTACTACATAAAGAGGAACATCCATGTCATTTTCATTCAAAAAAATCCCCTTGGTTGCAGCCATAGCGATGGTCACTGCTGCCCCTGTTACGCAGGCGCAAATGCTGGAAGAAGTTATCGTAACGGCACAAAAGCGTACAGAAAGCCTGCAAGACGTGCCTATTTCCGTGACGGCCATACAAGGCGACAAACTGGAAGAGGCTGGCATTGCCAATATGTCTGCCCTTGCAGATTATGTGCCCAACCTGACAATTTCGGACGCCGCCGTAAACACCAACATCTATATGCGTGGCATGGGTTCGGGTAACAACCAGGCCTTTGAACAGTCTGTAGGTATGTACATCGACGGCATCTACATGGGTCGCGGACGCCAATATCGTTCCCCTTTCCTGGATATTCAGCGCGTGGAAGTACTGCGTGGTCCACAGGGCACTCTGTTTGGTAAAAACACCGTGGCCGGCGCAATCAACGTGACCACCGCGTCACCCGATATGGGCGAAGAATTGAACGGCAGTATTGCAGCATCCGTTGAAGACAACGATGGTTTCATCACCGAAGGCTATGTAAGTGGCTCTGTCACTGACACCCTGGCTATGCGTCTCGCGTTCAAATACAACGAAAATGCGGGAACATTCGACAACGACTTCCTTGGCGATGACGAGATCAATATCGAAGACACCAGTTACCGTCTGACTGCCGTTTGGCAGCCCACGGACAACCTGGATGTTAACGTCAAGTACAGCAACTCCAACTACGAGCGCACGGGTGCACCTTCCACCACCAGGCAATACCTCGACGCGGATGGCCGAGCTGAGTTGTTCCCCAACAAATCGGCTTTTGCAACCATCGCTTATCTGGTTACCGATGTTCACTTCCCCGACTTCGGCACAATCGCAGGCAAAGAAGGCGTGACGTTCAAAGATAACGGCCTGGGCCAGGATGGCAAAACAGTCGGTATCGGCTACGCCGAAGACGGCACCGAAAACGATACTGAGAACTTTGTCGCCAAGCTGGACTACTCGATGGGTGACTTCCTACTGACCTCCATCACCGGCTACTCCGGCTATGAGTCTGTCGATGCGGTGGACGTAGACTGGCTGCCCCTGCAATTTATCTCTCGCGATGACGATCAGGAATTCAGCCAGTTCAGCCAGGAGTTCCGTATCACCTCTCCCGGTGGTGAGTTCTTTGACTATGTGGCAGGCGCGTACTACGAAAAGAGTGATCTGGAGTTTGATCGTCGTGTAACCATTGATACCAATATGGATGGCTTGGTACCAGCCACCATCGGAGCGCCAAACTTGATGTTCGCTTTGACGGGCGGGGCTTATAGCGCCGACCAGATTGCACGTAACCACGCCTATCAGCTCGACTCTGAGTCATACGCCTTCTTCGGTCAGGGCACGTTCAATATCTCTGACAGCTTCCGCGTCACTCTGGGCCTGCGTTATACCAAGGAAGACAAAGACGTTGACACTAACCAGTGCCTGAGCGACAGCACTAACGACCCCGATCGTCTCACCAGTCTGGCTATTTGCAGCAACAATCCGTTCATGGTGGCAATTCAGGCCGGTTCGTTCAACACGTACCAGTACGACTACCAGGAGGACCGTTCTACCGATGCCTGGCTTCCCGCAGCGAACTTCCAGTGGGACGTTTTTGACGACACAATGCTTTACCTGAGCCTCTCTAAAGGCTTTAAGAGCGGCGGTTTTACCTCAGCTGACGATGGCGAGCCCGCCGGATTTCTCGTAGGCCAGGTACCTGTCGATCCATCGACGGTATTTACCGACCCAAATGATGACTTCGAGTTTGACGATGAAGAAGTGGACGCACTGGAGATCGGCGGCAAGCACACCTTGCTGGACGGCGGCATGACCCTTAACTGGGCCTACTTCTACACGGAGTACACAGACCTACAAACCTCTGTGTTCAAAGGCGTAGGCTTTGGTGTGACCAATGCGGGGTCATCCATTGTGCAAGGTATTGAGCTCGACGTGGCATGGCAGGCAACGGACTCATTACGTCTAGGCGCCAATGGTTCATGGTTGGATGCATCGTACGATGAATTTCAAGACGCACCGTGTACCGCTATTCAACTGGATGTCGACCCACGATGCGGTACGGCTGGCGGCACCACCAACAACGACCTCTCGGACGAAGAGACAACCTATGCCCCTGAGTTCAGTGCTGCGTTCTTCGTAGACTACTCATTAATGATGGGCAATGGCATGGAGTTCTTTGCCGGAGGCGAGGTGAACTACAAGGACGAGATGTCTCCAGCGGGTGACAACGATCCAATAGACAGGCTAGAGTCGTTCGTCAAAACCAATGCACGCTTGGGTCTGCGTGGCGACGCATGGGAAGTTATGGCCTACGGTCGTAACATTTTTGACGAAGAAGTGTTCTCCCAAAGTGCCGACACACCGGTACTGGCAGGCTCCCACTTTAACTACATGGATGAAGGAGCAGTATTTGGCCTGCGCGGTAAATACTCTTTCTAAATCAAGCAAGGCATAATAAACCCGCGCCGTAAGGTGCGGGTTTTTTTTGCCTGATTGTTTTACCGTGATTGTTTACTCGGAACGCTTTATGAATAAATTTGAAGACATTTATGCACATGCCTCTCATCGAAAAGGGGGCGAGCGTGAACTCACTGGGCTGCTGCCGGAAGTTCGCACACCTCGGGCTCTGCGGCGGGTAAAAGATGATCGGTTTTTATCCGAAATGACCCACTGTGTGTTTCAGGCCGGGTTTGTATGGCGTGTGGTAAACCACAAGTGGGATGACTTCGAAGATGTGTTTTTTGGTTTTCCCCCGGAAAAAATAGTGCTTCTCAGCCCGGAGCAGCTGGAAGGCTTCGGCAAAAATAAACGTATCATCCGCAATATGCAAAAAATCGTCGGCATACAACACAACGCACGCTTTATTCTCGAGGTAGCAAAGGAACATGGCAGCTTTGGTAAGTTCGTCGCCAACTGGCCCAGCGAGGAACTTATCGACCTATTTGCCTATATGAAGAAACATGGTAGCCGCCTGGGCGGCATGACAGGGCAGCGCGTTTTGCGCAATATGGGAAAAGATACCTTTGTGATTACCGGCGATGTCGTACGCGCCCTGCAACGAGCGGGACTGGACATCAAGGACAACCCCACAAGCAAACGGGAGATGGCCCTGATACAGGGCCAGTTTAACCAATGGCATACTGAATCCGGGCTCGCCTACTGCCATCTCAGCCGAATTTGCGCTTATTCGGTATAAAGCCGGGTGTCTGATGTACATGGGCACTGCAGCCAAGATGCTGCTGCGTCTGTGAATGCAGTCACAAACCCAACAAATTCTCGGTGAAAATCAGCAATTGCCCGTGCGCCTGCCACTTAAATAGACCAGACTAACCCTGTTACTCTCAACAAGGCCTCTGGAATGTGGCAGGAGTTTTCCGCAATGAACGAACAAAAAAACCCCTTCGAGCCACCTGACTCGACTTCTCGCTTAGACCTGGAGAAACATCTCTTCGAGTCACATGACCTGAAATCTCGCTTTGACCTGGAGATTGACCCCAAGGAGGGAAGCAAAGGAACGGGCAAGTACGTATTCGGAGAGCGCCGCTATTACAGCCGGCGTAAATCAGCCGATCGCCGCACTGATATCCGCTTTGAAATTGACAAGGAAGGTCGACGCGTAGGTCGGGGGCGGCGTTTCGATGATAACGGAGATGTTTCATTCTAGGCACAGCACAACCTAGTCCAAGACATTTTTTTTCACCCACGAAAAAGCATCCAGAGCAAAATCTACGTCGTCTTCACTCAATGCTGCCGACATTTGGGTGCGAATTCTGGCACGCCCTTTAGGCACCACCGGAAACGAAAACGCCACCACATACACGCCCCGCTGCAACATTGCGTTGGCAAATTTCGATGCCAAGGCAGCGTCATGCAACATGACCGGGACAATGGGGTGCTCCCCCGGTAACAATTCGAAGCCCAAGCTCTGCAAGCCCCCCCTGAAACGAGCGGTATTCGCTGCAAGCTTGTCACGCAGCGCATTGGATGTTGTCACCAGCTCGAGAGCCTTCAGCGCACCAGCCACTACAGGAGGTGCCACCGTGTTGGAGAAAAGGTAGGGCCGGGACCGTTGCCTCAGTAGAGCAACAATTTCCTTGCTTGCGGCTGTATACCCACCGCTTGCCCCGCCCAGAGCCTTGCCCAGTGTTCCTGTCGTAATATCGATGCGGTCCATGCACTTGTGAAGTTCATGCGTACCGCGCCCTCCAGCGCCGACAAAACCCGTGGCGTGCGCGTCATCAAAATGCACCAGTGCATCGTACTTTTCCGCCAGATCACACACCTCATCCAGGCGCGCAATGTAGCCGTCCATGGAAAATACGCCATCGGTGGTGATCAGTTTGAATCGGGCACCGGACTTATCTGCGGCAATAAGCTGCTGTTCCAGATCGGCCATATCGTTGTTTTTGTAGCGATAGCGCTGTGCTTTGGACAGGCGCACACCGTCAATGATACTGGCGTGGTTTAACTCATCGGAAATAATCGCATCCTCAGCGCCTAACAAGGTCTCGAATAAGCCGCCGTTGGCATCAAAGCAGGAGGGGTAGAGAATGGTATCCTCGGTGCCCAAAAACTCGCTAAGCTTATTCTCCAATTGCTTGTGCAGTGTTTGTGTACCGCAAATAAAACGCACTGAGGCCATGCCGTAGCCCCAATCGCTGAGGCCTTGGGCGGCGGCGGCCTTTACCTGTGGGTGCTGCGCCAGGCCGAGATAATTATTGGCGCATAGATTAAGTACTTCACCGCTGCTTTGAACGCCTACATGGGCACCCTGTGGCGTGGTTATCTGGCGTTCGTGTTTATACAGCCCGGCCGACTCGATGCTAGCAAGCTCACCGGCCAGATAATCTCCAAAGCGCTGGTTCATTGATCAGACCATTTGAGGATGACTTTGCTTCCCTCGCCGCTGTTCATTACATCAAAGCCATGTTGGTATTCAGTGTAGTCCAACCGATGCGTTATAACCGGCGAGATATCCAGGCCAGAATCGATCATCACCGACATCTTGTACCAGGTTTCATACATTTCCCGGCCATAAATGCCTTTGAGCGTCAGCATATTGAAAATAACTTTGCTCCAGTCAATGGCTGTGTTCTCCGCGGGGATGCCGAGGATAGCTACCTTGCCACCGTGACACATATTGTTAAGAAGGTCATTGAAAGCCTGTGCATTGCCGGACATCTCCAGGCCCACATCAAAGCCCTCACTCATGCCGAGCTGTTTCTGTACATCTGCCAGATTTTCTCGCATTGGATTAACCGTACGCGTGGCTCCCAGCTTTGCCGCCAACTCAAGACGCGAATCTATAACGTCAGTAATCACCACGTGACGGGCGCCGGCATGTTTACACACTGCGCCTGCCATTGCCCCGATGGGACCTGCACCGGTAATAAGAACATCTTCGCCCAGCAAATCATATTGCAGTGCGGTGTGCACAGCATTGCCCAGAGGGTCGAACAAAGAAGCGACATCGAGGTCTATACCCGCAGTGTGCTCCCATACATTTGACATGGGCAGTACCAGATATTCGGCAAACGCGCCGGGCCGATCAACGCCAATACCGCTGGTACGGGAACACAAATGACGCCGCCCCGCCATACAGTTGCGGCAGCGCCCACACACCACATGTCCCTCTCCCGAGACAATTTGGCCGGGACGAAAATCGAGCACATTACTACCCACTTCGACAATTTCACCGACAAACTCATGCCCCACCACCATGGGAACCGGAATGGTCTTCTGTGCCCAGGCATCCCAGTTGTAGATGTGCATATCTGTGCCGCAAATAGCGGTACGTTTGACCTTGATAAGGACATCGTTGATGCCCACCTCGGGCAGAGGTACGTCCTCAAGCCACAAACCCTCACGGGCTTCTTTTTTAACCAGTGCTTTCATTATGTTATTCGCCATAGTAGAAGTTTTTCGACATCGCAGATCTTGCTTAATGCCTCTTCCTAGCTGTCTACATCCTCTATCCAGCCGAAACGATCTTCCTTAACGCCATACTGTATGCCGGTTAACTCATCGTACAAGTGTCGCGCTACGGGCCCGGACTGGTTATCGTTGATCAGGTATTCCTGCTCCCTGAAACTCAATTTGCCAACGGGAGAAATAACAGCGGCAGTACCGCAGCCAAATGCCTCGGTCACTTTACCCGATTTGATATCGCGTAAAATATCATTTACGTCCAACTGTTCTTCAGATATTTCATAGCCCAATGCCGGCGCTAGTTTCAGCACAGAATCGCGCGTGATGCCCGCCAAAATACTGCCGCTCAGCTTGGGCGTAACAATGTGCGAACCCTCATAGACAAAGCAGATATTCATGGCGCCCACTTCCTCCATATACTTGCCGTGAATAGCATCCAGCCACAGCACCTGCGTATAGCCAAGCTTTGCTACCTTTTCACTCATATAGAGGCTGGCAGCGTAGTTGCCCCCGGTTTTGGCCTCGCCAATTCCACCGATAACCGCTCGCCTGCTACTGTCTGATATATAAACCGAAACAGGGTTAAAACCACCTTTAAAATAAGGGCCAACCGGGCCGGTCATAATAAAATGTAAATATTCGGCGCTTGCCCCCAGCCCAAGTTTGGCGCTGGTGGCTATCATGGCGGGACGAATATACAAAGATGCTCCTTGCTCTTCGGGCACCCACCTGCGGTCCAGGGCAACCAGCGACTTCAGCGCTTTGAGGTGAAAAGCTTTGTCGACTTCCGGCATGACGATGCGGCGCGCCGATTCATTGAAACGGCGAAAGTTTTCTTCCGGCCTGAAAAGGTTAACTCCGCCGTCAGGTCTTTTGTAGGCCTTTAACCCTTCGAATATTTCCTGCCCATAGTGCAAAACTGCCGCCGCTGGATGAATTGAAAAATTCTCCAACTTCTTTATTTCAGCATTGCTCCAACCTTCACCTGCGCTGTAGGACTGCACAAACATATGGTCAGAAAAGTGTGAGCCGAAATCAGGGTTCGACGGAATGCTGCCCTGCTCCCCGGCAGGTACGGGATGTATTTCAATTGACTGTGTCACGTTCAACGTTCCTTAAAGTAATCGTGGTTTTCTGCTGAGCTTGGCCTGCACAGCAACGTCTAACAATACCATGTTAAAACTGCATCCTCAGCGTTGAATCTCGCTCAGGTCGTAAAATTTACAGTATGAATCCT
>JBLHNQ010000025.1:0-32985 GCA_047650635.1 Halioglobus sp.
TAGTTGTGCTGGCCATTATTTTCAATGAACTCAACCTCGCCTATTGGGATCATAGAGTTGACCAAATGTGTGAAGTCGATGGCGGTGATTTCGTATACAAAAAAGTATTTTTTGATAAGGAGGAATATACAAAAAACCTTACGTCATCAGGAGAGCTCATTGCTCCGCCGGAAAATTCGAGCCTTAATATAGGTCAAAGTGTTTTGTCTAAACATGAAAAAACAAATTTTAGAAGAGGTTTCACTGAGCTTTCAAGAGTTGAAATCACGATTTTCCGAGCGTCAGATAAAGAAGTGCTCGCCAAGTCAGTTTCCTATCACCGTGGAGGAGGCGCCATCACAATATTGTTCTCATACGATTCTGGTTATTCCTGCGGGGGAAGTCTAAAGATAGGTCCTATGTTGAGTCGAACTGTTTTTCTAAAGGAGAAGATAAATGACAATTAATTCGTTGTACCAAAAATCAGAGCTCGCACAGACAGCGTATGCCGATTTAACTCAAGGTTCTACAGTCAGCCAGACTAGTGAATTGAAGATAGTAGATGGCAAAGAGGGCTTTACTCAAGCCCAAGCTAACAGTTTTGTGAGTCGCTTTCCCCTGGTTGTAGCGATAAGCGATGACCTGCTCGACACGGGTTTTTCGGCCACGGTTTTTTCAACGACAAACGACATCCAGGGACAGCTTACGCTAGCTATTCGTGGAACCGACGGGTTATTTGGCGGTGATATTGGCGATGATGTGGATATTTATTATGATGGTATTGCTCGCGATCAGGTTGTGGAAATGTACAACTGGTGGAAACGGATTACCGCATCGCCGGGAGCCAGTGTTGATCAGGTAAAAATTGTTTCTTATCTCAATTCGGTGTCTCCTGTGCCAGGAGCTGTGCTTTTGTATGAAGAGCATCCCGACGTTCGTACAATTAATTATTATATGGAACCTGCTACCAACGCGATCGGGACCGGGGAGCTATATGGCCGCGCGGATCAGCAGCTTGTGCTGACAGGTCATTCACTAGGTGGTCATTTGGCGATGGCCTTTGGCTCTTTGTTCCCTAATGAAACCGAAGCGGTTACGGTATTTAACGCGCCCGGTTTTGCACCGGGGGTAATTAACCAAAGTATTTTTCAGGCACTTGGCGGTACAGTCCCTAGTGGCTTGGTGACAACTAATGTAGCCAGTAATGAGGGATCTAATGAGGATCCTGCCGGGTTAGTGATTGCCGATCTAGGTAGTAGGCCTGGTATGAATATTGAGATTGCCACTGAGAACCAGTTTTCCCTTAGTGAGCTCGATCGTGATTTTCCTGCCTATAATCACAGTATAAAAATACTCACAGATTCACTGGCCGTATACAATTTACTCGCCAACTTCGACCCTGCTTTATCCGCAGAGAATTACAACACCATTTTTCAGGGTTCCAGCAATATTGAACACAGCTCTCTAGAGGCTATTGTAGATGGTGTGGCGAAATTCTTTAGTTTAGGTGGAGCTGACCTCCCCGCAGGTAATGATCAACGTGATGCGCTGTATCAAAAAATTTATGCGATACAAAATAGCGACATATTTCAGGATCTAGTAGCAGCTGGCGTTACGATTGATAGTAATGCCAAGCCTGCCGATGCACGCACTGATTTTGGTGTTTTCCTCGCGCTGGTTAATCTTTCACCTTTAGTGATTCATGCGACGGATGCAGCGGCACAGACTGCACTGGAAAGTGTAAACAGTGGGCTAGCAGCCAGTTGGTCCGCAGATCAAAGTCTGCCCGATGGTGAACGGGCCTATACAGATGCCTATTTGGAATCACGGGCTGTTTTTCTGAATATTCTTGCTACTCGAAATAGTAGAGATATCAGTTCAGATGAATCTACGTTTCCAGGTTTGGTTGATGCCGCCTTTGTTGATGCAGGAGGCGAGATCGTTACAACGGGATCTACCGCACCACTTTCTATTCCAGCCTCAGCCCGGCGTTTTATGTTCGGGGACAACTCAGGGGAGTCTTTGTTGGGGGGAGATGGAGGGGACAAATTATTCGGACAAGGCGGCAACGACTTTCTCACTGGCGGCGGCGGTGATGATTACCTCGAAGGCGGGAGAGGTGCCGATCAGTTCATCTGGAACGACGGTCATGGAAACGATGTCGTCGGCGACTATGATCAAGGCGGCGATAGAATTGTTGTTAATGGCACCGACCTAGCCACACTCTCCTTCAAGCAGGGATCAGAGACCTCTCCGTATTATAGAGACAGTGCCCACCTCGATATTACGCTGCATTACGACGGTGGCGCTCTGACGATTAATGTCGGCAGTGGGCCGGATAAAGGCTCCATCACGCTACAAGAATACTCCACCTCAACTGGGGCCAATTACGGCATTGCGCTGTCTGCGTTCACTGTAACGCCCCCTGTAGGTGACGACGTGGTGCAGACCTTGGGCGGCAGTAATGATATTGCAGACCAAGAAACGCGTGGAGATGCCTACGACCGTGAGGTGCTTATGCAGCGGGGCGTGGATTGGAGCACGACTGCACTTGTTTTTAATGCCGCGGCTGTCGCCAATTATACAGCGGGAAGTCTACACGGCACTTTGAATGGTGCATTCGAAGGCGGTCCTGTGGATGACTTCTTAACCGGTGGTGTGGGTTCCAATGCGCTGCATGGGTGGGGCGGTAAGGACGTGATAGACGGCCAAAGCGGTGATGATTTTCTCGAAGGCGGCGGCGGTTCCGACGAATTGTTCGGCGGTACGGGCAATGACCTCATCTTTGGCAGTGCCCGTGTCGGGCTAGCAGATAGCCTCGATTCCGGCAGTGCTCGGGACCAGTTCTATCTGGGGCAGATTACGAGTGCCTCTGCCGACATCAATACACTGGACGGAGGGGCAGGCAATGACCACTTAAGCGGTGGAGAATATACCGACTTTCTCCAGGGCGGTGTCGGAACCGATTATTTGCTGGGTGGTAGTGGGCGAGATTTTATCAATGGCGGCGAAGACCGGGATATTATCTACGGCGATTCTGCACTCAATTATCGTTATGTTGAATTAACGCCAGGTGTCGCCAGCGAAAAACTGGAAATTGCTTTCGCCGATGGCAGCGACGGTGTCGGCCAATATGATGACGAGATAAGGGCAGGCGCTGGCAACGATACAGTATGGGGCGAATTGGGCAACGATGAAATCTACGGCGGGGAAGGCAACGACAACCTTATCGGCGACCGCTATAACGACCCGGCTTACTTTGGCGCAGAACTATCGGCCTATTCAGGTACATCACCCGATCTGGCCGCAAGTTTGCATGGCGACGATAAGCTGTATGGCGGCGCCGGGGATGATTTGTTGCTGGGCAACGGTGGTGACGACTTCCTCTCCGGTGGGATTGGCACAGATAGTCTCCACGGTGGTGCTGGAAACGATACCTACTATTCAGAGTTGGGTGATGGTCTGGACTATATAGAAGATACCCAGGGCACCCACACGCTATTGTTCAAGGATGGTACGCTGGATGATTTACAAATTGTTCGCCAGGGCGATCAGGTACGGGTAACGACAAAGTTGGGGCAGCACGGTTTCTATTTCAGCAAAGACCAGTGGGCAAATACGCAGCTTGCTGTGGGCACTACAGAAACTGTCTTCGAGCGCTCGCGTCTGGATACCGTTTATCTCAACGATGCAGGCACTGTACTCCTTACCGTGGCGGGCGTAGACGATCTATCGGAAGTTGGCAGAGACGAAATTTTCACGATTGATGACACCGATTCGAATAAGCCCAGGGTTGTGGTGGGAACAGGCGCTGATGACGTCGAAATTGAAGCACTGTCCCTAGAAGACGGGGCTGCAATGCGCGTTAGCAGTGGCCCCTCATACTACACGATCGATTTAGGTGCGTATCAAATCGCCTCTGGATTCGAGTTTTTGACCCTGGCAGAGGGACTTGTAGCGTTGCTCATTAATTTCTCGGGAGGCATCGTGGGCTCATCCGGCGGTGACCACATTATAGGCGGGAGCTCCGTCGACACTATTGATGGTCTGGCAGGTAGGGATAGTTTGGAGGGCAGAGGGGGTAATGACAATCTCGACGGCGGCACCGGTGATGACCTGTTGCTCGGTGGAGACGGTGATGATGATCTCTACGGGGGAGTTGGACATGACCGGGACACCCTCAACGGGGGGCGGGGCAATGATGAACTCAACGGGGGATTTGGTCCCGATATCTATCAGTTTAATACCGGCGACGGTCAGGATCTGTTGAAAGACTCTAGTGGTTACCATTACTTTGAATTCGGCGCTGATGTTAACCCGGATGACGTTGTTCTAAATTTCACCGGCACCACCGATTCAAATTTTCGCCTTGAATACGCCCCGGGTGATGCGGTGTTCTCGCAGAGCCTCACGCAGGCGCATTGGATTCAAGAGCTCTCTGTCGATGGCGTTGAAATTCCCTTGGTACTTCGCTCTGACCTGCTCGACGGGGTGTTACGCGACACCCGGGCCGACGACGTGTTCGAGAGCGGTGATGGCAATGACAGCCTGTACGTGAGCGGTTGGGGTGACAACGCTTTTCGCTTTTTTACCGGCGATGGACAGGACACGATCAACGTCGATAATGGCTACTATCCTTCTCACATGGGAGAGATCCGGTTTGGGGCAGACATAGATTTGTCCACCATCAGCTACAGTTTCCTGAATGGGGACACCACCATAAGCTACGGCGTCGGTGACGAAATTATTCTTATCCCTGACACGGTCTACTCAAGCGTCGACAACACCTTCATGCGCTTTACCCTAGTGTCCGAGGCAGACCCGGGTTGGATGCCCACCATCACACCCTACGGTAGCAGTGCAGAACTGTACGGAAGCTTTGGTGCAGACAATATCGTAGGCGACGAGGGGCGGGATATCATCTATCCCGGTTATGGCAATGATGTTATCAATGCCGGTGGGGGCCCCGACGAAATCATATTGAACGAACTTTATATGGCTCAGGGCGCCGACGGCATTGGTTACAAAAACATTTCGGGGGGTGCGGGCGATGACCTAATTACCACGCCTTTGTTTCAAGGCTTAACCTTTAACTACGCCGTGGGCGATGGCTCAGATACCATCAATTACGATTGGTCGTATGCCTATGACAAGCCCTATCAATTTGATCTTGATTGGGACGCCAATACGGCGGCTTTCAACCCCAAGGGGCAGGATGCCCTTTCTTTCGGTGCGGGGATAACGCTCACAGATTTACAATTTATTCGCTCCGGCGATGCGCTTGAGGTCTCTGTTCATGACGGTGCTGGTAGCATTCGTGTAGAAGGTTTCTTCCACGCCTGGGACGCCGAGCCAGTTGTCCCTCCGTCCGATCTGTATGAGGTTTTTGGCGAGGGTGGTGGTGGTTCTGACTTTTTGCTGCAGCCCTATGTTTTAAGTCTTCTACCGAAAACGCCTATATCGCTCTTACAGTTTGCAGACGGTTCTACCTATGACATGAGCTCTGTGGTTAGTTCGCTACTGGAGGTGAATACATTGATTGAAGGCACTAACGGCGAAGATGTTCTCACGGGCACGGCGGGTGATGACGTCATAGTCGGGGGCAGGGGAAGTGACACAATGGACGGTGGTGCCGGCGACGACATCTTCATTGTCGAAGGTACCAATCAGGGAAAAGATCTTATCGCAGGGGGTGCGGGTTTTGATGTCATACGCGGAGGCGCTGGCGATGACAGAATACGCTTGCAGTCCTTATCTTTAGGCGACAGCGTTGAGCGCATCGATGCAGGCGCCGGATTTAATATTGTTGCCGGTACAAATGGCCGCAATAATCTCGATTTCTCTGCTACTGAACTGCTAAACATTGCGCAAATTGAAGCTGGTGCAGGTAGAGATATCGTTATCGGTTCTCCGGGCGATGACGTCATTGTAGGTGGTGCGGGCAATGACGTGCTGGATGGCCGCGCTGGCAACGACACGTTTATTGTCGAAGGTGTCGATCAAGGCAAAGACCTCATCGCCGGTGGAGAGGGGTTCGACACGATTATCGGTGGTCCTGTGGGTGACCAAATTACATTAAAGTCGCTATCGTTACTCGACAGTATTGAACGTATTGATGGGGGCTTGGGTTTGAATACCATTGCGGGTACCCGAGGCAAAAATAATTTCGACTTCTCCGCAACAGAGCTTCTGCACATCGCTCAAATCGATGGTGGCGGGGGGAGGGATACTATTACCGGTTCACAGGGCGACGACATACTTTCGGGCGGCCTCGGCAATGATGTTCTCAGTGGTCTGGGAGGAAATGACAGCTATCTCTTTGGTTTGGGCGACGGCCGAGACACGATAAAAAATAATGATAGTGCCTCAGGCAGTACGGATCGACTGGATGTTATGGGTATCAATTATGACGACCTCTGGTTATCCCGCAGTGGTAATAATTTACTAGTGGACGTGGTTGGTTCAAATGACAGGGTGAAAGTAAAAGGCTGGTTTGCAAACGACCGTCAGCAGCTTGATGCAATCTATGCAGGCGACCGGGTACTGCTTCGAAATCAAGTGGGCCTATTGGTGAATGCCATGGCGAGTTTTGATGTTCCCGCTGGCGTAGACGCTGTTATTCCGCCTGATACGCTTCACGCGCTTGAACCCGTTCTGGCCAATGTATGGGAGGCCGCCTGAATTTAGAGTGAAGAGGTGAATACCGGAATCAGCGAAGCGACCAACAATGCAGCCATCGTAAGATTGAATATCAAAAGGTGTTTGTCGCTTTTCAAATAGCGCTGCACGCGCTTACCCAGCATGATCCACAAACAGATGGAAGGCAGGTTTATGCTGCCAAAAATGGCCGCCACCAAGGCAACCGAAGCCAGCGTTTGCGTGGGTGAATACACGGTGACTGCTGTGAGAGCCATGGTCCAGGCCTTGGGGTTTACCCACTGGAATAATGCCGCCTGAATAAACGTGAACGGCCGGGCACTGCCACTGGCCGCAGTTTCGGAGAGAGTGGCGGTAGCAATTTTCCATGCCAGATAGAGGAGATACACAACACTGACAGCCTTCAGTATTGTATGGCTCGCCGGATAGGCAGTGAACAACTGTGCCAGACCTATTCCCACCAGAAAAACCATCAACACAAAACCCGCGTTAACCCCCGCCATATGCGGAATAGTGCGGCGGAAGCCGTAGTTAGCGCCCGACGCCATCAGCATTAGGTTATTGGGGCCGGGTGTAATGGAGGCGACGCTCGCAAAAAGGGCGAGCCCGGTAAATAGTTCGTAAGTCATGGGCGTCACTGCGATTGTAGGTAGGTCATTTACCTTCATTTGGCCATTTTATGCAAATTTGTAGCCGTCTGACGCAGGATGACCAGTGGTCGCTTGCTCTTGCGGATAAAAATCGGCACATTAGCAAGCCTCTAAATTCTGCAGAAGAACCTCAGGACAGACCATGCGTTCCTTTTACACCTCAATCCTACTAGTGTTACTGACTGCTTGCGGACAGCAAAGCGGTGAACCCACAGCGGAGACCAGCACCATGAATACAGCACTACCCTACGGCTCCTGGCCGTCCATAGTAACGGCCGCATCGGTGGTGGAAGGAAGCCGGGGGCTTAGCTCCCTGAGCTACGACTCTGGCTATGTCTACTGGGTAGAATCGCGGCCGGAAGAAGGTGGGCGCAATACCATTATGCGCTGGAAGGAGCACATGGCAGCTGAAGAAGTTCTGCCCGCGCCATGGAATGTGCGCACGCGAGTTCAGGAATATGGCGGGCGCAGTATGTTAGTGGTGGACGGCACGGTGTGGTTTTCCAATTTTGTAAATCAGCGAGTGTATCGGTTTCTTCCCGGCGAAGCGCCGGTAGCGATTACCCCGGAGGCCGATCTGCGTTATGCCGGCTGCATTTTCGACCGAGCACGCAATCGACTAATCTGTGTGCGCGAAGATCATCGAGTTTTGGGCGAGCCAAAAAATACCTTGGTCGCCCTGCCTTTAGAGGGTGTTTCTGAAGGCGAAGTCTTATTTGATGAGAGTGACTTTGTTTCGGCGGTTAGTCTCTCCAGCGACGGCAGCCGAGTTGCCTTTACTAGTTGGCTTCATCCCAATATGCCCTGGGACAACACCAGTCTGTGGTCCGCCGGCTTTGACGACGAAGGTTTTCTCGCGGATCGAAACCTACATAATAAGGGTGGCGCTGAATCGGTTATTAATCCTCAGTGGGGCGATGACAAACAGCTTTATGCTATTTCAGACAGAGACAACTGGTGGAAGATATACAAAGTGAATGAACAGCGCTTTAGCGCTGTGAATAGCGGCCTTGAAGAGGTAGAAATTGGTGGTCCCGATTGGCTAATAGGGCAAAACTACTATCAGCTCCTCAGCGATGAGAAAATACTGGTTCAGGTAATGAAAGCCGGGGTTGAGCATCTGGCTATTCTTGATAGTGCCAGCCAAAGCACCAAGCCTCTCTCTCTGGCAAGCGTGTCCATCGCTGATGTTCTCGCTGTGGACAACCGCTTGTTCGTGATTAATGCGGCAAACGACAAAGCAGCGGAGCTGCTTGAAACCGACATGAAGGGTAACGTTCTGTCGCTTATTCGAACGGCCAGTAACTCTACACTCGACCCAGCGTGGGTACCCGAATATCAGTTGGTTAGCTTCCCCACGGGAGGGGGTGCCACGTCACATGGCATTTATTTTCCGCCTACTAATCCTGATGCCAGCGGTCCAAAAGGTGAAACGCCGCCGCTTATTGTGAGTGTTCACGGCGGCCCCACCGGTATAGCGACCCCGGGGTTTAACCCCAAACACATCTATTGGACCAGCCGCGGCTTTGCCGTGCTAGATCTCAACTATCGCGGCAGTATCGGATTTGGGCGGGAGTACCGCCGTTCGCTCTACGGACAGTGGGGCGTAGCCGATGTGGAAGACGCTGTAGCGGGAGCCACTTGGCTGGCCGATCAGGGCCTTGTCGACCCCAAGCGTTTGTTGATTCGTGGCGGCAGCGCGGGTGGCTATACCACCTTGGCAGCTCACGCCTTTCACTCCGCATTTGCCGCCGGCGCCAGTTATTATGGCATCAGCGATCTGGAGGCACTGGCTACCGACACCCACAAGTTTGAGTCACGTTATCTCGATCAGGTTATTGGCCCCTACCCGGAGCGCAAAGACCTGTACCAAAACCGTTCCCCCATTAATCACCTGGAGGGTTTCAGTGCACCACTGTTGTTGCTGCAAGGCTTGGATGATCCGGTGGTGCCGCCGAGCCAGTCCGAGATGATTTTTGAAGCGTTGAAGGCCAAGGGTGTGCCGACGGCCTATCTTGCCTTTGAAGGTGAATCGCACGGCTTTCGCAAAGCAGAAAACCAGATACGCTCGCTAGAGGGCGAGCTTTACTTCTACTCGCAGGTGCTGGGTTTTAAAACCGCAGAAGAACTCCCTAAAATTACAATCGAAGGAAACTTAGAGTTATGAAACTATACACATTCGACGCGGCCCCCAATGCCAGACGTGTAACCCTGTTTATGCAATACAAGGGCATCGAAATTGATACAACTCAAATCGCCATGATGGCGCAGGAGCAACTGGGAGATGACTACAAAAAGGTCAACCCCGAATGCACGGTGCCCGCGTTGGTGCTGGATGACGGCACAGTGCTGACAGAAGTGGTGGGTATATGCGCCTATCTCGAAGGGCTTTACCCAGACAAGCCTCTTATGGGTAGCTCTGCACTGGAAAAAGCACAGGTCATCAGCTGGGATCACAAACTCTTTGTGGGATTAATGGCAGCCACCGCCGGCATCTTGCGCAATACCAGCAAGAGCTTTTTCAATCGCGGCCTTCCGGGCACCATCGACCTGCCTCAAATACCTGAACTGGCCGAACGAGGCAGGCTGCAAATCCCGCATATTTTAGCCAAGCTGAATGAACACCTGGCCAACAATCAGTGGTTGGCGGGCGATAATTTTTCTCTGGCAGATATCGACTTATTGGTCTCGATTGATTTTATGGCTTGGGTCAAGCAGAGCGTGCCCGACGAGTGCGTGCACCTCAAAAGCTGGCATGAGCGTGCTGCGGCTGTTTTTGCCTAAGTTGCTGCAATAACGTGGTAGGTGCGTTATAGCGCGTTGTTACGAGACGATATTTTTCAGGCCCGCAGTCACTAACTCCTGTGCGACCAGGTTTTTGATTGCGGTGGCATCTCGCAGCGTTAAACTCTCATTAGCTATTTTTTGCATATCTTTCAGATGCACATTTTGAATAAGCCATTTTATCTTTGGTAGTTGCGCCGCGCTCATGCTGAGCGTGCGAACACCGAGACCAACCAATAAAAAGGCGGCAGCCGGATCTGACGCCATTTCTCCACACACACTAACAGGCAAATTTTGCCTTTGGGCATAGTCAACCGCACGAGCAATCTCACTCAATACAGCGGGATGAAAAGGATCGTAGCTGGAAGATACTCTTGGATTATTTCGGTCTACCGCCAGGAGATACTGGCTGAGGTCGTTAGTTCCAATTGAAATAAAATCAATGGATTTGCTCCACATGGGTATTTGCGAAATAGCTGCGGGTACTTCAATCATCACACCCACTTTCGGCCAGTCCACCGAGTAGCCTTCTGCTAGTAGTTGCTTATATGCGTCGTGTAGCAAAGCCTGGAAAGAATCGATCTCGGAAATCGAGCTCACCATGGGCAGGAGTATCTTGAGGTTATTACTCCCTATGGCGGAGCGTAACATGGCGCGAATCTGAGTTATCAGTAACGAGCTGTTGTCGAGGCAGAATCGTATGCCTCGCCACCCTAGCGCGGGGTTTTCTTCGTGAATAGGAAAGTATGGTAAGGGTTTGTCTCCGCCTATATCGAGAATTCGCATATAAACTGGTTTGCCTTTATAGGCTTCAAACACGCGGGAATAAAGCGCAACCTGATCCTCCTCCGAGGGGAAAGTTTGGCTTACCATAAATGGAATTTCTGTGCGGTATAAGCCCAAGCCCTCTGCGCCGGATGCAATGCCCGGGGAAAGATCAGCCAGCAAGCCACTATTGGCGAATAAATGAATGTGTGTACCATCTAGCGTAACGGCAGGCTGATTGTGAATCCCCGCCAGAGCGCTGCGTAGCTCACGCTCTTCTTTAATGACGCGTTCGTATTCACGCAGTAGTGGTGCATCTGGATTTAATATGCAGTGTCCGACATTTCCGTCGACGATGCATACGGTGCCAGTGGTAATGCCGACTAGTTCCCCGATTCCCATGATGGCTGGAATTCCCAGCGCGTTTGCCAGTACTGCCGTATGGGAGAGCGAAGAACCTTGGTAGCACAAAATTCCCATCAACATATCCCGCGGTACAGCAGCAATATCTGAAATGCTGACTTGGTTGCCAACTAGAATAAGTGGGCCCGATAGTTCGGCATCGAGCGCCGGATCGCAGAGCCCTCTCCAGGAGCTGTAGAGCTTGTTGCCAAGATGAATGATATCTTCATGCCGCGCCCTTAAATAGGCGTCGTCCATTGATAGGAAGATGTTAGCGTAATGATTGATAACTGACTTTAGTGCACCAGCCAGATGGTTCCCTGCCATAATTGCCTGTTCAACACCCGTTATAAGTGTGGGGTCTGACAGCAACATTTGATAGGCGTCGAAGACAGCCGATACTTCTTTGGAGAGTTCTGATCCAAGCGAGTTTTGTTCATATAAAACGTCATTTTTTACAGTCGCCACCACGGTTCGCCACTGTTCAACTTCCGCTCGGACGTTTGCGCAAGGCGCATCTGTCACAGACCCAAGATCCACTCCAGTGCAGGAATATGCTCTGCCAATTCCAACGCCTTTAGAGCCGATAATTCCAGTGATATGTGTGGGGCCAGATCGAGGATATAAAGTATTTAACAAGTTACCTGTTACTACCAGGGCCAGTTGCGCACCCAGAGTAACTAAAACGGCAAGCTCGTCTTCGCTTAGCAGTCTTGACACCTTGCACTGGACCACCAGAACACCTACTACAACACCGGAATTAACCAGAGGTACGCCAGAAAAACTTTGATACTGGTCCTCGCCGGTCTCTGCCATAGAATAGAAAGCGCCATGACTGGGGGCGTCGGCTATATTTAAAGGCTGTTTTGATTTTGATATTAGCCCGACGAGGCCTTCGCCACTGGGAATTCGTACTCGTCCTTCAGTGGAATTACGTAGGCCATGGCTCGCGACCAGTACCATTTGCTTGTCGTCATCAGCCAAATATAAGCTGCAGGTGTCCACATTCATATACGAATGGATAGATTCGACAATGATGGAAACGCGCTCGGCTACAGTGTCACATTCAGCAATGGACAGAACAATGCGTGCCAATTCGTGGAGTACAGACACAGAGAAACCTATTGGCTAGCCGCCACGACTATCGACTTTGGTGGATCGAAAGATTGGTGAGGGTTGGGCGTCATTAGTCCATTTCAAGCTCGAAATTCTCTATGCCGAGTGCGTCGCGCAGCCGTTGCAACTCCTCACGACGCTCAATCTCTCGCCTGACATGAAGTTTCCGGTTTTTTGCGCTCAATTTATCGATGAGCGCGATGAATTTTTCTTCCTGCACATCGTCTTCATACGTATCTTCGTCCAAGAAATAATCGTCCATATGTTACTCCCGCTACTATTTCTAATCATCTGCCCAATCATTATCACGGTCGCGTGCGCGTCCTCTCTCATGTTGCTTTCTCAAGTAGCCAGATTTTCTCTTTGAGTGTACTTTTCGACCTTTCTTTTCTTTAATCGGCATGACATCAACATGCTCAAAAACAGCAAATTTCGCGCTAATGTCAGGTAAGTTGCTAGCCATGGTTTCTTGTTCCATTTCCCATCTCCAGAAATGTATATTCAGGGATCCCGATGCCTAGGCTTCGAGTGAATGGAATCTAGCGTAGAAAGAGTGGAAAGTTACAGCAATATTATTTTGACGAGGCGTGAAAGAAATTTTTACAAAGAAATCTCAGGGGCGAAGTACACAGGACATGTCTGCAGAGTCAGAATGGAGCAATTCTGACACAGTCTTGATCAAAGGCCGCTTTGTGCTCCCCTCTCGATAGGACAGGAAAACAGGCAACGTAATCGAGGGCGACTTTGATACAGTTTGAAGTAGATTGGTTTTTGAATAGGTTTCCAGCACATGTTCCGGGAAGAATGCTGTGCCGCCTTGTTGCAGCAGAAAGTCCAGGGCAATACTGCCTGTACTGGCGATTAGTGATGGCTGCAAAGACCGTCCCAGTAGTTGATCATGTTCAATGCCAAAGCCTACACTCCAGTCAATGAACACATAATTGCTTTCGTCGAATTTGCCAAAGGTCGTGTCGGTTTCTGTAGATGCGAGGACAAAGTTTATATTCGCGATTGATTCGCAGACAAGGTCCTCCAACCGCAGGGGCTCAAACAAGATTGCGAAGTCCAGCTGCCGCGATTGCAGCTGGGATATCAAATATCCACTATCATGGCATTCGGCCCGCAGTGAAATCCCGGGATGACTTTCGCGGATGCGACGCAGGTACCCCTGCAGCACAAAGTCCCACAAGTTGGGCGTGCCCCCAATCGATAACTGTTGTGGTCGGGGAGGCGCATGTGGTGCTTCCTGCAGCGCTCTTGCCAGGGTACCCAGTATATCCTCGGCATGAGGTTTAAGTTTCTCTCCAGCCGGAGTCAGCCCAACGCCTTTGGGGGAGCGAGTCAGCAACGGAAGCCCAACAAGGCCTTCCAGCTGGCGAATTCTGGCGCTTACCGCTGCCGGCGTCAGGTATAAGTTTTCTGCAGCCCGCCCAAAGTGTCTGGTCTTTTCGACCTCCAGGAATGTCCTTAATAACTCGGTGTCGATGGATTTCTTCCTTTATATGCAGGCATAGCCCTGTTTTGAAGTTTAGAGTCTACACCACATCATCAGTATAACCCTTAGGTGGAGGAGTCCACTGCGCGTTGGGTAGACTGGTGTCTAGAGCTTGGACAGTGGAATTGCCGTTTCGGATTTAACTTCCTCTATTACAACATAAGTATGGGTTTGGGCGACCAGCGCAATGGTCGCCAGTTGTTCGCCGAGAAAACGTTGATAATCCTGCATATCCGAGCAGCGAACTTTCAGCAGATAGTCAAAGCCACCAGCTACCATATGGCAGGCTTCTACTTCAGGCATTGTGCGCATTCGGTCATTGAAATCTTTCAGATTGCTGGTACTGGTATTGGTCAGTAAAACCTGGATAAATGCCAGCGTGTCCGCGTTTAGTTTTTTCGGATCTGCCAGGGCGACGTACCCGGTGATATAGCCTTCTCGCTCGAGGCGGCGTACCCGCTCCAGACAAGGTGTGGGGCTCAGTGCTACTTGCTTTGCCAGGTCCACATTAGAGAGGCGGCCATTTCGCTGTAGCAGTTGTAAGATATTGCGGTCGATGCGATCGAGAGGCTTATACTTGGTCATGTCAGTTCTATATCCCGAATAAAATATTTAAACAGCATAATACACTGGTTATATGGATATTAAAGGACCATATATTGTTTAAAAACTGGAGAATGAAGCATATACAAAATTTGGGGGAATCCCATGTCAGACCCGTTAGTACTATTGAGAAAGACCATTCGCGAGGCCACTTACGCCGACGAACCTGCGCTGATGAAAGAATTGCTCGAGATGTCTTCCCTGGATCATGATGGCAATGCCGTAGTAAGAGCTGACGCGAAGAACCTGGTAGAACGGTGCCGTGGTATGAGCCATAAAGCCGGTACGCTGGACGCCTTTCTGCAAGAATTTGGACTATCGAATAACGAAGGAATTGCCCTGATGTGCCTCGCTGAATCGCTGCTGCGAGTGCCAAATGATGAAACGGCTGATCGCCTGATTGCCGAAAAAATCTTGTCCGGTGACTGGGCTTCACACAAAGGTAAGTCAGGCTCCCTTTTTGTAAATGCCTCTGTCTGGGGCCTGATGCTCACAGGTAGAGTTGTAACCCTTGATAATGAGGTGACCGGACATACCACATCGTGGGTGAAACGCATGGTGAGTTCTCTGGGAGAACCGGTTGTGCGCCGTGCGGTATTGCAGGCGATGCGCATTATGGGCGGTCAATATGTACTGGGTCGCTCCATCGAAGAGGCGATACAAAAAGGTCGTACCAACGACCGGCCGGGCACCCGCTACTCTTTTGATATGTTGGGCGAGGGGGCGCGCACCGAGGCGGACGCCCAACGTTATGTTCATTCCTATGCCGAAGCCATCCGCAAAATTGTTGCCGCCGGCAATGCCCCGTCAGTTATCGAGGCCAACGGTATTTCGGTGAAGCTCTCAGCGTTACACGCCCGCTATGCGTTCAGGCAGAAACAACGGGTCCTGGATGAGCTGTTGCCACGGGTTAAGTCGCTGGCACTGATGGCGAAGGAAGGTCGTATCGGTTTCAGCATCGATGCTGAAGAGTGTGATCGACTGGATATTTCCCTGGATATTTTCGAAGCATTGGCCCGTGACAACGATCTGGCCGGCTGGGATGGCCTGGGTTTTGTTCTGCAGGCGTACCAGAAGCGCGCCACCCATGTCGCAAGATGGTTGATACTGCTGGCATCTCAATGCGAGCGCCGTTTTATGGTGCGCCTGGTAAAGGGCGCCTATTGGGACGGTGAGATAAAGCTCGCTCAGGAACAGGGGATGCCGGATTACCCGGTGTTTACTCGCAAATGTCACTCCGATGTCTCGTATCAGGTGTGCGCAGAGATTCTGCTCAATGCTCAGGATCAAGTCTATCCGCAGTTTGCTACTCACAATGCCCATACAGTGGCGGTTATTCGCGAGTTGACTGCAAACGGCAAGCAATACGAATTCCAACGGCTGCACGGCATGGGACACCTTCTCTATGACGAGGTGCTCCATAGCAGTCCTAACGTGGTAGTGCGAGTCTATGCCCCGGTTGGCAATCACAGGGATCTGTTGCCTTATCTGGTTCGACGGCTACTGGAAAATGGCGCAAACAGTTCCTTCGTCAATCGCTTTCTGGATGCCAAGGTGTCTCCGGAAGATTTGCTGCAGGATCCAGTGGAAGAAACACGTTCGCACAACGTAGGGCGACACACGGGTATTCCCTTGCCAAGAGACCTCTATCAACGAGAGATATCCCCCTGGGCCAATTCACTGGGTATTGACCTGGCTGATCCCCTGTCCGTGTTACCTTTACTGAAAACTGTAATGGCGACATCAGATCAAGTCTTCAAAGCTGCCCCGGTTGTCGGTGGACAGCGCGTCCCAGGTCAGGGTAGGCCTATATTTAATCCCGCGGAGTCCCAGCACATAGTCGGAGAGGTGATAGAGGCGGGGTCGCAGTCCATACGCGAGGCCATGGATCGCGCTGCAGGTGCCCACGCGGCCTGGGACGCGGTCGGGGCGCAGCAGCGCTCTGCCTGTTTGGAGCGAGCAGCTGATCTGATGGAGCGCGACAGTGAACAACTAATTGGCCTGATTGTAGCCGAGGCCGGACGCACGATCGATGACGCGCTTTCGGAAGTCCGCGAAGCGGTGGATTTTTGTCGCTATTACGCGCAGCAAGGTAGAGCTGGCTTCGGCAAACCTGTGGTGCTTCCCGGCCCTACGGGAGAGGTGAATGAACTGAGCTTGCACGGTCGCGGTGTATTTCTCTGTATCAGTCCGTGGAACTTTCCATTGGCGATTTTTGTCGGGCAAGTAGCCGCCGCGCTGGCAGCGGGAAACTCAGTTATCGCCAAGCCAGCCGAGCAGACGCCGCTGATTGCAGCCAGGGCAATTGATATTTTGATCGAGGCGGGGGTGCCGGGAGATGTTTTGCACATGCTGCCAGGTGATGGACCTGCGGTGGGAGGTGCCGTACTGGCAGACCCGCGTCTTGCCGGGGTCGCATTTACGGGTAGCACTGGGACCGCCAAACTGATTAATCAAAAACTGGCCCAGCGAGACGGGCCGATTATACCTTTGATCGCCGAGACTGGCGGTCTCAATGTGATGCTGGTAGATTCCACAGCATTGCCGGAGCAGGTTGTGGACGATGTGATCACTTCCGCTTTTCACAGCGCAGGTCAGCGCTGCAGCGCTTTGCGAGTGCTGTATTTGCAGGAGGATATAGCCGACAACGTGGTTGCAATGCTCAAGGGTGCCATGCGGGAACTGAAAATTGGCAATCCCGCGGCGCTGAGCACCGATATTGGCCCGGTGATAGATTTGGATGCCCGACACATGCTCGAGCAGCACCAGCAGCGTATGAAATCTGAGGCAACTTTGTTGGCTGCCTGCGAGTTGGACAGTTCGCATCTGGGAGGCTATTTTGTGGCGCCACAGGTGTATGAAATTGAGCGCTTGTCGCAGTTGGAGCATGAAGTTTTTGGACCAATCCTGCACGTGATTCGCTACAAGGTGTCCGATGTTCCCCGCGTACTTCAGGATATCAATGACTCAGGCTACGGGCTTACGCTGGGTGTGCACAGCCGCATCGATGGCTTCGCGCGGGAAGTGTTCGATAACACACGGGTTGGCAATACCTACATCAATCGCAATATGGTTGGGGCGGTCGTTGGTGTGAACCCTTTCGGGGGGCAGGGGCTGTCGGGCACCGGGCCCAAGGCGGGTGGCCCGCACTACTTACTGCGCTTTGGCTGTGAGCGTACTCGCACTGATAATGTAGTTGCCAAGGGCGGTAATACGCAGTTGTTCAGTTTGCAGGAGTAGAGCGCATGCGATCCAGAATAACCGGCCCACTGCCCTCGCTTGCGAGTTTGTCGTGTTCATTGTAAATGGGGCAGTTTTTCATCGACAGACAGCCGCAGCCTATACAGCCGCTGAGTGAGTCGCGCAGGCGTTGCAGGTAGTCGATGCGGGCGTCCAGGTCATCGCGCCACCATGTGGACAGGGTTTGCCAATCTGATGCAGTGGGTGTGCGATTGTCAGGCAGAGTGTGGAAAGCCTGCTTGATCTCTTCCAGGCTGATGCCCATTTTCTGGGCTGCCTTTATCACTGAAATTCGGCGCAGCACATCGGCCTTGTAGCGCCTTTGGTTACCGGCATTTCTCCAGCTTTGTATCAAACCGCGGGTTTCATAAAAGTGCAAAGTGCTAACCTTTACGCCACAGCGCTTGGCGACTCTTCCTACCGTCCAGCTGGGCTCGCTCATGGGTTTTCCTATGAATAGTTCAAATTTCTTTAAATTAACACTTTACCTCAAGTTAGGTTAAGGTATTAGTGTAGCGCTGAACTTAGCATAAGGAGCACATCATGATCCAGTTAGAGCATGTTAATTTGGTTGTAACAGACATCGATAAATCGTTGGAATTTTATCGCGCAGCGTTTCCCCATTGGTGGGTGCGCGAAGAGGGCAAGGGCGAATGGAGTGGCAAGCCGCGCACCTGGGTGCACTTTGGCGATGATTATCAGTACCTGGTATTTGCAGACAATGGTGTGGGTGAAAATCGGGACCTGAGTGGTCACCAGGTTGGACTGGCACACTTTGCTTTTGTTACCAGCAATCTGGATGCGCTCATATCACGTTTGGCCGAAGCTGGCTTTCCCGTTGCAAAAAGTGGTGCAGATGATATCCATCGCAAAAACATTTACTTTTTCGACCCGGATGGTTTTGAGGTGGAGTTTGTTGAGTACCTGAGCGACTTGCCTGTCGAGAGAAATCTTTCAGGCCAGTAACACATAAACGTGTTTGACTACTGTATTAGCGAACCCATTAAGGAAGAATTAAGTATGAACGTCTTAGCATTTGGCGCAAGCAACAGTCGGGAGTCTATAAACGCTACTTTGGCTGCTTACGCTGCGGGGTTGGTCGATAATGCCTCTGTTGAACTATTGAATATTCACGATTACGAGTTGCCCATTTATAGCGTTGAGCGTGAGAAAGAGCTGGGCCAGCCAGCGTTGGCGCGGGAGTTTTTTGAAAAAATAGGTAGCTCAGATGCCATTATCGTCTCATACGCAGAGCACAATGGTTCCTATACGGCGGCATTTAAAAATCTATTTGATTGGATGTCGCGTATTAACGGCAAGGTGTACCAGAGCAAGCCAATGCTAATGTTGGCTACGTCCCCGGGGTCGGGGGGGGCTGCCAGTGTGTTGGCAGCCGCATCGTCATCTGCGCCCTATTTTTCTGCTGATTTGAAAGCGAGTATTTCGGTGCCGAATTTCTATGCTAATTTTGATGTGAGCACCAATCAACTGACTAATCCGCACATCAAGCAGGAACTGCAAAGTGCCGTCGATTTGCTATAGGTGGCCGAGCCATCGGAATGACTTCGCCGTACCTGACGTCACACCGTCCACTTCACCCATAGCTCCTTCGGCCCACGAACTTGCCCGGCTTCCACTGCTTCAAGGCTTTGCCCTCAATCAGACGGAGCTGAGGCAGTCGTTTAGATAACTCCTCCAGAATGATGACTAATTCAAAGCGAGCAAGTGGAGCGCCCATGCAAACATGCCGTCCAAAACCGAAGGCAATATGTTTGCGCGCATTCTCGCGGGAGATGTCGACGTTGTCGCCATCCTCGAAATAAGCCTCGTCCCGATTGTCGGAAGGTAAAAAGCACAGAACTTTGTCACCGGCTGGAATTTTGACTCCAGACACAATCACATCGTTTCGCACTAGTCGGCGCCAAGCCACCACGAGTGGCGAACATGTCGCTGGGTAGATCATCCTGGGGAGCTGCAATTCGCCTCTGTACTAACTCGACGCAGTAGTCCCAGTAATCGGCCAGATGGCCAGCCGCTACCCATTGCTCGTCTACACTGGGCTTGCCAAAGGACAGTATCAAGCGGCTGTCGGCCCACAATTTAATGTCAGCCACATCTTCTTCTGGAATACCCAGAAGCTTGAACAATACCAGCGCAGGTAGCTCATAGACCATTTGTTTAACCAGATCGGCAGTTTCGTTATTTTCAAAGCTGTCTATGGCATCGTTAACCAGTTTACGGATGTAGGGCTCGAGGACGTTAAGGCGTTTTGGGCGGAATGCCTCCTGGGCATTGCGCCGAATTCTTGCATGGTCGTCACGCTCGTTGTTGGACAGGGTGGGTCTAGGAGAAAAGCCACGTTGCTTGAGCAAGCTAAGAACTTCCTCCGATTAGGGCCGTAAGGGCTCCAGTGTAATTTGTGCCGAGTAGTTATCCTTGTCGCTCAATAGGGTTTTAATATCGTCGTATTTCGATACTGCCCAGTAATTGATGTCGGGTAGAAACTCCACGGGACGGGTTGATCGCGCCTTTTTCATCACCGCCTCCAACGGTACATTGGAAAGATAGAATGTATCGCTCAGGGCGGAGAGGGCGGCATTGGTCAGCGCGCAGTCCGGAAAATTTATTCATATGTGAGCCCCTGAAAGTGAAGGTGATGGCAGGCCTAGAGTGCCTGATTACATGACAGCTAACGTACTCTGTCAACATTATATGTATATCAAGTATTTGAACGCCGGCCTTCTGGAGTGCGCCGGAGTAGATGCGATTGCCGAACTGGCGCAACCAAATGCTGCGAATCTGGGCGCGAAGATGGTCGAATTGAACGAAAAGAAAAATCTGGTCAGAAAAGTGCCCACACAGTCGCAAGTTGAAGACTGGGTTGTGCAGACAGGGGAGCGTCCTAAGTTAGTAACGCACTAGAATAAGCGGGTATCGACTCGCCTTTGCAAGCAGAGTTGATACCCATGCAATACCTATTTGTTGAGCGCTTTTTCCATTTTTGCACTTGCATCATCTGCGGCATCTTCAGTCGCGTCCATGGCGTCGCTGGCCATTTCTTTGGTGCTATCCATGGCATCGTCAGCCATTTCTCCAGCACTGTCTGCCGCGTTGCTCATGGCTTCGCCTGTTGCATCAGCAGCATCAGTTGCCATGTCTCCCGCGTTTTCCATGGCACCGCTTGTTGCGTCCGCTGCATCGTTGGCCATATCACCAGCCGCATCCATGGTGTTGTTTGCAGATTCTGTTGCGCTATCTTTTGTTGCTTCAACCGATGTTTTCGCGCTGTCTACGTCTTCCTTACTGCAGGCTCCGAGAGTGGCGACTAAAACACCTGCCAAGATTATTCCAAGTTTTGATTTAATTTTCATATCGATTCCTCTGTTCTGGTTAATTATTCTAATAAACCCCCAACAAGATTCTGCTAAGTGGGTTCAATATGCAGGAAGTGTTGACTCAAAGCAAACTTCCGGTATGCACAATAGTTGTCGGCCAGCGGTGCATACCCATGGTAGAGCCTGATTAGCCCATCTTATGCAGCGCACAAATTTTGTTGTCGGAAGGGTCGCGTAAATAGGCAAGATACAATTTACCCAGACCACCCTCGCGTACGCCGGGAAGGTCTTCGCAAGTAGTGCCACCATTGGCGATGCCGGCAGCATGCCAGGCATCTGCCGCTGCAGTGTTTGCCGCGGCGAAGCCGATTGTGCAACCGTTGCCGTGACAGGCTGGCTCATCATCAATAGGCTTGGTGAGGGCAAAAATTCCGTTGTCAGTGAGGTAGAAGCAGCGACCGTTGTCGTCTATCGTTCCTGGTCCGTGTCCTAAGGCGCCCAAAACAGCGTCATAGAATACTTTTGATTCCTGTATATCATTTGCACCCACCATAATATGACTGAACATAGACTCTCTCCTTGTTTATGAAAAAACGCCGATATGGCGTTTGTAGAGCGCGATATTGTAGGCCAGATTTCCTATTAGGGTAACTCGTTTTTTTTTGCATTCAATTTGGTACGAATATAATTATTGTGACTTACATACGTGAGTTCTGCCACCTGTCGAATAAGGTGCTCTTCATATTTTCCCAGATTACCATCGGCATAGGCTACTTTCCACATCGCTTCAATAAGCTGGATCTTTTGCTCTGGGTTGTAGTTGTCATTTATCTCGCGAGTAAATTCGTACAGAGACGTGGCTTTATCGACTCTGGTCTGTGCCTCGACTACCAGTACTTGTATCTGTTGTTTGTCCAGATGTAATTCACTGCTCAGTAGGTTTTCCAGTGCGAGTTGTTCGGCCTCGGTTTGGCAAAAGTCTGCACGCGCGGTCTCTATCAGCAGCGCAGCTGCCACCAGGTGTAAGCGATTGGTTTGAGATTGTTCAGTTTCACTTAGTGTGGGCTCGAACAGAGCTTTGAGGGCGGCTATCATTGTGATCTTCCTTGGTCTGAGCGGGGCTCTTAATCGGTTCCTGTGACGCTAATGTACCTCTTTTTCACGCGTAATCCAAAAGTAGGACTGCTACTGTCAGTGAGTTCCCTTTTAGCGGGGTATCGGGCCTTTGAAAAAGGGTATCTTTGCGAAGCGGGCTATGTGAGTATGAAAAATTTGAATACTCAAGGCAGGATTATGGCCACTGATGAGCGAGAGATTGAAAACCTGCTTTACCTCTACGCTGAACGCCTCGATCTTGGTGATATCGAAGGCATGGCGCGCCTGTTCGAGCACGGCGAGCTGTTGGGCCCGGACGGTAAGGTGCAGGCAAATAGCGCCGAGGCTATCGCAGCCTTGTATCGGCAGTTTGTGAAGCTGTATCCCGATGGCACACCGAGAACCCACCATGTTACGAGTAATGTGATGATAGTTGTCGATGGAGAGCAAGCCCGCTGCCGGGCTTATTTTACGGTTTTCCAAGCCACCGACGAACTCCCTTTACAGCCAATTATAGCTGGCCGCTACGAAGATGAGTTTAGGCAATCGGCGGGTAAATGGCATTTCCATCAACGCAAGATGTTGCCTCGCCTAACGGGTAATATGACGCAGCATCAACAGTTTTCCGCCAACTAAAAACCCAGGAGTCGTTTATGGCTTTCATCGAACATAAGCTTGGCAAGACTCACTACACCAGGAAGGGCCGAAATCAGAAAACGCCAATCATCTGGCTACATGGTGGCCCTGGTGGTACCCACAAACCCGGCGGTGAAGTGTTTCAGCTGGCGCAAGACCGCCGCGTCTACTGTTATACCCAAATTGGCGGGGGCAAGAGTTCTTCAATCGACAAGAAACACTGGACTATCAAGACATTTGTAACAGAACTGAGCTTGCTTATTGATGCCTGGGGTCTGGATCAGTTTCACCTGATGGGTGGGTCCTGGGGTACCACTTTGGCGTTGGAGTATTACTTGCGTCAGCGAGGCAAAGGGGTTAAATCTCTGGTTTTTCAATCGCCGCTATTTAGCGCGCTAGACTGGAAAGCAGACGCACAGCGGCTTATTAAGGCATTGCCGGCAGACACCCGTCATATAATAAACACCTGTCATGAAATAGGCGCAACTGACGCTCAGGTTTATAAACAGGCCATGAAGGTTTATTACCTTGCGCACGTGATTCGCAGCAAGAAAAAACTGGAGGAAATGTTTGCGCGCAAAAATCCCAACGGCAATCTTGTCTATGAAACTATGTGGGGTCCTAGTGAATTCGAGCCTACCGGCACTCTCAAATCTTATGACGCAGTGAGTGAACTTTCCCGTATCAACGTGCCCTCTATGATTATTTGTGGTGAGTATGACGAGGCGGCGCCAGATACCGGCGTAAAGTATGCCAATAAAATAGCAGGCTGCACTTTTGCTGAAATAAAGGGCGCCAGTCATTCCATATGGGCTGAAAAACCAGTCCGCATTCGACGTGTGATCAATGCGTTTCTTGACACTGTTGAGTCAAATTCAGGGTAGTTATTTAGGCGGTTCGCTATTGGGCTGGCTATTGTGTGTACACGGGAGAGCAAAGCTTGCTAACCTGAGCCCCCCATAATTTGGTGCATCATAATAATGAGTGAATTTGCAGGAAAAACCGCTGTCATCAGTGGCGGCGCGGAAGGCATTGGCTTTGGTATAGCCCGGGCGCTTGGTCAGCAGGGCATGAACATTGTTCTGGGCGACATCGACGCGCAGCAGTTACAGCAGGCGCAACAAACGCTCACCGACGAAGGCGTAGATGTTCTGGCAGTAACCATGGATGTTACTGACATAGGGCAGTGGCAACGTTTGGCGGAGCAGGCACTGCAACGTTTTGGAAAAATTCACATGCTGGTCAATAACGCTGGCGTCAGCGGCATTCCAGGCGAGATCGATGTGATGAATGCCAAGGGTTGGCAGTGGGTAATGGATGTAAATTTGATGGGTGTTGTGTACGGTACTCAAACCATGGTTCCTTTGATGAAACAGCATGGAGAGGGCGGCTGGTTGGTCAATGTAGCCTCCATGGCAGGCATGGGCGGCATTCCCTTCGGCGGACCCTACACAGCGAGCAAAATTGCAGTGGTTGGTATGTCGGAGAGTTGGAACGTGGAGCTGCAGCCGCACAATATTCAGGTTTCAGTGCTCTGCCCTGGCTTTGTAAAAACGCGTATACATTTATCCCACCGCAACAAACATGCTCATTATCAAAGTGATGAAAGCTCTGCGCAACAAGGCGAAGGCAGTGCAGCCGCCGCTGGCAAGATGCAAGATGTTATCGACGCGGGTTTGGACCCCATGTTAGTGGGTAGTCGTGTCCTCGAGGCGCTGGTGGCACAGGAGCTTTACATTTTTACACACCCTAATTATCGCAGCTGGGTGCAGAAACGTTTTGCTGATATTGACGCAGCATTTGAACGATCAGAATCTAGTCCACTGCTAGCCGATGTTGTAAACCAGAAAATGGTAAATTTTACCTGACAAGTACATTTGGCCGCGGCTTCTTAGTCACAACACATATTTTATAAAAGAGGAAAAATTATGTCTGATACACGCGAGTTTGGCATCATCGTTTACGGCGCAACCGGCTACACGGGTCGTTTGGTGTGTGAATATTTGAACAGGCAATATGGCGTTAATGGCGATGTTAAGTGGGCTATGGCCGGGCGCAGCCAGAGCAAGTTAGATGAAGTGCGCGACGAGCTCGGCATTTCTGAGGAGGTCCCTCAGGTTGTGGCCGATGCCAGTAATCCCGACTCGATTAACGCAATGGTAGGCCGCACAGCTGTGGTGTTAACAACGGTGGGCCCCTATCAGCTTTACGGCTCTGATTTGGTGCGAGCCTGTGCAGAAGCGGGTACTGACTATGTGGATCTGTGCGGTGAACCCGCTTGGATGCACGACATGATTGCCGCTCACGGCGACGCAGCTAAAGCCAGCGGCGCGCGCATCGTATTCTCCTGTGGCTTCGACTCGGTACCTTTTGATCTGGGTGTCTATTTCTTGCAGCAAGCGGCGAAGGAAAAGCTGGGCGCAGCGGTTCCTCGTGTGAAAGGCCGAGTACGTGCCATGAAAGGCACCTTCTCAGGTGGTACTTTAGCGAGTTTTAAAGCCACTATGGCAGCTGCTTCAAAAGACCCGAAAATGATCCGCGTGTTAATGAACCCCTTTGCCTTAACGGCTGATTTTACCGGGCCAGAGCAGCCTTCCGGTCTTGCGCCAATTTATGATGAAGAATTGGGTAGTTGGTCTGCGCCGTTTGTGATGGCCACCATCAACACCAAGAATATTCACCGTTCCAACTTTTTGCTCGGGCATCCCTACGGCGACAACTTTGTCTACGATGAAATGTTATTGACCGGTCCTGGCGAGCAGGGCGAAGCGACGGCGAAAGCGGTGGCAGAAGATAAATCCATGGCGAGCGATCAAACTCAGCCCGGTGAAGGGCCCACTAAGGAGGAGCGCGAAACGGGTCATTACGACGTGCTGTTTGTGGGCTCCAACGACTCAGGCGGCTCCGTTCACGTTGGTGTGAAAGGCGACAAGGATCCGGGTTACGGTTCTACATCGAAAATGATTGCGGAGAGCGCCGTGTGCCTGTTGCAAAACCCCGACATTGCAAGTGGCGGAATCTGGACGCCGGCAGCAGCCATGGGAAGCCTGCTGATAGAGCGACTACGGGCTAATGCAGGGCTTACTTTCGAGTTGGAAGAGAGCTGATACTCAGGGGTAAAAAAGTTTTTTTGGCTGAGCGAACACACGTTCTACCCTAGGTACAAAGCGTTCCAGTGGCAGCACTCAAACTCGATATTGAAGTCCTTCTGGTCGCTCTTGTGACAGAGCACCGAACCGACTACTACGACCTGTTTTCGGTGGTTCGCTATACAATCATTCTGGACACTAAATGTGCAGCGATGGAAGAAGCTGGTATGGGTAGGATTGAAAGTTTTAGTTTGCCCTTTGTGCAGCAACAGTTTGAAAAATGTGAGGCTGGTTAACCCTTTTAAGCAACTCGAAGCTGCCAGAGCCTCTGCGGCGAGGACTCTGGCGTAGTCGTGTTTCAGGCGCTGGCTGCAAGAGCCTGATCGATATCGGCAATGATGTCATCGATATGTTCGATGCCCACCGAAATACGCACCATCTCTTCCGGCACTCCAGCAGATTCCAATTCCTGCGCATTCAGCTGTCTGTGAGTGGTGCTGGCCGGATGACAAGCGAGTGACTTGGCGTCACCAATATTAACCAGACGCAAAATTAGCTGAAGGGCATCGATGAATTTGCCGCCGGCCTCAATGCCACCGTTAATTCCAAAGCTGACAATGCCGGCGGCCTTTCCGCCGCAAATGCGCTCGCAGGTTTCCCGGTATGGACTGTCGGGCAGTGCGGCGTAGTTTACCCAGCTTACCAGTGGGTGCTTGGACAAGTATTCGGCTACGACAAGCGCATTCTCGCAGTGGCGTTCCATACGCAGGGCCAGAGTTTCCAGCCCCTGCATAATCAGGAAGGCACTGTGCGGTGACAGAGCGGCGCCGGTGTTGCGCAGTGGAACCACACGACAGCGAGTGATATAGGCAGCCTCGCCCATGGCCTCGGTATAAACCACGCCGTGGTAAGAGGGGTCGGGTGTACTCATCACAGAGAAACGCTCCGGGTGAGCGGCCCAGTCGAATTTACCCGAGTCGACAATTGCGCCGCCAATGGTCGTGCCATGGCCACCAATATATTTTGTCAGCGAATGCACCACAATGTCAGCACCAAGGTCGAAAGCGCGGCATAGCAGAGGTGTTGCGACAGTGTTGTCGACAATCAGGGGGACACCTGCATCGTGAGCAATTTGCGCCCAGCGCTCAATGTCTACGACATTCCCCGCGGGGTTTCCAATAGATTCGCAGAACAGCGCCCGGGTGTTTTCGTCGATAAGCGATGCGACACGTTCGAAATCATCCGCCTGGGCAAAGCGAGTTTCCAGCCCCTGACGAGGAAACGTGTGGGCGAATAGGTTATAGGTTCCACCGTAGAGCTGCGAGGTGCTGACAATGTTGCAGCCCACTTCAGCAATGGCTTCGATAGAGTAGCGAATCGCCGCCATGCCCGAGGCCACGGTAAGTGCACCTACGCCACCTTCAAGCTCGGCCAGTCGCTGTTCGAGCACAGCATTGGTGGGGTTGCCGATGCGGGTGTAGATGTTGCCTGGCACCGCCAGGTTAAACAGATCGGCGCCATGGCGTGTGTCGTCAAATGTGAATGAGGTGGTTTGGTAGATGGGAGTGGTTGCGGCATGGCTGGTTGGGTCTCCAGCGTAGCCTGCGTGTAGGGCAATTGTTTCCGGTTTCATTGATAACTCCATGTTGCTTAGATTTAGGCGGGATGCATATTGGCCTCGCAGATTATCAAATATACGGCAGATAACAACAACGATTAAATTACTGACCCCCAGCGACGCTAGAGAGCGCGAAAGTTATGATGTGTGAACGGGGTTCTTTTAATTTTCATCCGTGCTTTTCAACCTCTCTGCCCTGCGGGCGAGTTTTATAGCCAGATTTTCACCCACACCAGGTAACGACCAGGGGCACACGGCTATACAAATAGCGCACCCTGAGGTTTCGGCGAAGAAGGGAATGCACTTGTCGAACTCCACGTACCACTTGTGTTCCCCCCGCACCATCTGCTTTTCAGGGCCGATGGCAATAGGTGGACAGGCGTCTTCACACACGCGGCATCTGGAGCAAAAATCATCGATGTGAAACTCGCGTTTTTCTGTGGTCGCAAACGGCGCATCGGTGAGAACAGCGCCTAGCCTGAAAGCAGAGCCAAATTCCGGGTTGATAAGAGACCCGTGCTTTCCCAGCTCTCCAAATCCGCACTCAAGCGCTGGCGGAATCATTAATATTTTCCCAACCATGGGCCCCGTGACGGGTTCAGCGTCCCAGCCCTGTTCCCGTAACCACGCAGCTATGTTCTTGGCAGCGGCAGCAGCACGGCCATATTGGCGTGTTACCTCGGCGCCTGCCACCAGGTCGGGTGCCGACTTGAGAGACTCATAGTCGTGCTTTACTCCCAGCATGATGACATTCTTGAACTGGGTTTGGTGGTGATCGAAGACCCACTCGGGCCGCATGCGAGCAACGCCTACGCGTTCGCAGTCACCTTGCTCTATAAACGTATTCAGTGAGTCCGTCCATTCTTGCTCTGTGCGCTGCCGAGGCTCCTTTGCGAGCTCAGGCAAGGGGGCTTCCAGAATAGCCTTGCGCTTGGCGCGTTCCTTCATCAGTTCGTCATCTTGCGGCTCGTTCTGATAGAACCATTTTTGCACGCCACCAAAGGGTATGTCATCGGGATTGGGAGCCCAGAAAACCATTGTAGGTTGGCGCACAGTGGCCTCTGATAAGCCGTTGATTTCATTGCCTGTAACGTCAGGGCGAAGCGGCGCTATTTCAGCGTTTGGTGTGAAGGGACGATACGGATTTTTTGCAGCCAAGTGATGTTCCCCCTGAAGTTGGCAACGCATAGTTCAGGGGTAAATTATCAGAGCTTGGGGTAAATGCAAGAGCGCAATGTTAATGGCTTGGGCGGGAAGTTGAGGCAGGAGGGGTCATACCAGCCGAAGCTGAAAGGTCTCTCCTCTAAATTCAATCTTGTCGCCATCCATCATTTTCTTGCGCCGCCGGGTCTCAATTTCGCCATTGACGCTCACCTGGCCGTCTGCGATGAGCAGTTTGGCTTCACCGCCGGTGGTCACCAGACCCTCGAATTTCAAGATCTTGTAGAGTTCAACAGGTTCTCTTGTAATGTCTACGGTTCTCATTAGTGAATGCCGCTCGATGAGGTTGGATGGCTAATTGGTGCTACGATGAAGCAGTTGCCGTGGCGGATTCTTCTACCGAAAACCTGCTGTTCAGGTAGTTTACAATATCGGTTGACTCATAGATCCACTCAACGCCGGTCTGCTCGTCTTCAATTCGCAGGCAGGGCACTTTTAGGTATCCGCCCCCGGCCAGAAGTTGTTCTCTGGCGGCTTCACTGCGTTTTACGTCACAAGAGTCTATGTTCAGCGACTGTCGCTTCATGGCCCTGCGCACCTTTACACAAAAAGGGCAGGCTCTGTAGTGATACAGCGCCAATTTAGCGGTCTGCTTATCAATAGTGGCCTGTGCATCAGCACTGCGTTTCACACCAGACGGTGTGAACAGCCAGTTGAATGCCAAAATCAGTGAGCCGAGTATCCAGCGGATGACTGCCATGGTGGTTTCCAGTTAAACAGTTATGCGAGAACTTAAGCGGCCGCTTCTTCCAAAACTTCTTCTTCAGTTTCGGTTTTATCCAACTCTTCGACCTTGGCTTCCAGTTCTTTAACCGTGCTTTCCAGCTCAATATTTTCGCTTCTGGATTTGTTCAGAGATTTTTGCAGCAAGTCAGTCGCTGTTGTTTTCTCAGCGAGCTTCTTTTTGGTGGCATCCAGGTTTTTCTTCATTTTAGCGGGATCAAACTGTTTCAGAGTCTTGATCTCTTCGCGTTCTTCGGCGAGATCCTTTTGCAGGCTTTTCAGTCGGGTCTTCAGTGTAGCCATTTCTTCTTTCAGGTTTTCACAGCGTTGGTGTAGTTCACGATTCTGCTGTTCAAGCTTTTTGCTTGAACTGGACTCTGCTGAAAGCGTTTTGATCTGCTCCAATTGCTTGGCAATAGTGGCAGTCTGCTCTTCTTTTTGTTTGCTGCAGATTTCAAGTTCGGCTGTCTTGGCGTCAATTTGAGTTTGGTATTCTTCTTTGAGTCTGTCTTCTAGCGCGATCATTCTTTCGAGGTTCTTGGCAGTAAGCATTTAGTTTTTCCTATGTTTTTCCTATGGTTTTTGGTTAAGTTGGCGCGCCCGGAGAGATTCGAACTCCCGACCAACTGGTTCGAAGCCAGTTACTCTATCCAGCTGAGCTACGGGCGCGTTAAAGGTGAACTGTGTCAGTTACCAGCTTGTGCTGATTTACTCATGCACCAGAGCGATACATTGGCCAACGTACGTGGACGATCTTTGTCTCTGTAGTCGTAGTCTCATTTTTTCAAAAAAATCATAAAAATCAATGAGATATTGTATCAAAAGGGTCTACGGCCTGTGTTGCCCCACTGTGAAAAACACAATGGGTGCCATCCCTACTCAATAAGCGGCGCGATTGTATCAGGTTTTATTGTGTTTTGGGCACTCTTGAATAAAACAAATAGTTACATAATGCCAGCTCCGCGCTGCCTTCGCACCCGTGTTGGAAGATCGACGGGGGAATTGGTTTTATTTCTATTTTTGGAATGCCGCTATCTGATTATTATGATTAGGGTAAGATGACGAACCCCTGTTGCCAAAGAATCGACTATGAAAAACTCTTCCACCTATACACTCGTTGTCTCGTGCCCCGATCAGGTGGGCCTGGTCGCTGCAGTGTCGCAGTTTGTCGCGCAGCGCAGCGGATCTCTGGTAGAGTCAAATAACCATACGGACCTGCAGCAGGGTTGGTTTTTTATGCGCAATGTTATTGCCGCTGAGTCCATGGACGGTACTTTGGACGAGTTTCGTGCTGATTTCGCGCAGTTAGCTGCAAAGTACAGCATGGAGTGGCATGTGCGTGACAATCACGAGAAGCGTCGCGTGGTTGTTATGGCCAGTCATGCCTCGCATTGCCTGGCAGATATTTTTTACCGCTGGCAGAGCGATGAATTGTGGTGCGAAATTTCCTGTGTTATATCCAATCATGAAAATATGCGTCGAATGGTAGAGTGGCACGGCATTCCTTTTCACTATGTGCCCGTGCCAAAAGAGGATAAGCGAGAAGCTTTCACCACTATGAGTGACCTGGTGGAGCGGTACCAGGCCGATGTGATTGTGCTGGCGCGTTATATGCAAATTGTTCCGCCGCAGCTCTGCCAGAAATATGCAGGGCGTCTAATCAATATACATCACAGCTTTCTACCATCATTTATCGGAGCCAATCCTTATCAAATGGCCTACGACCGTGGCGTTAAACTGATCGGCGCCACCTGCCACTACGTGACAGATGAGCTTGATGAGGGGCCAATTATCGAGCAGGACGTGATTAGGGTGAATCATGCCTGCGACAAGGATGATCTCGTGCGCATGGGCCGCGATGTTGAAAAGTCGGTGCTCGCTCGCGGGCTACGCTATCACCTCGAAGACCGCGTTATTATACGAGGGAATAAAACGGTGGTTTTCAGCGCGTGACTCGTGCCCTATTGAACTGCCTCAAGTAAAGCTTCTGCAACCGCTTCGGAAGAGCCGGGGTTTTGCCCAGTGATCAGCAGTCCATCCACGATAGCCAGTGAATTCCAGTCCTCGACCTTTTGGTACAAGCCGCCCAGGGCGACGAGTTCGTCTTCCAGTAAATAAGGTACGACATCGGTCAGCTCAACAGCAGCTTCTTCAGTGTTGCTAAAGCCGGTGACCTTCTTGCCCTTAACAATGGAATCGCCGTTTGTATCGGTAACTTTCAACAGTACGGCAGGTGCATGGCATACCGCTGCTACGGGTTTTCCCGCGGCAATAAATTGTCCAATTAGCGCAATGGAATCGGTATCATTGTGCAAGTCCCATAGCGGACCATGTCCACCGGGATAGAACACTGCATCAAAGTTTCCCTCCTTCATGTCACTCAATCGCACCGTGTTGGCTAGATTTTTTTGCGCGGCTGGGTCGTTCGCGAAACGGCGGGTAGCGTCAGTTTGGAAGCCGGGTTCGTCACTTTTTGGGTCCAGTGGTGGTTGGCCGCCACGCGGTGAAGCCAAGGTTATTTTTGCTCCTGCGTCTTTCATGCGGTAATAAGGGCTGGCAAATTCTTCGAGCCAAAAGCCTGTTTTTTCGCCGGTGTTACCCAGTTCGCTGTGAGATGTTAATACGATGAGTATGTTCATAAGTTGGTTTCTCTGAAAGTAGTCGATAGCAACGTTGGGTCAATTTAACACATTGCAGCAGCCTGTGCGGAGAAGGTCAAATCGGGGCAATGACGCTGTTATCGTTAGGTTCCTGTGGGTAAATACTACTGGAACTGTGTTTTAACAATGAAGTAGCATTACCTGCACCTGAGCACCACTACCCGGAGATTGAAATTCCATTGCCCGACCCAGAGCTATTGTTCTTGTTTGTCGGCGCATTTGTCCAGGCGCCTCCCGCAGCAGATGGTGCGTCGATGTGTGATCTTTGCCAGCAGCGCCATTACGGTGTATTTCTTTTACGAGACGTATTTCAGTAGTTAACCGAGCGCAAACCTAATCTTCAAATAGGAGCATTACTATGTCAGGCCCTCTTCACGGCTATAAGATTATAGAACTTACTTCCACCGTGTCGGGCCCGATAGCGGGCATGATTCTGGGAGATCAGGGCGCCGATATTATTAAAATTGAACCCCCCTTGATCGGCGATCTGGCGCGACATATGGGTGATAGTCGCAACGGTGTGTCGGCTATGTATGCCACGGTGAATCGCAACAAGCGCTCGTTGGTTCTCGACTTGAAAGATGCCGCCGACATGGACATATTTTTGCAGTTGGTGCCGACGGCTGATGTTCTTATCGAAAACTATCGCCCTGGAATAGTTGAAAAACTGGGGATAGATTATGAAACGCTGAAGGCGCTGAACCCCGCTTTGGTATATGCCTCCATTACAGGCTATGGCGAATCAGGCCCCTATAAGCATCGACGCGTTTACGATCCTTTAATTCAGGCCACCACGGGCACGGCATCGCAACAAAACAATGACAGGCCAGCCAATATTCGTACGATTATTTTCGACAAGGTTACCGGCTATACCACGGCTCAAGCTATAACCGCGGCTTTGCTTGCGCGCGCAAAAA
>JBLHNQ010000026.1:0-31758 GCA_047650635.1 Halioglobus sp.
GTTAAAGAGTGGGCCAGGCCTTGAGCCACTGTATCAATGCACGATTGAGAGTTTTTGATGCTGCATTATCCTGCCCACCAATAATCGGGCGAGAAACTAGTGATGGGTATAGCGTGCAGATAAACGCAGTTCGACAAGAGCGCTTCATCATTTACGCCACTGGTTCTGCACTGCCGGCTGTTCGATTTGGTAGCTGTGATCATATCTAGCAGTGATCGTTCATCCGCGTCTGGTTCAGGTAGTTCAGCATAGCGCTCCGTGTCGATAAAACAATGACAGGTTCCGCAGCTGCATCCACCGCCGCAGTCTCCCAGAATGCTGGGTATCAGATTATCCACTGCTGCTTGCATTAAAGTGATGCCCGCGGGAACGTCTACTTCGATGACTTTCCCGTCGGCTTCAATGTATTTGATTATTGGCATGGTGCGAATTTCACTGTTTCAAATTTAGGATGAAGTGTTTGTATCTAACGGGCTATTAAAGGCTTTTTGTATGGCGCCGGTACGCTGCTGGAATAGAGGTGCCCACTCAGGATGAGTAGCAATATACAAGCGATTATCGGCTACGGCGGTCAATACCATTGCTGCAACTTTGTCTGCAGTTAGCATTCTGCTGTAAGCGCTGTCGAAGTCAGTTTGCATCGCGTTTTCGCTATCTTCACTGGAAACTAAATGAGTGGTTGCAGCATCGGGACGGTTGCGTTCACTTTCAAATATCCGTGTACTGACGACTCCGGGACAGAGGATTGAGACGCCAATGTTATCCTCGGCTAACTCCTGAGCCAGTACTTCTGATAATCCAACCACTGCATATTTGCTGGCCACATAAACGCCGAAATTAGCTAGTGGTATCAGGCCTGCCATGGAAGCGGTATTGACGATATGCGCTGAGGATTGTTTTTTCATTTGGGGTAGAAATGCACTTAGGGCATAACCCACCGCCAGCGTGTTGACGGATAATACCCATTGCCAGTCACTGGCCGTGCAATCTGCCAGCGCTTTGTTCAAGGAGACCCCAGCGTTGTTGCAAAGTAAGTCGCAGGCTCCGAAGTGTTGCCAGCATTGCTCGGCCATGGCCTCTACTTGATCCGGTTGACTGACATCGACTCGCATTGCTAGTGCCTTGGCGCCCAGTTCTCGAACCTTTGCCGCTGTGTTGTCGGCTACACTTTGTTCGATATCCGCGGCTAATACGTGCATACCCCTTGCAGCGCAGGCTAGAGCTAGGGCCCTGCCTATGCCACTGCCTGCACCGGTAATAACCGCAACTTGACCAGGTTTTATGTCCATGTGTTTTTGCCCACTCTCCTAGCGATGTTTAAAAACCGGTTTTTTTCGGTTTTTAAAGGCTTCAACGGCAATCTTGTGATCCTCGGTCATCATGGTCATATTCTCGAAGGCGGCGGCGCGATCAATGATCACATTAGCGATTTGTTTTAAGCCGGCGTTGATCGAGCTCTTGGTCCACTTGATTGCAAACTGTGCACCACCGGCCATTCGCTCTGCCATAGCTTGAACGGTTGCATCTAAATCCTGATCGGCTACCGCCTCCGTGATGAGGCCGTAGCTCTCGGCGGTTGCGCCGTCGATAAAGTCACCGGTTAACAGATAGCGTTTAGCGCGTGCGTAACCTATTAACTGTGGCCAGATAACAGCACCACCGTCACCGGCTACCAAACCAACGGAGACGTGTGGGTCAGCAAACTTTGCATCGGGAGTGGCATAAATAAAATCGCAAAACAGCGCAATACTGCAGCCGACGCCGATAGCGGGTCCGCGTACTTTAGCGATGATCGGTTTTTCCAGATCTAACAGAGAATTTTGAATTTTCCGATCGTTGATAATGGCCGCAGATGTGGCGACAGGGTCGCCATGGATGTCAAGCAACCAGTCAATATCTCCGCCGGCACTGAAGGCGTTATTCGCTCCGGTGATCACCACGACATCCGTTTCGGGATCGCGGTCGATGTCGTAGAAAATTTGGGCGAATTCGCCGTGGATTTGAGGATTTACCGCATTCTTTGCTTCGGGTCGGTCTAATGTAATGGTGAGAATTCGGTTTTCCCGGCTGATCTTTAGTCCGTGGTAGTGATCGTAATTCATAGTGGTCTCCAGTTGGTCAAGAAGTGGTGACGGCGCTGTTTATTCGGCTGCCTGTGGTTGTAGATTAAAGTGTTTGATCATTGCTTCTTTGAGCAAAAATTTCTGTACTTTACCGGAAGCGGTCTTGGGCAGATGGTCGCAAAATGTTATATAGCGGGGCACCTTCCAACGTGACAGATTTTCCAAACACCATTCCCGAATATTTTTAGCACTGGCATGATCAGGCTTGGCCGGCAACAATACCGCGCACACCTCTTCACCGTATTTGTAATCGGGTAGTCCGAGCACGGCTGCCTCTGCGACATCCGGGTGCTGGCAGAGGAAAATTTCAATTTCCGAGGGTGAAAGGTTTTCTCCGCCGCGGATAATCATCTCTTTGGCGCGACCTACAATTCGGATATAGCCGCTCTCATTCATGGTTGCCAAATCACCAGAGTAGAGCCAACCCTCATCATCGAAAACACCGCTTGGGTCAGCGTGATTGCGATAACCCAGCATAGTGCCGGGACCTTTATAGCAGAGCTCACCGGTGCTGTTGCAGGGCTGGATTCCACCGTTTTTATTGACTACTTTGAAACTGACACCGGGCAAGGGTTTACCGCTGGTGGTGGATTTAATTTCGGCACTATCGCTGGTGATAGTACTCGCACTGACACCACTCGTTTCGGTCTGACCATAGCCGTTGATAATCTCCACACCAAAGGCGCACTCACACTGATTAATCAGACTAGCGGGCACGCAGGCTCCCCCGACTACAATATATTTCAGGGTGGAAAAGTCGCGTTGGATAAAACTGTCGTGTTCCATCATTGCAGTGAGCATAGAGGGCACGCCGATAAAACCGGTACAGCGTTCCTGTTCGAGAATATCCAGAGTGCGCTCTGCCTTGAACATATATAAAGGCAGTGTGGTTGCCCCAACGAGTGCGGCCCCGGGGGTGGAATTACCTGAGCCACCCACATGAAACAGTGGAAAACCGTGGCAGACTCGATCATTCTCGCCAAAGCCCCAGGTCAAATAGGAGTTACGAGCTGTAGTCGCGACACCCCGGTGTGATAACTGCGCCGCCTTGGGCTGTCCTGTGGTGCCAGACGTGTACTGAATCATCAAGCAGCTGTCGGCATCGACGAGGGGAAGTATTGGAGGGTTGCCACGCTGTTGCAGCATTTGTGGGATATCTCCTGTCAGTGAGTAAACATCCTCTAGGCACGGGACTTTGTCTCTCACCGCATCAATTATGGTGCGCAGGGCGTGACCACTGACGCTATCGGCATGAAAAATACCCTTTACATCTGACGCGTTTAACGCGTATTCCAATTCAGTTTTTTTATAGAGCGGATTGAGAGCAACAATAATGAGGCCAGCTTTGGCCAGTGCATACTCTAGTAGAATCCACTCTGGACTGTTCGGTGCCCAGATCGCAACTTTGTCGCCAGCTTGGTATCCGGCTGTCACTAACACAGAGGCCAGAGTGCTGGCCATCTCATCAAGTTGGCGATAACTCCAGCGGACGTTTTCCACCTCATTGTGGCAGGCGTAAACCACTGCTTCCCGGTCGGGGTGCTGAACCGCTTTCTGATGAAGCAGGTCGCCCAGTGCCAGCTTCACCGGATTGGCCTCACTGGGGTCGGCGAGGCGTAGTGATTGCGTGCAGATCGTCTCCATAAAACGTGAAGTATCTCGGTAGCTTGGTTGTGAAACACAAGCACCCTGCGTTGTAAAAAGCAGAGTGCGGAAACAGTGCAGCGGATAATAAACTGAGCCTGAGCTCACCTAAAACTCGCTTTGAAATGTTGTGTTGTTATCTATTGCCGTTGTTGAGCCGCTCCATCCTTGTGCTATGTGCTATGTGCTATGAATAAAAAAGCGAGTAAAAGCTGACCGCAGAGTCGCTTATGCTAGTTTTTTATGAATATGCCCTACACCGATTTGATGGGCAGTAAGGGAATCTTATCGTGGGCAATTCAGCGCAACAGCAAGCATTGCCGGAGCCTGTTAGTCGTTGGCTAGGTAAGGCCGTGGTTAGTATTGGTCCTTTTATTACTGCTGAGCAGGGGCTGTGGCTGAATTACTGCGTCGCTGTGGAGGATGCCAACCCGCTTTACTGGCGAGGTCTTGAAGGGGTCAGTGATATACCACTGGCGCCACCGGCATTGCTGCCCTCCTGGGTGGTGGATCACGAATGGCACCCCCGTCCTGACCACAAGCCTCTGCGAACATTAGAGTTGCATTTCATGCTTAAGGACGTGCTGGGTTTGCCCTTTGGGGTGGTGACCGAAGTTGAGTTGGAGTTTCATCGTCCGGTACGCGCTGGCGACCGGCTGCGTGCCGAGCAAGTGTTAGTGGAAGTGGGTGAAGAATATAAGACCCGTATGGGCCCCGGACGTCGCTGGACCATCGCTGTCAATTACTATCATTTAGATGATGCTTTGGCCGGGGTGCAAATTCTGCGCTTTGTAAGCTATCGAAAGGAGGCATGATCATGCGTTCGAATGACAAGCAGCCAGTTGAAACTGCTGGTGTCGAGATCGACACTTTGCCCGAGTTGACCATTTTATTAACAAAAAAAATGATCGTCATGGGGGCTACCAGCTCCCGCGATTGGCAGCCGATTCATCACGATAGCGAATACGCCCGCGACCATGCCGCTTTGCCAGACATTATTATGAATAACTATACTCAAGCTGGGTGGCTAAGTTGCTACGTTACCAACTGGTCAGGCCCGCAAACAAGACTGGCGCGGCTGAAGTTTTCTATGCTCAGCCCATTGTGCCCGGGTGATAAAGCCGCGTTCAGTGGAGTGGTGGCGTCGCGTGAAGAGCGCGAAGAGTTTCTCTGGTTGGATGTGGCGGTGAAGGTTCATGTGGGTGAGCGCCTGGCAACAAAAGCGGTTATAGGCCTTGCTCTGCCCTCAGGCGAGGAGGGGGTTTCGCCATGGCATTGTGCAGATGCAGATTGGCATCCCTGATCGAAGCGTGCCCGTTCCAGCTTATGCTGTTTTCCTTTCTATGACTTTTTTTGGGGCTTTCACCGTCGCAATATAAGTCTGCCTCAGGCGGGGTCAAGGTTTATACGTTGCTTGTATCGCAAAGTATTTAAAGCGAGTTTTAGGTGAGCTCAGACTCATATTAGTATTTTTGTATCGCCTGCCAACAGTCAAGCCAAAAGTAGAGAAGGTTTATGGGTCTGGATTTTTCAGAAGAACAAATCATGTTGCGTGACATGCTCCGCAAACTCTGTGAAGAATACGCTCCGCTTACTTCATTGCGAGAGCTGGAGGGTAATGAGCCGGGCTTTAGTCGCAAGTTCTGGCAGCAGCTCGAGGCGCTGGGCCTCACCGGTATTAATATTGCCCAGAGCTATGGCGGGCTGGGAATGGGAGCGCTTGATGGCGCGCTTGTCGCGGAGGAATTTGGTCGAGCACTGGCGGTTTCGCCGCACCATATTTCTTCGGTACTGGCGGCAGATTTTATTGCCAGCACAGGCAATCAGGCGCAAAAAGATCAGTGGCTTAGCGCTATTGCCTCAGGGCCCCAGTTTGTCACAGTGGCGAACTCTGAGCCGGGATCTGGACAGGAACGCGATGGTATCCGCTTGCGAGCCGTGCGTTACCGCGATGCGGTTATGTTGAGTGGCGAAAAGACTTTTGTCCCTTTTGCTGTCGATGCGGCTGCGGTCGTGTTGCTGGCTAGAGACGAGCGTGATCGCATTATTGCTTTGTTAGTTCCGCGTGAGCTGATTACTTCGGCAGGTGACTCTCTGGCTATGAAGTATCAGATTAATCACGCTCGAGATCCGCTTTATAAAATGCAATTCAATGCTTGCTCGGTACCTGCAGAATGTTTGTTGAACGAGGGCGAGTGTATTTGGGAGCAGTGGCAACACAGTATGGCGTACGCCCTGATTCCGCTGGCGGCCTATGCGGTTGGTGCGGCAGAGCGGGTGCATGAAATTAGTCTGGACTATGCCCGATACCGCAAGGCCTTTGGTCGCGCTATCGGAGGTTTTCAGGCCATTGCCCATTACCTGGCTGATATCACTGTGGCCATTGATGGTGCTAGCACGTTGGTGCATCAGGCGGCTTGGACGCGTGATCAGGGGCGTGATTCCCAGCAGTTGGTCATGATGGCCAAATTGCAGGCTTGCGAAACCTTTCGCCGTGCCGCTGCGCTTTGTATTCAGGTGCACGGCGGCATTGGTTATACCAGCGAGGCCGATCCGCAGCTGTTTTTCCGTCGCGCTAAACAATTGCAAACGTTGCATTGGGGCCCGGCTACCCTCGAGCGACGCATTGCTAATCAACTGTTTGCTGAGAGCGCTTGATCGGGTGGGTATTGAAACGAAGCAAGCCGTGTTGTTTGGCAAGTCACTGAGGGACAGTGGTGTGAGGGTTAAGTTATGAGTAGTCAACCGTCGGGACGGTTCGAGACCATTGAGTACTGTGTTAATGACGGTGTTGCGTTGATCACACTCAATCGTGAATCACGTCATAACGCTATCAATGCGCAGATGAGTCGTGAATTACCCGTGGTTTGGCAGCGTTTCAAGCATGACGATCAGGCGGTGGTAGCCATCGTTACCGGTGCGGGTGAACAGGCCTTTTGCACTGGCGCCGATATTGCCGACCTACCCGAGCTAGATATGTCTACGCCTGAGGCAGCAAAAACCAGTATGGGGTGGACGCCGCTACAGAACGAGATTTGGAAGCCGGTAATCTGCGCGGTTAACGGCATGGTTGTTGGTGGTGGCCTGCACTTTATCGCCGACAGTGACATTGTGTTGGCAGCGGACAATGCCACCTTTTTTGACACCCATGTGAATGTTGGCCTGGTGTCCGGTCTGGAGCCGGTGGGGTTGGCTCGTCGTATGCCTTTGGAGGCCGTGTTGCGGATGGCCCTGGTCGGGGGCAAAGACCGCATGAATGCCGAACGCGCCTTGCAATGTGGTTTGGTTGGGGAGGTGGTGCCGAAAAAAGCATTGATGGAACGTGCCTTTGAACTAGCACGGTATGTCACGGCAAATTCCCCCGCTGCTATGGCGGGCTCAAAAAAGGCGATTTGGGCGACCAAGCAGTATTCGCTTGATGAGGCCCTGTTAATGGCCTGGCAGCAGATTATTGACCACAGCAGTACAGAGGATTTTAAAGAGGGCGGTCGTGCGCTCCTGGGGAAACGTGCACCCCGTTGGCAAGCTTATCAATCGGATTAATGTAATGGACTATTTATACATTAGCTACAAAGTGGATCGCGGCGTGGCACTCATTACGCTGAATCGACCGGAAAAACTGAATGCCTATACACCCGATATGGGGGAGGAACTGGTGGCTGCCTTTCGTAGTGCTTTTGAACAAGACGCTGTTAAGGCCATCGTGTTAGCCGGGTCAGGTCGTGGCTTCTGTGCCGGTGCTGATCGCGCCTATTTTCAGGGAAAGGTAGCCAGCTGTGGTCACAAATTGGGTGAGGAATATTTTCTTACGGGTTTTGCCGCAGAGTTGGCCTCTTCACCAAAGCTACTAATTGCAGCGGTCAACGGCATTGCTTCAGGCATCGGCGCCACGATGACGTTGCCCTTTGATCTGAGGCTGGCTTCTGATCAGGCCTACTTTGATTTTCCTTTTGTTAGATTGGGTTTGGCTCCGGGTTTTGGTTGCAGCTATTTCCTGCCACGTCTTATAGGTTCCGGTGGTGCTGCAGACGTCATGCTTAACAGCCGACGCCTGAGCGCTGATACCGCCTATCGTCTTGGGTTGGTACAGCAGATTATTCCTGCACAGCAGCTTATAGACACGGCCGTTGCCATGGCTCGTACTGTCAGTTCAGCACCGGCGGGGGTGGTGGCCCAGTGCAAGCAGCTACTCATTAATAGTACCAGTAGCTCACTGACCGAATGTACTCAGCGCGAACAGCTTGCGAGCCATGATCTGACTGCTGGCGTATGGGCAACAACGCATTAACCGCATGACACAGATAAATTCAATTTATTGGTGCGCTGCAGGCCCTCGATAAATCGATGCTAGCGAACCGATCCACGACAGCACAATAAAGGCAGCAGCGATGCAAGAAGTACGTTTTGATGACCTTGATACTTTGCGTTTGATGATTACGCAAGAATTTGGTCCCTGGAGTAAACAAGTCACGATTGACCAGAAGATGATAGACCTGTTTGCAGAAATGACGGGGGATCACCAGTGGATTCATGTCGATGTGGATCGGGCAAAAAAAGACAGTGTATTTGGCAATACGATTGCACATGGCTATCTGGTGTTGGGTATGTCCACCATTATTAAAAATTCCTCAAACTACAGGGTTGTGGGGCATGGCAATGCACTGAACTATGGCCTGGAAAGTGTCCGTTTTGTCAGCCCGGTACCTGCTGGTTCAGCACTGCAGGGCCACACTCGGCTGCGCGAGGTGGAAGAGTACAAGGGTGGGGTGATGCTGACAGTGGGTGTGGCCATTCATGTGGTTGGAGAGGCGCGCCCGGCAGTGGCCTTTGATTGGAAGCTGTTGTACCGGTCCTGAAAATTTTTAGCGTAATGGCTAACACTAAAAACGAGGTCAAAAATTATGATTGAAGATTTTCCTCTACCCGCTACCGACGATCCTGTGGATGCGCCGTTTTGGCAAGGAACACTGCGCTCAAAGCTGTTGATGCAGTGCTGTGGCCAGTGCGGTGCGATGCGTTTTCCGCCGCGGCCGATGTGTCCTCAGTGTCAATGTAGTCGTTGCGACTGGCGCGCCGTATCGGGTCGTGGTCGTATCTGGTCCTTTGCTACACCGGAGTCGCCTCTGTTACCGGCCTTTGAGGCGCTCAAGCCGTACGTTACTGCCCTAGTGGAGTTGGATGAAAACCCGGCTTTGCGAATTGTCGGGCCTGTGCTTACCGGTCCCGATGGTGAGGTCAAAGGGGTTAATGCGTCACGGGTCCATATCGGTCAGGCGGTGACCGTTGCGTTTAAACATTTTTCTAGCGATGTTGCGATGCCCTGTTGGGTACTGCAGTGCGAAAACTAATTAGAGGATCTGTTAATGAATATTAAATCGATAGGCTATTTGGGTATTGGTGCTCCCGATCCTGAAGCATGGTTGGAGTATGCCGTAGATGTCATCGGTATGATGCCGGCTCGGGCGATTCCCGGGCAAGGCTGGGGCGTACCGCAGGCTGGAGAGACTCGAAATGACACGGGTGTTGCTGAAGATGGCAGTGTCTACCTGAAGATGGATGATCGCCAATGGCGTATTGCGGTGCATACCAACCAGACCAATCGTGGTCTGTTGTACCTCGGCCTAGAGGTGGAGGATAAGCTGGCGCTGGAAAAAGCGGTGGCTGAGCTGGATGACCAAGGCATCGAGATCCGTGTTGGTACTGAGGCGGAGGCCTACGCTCGCGCGGTCTCCGGCATTGCCTACCTACAAGACCCGGCTGGTAATGCCTTGGAGTTGTTTTACGGTCCAATCAAAGACTACAACTTTTGCTCACCCTACCAGGGTCAGGAGTTTGTTGCCGGCCATTTGGGCCTGGGCCATTTTAATATATTTGTCGAGGATCTTAAACTCAATTACAACTTCTACACCCGAGTACTCGGGTTTAAATTGACCGACTACATACGTATGGGCCCCGATGCAGCGCTGAAATTTCTGCGCTGTAACGAGCGTCATCACAGTCTTGCCATTATTGGTATGGGTGATTTCAATGGCCTGCAACACGCCATGTTTGAAATGAAAACTATAGATGATGTCGGCAAGGCTTTGGATCGCGCTATGGCCAAGGGCGTGAAAATAACCAGCACGCTGGGCCGTCATCGCAACGACGGCATGTTGTCTTTTTATATGAGCAGCCCCTTTGGTTTCGACGTGGAAATTGGCTGCGATTGCCTGTTGATTGATGACAGTTGGACGGTCAACGAGTTCTGCGAGGGTGACGTTTGGGGCCATCACGGTTTGGTGGAAGCCGTAATGGCCTCTAGCGAGGCCGTGCGTAGCAAGTAACGCAACCGAATTACTTTATCTATGCATCATCGGCAGTGTGACCGCCGTTGCAATGCTTTCAACAAGGTCTACTCATGGTTTCTCAACACAGTGAACACTCCGCAGCAGCCGATGATCTGCACACTTATGAACTGAAGGACTGTTATCGCCGCGAACAGGGGCGGGTGTATTTAAACGGTTCGCAGGCTTTGGTGCGACTGCCGATGATGCAGCATCAACTCGATGCGGCTAGTGGTCTCAAAACAGCGGGTTTTATTTCCGGATATCCCGGATCACCGTTGGGTGGCTACGATACCGCCTTAAACCAGGCCAGCGAAGAACTGCAACAGCATAACGTGCATTTTCAGCCGGGTATCAATGAAGATCTTGCAGCTACCGCGGTGTGGGGCTCGCAGCAAATTGACACCGTTGGAGAACAGAAATACGACGGGGTATTTTCTCTCTGGTACGGCAAGGGGCCCGGGGTTGATCGCTCCGGCGACGCACTCAAACACGGCAGCTATGGTGGTGCTACTGAACACGGGGGTGTGCTTGTATTAGCGGGAGATGACCACGGTGCTAAATCATCAACTATTGCGCATCAGAGTGATCATGCCTTTATCCACTTCGGGATGCCTTATCTGAATCCGTCCAGTGTGCAGGACTATCTGGACTTTGGTTTATATGGCTTTGCCTTGTCACGTTATTCCGGCTGCTGGATCGGTATGAAATGTGTCACCGATACGATTGAAAGTTCAGCCTCGGTGTTGGTGGACCTGGAAAATTTTGAGGTGGTGGTTCCCAAGGACGTCGAGTTGCCGGAAGGTGGATTGAATGCTCGCGGCGGTCTTACGGCGGTGATGGCAGAGGTGCGTCAGTACCAGCATCGGTTGCCTGCTGCGCAGGCCTTTGTGCGCGTAAATAAACTGGACAAGGTGGTAGTGGCGGCACATCAGGGTAAGGGAAAGCTGGGTATTGTGACCACCGGTAAGGCCTATTTGGATGTAATGCAGGCGCTGGATGAATTGGGTCTGGACCTGAGGCGTTGTGAGCAGTTGGGCATTGGTATTTACAAGGTGGCGATGCCCTGGCCATTGGAGCCGGTGAACATTCAAGCCTTCGTGTTCGATTATGACGAAGTGTTAGTGATTGAGGAAAAGCAGCCTGTGATCGAGGAGCAGTTGGCCAGCCTATTGGTCAATCTGCACAACCGACCACTGCTGACCGGCAAGCGTGATGAAACTGGACAGCCGTTGGTGAGCAACACCGGGGAGCTAGACCCCGCCAGTCTGGCTGTCATAATTGCCCAACGTCTGCAACGGTTGATCCCTGATTTACAGGGGTCTTTGCAGTTGCCCTCGGCACCGCTGCAGACACTGCAAGTGGCAGGGCAAAGCTTAAACCGAATGCCGAGTTTTTGTGCCGGCTGTCCCCACAACACGTCTACCAAAGTACCTGAGGGTAGTATGGCTTTCGGTGGTATTGGTTGTCACGGCATGGCTACCTTCTTGCCGGAAAGGAACACACCGACGTTGTTCCAGATGGGAGGCGAGGGTGCATCGTGGATTGGTATTGCGCCCTTTACTGGACGCGAGCATATTTTTCAGAACCTAGGCGATGGCACTTACTACCATTCGGGTTTGCTGGCGATTCGCGCCGCCGTCGCAGCAAAGGTGAACATCACTTACAAAATACTGGTTAACGACGCCATCGCGATGACCGGTGGTCAGCAAATAGCAGGGCAGATGCGCGTCGATATGCTGAGTCGGCAACTGGAAGCCGAGGGGGTGCAGCATATCGCTGTTGTTGGTCGCGACCCAGAAAAGTATCGCGAGAAAGGCAATGAATTTGCCGCTAATGTCACGCTGTACCATCGCGACGACTTGGACAAAGTACAGAAGCAATTTCGCGAGATTTCCGGTGTCACTGCCATAGTCTATGACCAGCACTGTGCTACCGAGCTGCGTCGTCGCCGCAAACGCGGTACCGCGAAGGATCCGGATCAGCGAATTTTTATTAATCCACGTGTCTGTGAGGGTTGCGGTGACTGCAGTGTGCAATCTAACTGTATCGCCATTGAACCTGTGGATACCGAGTTTGGTCGCAAACGTCGGATCAACCAGTCTGCCTGTAACAAGGATTTCTCCTGTGTTAAAGGTTATTGTCCGAGCTTTATCTCAGTTTTTGGGGGCACACCAAAGCAGCGGGGCATAGACGGTTCGGGTCATGGCTTTGATATTATTGAGCGCGTTGCCCAACTGCCAGAGCCTGTATGTAGTGATACTGATCGCCCTTATAACGTATTGATCACGGGGATTGGCGGCTCGGGTGTGGTGACTCTGGGTGCCCTAATTGGTATGGCTGCTTTTCTTGAGGGTAAAGGCTGTTCGGTGTTGGATGTTGTGGGTCTGGCCCAGCGCAACGGCGCGGTGACCAGCCATATTCGTGTAGCCAATGATCCAGCTACTATTTACGCAACGCGTATCGCCGATGCCGACCTAGTACTGGGTTGCGATATTGTGGTTGCGGCGGGAGAGGAGGTGCTGAAAAAAATGCACGCGGGGCAAACCAAAGTGGTTATAAACAGCTGCGTCGCTCCCACCTCGGATTTTGCCACCAATCCAGACCTCGATCTGTCGGCAGAAAGCATGACGGCCATCATTCGCCAGTCGCTTGATGAAGATGATGCTGACTTCATCGCCGCCGGTGAACTCGCCAATGCATTAATGGGCAATGAGGTAGCGACCAATATGTTCCTGATTGGTTACGCCTTGCAGAAGGGTTGGATGCCGGTGAGTTTGGCGGCCATTGAGCGCGCGATTGAACTCAACGGTGTCGCCATTGTTATGAATAAAAGTAGTTTGGCGTGGGGCCGACTCGCTGCCGTGGATATCGATACTGTCCAGAAGGCGTCGCGCCCGGCGGGGGATGTGTTGACCTATATGCCTGCAGAGCAAGCGCCAAAATCACTGCCAGAGCTAATTGATGCGCGTGCAGCGGAATTGATTGAATACCAGAATATTGCCTATGCTGATCGTTACCGCCAATTAGTGAAAGAGGTGATAGCGGGCGAACAAAAGTTAGAGACTAAGGATCAGTCCTTGTCGCGGATGGTGGCCGAGTACTACTTTAAGTTAATGGCCTACAAGGACGAATATGAAGTGGCTCGGCTGCATAGTGGAAAAGTTTTGCAGGAAACGCTCAAGGAAACTTTTGATGGTGACTTCAAACTGGCCTTTCATCTGGCACCGCCGGTTCTTGGTGGACGCGATCCGGATACTGGTCGCTATCCCAAGCGAGTATTCGGCGGCTGGATGATGCACGTTTTTACTGTACTGGCGACGTTCAAGTTCTTGCGTGGCACTGTTTTAGATCCTTTTGGTTATGCATCGCACCGTCGTCAAGAACGCGAGTTGATTGCAGACTACGCGACCACTATTCGTAAGCTGCTAGCCGATTTGACTATCGACAATTACGATGTCGCCGTTGCGATTGCCGAATTGCCGAAGAAAGTTCGCGGCTATGACACAGTCAAAGAAGCCAGCGTTATTCAAGTACAAGATCAAGAACGCCAGTTGTTGGCCGAGTTTTACGACCCCGTCTTGGCCGGAGATAGTGCAATGAAAATTGTGGCTGTAAATCTAAATTGAGCGCGCCTATTTTACTGCGCATCAGAAGGAGAGTGTTTTGAAAGTACTTGAGAACAAAATTGCTGTAGTGACGGGTGCCGGTCGTGGTATCGGCAAAGGTCACTGCGTCCATTTGGCACGGGCTGGCGCCGTCGTAGTGGTCAACGACATTGACACGACACAGGCGCAGACCGTGGTTAAGCAGATTGAAGATGAAGGCGGTCGCGCCATTATCTGCGACGCCAATATCGCTTCCCGGGAAGGCGCGCAGCAACTCGTGGATACTTGTCGACAAGCGTTTGGTCGTATTGATATTTTGGTCAATAACGCCGGCAACCTGCGTGATCGAAGCTTTCTGAAAATGAGTGATGAGGAATTCGATCTGGTATGGCTGGTGCATGTGAAGGGAACGTTCTGGTGTACCCAGGCCGCAGCCATTGCCATGCGCGAACAAGAGGAGGGTGGCGCTATCGTCAACACGACCTCTGGCGCGCACTTTGGTAGTTTTGGTCAAACGAATTATTCCGCGGCCAAAGGCGCCATTACTTCAATGACCTATACGTGGGCGTTAGAACTGGCGCGCTATGGTATTCGCGTCAACGCCATATGCCCCATCGGTACTACGCGTATGTCAGATACTTATCGCGACGCCAACGGCCATGAAGTCAAGCTGCCCTTTATCGACCCGGAACTAAATGGGCCATTGGTGGCCTGGTTATGCAGCGATCGCGCAGCAGCAGTTAGTGGTCAGGTCTTTGGTAGCGGTGGCGATCGGGTCGCTCATATGGTGCAGCCGCACTACGGTAAAACCCTGGTCAAAGAAGGCGGCTGGGATGTCGAATCGATTGATCGACAGCTGGCTCCCCAATTGCGCAGTGAATTTGGCGCATTGGGTATGTTGGGCAACCCCTATCCTTTCCACGACGGAGTTTTACCCGTCGATCGCCGGCCCTGAGAACGAACAAGGAGCACCCTGTGTTGAGAGATAAAACTGCCATTGTCGGCATCGGTGAAACCGACTTTGCTAAGCAACTGCCCGATACCGAATGGAGCCTGGCGTGTACCGCCATCAAAGCGGCGCTGGATGACGCCAACATTCATCCTTCGGAGGTGGATGCCATGGGTTGCTTTAATCAGGAGGTTACGCCGGAGTTTGAAATTGCCCGAAGCCTTGGTTTTGGCAATGTGCATTTTTTCAATCAGGTGGCTCACGGTGGTGGCGCAGCCTGTGGTGTGTTGGGTCAGTTGGCGTTGGCGGTGGCTAGTGGTGTAGCTAACGTCGGTGTCGTGTGGCGTTCGCGCAAACGGGGTGACCCCAGTAAGCGACAGTGGGCAGGTGTGCAGCCGCGGGTGAAGGATCACTGGAAGTGGTCGCGCCCACAGGGCCTGTTACGACCCGTTGATGAGGTGGCGATGACCATGCGCCGGTATATGCATGAACATAATATCACTCGCGAACAATTGGCAACGGTGGCTCTGTCACAACGTACCTATGCGAACAGCAATCCTCGGGCGATTATGCGGAAAAAACCGATGAGCCTGAACGATTACGCAAACGCACGGATGATCTCTGATCCGCTGTGTCTGTTCGATAACTGCCTGGAAAGCGATGGTGCGGTTGCCCTGGTTATTACCCGCGCAGCTGATATAGATCACCAGAAACAGCAGCCAGTGTATATCCACGCGTTTTCCCAGGGCATGTCTGCGCAGCATCAGTTAATGACCGATTTTCACGGCGCTGACCCATTGCGCAGCTCTTCTTGGACGACAGCGGCGAACCTGTGGCGTCAGTCTGAGATCCAGCCTGAGGATATTAAGCTGGCACAGTTTTATGATGCCTTCTCTCCTATGGTTCTTTACTGTCTGGAGGCTTATGGATTTTGCGGTCGTGGTGAAGCGGCCCACTTTATTGCTGACGGTGGCATGAGCCAGACCGGCAGACTGCCGATCAATACCTCGGGCGGTAGTTTGTCGGAGGTCTATCTGCACGGTATGAATCTGCTGACGGAAGCGGTGCGTCAGCTGCGAGGGCAGGCCGCAAATCAGGTTAAGGGTGCCGACACCTGTTTGGTGGCCACCTGTGACAGCACCCCTAATGGTGCACTGGTACTACGGCGCTGAATCAAGCAATGGAAATAAAGTAATCGAGAGGAAATAATATGACCCTTAAATTGAGCGAACCAGCTCTGTGCGCCGGCATTGTCACGGAAAAAGGCGAGCGCATGTTAGATTTCTATAGGCGCGTGCTCGGCCTCGAACTGGCCGGTGAGATACATTTCCCCGGGCTTGGGGTGGTCAGCAAGCTGCAATGTGGTCACAGCCAAATCAAACTACTAGTGCTGGAGAAACCGGCCCCGTCGCGTAACCCCGACGGCGGATTCAGTTCGGCCACCGGCTTTCGCTACATCAGCATGAACATCAGTAATATCGATGAGGTGGTAGAGGCCTGTAAAGAATATGAATGCAGGATTGTGGTGGATGTTAAGGAAATTCGACCCGGTGTGAAAGCCGCGATGATAGAAGACCCGGATAGCAACGCTATCGAATTTATGCAGATCGATTAACCCTGGGTCGCCGCTATGATAACTAACAATTCAGCTCCCTGTTTGGTCATTACCGGTGCCAGTCGTGGTATTGGCCTAGCCACCGCCGAAAGATTTCTCGAGGCCGGTTATCGGGTGGTTAATGTTTCTCGCTCGGCCTCACCCTCTCCGCACATTATACAGGTCAACGCCGACTTGTTTGATCCCGGCTGGTGCGACACGGTCGCGGGTGATATCAGTGCAGCGGTAGAGGGTGCCAGTCAGGTGACGCTGGTACACAACGCAGCCTTGCAATCCCATGGTGGCGTCGAGCAGTTGGATGCACAGACATTACGCCGAGTGCTGGAGTTAAATGTAGTTGCCCCGGTAACGCTCAATCGCCTCGTGCTACCGGCGATGAAAGCGGGGTCTAGCATTATCTATATTGGGTCTACTCTCAGTTTCAAAGCCACTGCTGGCGTTGCGGCCTATGTCACCAGTAAGCACGCGCTGCTTGGCCTGATGCGCAGTACCTGTCAGGACTTGGGCGGCAGTGGTATTCACACCGCCTGCGTCTGCCCAGGTTTTACTGATACTGAAATGCTGCGCGGCTACGGTGGTGAAATACTGGAACAATTGGCTCAGGCTTCGACGATGGGCCGGCTCGTAAAGCCCGTGGAGGTCGCGGAGAGTATCTTCTTTTGCGCCAGTAACCCTGCTGTTAACGGTACGATGTTGCGAGCCGATCTGGGTTTGATTGAACACTAATTCGCCTACTATGGGAAGGAAGATAGAATGCGAGTAGAATGTGAGTAACTTATCACATTTAATGTACCTTGTAGTCTTCCAATAGCTCGATTGGCCGCGATAAATTACATTAAAATCAAGGTCTTATATAAAAATAAAGTATAGCTATGTACGCCAATAATCTTAGTCGGTCCTGGCAGAAATCAGTGAGTAAGCACGGCCGTCTATACAGGACACCGTCCTGAGAAGGGTGGTAAAGGTCACTACATAAGAGGTTGAACTCATGAGAGCTGCTGAAAAACAAAGCTACGAACCCCGCAAAGTGCCCAAGCAAGGTCGGGCGCTACACACTGTAGATAGTATTCTTCAAGCCACTCAGAGAATTTTGTCAAACGAAGGGTATGAGTGTGCGTCCACAAATTACATTGCCGAAGTGGCAGGCGTGAGTATTGGCTCGCTGTATCAGTATTTCCCCAGCAAAGAAGCTATCGTAGCGTCCCTTCTGGAAAAAACCGTTGTGGAAGCCGCCGAGCGAATTCGCGAGGAATTGCTCTCCTGCATGGGGCTGCCTTTGGAGGAAAGCACGCCACGACTGGTTCGCGCAATTTTGGAAACGCGCAAGGATAATGCTTTTGTGTTCCTGCGCCTGCCACGGGAAATACCACGTTACCGAGCCGTTTCCGGGCAGCTAACGACCGAGAAATACCTGCACACTACTATCCACTCATACTACATGCAGCATCGTGACCGGGTGGGTATCGAAGATCTGGATACTGCAATTTTCGTCACTGAGCATATGGTGATCGGTTGTATCGATGCTTACATCGATAATAATTCCCCCAAAATTGATGATGAAACTCTGGTCGATCATCTGTCGATGGCCGTGTTGAGTTACCTGGCGGCTTGACCCTTGAGGGTTAAACAATGGATTCACTGACCTCTCTTTACCGTCAGTGCTGTTAATTAATTGGTACACGACGATGAACTTTGATTTTGGACTACAAGAGCAGCAATTTGTAGCAGAGGTTCGGCAGTTCATTGCCGAGCAGGCTGCATTTGACGACGCTGATGATGTAATGAACCCTAATAGGGAGTCGGATTCCATACTATCCGATACCCCTGCGCGTAAACGCTTTAACAAGGAGATGGCCAAGCGCGGTTATATAGGCATGTCATGGCCTGAGGCCTATGGTGGCAAAGCCATGCCGGGCATTTATGACTATCTGCTCAATGAGGAGTTGTCGCGTGTTGGGGCCCCGCTTATTGGCAAGGGTGTGGGCTGTGTGGGACAGACACTTATCCGACATGGATCGGAAAAACTTAAGGCTGAGTTTTTGCCTAAGATCCTCAAAGCTGATGTGGAGTTTGCATTGGGCTACACAGAACCCGGTGCCGGGTCAGATCTGGCTTCCCTCAAACTCAAAGCCGAGCGTTCAGGTGATGGTTGGATGCTCAATGGCCAAAAAATGTTTACCACCTCGGCTCACTTTGCCGATTGGTACTGGCTTGCTGTACGGACCGATCCCAAGGCCAGAAAACACAAAGGCATCAGTCTGTTTTTGGTGCCGATGAACCACCCTGGCATCACCATCACGCCAATTGAGACCTTGGGTGAACATGTCACCAACCAGGTTTTTATCGACGATGTGTGGGTGCATGATGATTATCTGGTGGGTGAGCTCAACAAAGGTTGGACCTATATCTGTGAAGCTTTGGATTATGAGCGCTTTACTTTTTATACGTTCAGCCCGCTCGAAGAAAAGTTCAACAAGCTGCTGGAGTTGGTAAAAAACACTGAACGCGATGGTATATCTCTGGCTGATGACCTTTGTATTCGCCGCGACATGGCGCGCCTGGCGACTGAGGTCGAAACTGCCAAGATGTTGCAGCGTCGTGTGATCTATGCTGCCTCAAAAGGGGGAGTGCCATCTATCGAAGCCGCCGAGTGCAAGCTCTTTAGTACCGAGTTGCACCAGCGTTTGTCGCAAGCGGCAATGGATTTTCTTGGAGAGGAAGGTTTGCTGCACAAGGATGATGTCGATGCTCCGATGGGCGGCAAGTGGGAGTGGTCTTACCGCGCCACGCCGCTAGATACCATTGGCGCCGGTACCTCTGAAATCCAGAAAAATATCATCGCCCGTAAAAAACTGGAGCTACCGCTGGAATACTAGCTGCGAAAAAAAGCCTCCACCAAGACTCGTTTCGTTGGTTGATGCAACCGTTAAATACTTCATAACGAGTGACAATATTACGCTATTGAGAAGTGCTGGAACTGTTCGGTTGCAGGGGAACTGACAAACAAGGAAATGGTAACCCGCTAATTTTCATCCAGAATACCAAGTTGGGCCGCGAAGAAAAAATACGAATTCCGCAGGATATTTGCATCAATCAGGAAGTTATCACTCAAAATGGGAGGCTGCTATGTGTCAGCAGCTGCCTCTCACCCCATCACAATATGTTTTTCCCCAGCTATACCAATACGGACGCTGTCACCCCAAAATATCTCTATGCGTAGCGATGGGCCAAATATTGTGAGAAAGTTTCATTTCGGGTGCGAATCAACGAAACACAGACAAATCACTCTGATCTATTGTGGTTACCCCGGTGTAAACGTTTCATATACACCGCCTGCAGCTTTCTGTTTCTGACTATCCTGATGAGGTCTGCGGTGCAAATGAAATTGGCAGGTAACTAAATCCCTGTAAAAACTCGCCGAAAACTCTCTTGCTCCCGGCGCGATCGACCTCAAACTCATTCAGTGCGGCGAAAATTTCTTCCAGAATGATACGTCCTTCGAGGCGTGCCAGATGTTGACCCAGGCAAAAGTGTAGCCCTGCGCCGAAGGATAGATTGCGTTTTGACTGTCGATGTAACTGAAACTGCTCGGGTTGTTCAAATTCGCGTTCATCCCGATTAGCAGAGGCGTATAGAAAGAGTACCGGTTGTCCCTTTTTAAGCGTTTTGCCGTGCAACTCGAAATCTTCAGCGACGACTCGGCCAAGAATATTAGTCGGCTGGTCGACCCTTGCTGCTTCAGCGAACGCATTGGGTATGAGGTCGGGGTTAGTTCGTACCTCATTCATTGCATCTGGCTGCAGTGACAGATAGTACAGTGTCGCTGCGACAGTCAATGGGAGTGTATCGGTGCCTACAATAATAAGCGCAAAGATGTTAAAAAATAACTCATCCTCGTTCATTGCTTGATCATCGATAGTGGCATGGAGCCAGTGATAGATGTGGGTGTGTTCGGGTGGAGGTGTTTCGCGAAACTGTGTTATCAACTTACCAATATAGCTGTTCAGTTCAACGAATGCCTGTAGACCTTTGTCAGTAGTGCCGGTGTGCCCCGGTTCACGGGAGTTGAAAGTATCGATTAATTTGCGGATGTGGGAGGCCTGCTCAAAATTTAAACCGATAAGATCGGCTATGGTGTGCAGTGCCACTTGACTGGATAGGCGATAGATATCCATTTCACCCTTTAGTAGGTAGGGCGCTATAACGTGACGGGTGGTCTCGCGAACGTGTTGTTCCAGCGTGGCAGTATTGACGGGCGTGTAGGTTTTGGCGATCAGATTGCGGTGTGTGCGGTGGTGCGGTGGGTCCATAAACAAAAAAATCTTGGGGGGTAGCGCCTCCTCGAGTAATAACGCTTCCGGGGAGGTGCCATGCACCGCTGTGAAGTGAACTTTGTCCAGGCTTGCTTGCCACACATCTTCAAAACGCGTCAACGCCCAGGCGTTGAGTTCTTCGATGAAATAGATTGGTTCTTGATCGCGCATAGCGCAGTAGGTGGGCCAAGGATTTTTCCAGAGACTTTCATCGAATGGATTGTAATTGATTGTCATAGTATCACCATGTGGTTTGATTATGTGTTGCTATGGTTGTTGAGCCAGCATGGCGTCGAGCGCCTGCTGGTGTTGATCACTGTTGTGGCAGAGGCTCTGTTGCCCGGCACAGTAATCCAGAAAATCACGCAACGGCATGCGCTGCCCGGCTTGCAGTAGGCGCTTACTAACCCGCAAAGCTTGGCGCGGTTTGTCGGCAAAACTACGGCCAAGTTGTTGGGCTTTACAGAGTAATTCGGCTGCGGGAACGATTTCCATCAGCAGGCCATAGTTGAGTGCGTCCTCTGCATTGATCACTCGGCCGGAGAAGGTAAGCTCAGCAGCGCGCTGCAAACCTGCCAGTCGGGGCAGAAACCAGGCACCACCGTCACCGGGGATAATGCCCAGGTTTACAAAGGTTTCGCCGAGCTTGGTGTGTTCGCAGCCCAGTCGGATATCACACATGCAGCACAAATCCATGCCGGCACCTATCGCTGCACCATTGATGGCAGCAATGACAGGAACTTCGAGTTGGTAGACATTCATCGTCATTGTCTGGATGCCATGGCGATAAGCATCCTGAACTGAGAAACCGTCGCCGCTGAACATGCCCTGTTTCAATTGCATGTGTTTGATATTGCCCCCTGCGGAAAAAGCGTTGCCGTTAGCACTGATAACCAAGGCGGCAATGTCGGGGCTATGGTTAATCCAGTGGCAAACCTGATTGATGTCGTCGATCAGGTTGGTGCCGGTCAGTGCGTTGCGCACATCATCTCGGTTAAATATTAAGGTCGCGACGCCATCCTCCACCTCAAATAACGCGTCTCTGGGGGTGGGGAGTGGCAGTGTTGCTGTGTTGTTTGGCACGGAGTGTCCCTCAGCTGGCATGGCGTTCGGATGTGTGGGTGTTCGCTGTCTTCATTTGTCGATCGGAGCGGGCGGTAATCGCCTGCCATAAACCTTGCGAGCGTGCATCCAGGCACCATTGGCCGAGCAGATTGGCCCAGAAGCGGTCATTGCCATATTCGCTGCGCCACGCGAACAGGCGGCGTGTAAAAAGATGGAGCCGATGTTCCTCGGTAAAGCCGATAGCACCGTGTATTTGGTGGGCGATACTAGTCGCCAGGGGAATGGCTATGTTGGCGCGCAGTTTTGCCGACGCGATTTCGAACAGAGCGTCGCTGCAGCCCTCTTGATCCACCGCGCGTGCAGCGGCCTCGGTGGCACAGATTACCGCGGCGGCCTGTTCGGCCAACTGCGAGATATTGTGCTGAATGACCTGAAATTTGCTGATGGGGCGACCAAACTGTTCGCGCTCAGTGGAGTATTGCACAGACATCTTTACCAACTTATCCAAGGCGCCGGCTATTTGCGCGCTGCGCAGCAGGGCACCCAGATGATAGAGATTGATAGACTGATCGACCCAATAGAGGGCTTGCAAGGGGGTGTTCTGCAGCAGTAAATCAGTGCGCGGTTCATCTGCGATATTAGTACGATGAAGCTGGCGAATCGACTCATCGGGTTGCAATAGTGCTATAAAGTTTCGCTGTTGGTATTGACCACTGATAACTACGGGTTTGCCCTGTTCCCCCGGGATGTGTCGAAGCTTTGCTGTTAACTCATGGCAATGCTGTTGTTGTGTGAGGTTGACCGAATCGCAGTGGGCAATACTAAGCGGTCCCTGAAAATCGCTGTGCCCGGCATAATGCAGCGCAAAACGACCAATTATCGTTTCGATAAGTGGTTGGGCGATGGCGTAGTACCCGGTTTTCCTGGCCACCAGCACAGCATCTTGCCATTGACCGTTAAAACCACCGCTGGCTTCATCGAGCATTAGTGATGGCAGACCCAGTTCTTCCAATGGCTCCCAGTTGCTTGATTCCGACTGGCTGATATCAATGAACAGGCGCGTTACCGTATCCGCCAACATGGTTCTCAATTCACTCATTACTCGATTCCTTAAAACTTAGCTGTTATCGCAGTCCCAACCCACGGGCGATAATTCCCCGCAGAATTTCCCGGGTGCCGCCGCGAAGAGAAAATGACGGTGATGCCAGCAGCAGATAATCAAGTACCTCGCGCAGTGCTTGGGGTGTAGGGTGTTGCTCGTCATCGGTGAGTAGCGCTTCGACGCGGTGCGGAAGCGACTGCTCAAAAGTTGCACCGAGGTCTTTGACAATGGCAGCTTCCAGAGCGGGTTCCTTACCTTGTGCAATCTGACCCGACATCGATAGAGACATTTGCCGCAGCGTCCACAGTTCTGCTACCCACTCGCCGAGTGCGCAACAGTTTTGCTCGGGTACAGTTTCATCCTGAGCACTGAGAAATTCTTCTATCAGCCGGTAGCTGCTGAGATACCGCTCAGGCCCGCTGCGCTCCAGCGCAAGTTCGGCGTTGACTTGTTTCCAGCCTTCATTCTCAGTGCCAATCAGGCAATCTGCTGTTACAAGTACGTCGTCGAAGAACACTTGGCCAAAGTGCTCTTCGCCAGTTTGGTCGGTAATGCCTTTAATTGTGATACCCGGTAAGGACAGGTCGATTAGAAATTGGCTCAGGCCGTCGTGGCGTTGCTGACTGCGGTCAGTGCGAACCAGGGCAATCATCATTTGGCTGCGAACCACGTGGGTGGTCCATAATTTGGCCCCATTAATTTTCCAGCCTCCATCGACCCGGCTGGCGTGTGTAGAGATGGCAGCGAGGTCGGAGCCGGCATTGGGTTCACTCATACCAATACAGAAGTACAATTCACCGGCAGCTATTTTTGGCAGATACTCACGCTTGATCCGTTCACTGGCATAGCGTAGCAAGTGAGTGCCACTCTGGCGGTCGGCGATCCAGTGTGCGCCAACAGGGGCGCCAGCGGCCAATAGCTCTTCAATCACTACATAGCGCTCAAGGGGGGGTGCATCACGGCCACCATATTGTTCTGGCCATTGCATGCCTATCCAGCCGCCTTGTCCCATTGCCCTACTGATGTTGGCGTTAAAACCAGTCCAGCTAAAGGCGCGCTCGCGAGCCGATATGTCGTGCATGGCGGTAGCGAGAAAATCACGGATCTTTGCGCGTATTTCCGCCGTATCAATGCTGCTCTGGGTTGGTGTGAAATCGAAAGTAGACAACCATTGCCCCTCAAAAGTTAGAATTTATTTCGTTGTTCGGTCCGCCCGACGTACGGAGGAATCATAAACTGAGCATCTGCTCATCTTAAACTCGCTTTGAACATCGCTATGGCCTGGATTTTTCCCAGCTCTCCCACAATTGATTGCGCTGCTCGGGTGCAGCAATATCTACTAATGCGTGGGCGCGCTGTTCTGTGTCTAGGGCAAACAGAGAGGCGCTACCGTGTTCGGTGACAACATGATCGATATCGGTGCGACATAGCGTGGTGATGGCGTTGTTGCCAAGATGTGTGACTATTCGCGATTGCGCCCCACCCATCGCGGTGGCGGGCATGGCGAGAATAGATTTGCCTCCATGGGAGCCTCGTGCACCTCGGACAAAATCTACCAACCCTCCGCTAGCGCTAACGGCACGGCCGCGCACGCGCTCGGCGTTACACTGGCCTTGCAGGTCGATTTCTAGCACCGAGTTGATCGCGACAAATTGATTGATAGCTGCGAGCGTTTTTTGGTCGTGGGTGTAGTCCACAGGACGGAACATTACTTGTGGTTGATCAGCTACCCAGTGATAAAAGTCGTCACTGCCCAAGGCGAGCCCCGTTACATGCTGAAAGCGATCAATGGTTTTTTTTTCTCCAGTGATCACGCCCAACTCAATCAGTTCTCTGACCTCTTCGCTGATCAGCCCGCTGTGCAGGCCCAAACTATGGTGATTTTTCAATTGGTGCACAATACTGCCAGGCAGTTTGCCAATCCCGATTTGAATACAACTGCCATCTTCAATCAATGCCGCTACATTTTGTGCGATGGCAGTTTCTGTCTCGCCACCGATTTGTGTTTGACTGGTGGGCAATGGATGGTCTGTGTTGATGACCACATCAATATCTTTGAGCGCTATCGAGGGGGCATTGTGCACAACCGGCATCTGTCGATTGATTTCTGCAATGATGCAGCGGCTGTGTCCCATAATGGCGGGTACAAAATCAACTGATGGACCCAAGCTGCAAAGGCCGCGAGAATTTGGTGGCGCTACCTGTATGATCGCTGCTTCAAAAGCACCGCGTTGTTGCAGAAAACGATAGATATCGCGGTAATGTAGCGGGTGAAAAAACAGCGTGCTATCTGTCGCCGGGGCTATATTTCGATGCAGGAAAAACGTGTGGAAGCGTGCGCCGGAATGAAATGTATGGGGTGAAAAGTTGTTGATGCCTGGTATCGATACACCGTAATAGTCAACGCACTTGTGGGGTTGATCTGAAACGGCCAATGCTTCGAGGATAGTACGGGGTTCGCCGATCCCCCCTTGAATAAATACCTGACTGCCCTGAGGGATAAACTCTGCAATCTGCGTGGGTTTTATTTCCCTTGGCATGAGGTTTGGCCCGCTGCTAGTGGTTGTTGCTATTATCTGGCAGCTTGATGCTGCCGAGCAGTTCGTTGATAGCTAGCGTCTCTTGCTCAATTTTGTTGATGATCGCTGGCAACTCAGGCTGCTTCATCAATCGTTTGGTATGTTGCAGTGCCGCACTGGACTGTAGTGTGAGCGCGCGACAGGTATCCATGGCAGTGGCAAGCAATACATCTGCAGGCAACACTTTATTGGCCAGGCCTAATGCCAGTGCCGCGTTTGCGTCCAATTGTTGCTGCAGAAAAAGTAGCTCGGCAGCGCGCTGATAGCCTATACGCTGAATGAGTAATGTGGTTGAGGCAAACTCCGGTACCAGTCCGATATTGACAAATGGCAGTCGTAGCCTGCTGTCTTGGCTGAGGTAGACTAAGTCGCAATGTAACAATAGGGTGACGCCAATTCCGACCGCATCGCCGGGTAGTGCTGCGACAACGGGTTTGGGAAAGGTGGCGAGAGAATTCATGAAATTGAAACCAGGTCGTTCTTGGTAGGGAATATCCGCGATGGCTTTGAAACCATGTAGATCATTACCCGCGCAGAAGTAATTGCCCTCGGCGGTGATTAGAACGACACGAATGCTGTCGTCTGTGGCTGCTTCGTGCAGGGCGCTAGTGAGGGCGCGGTACATGTCGCCGGTAAGCGCGTTTTTTTTCTCTGTACGGTTGAGGCTAAGGGTCAGAACGCCTCCTTCATCGCGACAGTCGATATGTTCGCATGCAATCATGTGGGCAGTGGTCCTGTAATTAATAGGTTAGCGCTAGGAGCTAATGTAAAAACCACCATCAATGCTGAGGTGTTGTCCGGTAATATAAGCGGCTGCATCGGTCAGTAAAAAACAGGTGGCAGGAGTCACTTCCTCGGTACTGGCAAAACGGCCCAGTGGGATCTGCGACAGGTATTTATCGCGAAATTTTTCCTGGCGGATGGTTTCCGTCATAGTGGTTTCCACCATGCCGTAGCACACCGAGTTGACGTTGATGTTGTATTTCCCCCACTCTCGGGCAGAACACATTGTTAGTCCCAGCACACCAGACTTGGCAGCGCCATAGTTGATCTGACCAATGGTTCCGCGCCGACCGGCATCGGATGAGATGTTAATAATACTGCCGGGGTTGGTATCGCCATTTTTGGCTTTTGTAATAAGGTGCTGCCCTACCGCCTGCAAGCACACAAAGGCGCCGGTCAAATTGACTCCAATCACCTGGTTCCACTGGTCGATAGTCATTTCACTGGCCATGGCCGCGCGGATAATGCCGGCATTATTAATCAGTCCATAGATATCACCGAAATCACTGACAATTTGGCTGACAGTCTCGCCAACGAACTGCGTACTGCTGACATCACCACAATAGGTACGTATTCTATTCTCACTGGTACCGGACTGAATTAGCGCCTCACGGGTTGTCGCGAGTGTGTCTGGATTAATGTCTACCAGTGCTACACGTGCATCCAGGGCAAGCAATTGTTCGCCCAGTGCGCGGCCGATACCTTGGCCTCCACCGGTAATCATTATCACGCGATCATTCATCGCCATTGGGTTGTGCATAGTATTCACTCCTTTTTATAGTTCGATTGACTAACCGCTATAGTGGCCAAACAGCGATACGCTGCAGACATTTTTGTTGGGGAATCCGCCCAGATTATGGGTTAGGCCTAAGCGAGCATTGTTAAGCTGGCGTTCACCCGCTCGGCCGTGCAATTGCTGGTAAATTTCATAGGCCATGCGCAGGCCGGTGGCGCCGATCGGATGGCCAAAACACTTGAGGCCACCATCGACATTGCAGGGGATCTCGCCGTTGCGGTCGAATTTGCCGGCAAGAATTTCGTCAGCACCGTGGCCGACGGGTGACAGTCCAAGGTCTTCCATGGTCACCAGTTCGGTGATGGAGAAGCAGTCGTGAACTTCAATCAGATCGAGATCGCGTTGCGGGTTGTTAACCCCCGCTTCCTTATAAGCGCGCTCGGACGCGATACGGGTGGTTAGCGCATAGCTGCCATCCCATGAATCGTGTGACATTTCGGACCCATTGCTAAGGGCCAGTTGCATAGATTTAACGCTAACCAGCGTGCCTGTTTTTCCAAGCTCAGCCGCCTTTTCCGGGGTGGTGACGATAGCGCAGGCTGAGCCATCGCTAACGCCACAACAATCGTAAAGTCCAAGCGGATAAGAAATAGTTGGCGCATTAAGAATTTTTTCAATCGACACTCTGGACCTAAGGTGCGCCTTTTCATTGAGTGCGCCATTTTCATGGCTTTTCCATGACACATGAGCCATCGCTTGCTTTAATTTATCCATGCTTATGTCATGGCGATCGACATAGGCGCTGGCGAACTGTGCGAAGGAACCTGGTGCAGTCGCGCTGGGGAACCAGAGGTCATCGAAGGTGCCCTTGTTTCGTTCGGGTAGACCTCCATAACCGGTGTCTTTTAGTTTTTCGACGCCAAGTGCCAGTGCTACATCATAGGCGCCTGCCGCTACGGCATACACAGCCCCGCGTAGAGCTTCGGTACCGGTGGCACACATATTTTCCACCCGGGTGGCAGCGATATTCGGCAAGCGCAGCGTTTCGGATAATGACAGGGCTGATTTACCCAGGTTTTGCTCATCTACGGAGAGCCCAAACCAGGCGGCTTCAATTTGGTCTCGCTCAATTCCGGCGTCGGCCAGGCCTTCGGTAAAGGCCTCTACCATCAAGTCTTCTGCGCTGCAGTCCCAGCGTTCGCCAAAGTGAGTGCAGCCCATACCGATGATGACAACTTTATCTCTAATTCCACTGGCCATGATTGTTTCCTGTGTTGTGTAGTATTACGAAGGCGTTAACGGATCTAGCGCCGTACTATTGCGCCATCAGCGGAGTCGCTTTCCAAAAATAGCGTTTGAAGTCGCGTTTTTTGTCCTGCTCTTTAATCCGGAATTGGAGACTGAGGGGGGTGCCGACGGCCAATTCTCCAGGTTTGAAATCGGCAAACTCCATCATCACCATGCCGCCGCCATCAAACCGCACGTTGCCGTACATAAACGGGGGGTTGTAGGACAGCGCAAGCCAGTCTTCGGTAAAGGACTTAACCGAAGCGGCTTTGTCCTTAAAAGGTTCGTCCGCCATGGGCCCGCTTTGGCGGCATTCTGGGTTGGCGCACATGGGTTTACGTGGAAACTGCGGTGTATCGCAATGCTCGCAGCGGCCGCCGATGAAGGCAGTAACCGTTTTTCGATGACGATAGAAGGCAGAGTGTGCGGTGCGATTATCGCGTTCTGCACGCATGCCCCAGTCGAGTTCCACCAGTCCATTAAATGAAAGGTAACGTTGGTAATTGTCGTCTGCGACACCGCTGTCAAGCAGGGTCTGTACCGGTTTTTGTCTTTGCAGTTCACGGACTTTTTTGGTGGCTTCCAGCAATATCACGTCACAGCCTTGACCGAACCCCACCACCAGTAAGCGGTCGCCCGGATTAGCCTGTTCCAGCGTGTGGGCAAGCATTAGTAACGAATGTGCAGAGCCAGTGTCACCGCACTCCTGACTCAGGTTGGAGCGTACCGCTGCGGCAGAAATTCCACACTGTTTGGCGATGCTGCCAATGGTGCGTTGGCCGGGGCCAGTGATAATAAGATGTTGAATGCTGGCTGCGTCCACCTGTTCCTGTTGCAGCAGTTTTTGGATTGCTCGGGGGATGATTTTTAGATAACCCTCATCACGGATCCATCGCTCCTCGAGCTGGTAGTCGAAATCTGACTGCAGCGCACGATAGTGGTCAGTTAGGTCGATGGAAAGCGAACAGCCCCCCATAAATTGGGCTAACAGATTATCGGTACCGGTAACGACGGCCGCTGCACCGTCGCCCAAGGTCATTTCCTGCAAGCTCGCGGGACGCGTTTGGCGATGATCGGCGGCTACCACCAGGCTGCTGATTGTCTGCTGCAGTGCTGTCATCAATGCCGAGCTGCCGCAGCGCAGTGATCCGGTTAGGTCGTAGCTGTGCAGGCCCTCGTTGAGCGCCAGCGCTTCTCCAATGACTGTCGCATTCTGGCGATCTGCAAAGGGCAAGGTGGTGGAGGCGAAAAGCAACTGCGTAACAGGTATGGACGGATCGGTGCCTGTTAGAGCCTGGCGTGCAGCGGCGACCGCCATAGTCAGACTGTCCTCGTCGTGGGAACACATGGCGCGAAATCCCTTGGCTCGAGACGCAAGGTTGGGGTTGGCCCACGCATTGGCTGCACCGATGGCGCTGCGTGCAAGTCGCGTGCGCGGTATATAGGCACCGATTGAAACGATACCGGTGGGGCGGGAGGCAAGCTTTAAAACAGTTTCTGGATTGGACACGATGGCTCTCCACTGAGATGGCAAATTGTTGATTGGCTAATGCGAATCACATAGATCTTAAGATAAATAAAAGCTCATATTGAACTCGTATGAGCGGAGGAATGACTGCTACTTTAAAATCAAGGTATTAGTATTTGGTGAGGTGCAAGGGCGATTTTGGGTGGCTTTTGGTAGATCAAAGTTAAAGCGAGTTTAATGTAAGCAAATACTCAGAATATTATTGCTGTATAGATGAATGGCCCTGACGCCAGAGACTATTAACCATACAAATTGCAGGAGTGCACGAATGAATCATCTGCAGGATTCCGAACAGATCACCATGATCCGCGATAGTGTGAAAAGTTTTGTGGAAAAGGAGATGCCGCGAGACAAGGCTAAGCAGTGGGACAAGGACAACTACTTTCCCCGGGATGTGCACGACAAACTGGTAGAGATGGGCTGCATGGGGCTGACTGTTCCGGAAGAGTTTGGCGGAAGCGGTCGCGATATTACATCCACGGTTGTGATCATAGAAGAGCTGTGTGCGCGTAGTATGTCAGTGGGTTGTGCTTACATTCAGTCGAGCTGCTATGCAGGTCTTAATCTGGTAGAGGTGGCTAGCCCGGAGCAGCGGGATCGACTGCTGCCAAGAGTGGCTAACGAGGGTTTAATGTTTGCGTATGGTCTTTCTGAGCCGGATGTGGGGTCGGATGTTGCCAGTGTTAGAACATCGGCAGTGCGCAAGGGTGACACTATTATAGTCAATGGGGCGAAACGTTTTTGTTCAGGCGCGGCTATTTCCGATTACATTTATACGCTGGTCCGCACGGGCCCGAAGGAAGATCGCTACAAGAACTTATCGCTAGTTTTGATTCCCCCTGACACGCCGGGCGTATTGTTGGAGCCACAGGATACCCTGGGTCTCAAAGGCGGAGGCACCTATGACGTCAGTTTTAGTGATGTCGAAGTGCCGGCAGAGAATATAGTCGGTGGTGAAGAAGGGTGGAATGAGGGCTGGAATAAATTGGCCGGCCCCGGCCTGGATATTGAGAAAGTGGAAGTGGCGGCCATGGCACTGGGTATTGCAACTGCTGCCGTCGAGGATGCCTGGAACTACTCGCAACAGCGGATCCAGTTTGGCAAGGCAATCTGCACAATCCAATCGATACGACATATGCTGGCCGATGCGAAAACCAAGCTCGAAGCCTGCCGTCTAATGACTTACAACGCAGCGTGGATGGTTGATCAGAATCAACCGGCAGCGGTGGAAACGGCGATGACCAAATTATTTGTCTGTGACACTTGTCGTGATATTGTATTAAGTTGTCAGCAGATAATGGGCGCCTATGGTTATGTGAGTGACTTTGATATGGAACGCTATGTGCGCGATATTCTCGTGATGCCAATTTTGGGTGGTTCCTCGGCTATACAGAAAAATAATATTTGTAATCGCTTGAAGCTCCCTCGTAAGTAAGTCGTTATGGACACAACGCAAGCAGGGTTCGTTCACGGTGGGGTTTATTTGAGCTTGCTCGATACCCTAATGTCGCGCGCTATAGGTACATTGTTAGCTGATGGCCACTATTCGTCCACCATGGCCTTGAACGATAATTCTGTTGAAAAAAATAATACAAATAAAATGCGAGTACATTATAAGTTAGAACTCAGATTATATTGCTTGTGTCTATCGATTTGGGCAGACAGTGTGGCTATTTTCGGAACCGTTGCTATAAGGCGACATCGTAACAGTCAGTTCCATTAGATGGTCGTTGGTATCTAATATTCTAATAATGACAAACGGGTAAAACTTTATGAATACATCAGTAATGAGAAGAATATTGGTTCGCAAGGGACGCACCGACGCAACTGCTTCAGCGTTGGAGCGCGGGCTGACTTTACGTCATTATTTTCAATTACGTCCAATCGCGAAAGCAATGCTTATGCTCGGTTGCGTGACGGCACCTCTATCACTAATGGCTGCTGATAAAAGCGCACTGATGCTGGAGGAGGTACTTGTAACCGCAGAGAAACGCACACAGTCGTTGCAGGATGTGCCTATTTCCATTGTGGCAATGGATAAAGATACATTGGAAAAATTCAACATTGATGAGCTGGAAGATTTCAGCGCCAAGGTACCTAACG
>JBLHNQ010000027.1:0-31250 GCA_047650635.1 Halioglobus sp.
GCCCACTATTTGCGGTATCAGTTGCATAGTTATCCGCGTCGGAGCTCTTGTTAGCATAATCCAGATCGAGGTGGCGGTAGCCTGCAAAGAATGATCCCCAGTCATTAAAGCGATAATCAAACGTGCCTTGATTTATCTTTGTCGATGGGTCCAGTCTGGCATAGTTGTATTCACCAAAGAACACCAGTGGACCCTGCTTGGCGTCCAGATGCACCGCGGCGGCGGCATCGAGGTTTTCCAGAAGGTCATCTTTGACATTAAGGTCTAACTCTGATTCGGTAGGACCAACGGCAGATTTCCCTTCGGTGCTTTTGCCCCACACGTAAAGCGGTGCTATGGAGTATTCCCAGCCACCGGGGTTTTCAGCTGCCGCCGAAGTGGCGAGAATTGGCAGTGCCAACATCAGCGAGCCCAAAAGGTTTATTTGATTTTTAGCTTTCATCAGATAACTTCCCGATTCGTTGTTGCGCGCTATTATACCCTCAGTGTCTATGCAAATAACCCCTGAACTTTTGCGCATTTTCGACAATTTTCCATGCAGCGCTGTCTTTACAATACTCAGTGGGACAGCCAAGATAGGCGCCACTATTCATCGTTTATCGACGCACTGGAATTTCATATGCCCGGCCTATTTAAACAAACACTGTATCGTTTCCGCTCAGGCCTGACACGCAAAGTACTCAAGCCCCACGCACAGCCCAAGCCGGTCACCTACATAGGGCCGGGCTCGGTAAAGTCATTGTGTGAAGCCATCGCACATTTTGGGCTGAAGCGAATTTTTTTGGTGACTGACAAACCCCTGGTAGAGCTGGGTCTTATCAATAATGCCGTAGCCGTGTTGAAAGCTGTTGGTATAGAAACCGTTATTTACGACGGCGTTTTACCCGACCCGACTTTCAAGCTTATTAACGAGGGGCTGGCCCTACTCAAGTCCAGCCAATGTGACGGTGTTTTAGCCTTTGGCGGCGGGTCCAGCATGGACGCCGCCAAAATTATGGCTCTGGCGGCGGCCAATAACGCTACACCCCATGACTTAATCGGCTATGGCAAAGCCAAGCTGCCCTCTTTACCCTTGTTTGCGATTCCCACTACGGCGGGCACCGGCTCCGAAGTCACTATAGCGGCGGTACCCTCCGACGACGAGACCCACGCCAAGCGGCCTATAGCCGATAACAAAATGGTGCCTACCGCCTGTGCGCTTGACCCCACCATTATGACAGGCCTGCCGCCACACATTACTTCCGCCACGGGTATGGACGCCCTTACTCACGCAATCGAGTCCTATATTGGAAATTGGGGTACGCCCGAGACAGAGCGTCTGGCCAGCGCTGCCGTTAAGCTGGTGTTCGAGCACCTGCCTGTGGCTTACGAAGACGGTAGCAATCTGGCCTCTCGGGAAGCGATGTCGCTGGCATCCTATTATGCTGGCCTGGCGTTTTCACAGGCTATGGTAGGTTTTGTGCACGCCATTTCCCACCAACTGGGTGCGCACTACAGCATTCCCCATGGTTTGGCGAATGCCGTTGTTTTGCCCCATGTACTGGAGTACTCCAAGACAGAAGCGCAGAAAAAAATGGCCCAGCTGATGGTGAGCACCGGGTTGGGCGAGGCCAGTGAGGGCGAAGCTGCCCTGGCTCAGAAGCTTATCGACACAGTCATTGAACTTAACGATCGCGTAGACATTCCCCGTGGATTCGAACAAATCAAAGTTGGGGACATAGCCGAGATGGCAACTGCCGCCTGCATTGAGGGCAACGGCTACCCGGTTCCTAAATATATGGACGTAGAAGACTGCACCCATATTCTAATGGGCTTAATACCGAGGTAATATACTGCCATGAAAGCCAGCAGCATGGGTTTTAACCCTGTTTATGTAGAAGATGAACCCGCACTGGAACAAGTCAGTGCGCTAGCCACCGACGCAATACTCGAGTTTGGCACGCCCTGGTGCGGGCACTGTCAGGCTGCCAGCCCCGCTATTGAAGAGGTGTTAAAAGAACAAGCAGGGCTTCTCCACATCAAGGTATATGACGGCAAAGGGAAAGCACTGGGCAGAGCCTTTGCGGTGAAGCAGTGGCCAACCTTGATTTTGCTGCGCGATGGCAGGGAAGTAAAACGCCTGGTTCGCCCGCTACACACCGACGAGGTGCGTCAGATGCTGGCTTCCTGACCGACAAATACTACGCCCTCAAACCGTCCAAATACTCCTGCAGTCGTTCCTCTGCCTGCTCGCCAAATAGAATTTTACTCGCCTCGCGCAATCCGGGAGCTTTGAGGAGTTCCTCCTTGCGTACCACCAGCTCTATTTTTGAGCGCCGACGCATAAAGTCCTCCAGCTTAACGATCATCTCACGTCGTGCAGCCAATTCAATTTCACCTCGCGTGTATTCTGCGGTTTTGATCAACAGATCAGCACAGCTTTCGTCCTCTCGTATAGCTTCCAACAAGCTAAAAGCAGCCTCGCCGTAGCGACGCCAGAAACGCTGGGATAAGGGCTCGGACGACGTTGCATGAGTCAAATCGTCCAGACGCATTAGCTGGGCTTGCAACATAAACTCATCACGTAAATCCTCGCCGGGTTCTCCATACCACTTCTTTTCTGGATAGGGGATCGAAATACCGAAGGCGGCAATTTTAGCGGCCACTTCGTTGCCCACATTCAGACAGTCAGTCAACTTACCGCCAAAAATACTGAGGTAGTTTTTCTCTTCGTCGACTTCGATCACATGCTTACGTGACAGCTCAACCCAGTCAGCAACGCCGCCGCTACCCTTGCGAGCAAGAGGTCGCACGCCCACACGTTCGGCGATAATGTCTTCCCGGGTCAGCGGCTTTTCAAGATCGAGCACGGCATTGGCATTGCTCAGTACAAAGTCGCGGTCTTCATCGGTAACCGTAACAAACGGCGAATCCACCTGCGTGTCAGTGGTGCCAATGCAGGTTTTTGAGCCCATGGGTATAAGGAAAAATAGGCGACCGTCACTGGCGAAAAATGCCAGCACCCGATGGCCGTCGGTAATCTTATCGACAATAAGGTGAACACCTTTGGAGAACAGGTGGCGATATTGCGTACTCTCCCCATTTACCTTATTCAGTGAATCGACATAGGGGCCGCCGGCATTGACGATAGCGCTGGAGCGGATAATAAATGTTTCGCCGCTGACCTGGTCCTTTGCCGTGGTCAGCCATTTTCCCCCCTCGCGGCTGGCCTGTAGGGATTCTACGTAATTGACTGCAATGCAACCGTAATTCAGGCTTGCACGGACAAACTTGAAGACAAAGCGCGCATCATTGTCATGCAGATAACAATCGGAATACTCCAAGCCACCGGCCACATCGCTGGTGTTAATAATTGCTTCGGTTTTCTCCAAAGCCTTTGCTGACATATATCTCGGCGCTTTAGTGACTCCGCGACCAATCAGCCAGTACAGCACGCTGCCCAGAAACACTAAAAAAGGCCAAAAGCGGAAACCGCGTTGAATACTGGTGAGGAACCTGATTTCCTTAACCGTTGAGGGATAGTGCTTCATCAAATGGTTACGCGATTGGCACAGCTTGTTAACCAGCAGGTACTCGTGGCTTTCGAGATACTTGATGCCTCCCCAAGCCAGATTGGAAGAACTTGAGCTAACGCCGCCAGAAAAATCGCCCTTGTCAATTAATGCAACCCGCACGCCGCGCCCGGCCAGCGCCGCGGCAGACACGGCGCCGTTAATTCCACCTCCTATAATCAGGACATCAAACTCCTGCTCCCGTAGTTTATGCAGATTGGTGTCGCGCAGACTCATTGTTGCTTCTCCAGGTTCCAGTGACGCTCACACAGGCTAATAAACTGGCGGGCACTGCCAGTAAGGTTGCGGCCAGCTCGGTAAAACAAACCCACTTGCCTGTCGATGCGTCCAAAGGATACATCGTCCATGATGCGAAAATCATGACACAGAGGATATTCGCGTAACAGCTTGCGATCGAGAAAAGTGACGCCCATCCCCTCAGCCACCATGTTCACCCGCAGCGACAAACTGCTCACCTCCCACACCGCACTAAACTGATCTCGCAGGCGCGCAATGGAAGGACGCATATCGGGGTTATCCAGCGCCGATGCGATGAGCGGTGTGCACTGCAGCGCCATTTTGTCACCGGCGATCATCGCCGCATATTGTGGGTGTCTGGGGCTGACTACAAGGTGGCGCGAATCTTTGTAAAGGGGGATGGTGTCAAAGGCTGGCATGTGTTTTTGGAAGGGCCCTAAACCCAATTCAATATTGCCCGAAAGTACGGCGTAAATGATGCTGCGGCTGGGCATTTCCGCAATTTTCATTGAAACTCGTGGGTTTAAACCATAGTAAGCGCTTATTAACTGAGGACCATAGAACTGGTTAATGGAGGCACTCAGGGCGAGATTAAGCGTCTCAGCCTTGCCTTCTTTGAGCTGGCCGATATCCTCAAGTGCCTGCTGCTCATCCCGGTATACCTCCACAGCATGGTCGAACAAGCGCTTTCCAGCTGCCGTCAATTTGAGCTTTCTGCCGCGCAGAATCAGAGGGGTGTCCAGCTTCAGCTCCAGACTGGCGACCGCCTGACTCACCGCAGATTGGCTAACGTGCAGAGCCTCTGCAGCCCGCTTGAAACCACTGTGTTCTATTACGCCGCGAAAAGCACGCAGCTCACTATTCTCTAATCTCATTATTAGTACAGCTTATATTAATATAAGAAAAATTAAATCTACTACTTGTGCCAAGCTTCGTATACTGTGCAAAATTACCAAACAGGGGCATCAAATGAGCCAGACCGAAACCGTATTTTCCAAAGATCTTTCCGCAGTCGTGGTGGGTGAGACGGCTATCTCCGATGTGCAGGGCAACATCGGCTTACTCAGCTACCGCGGTATCGATGTGACGGAACTGGCGAACAAGCCTTTTCTGCAAGTGGTATGGCTGGTTCTTTTTGGCCAGTGGCCCGACGCAGCACAGGAGAATCAGCTGGCTCAATTTATGAGCTCGAACAGCGAGCTGTCTAGCAGTGAAATTGAGCTATTGAAAAAAATCCCTCGAGACCTACACCCGATGCTCATGCTGCAGGGCATGATGCCACTGCTAACACTTCCCGCAAAGCGCACCACGGAATTTGAACTGGACGCCGAGCGCGGCCTGACCATGGCAGCCAAAATTCCCGCTCTTATCGCCGGCCACTATCGTTTGGGTATGAATAAAGAGCTAGTAAGCTCGACCCCAGGCGCGAGCTTCCACCAAAATTTCCTCACTCTGTTTCACGGTGAAGCACCAGCAGAGCAAGACATGCGCATGTTGGACACTGCCCAGATCCTGCAGTTGGAACACAGTTTCAACTGTGGCACATTTGCGGGTCGCGTGTGTGCCTCCACCCTGGCTCCCATCCAGTCATGTATCTCCGCTTCAATCGGCACCCTGTTCGGCAGACTGCACGGCGGAGCCGACCAGGCCGCACTGGAAATGGCCATGCAAATCGGCAGCGCCGACAAAGCCGCAGCCTACGTGGAAAACGCTCTTGCCAACAAGCAAAAGATTATGGGCATGGGTCACCGCGAATACCGCACTGTCGACCCCAGGGCAAAAATTCTCAAGCCCATGGCGGTGGAACTATGCCAGGACGAGCAGAGCAAAGCTCTGTTGGCCACTCTGGTCGCGGTGGAAGACGCATGCCAGGCAGCCTTCGCCAAAAACGACAAACAAATCTGGGCCAACGTCGAATTCTATAAGGGTGCCGTATTCCATAGCCTGGGCATTCCCACCCACTACTTCACTGCCATGTTCGCTATGTCACGGGTATTTGGCTACATTGCTCACTATCTTGAATTCAGCAAGGACAGCTGCCTGATTCGGCCAAAGGGCATTTATCGCGCTAATAGCTAGCGTCTGCCCACGCGTGATACTGTTACCTGTTAGGCATCGGAAGTATTACAGTCAGGGCGGTAAAAATCCGCCTGAACAGGAGAACTAGTTATCAATAATAACGATATTTTGCGCCAAGTGCGCCATACTTTTGATCTTAGCGATCAGCTTATGCTTTCTATATTTAGGCTGGGCGGGCACGAAGGAAGTAAGCTGGAGCTCGCTACCTGGTTAGCGCACGAAGGAGAGCCTGAGTTTGTTGTGTGTGAAGATGAAAATTTTGCTCGCTTTCTAAATGGACTGATCATAAACAATAGGGGTGCTAAAGATGGCGACACACCTGAGCCTGAACCTGTTCTGAGCAATAACATGGTGTTGCAGAAGTTAAAAATAGCTCTAAATCTACAGGCAGACGATTTACTTGAAATACTTAAACTGAATGAAGTCACGTTAAGTAAGCACGCATTGAGCGCCCTATTCCGACGCCCTGACCATAAAAAATATCGAGAATGCCCGGATCAGTTGCTCTGCAATGTTCTCGATGGAATGGAAAAGCACTACAGAAAAAATCAAACATAGATAAATTTTTTTGTTGTAGAGGGAAGGCCATTAGTCATGATGAATACCAAAATATACAAGTCCGTACATAGCCTGGCTGAAAAGCTAATGAAGGCTGCCAGTAAAGAAGATAGAGAGTCATTCGACTCGCTCTATACAGAGCTAAAAGCTATTTGTATTGATAACGAAAATACGAAAGAAGATCACCCGGTACAATGGGAAACACTAGCTGACTTTACAGAAGAATTAGAAGACGCATTGGCTATCTATGTAAAAGCGCTAGAGAAATCTACCGCCATTAACTCAAAAGATTATATGTCGTCAGTCGCATTTTCAATGGCTACATTGCAAATCGAATCAGGTCAGACTGACGCCGCTATCAAAAGTCTACAAGATGCAAAAATCAGCGCTAATAAAATTGAAGATAAAGAACTTAAAATGGAAATAGATGAACTGCTTGAAACGGTATTTGAGCTTTCTCACGAGAAATGAACCGTAGTTAAATATCGCTTACCTCTCAAGGTTAGCAGGCGAATTGGGCCGTTAAAAAAATAGTAGCCCGAGTCGGCCTCTGCTGATATGGGCGCAAAAAATCGAGCACTAGCGGCTGCAGGCCTGAAAGCTCTTGTTATGGCCCTCAAACAACCACTTAGATCATCCTCTTTTTATACGTACTACTTTCATGACTTCAAAATTCATGCCCGCGACCGTTTCCTGTGCTGAGTAATAAGTCATATTCACTCTGGCACCTTTTAAGCTTTGGTAATTACCTTTGCGCTTGAACTTAAACGCTACATTACAACCCTCTACCATTAACGTATGCAAAACCCACTCTCCCTGCTCTCGTTGAACATGTGACATAACCTTCATCAATTCGGAGTGGGTAAGGTTTTTGTTTTTCCCTACTAATTTTTTAGGATCTGATTGCATGTTCAATATTATATAATCTTTTAATTGTTAACTTAACCCAATAGTCGGAAATTAAGCGTGCTGTTAGCGGTCAGGCCTTTTATCGGTAGACCCGACAATATCGTAGTATCATTCAAGTCGCCAACCCCGAAGGATTAAGCATGCGACTATTTATAATTAACTTACTTTTGTGTCTGACACTCAGCGCCTGCATCGGGGGCAACAGCGAAGAAGCGCTGGGCACGCTGGAGCGTGACCGAATTATCCACAAAGCCACCGCCGATGAAATTATTGTGGAACAACCCATTCCCGAGGGCACCATGGTTAGCGTCGGCAGCCTGCTGGTGCAGCTGGATGACCGACGCCAAAAAGCCGTGGTGGCCAAGGCCGTTGCCGAAGTTGCGCGCGCCGAGGCACAGCTAGAAGAGTTGCGCAACGGCGCAAGAGCAGAAGATATTGCAGCAGCCAGCGCCACCGTCGCAGGTGCAAAAGCCGGCGCTGGGGAAACACAAGCCAACTACCTGCGCGCCAAACAACTGCTGAAGCAAAAGCTGGCGTCCCCATCTACACGCGATAGCGCGCTGGCTGCGCGCGATAGCGCAGAAGCAGCCCTTCAAAGCGCGCAGGAACACTTGCTGCGTTTAACCAACGGTACCCGTCCGGAACAATTGGCGCAATCTGAAGCCGCCCTGCAGGGTGCTCAGGCTCAATTGGCCCTTGAGCGCTATACACTGAGTGAGCTCAGCGTGGTGGCGACTCGCGATGGCTATCTCGACAGCCTACCCTGGAACAACGGGGAACGCGTTACACGCGGAGCAACCCTGGCTTTGGTGCTGGCAGGAGACCAGCCCTATGCCCGCGTTTACATACCCGAACCCTGGCGCGCGCGTCTGATGGTGGGCGACATCCGTCAGGTAAAGGTGGACGGCATGAAACAATCCTACACAGGACATTTGCGTTGGATTGCGACCGACCCCGCTTTCACCCCCTACTACGCACTCAACTCCAGTGACCGGGCACGGCTGGTGTATCTCGCGGAGTTTGATTTGGACGATGCGGAGAACCTGCCGTCCGGTGTTCCCGCTCAGGTGCAGCTCAACGATGAGTGAGTTGGCGGTTCACTGCGAAAAATTATGTAAAAAATTTGGCGATATTACAGCCGTCAACAATGTAGACCTAAGAATTCCCAGAGGTCAGATTTACGGTTTTCTGGGCCCCAATGGCTCGGGCAAAACAACCATCATTAGAATGCTCTGCGGCCTGCTCACCCCCACAAGCGGCAGCGCATCAATTCTCGGTCTCTCTGTGCCGGAGCAAGCTGAAGCCCTACGTCATAAAATAGGGTATATGACGCAAACGTTTTCTCTCTATGACGATCTGACTGTAGAAGAAAACATGCGCTTTATTGCCAAAATTTATGGCATGCGCCGCAGTGCTGCCAAGGACAGAATCTCCAACCTGTTACAGCATTATTCTCTGACGGAAATGCGACAACGTCGAGCGGGGGCGATGAGCGGCGGCCAACGCCAGCGACTGGCTCTCGCCACCGCTACTATTCACCACCCCTCCATGCTGTTTTTGGATGAACCCACATCCGCCGTAGACCCTGAAAACCGCCGCGATTTCTGGGAGAAATTGTTCGACCTCAGTGACCAGGGCACGACCATTTTGGTATCCACGCATTACATGGACGAGGCCGAGCGCTGTCACCAACTGGCGATTCTCGATTTGGGGGAACTAAAGACCCAGGGAACTCCACAGGATTTGATGAACAATCTGACCGGTCGAGTGCTGGAAGTTGAGGGTGAAGGCCTGCGTCAGGCCAAGGAAGACATTTTGCAACTGGCGCCAATTCAATCCGTCGCTCAACAGGGCTTAAAACTCAGAGTGTTGTTCGCAGTCGGCACCCAAGAGCCCGCCATATTTCTCCAAAAACAATTGCGAGGCAAAAGCTTGCGTGTCACCGCGGCCCGCCCCAGCCTGGAAGATGTGTTTGTCGCCGCCACCGCAGTAGGCAATCGATGAGAAATTCACTAGGCAGAACCTGGGCAATCGCACAAAAGGAGTTCACTCAGCTCGCGCGCGACAGAACGACCTTTGCCATGATAGTGATGATTCCGCTTATTCAGCTATTGCTGTTTGGTTACGCCATTAACAGCGAAGTGCGTAACATTCCTATTGCTGTTGTCGACCTCAGTGACAGCGTTGCAGCCAGAATCATCACTGAGGCAGTACGCGTCACGCAGGTAGTCGACATCGTCGAGCATTACGATACACCCGCTGAAGCAGAGGCTGCCATCGTGGCGGGGAAAATTCGCGCAGCCCTGGTGTTCCCAAACAATTTGACGCAGCGTGTTGCCGGGGGAAAAACCGTGGCACAGTGGCTGGTGGATGGCTCTGACACGATGGTGAGTGCCGCTTTGCTACCGCTGAGAACTATGCCTTTAAATCTGAGCTTCGGTACGCCCCCGGGAGCATACACCCAGCATCCACCCACCTTCGAATTGGCGCTATTTTTTAATCCAGAGCGTCGCTCCGCGGTTAATATTGTACCAGGACTGAGCGCCATCATCCTGACAATGACCATGATATTGTTCACTTCTGCTGCGCTGGTGCGAGAGCGAGAACAGGGCAACCTGGAGCTGTTAATAACCACGCCCATAAAGCCTATCGAACTCATGCTGGGTAAGCTCATCCCCTACGTATTGGTAGGTATTATTCAGGTTACGATCATATTGGGGCTGGGCAGGCTTATTTTTGCCATACCCTTTGAAGGCACATTTCACGATTTAATACTGGTAACCTTACCCTTTATTGCCGCCAGTCTCGCACTGGGACTGCTGATCTCAACCTTCGCCGAAACTCAGCTACAGGCAATGCAGATGACTATTTTCATCCTTATGCCCTCCATTCTTCTCAGTGGGTTTATGTTCCCCTACGAGGCCATGCCTCTCCCCGCTCAAATGGTTTCCGAGATTCTTCCGGCCACACATTTCATTCGGCTTATTCGCGGCGTTGTTTTGCGTGGTGCGGGCATTGCAAACCTGAGCGGTGATATTTTATGGCTACTGGGGTTTACCGCTCTGATTTTAGGCATCGCGGCAAAAAGGTTTAATAAAACCCTGGATTAAACCGAGGACGCGCAGTGCATTTGTATGGCCGCCCTTGTAACAGTAAAATCAATGCAACTAACAACTGACAGATACCGCTGCCATGCCCAACTTCCCCAAAATACCACTTGAACCTTCCGCTGCCGAATGGAGTTCACTGGTCGAGGAAATTAAACAATTTTTAAACACCGAACTGACACAGCTTGCCTCCACCCCCATCACCTCTTCGGATGCCGGGCTTGACCAGTTCACACCCACGGGCGACCTGACTTCCTGGCTACAACAATTATTTGCAACGGGGTTTAACACTTCGCACCCCGGGTTTATGGGCTATATTCCAGGGGGTGGTCTGGTCACCTCGGCACTGGCAGACTGGATTGTAAAAACCCTGAACCGCTATGGCACGGCTCACTTCGCAGCCCCGAAACTGGCAGATCTCGAGTACAAAGTCATCCAGACTTTCGCGCAGTGGGTTGGCTATGATGACAATGCGGCCGGAGTACTGACAACCGGTGGTTCACTGGCTAACTTTACTGCACTGGTGACCGCGCGCAGAAAGATGTTGCCGGAGAATTTTTTGCAGGGCGTGCTCTACTGCTCCAATCAAGCCCATCATTCAGTCATGAAAGCGGCTAATCTCGCCGGCTTCTCTGCGCGTAATATGCGCATTTTGGAAGCCGATGAAAACTTCAAAATTTGCCCGCAAGGCTTGGCACAGCAGATACAGGCCGACAAAAATGACGGCCTGCAGCCTTTTATGGTGATCGCGTCTGCCGGAACAACCAACACCGGAAACATCGACCCGCTGCCAGAAATGTCTGCCATCTGCAAACGCCACCGCCTGTGGTTTCATGTCGATGCGGCCTATGGAGGGTCTTTTGTCCTGACCCAGCGCGGACGACAACGCCTGGCCGGCATGAGCGAAGCGGACTCCATCACTCTGGACCCGCATAAAGGATTATTCCTGCCCTATGGCACCGGCAGTATTTTGGTTAAAGATCGCAACGCCCTGATCGAAGCGCACGAAATGCGCGGTGACTACATGCCTGAGCTGGACCACTCTCGAGCTCACCTTGACCCCTTTAGCCTTTCAGTAGAGTTGTCCCGCGAGCACCGGGGCTTAAAAATATGGCTTCCTCTAATGCTGCACGGTATCGAGGCTTTCGAAACTGCACTGGATGAAAAACTGGACTTAACGCAGTACCTAATGGATGAAATACAAAAAATACCAGAGATCCAAGTACTCAATAAAGCCGAGTTAACCACCATTGCTTTCCGTTTGCGCAAGGGTAGTGATGCGCAAAATATGCAGCTGCTGGACACTATAAATCAGGGCGACAAAGTGTTCATCTCGGGCACGACGCTGCGAGGAAAATATGCTCTGCGCGCCTCAATCCTCGGTCATCGTACCCACAGAATACAGATTGATGAGCTGCTGTTTGCACTTAGAGCGGCTGTCGCTCCACCACAGATGGGTTAGGCGTAAAGTCAAGGACGCCCAATCACGGCAGCGAGAGCACGTTACACTCAAGCTTATCTAACATTTTCTCTACGGTGTTTCCATGTAGCACTGCCGACACCCCGGACCTCGCTGAATTTCCCACCACAACAAGACTGGCATCCAGCGCTTTGGCCTGGGCTACAATCACCTTTTCCGGGTCGCCCATTTTGATATGAATGCGGTCGCTTGCAATGCCACTACTGCGAACGAGCTCAGCCCTGTCGGGAATGCCCTTGAAGTCGCTGAATGCATTGACAATGTGAACCTCTGCGCGGTGAAGATTAAGTATTTGCCCGGCCACCTCGATCACCTTGTGGTTGAGGCGTTCATAAGACTCCTTTTTGGCGTTTATATCGATCGCAGCGAGAACCCTGGGAACGTCTCTAGGGGCCCTGTCCTTCACCAAGAACACCGGGCACAGGCACTCTCTCATGATAGTCCAATCAGAAGTGCGGTTTAATAGACGCTTACCCGCGGAGTGCTTAAAGGAAGACTTTAGCACCATGTCTGCCGCCAATTTGGCAGAGGCGCGAACGACGGCGTGGTACCAATCCTTGTCCCACTCCACATCAATACTCACCTTGAGTCCCTCTGCAGAGAGAGGTTCGACTATTTTGGCCAGTATTTCGCGTTGCTCTTCAATGAGGCGCGCCACCTCAGCTGAAGGCTGAGCGAACTTTTCTGTGTCGGCGTATATACAGGCAAATACATAGAGGCTGGCTGAGTTCTCCCGCGCGATATCTGCCGCGCGCTCCAATGCCGGCTGCTCTTGTCGGGTGGGGTCGTAAACTACGAACAACTTGTTGAACTGAATCATTAAATAACACTCCGGAGGGATTATTCCACCTTTACATTGTCTGCAAAAAAATTAGAATCTACTGCCTAATAACCGCGTTAGTTCAGATGCGTTATACAGAGTGCCATTATATTGATTTAAGACAACATTCATCTACACGGGAGATTTCTATGCGTTACCGTTTGCTTGCCGTCGCTATTCTATCGCTCTCATTAATCGCTTGCAGTGATTCCAATAATAACAGCGCACCTCCTCCTGTGGGTCCTGAGCCCGAACCCTCTGTCACTTATTCCGCTGAAGTACGGCGCACGGAGTATGGCATTCCTCACATTAAGGCGGAAGACTGGGGCAGTCTGGGTTACGGTTTTGGCTACGCCTACGCGCAGGACAATTTTTGTGTCGTAATGCGAGAAATCGTATTTGCCACTGGACGTTCCGCCGAGCTAATCGGGGAAAGCGAAGGCAGTCCTGAAAACGATTTTTTCATGCGTTTTATCAATGGTGACAGAGACAAATTCCGCGAGGACAATATTGACGCTTTACCTGACGATTCACAGGACCTCCTGAACGGTTATGTAGCCGGACTCAATCGTTACCTCACAGAAACAGGTATTGAAAACCTGCCCGAAGGGGATTACGGCTGTCGTAATGCCGAGTGGGTGTTCGCACCCGACGCTACAGACTTGGTGTTGTTTTTACGTCGCATCTCCCTACAGGGCAGCTCGGACAACGGCGTTTTTCGAAATGCCATACTGGCGACAGTCGGACCCACCCAACCGAGCATTACTCAAACACAGGTAGACGAGGAGAAGTTCGAACAAGCCCGTCAACGCCTGCAGCAGGCCGCGCAACAAATGCGACAGCTAGACAAAGGCAGCAACGGCCTCGCACTTGGGAGCGCTGCCACACAGGACGGCGGTGGTTTATTACTGGGCAATCCACATCAACCCTGGTTTGGCGCTGGCGCCTGGTATGAGGCTCACCTTACGCTACCCGGCATTTACGATGTGGCGGGTGCCTCCCTACAAGGCTACCCCTTTATTGCCATCGGTTTCAATCGCGACGTGGCCTGGACCCATACTGTCTCTCTGGCCAACCGCTTCAGCCTGTATGAACTCAAGCTAAACCCGGACAATCCCTTGCAATACGACTATGCGGGAGAGTGGCGGGATATCGCGTCGGAGGACATTGACATTCAGGTAAAGCTCGCAGATGGCACCATGGAAACACGCAGTAAGACCTTTTACACCTCGCACTACGGGCCTGTCGTGAATATGAAAAGCGTAACAGACTTGCTAGATGGCTGGCCTATGTTCAACGGCTCAGTGTTAGCCTTTCGCGACGCCAACCTCTCCACTGCACCGCGAGGCGTGCAGCAATGGATAGAAAAAGGACAGGCAACTAATATCGACGAGTATATCGAGAGTCTCAGCATCATTGGTAATCCGCTGTTTCACGACCTTGCCGCCGACCGCAACGGCAAGGCTTTTTACGGTGAAGTTTCCGCCGTACCCTTTGTTACGCAAGCGCAACTGGATAGCTGCATCAATGGTGTGGTTGGTCCTCTGCTGGCTGGCGCCACCACAAATGTTATTGTTTCACTGGATGGTTCTGACCCTTTTTGCGAGTGGGGTGATAGCCCCGACGCCCCTGCGGGCAGCAACCTGTATCCCAGCAAGGACCTGCCTCAAATAGTGACCACTGACTATGTCAGTAATAGCAACGACAGCTATTGGTTGAGCGATGCCAATAACCCATTGGAAGGCTTCCCCACCATTATGGGACCCGTTGGACATGAAGGTCTGCAACAATTTTTGCGCACCCGGTTGGGCCACCTTATGGTCGCCCAGCGCAAGTCGGCCAGTGACGGTTTTAGTGAAACCCCTTTGTTCGACAGGGCAACGTTAAAAGCTATGATGTATTCCAACCGCGTTTATGGTGCAGAGTTGGTGCTGGATGATGTGCTTGAAATATGCGCCACAGACGCGGCGGCAGGTGTGCAACAGGCGTGCGAAGTGCTCGCCAACTGGGATAGAAAGGTCAACCTCGATAGCCGGGGCGCCCAGATTTTCACCGAGTTCTGGAGCAATATCCGCACAGAGCTAGAGAATCCGTTTCAAAACATCGTACAGAGCGAAGAATTCTGGGCTGTAGATTTCGACCCGCAGGACCCACTCAATACGCCAGCGGGCATCGACACCGTTATCGATGCAAACCACAAGCGTGTCATTCTTGCGCTGGGGGAAGCAACCAAATCGCTGAACGACGCCAATGTATCCCTAGGTGCGCCCTGGGGTGAAGTGCAGGTGTTGCAACGCAACAATGAAACAGTACCCATACACGGTGGTGCTGGCACCATGGGTGTGTACGGTGCCATCAGTGCAAGCCTGAACGACGGTGGCTATATCAATCCAAGAGCCGGCAATTCCTATATCCAGATTGTCAGTTGGGATGAGAGCGAGTGTCCTATTGCCGATGTAGTCTTGGTGCCATCGCAGTCTACTGACCCGGCTTCTCCCCACTTTGCAGATCAGGCAAAACTGTACTCCAACAAACAATGGCTGCGCTTCCCTTTTTGTGAGGAAGACATCGTCGCACAGCAAATTGGAGAAACTCTGGTGCTAGAGGAGTAAATCTCTGGCAGGATAGGCCAATGCGCCGACCCAGCCCAAAGCAATTCTTCAAAGAGCTCACCAGTGAAATTTTTCTGGTGAGCTGGACGCTTTACAAAGTCATGATTCCCACCTTGATTGTGGTCAAGGCTCTGGAAGAAATGGGCGCGCTGGTCTATCTGAGCTGGCTGCTTTCTCCGCTCATGAGCCTGGTTGGTCTACCTGAGTCTATGGGCATCGTATGGACCGCCACCATCATGACCAACCTTTACGCCGGGATGTTGATCTTCTTTGATCTGGCACAGAGCGAAACACTCAGCGTCGCTCAGGTGACAGTGCTTTGCACCATGATGCTAATCGCACACGGCCTGCCCATAGAGGCGCGCATTGCCCAGCGGGCCGGGATCAAAATTGCCATTACCCTGCTGGTGCGTATTGGCGGCGCCTTACTGATTGGTTTTATTCTGCAGCACATTTACAGCACGGGCGGCTTTCTGCAAGAAGCTAACAATATCGCCTGGGAGCCCGGCGTAATTGACACGAGTCTGCAGGCCTGGGTAATAACTCAGCTGAAAAGCCTGTTGATAATTCTGGCAATCATTGCGCTGTTACTCAGCATTTTAAAGACCCTGAGGCTGGTCGGTTTCGACCGCTTACTGGAGGCTCTCCTTTCACCCTTTTTGAAGCTGATGGGCATAGGCCGTGAAGCCACCACGCTGACCGTTATTGGTATGACACTGGGCCTGGCAATCGGCGGTGGACTGCTGATAAGAGAAGCTGAGCAGGGCCATGTTTCACGCCGCGATATCTTTGCATCGTTAACCATGCTGGCACTGTGCCACAGCCTGATAGAAGACACCCTGTTAATGATGCTATTGGGCGCTCATGTCTCGGGTATTTTCTGGGGACGACTTTTGTTCACCCTGTTGACCCTTGCACTGGTCACCCGGTGGCTAAACCAGCGCGACGATACATTTGTCGACAAATGGCTATTTAATCGAAGCCTAAAAACGCCGAAACCTCAACTGTAAAGAAGCAAAGGGCACACGTATGAAAAAACTTATTCTGGCTCTAATAAGCTGTTTGCTATTAATAATCGTTGCCTTCAATTTTTGGGGCGCGCTTACGCTGGGTAAAATCAAACCGGACCCAAACGCTGTGCGCGACGCATTAGCCAACCGCGTGGTTATGGTATTTGGCGCTACGGGATCGGTGGGAGACGGCTTATTAAAAGCAGCTATACAAGACCCGTCGGTGGAAAAAGTGTATGTGGTAACCCGTCGTAGTTCCCCGCGTATAGAAGCTGGCATTGTATCGGGCAAAGTCGAGATGACTATTCTAAAAGACTTCACTGACTACACTGCCCTGAACAAGGTGTTAGGCCAGGTAAACACGGTACTGTGGGGGCTGGGTACATCATCGTTTAATGTTGACGACAACACTTACACCTTGATTCATGTTGATTTTCCTGTCGCCTTTGTGAAAGCCTGGCTGGCAGCCAGAACCGAGGCGCCGATGTCCTTCCACTCTGTCACAGGCATGGGCACCGACCCCAACGGCAGTGCACACTGGGCGCGGGAAAAAGGCCGCGCCGAGCAAGAGGTAGCCGAACTGGCTAGCGGCAGTGGCTTGCACACCTTTGCTTACCGCTCAGCGTTTATCCGCCCCAGCAGTGAGCAGGCGAATATTTTGCATCGGCTGTTGGCCTTGTTGCTGCAGCCCGGCAAGCTGGTTATCACGGCCACAGAACTGGGCGAAGCCATGTTGGAAATCAGCGCTCGTAGTTCAGAGCTCCCCAATGGCTCAGTCATCGACAATGCGGACAGCATCGCCTACGCAAGGCTGTACGCGCGGCAACAATAGCAGACTGAGTCTACTTGCCAAACAGCCTGTCCAAGGCCCTATCGACGGCATTATCGACCGCGTCATCGGTGGCGCCTTCGAGGCTTTTACCCGCTGACTTCGCAATGGTGCGCGCTCTTCCATACGCCCGGTAGCCTTAAGCGAAACCACATCATTTGCAGCTACAGATGGCGAAGCCGAGCCCGCCATCGAGCCAAACATTTGCATCATTTTCCCAGCGTCGATTACCATGAGCTGGCCGTCGGCATCTCGCACAACATACAGGCCAGTTTCATCGGCAATCATGTAGCCCTGATCTTCTTCCATATTAATACGAAGCTTGTCCCCTCTATATTTAAACTTCATTGTTGTGCCGTCGCCCGTAGATAAATCGGCGGCTCCGGAAAATGCCAGGCCACTGCCAAAAGTAGAAAATCCGACGATAAACAAAGTCAATTTCAGGATTGAAGGTTTCATTGTGCAGTTCTCCTTAAGCGAGCTTATTACGCCAGCATATCTGTATTAAAATTGTATACCTATCCTCTAGTCAATTGTTGTGCAAAGATCCATCCGCGGAGGAAAACATTCTTGTCCGTGGAGTTCTTTTGCGTATAGTTGGCAACCTACACTTTTCACCTTGGAGACACCTATGACACGGCTACTTTCATTTTTACTATCGGCCATATTACTCGCCGCACCCATGTCGAGCTATGCACTTTTTGGCAAAGACAACCCCGATGAGAAACGTGCAGAGCTCCAAAGTTCTCGCAGCGCGGCACTGAAAAAACTCTATGCGGAAAAACCCCACTCTAAAAGTGAAGTGGCATCTGCCAAGGGCTACGCCGTATTTTCCAGCATTGGCATAAACCTGTTTCTGGTAGCTACCGAGCGCGGAGGCGGTATTTTGCGTGACAATCAGTCGGGCAAAGACACCTATATGCAGATGTTCTCAGCCGGTGGGGGCATCGGCATGGGGGTGAAAGATTTTAGTGTTATTTTCATTTTCCACACGGTTAAGGCTATGGAAGAGTTTCAAACCGAGGGCTGGGACTTCTCCGGTAAAGCAGAAGCCAATGCTGAAATAAACGGTGAGGGCGCAGGCAAGGAAGAAGCACTCACCGTTGTGCCTGGAACGACCATTTACCAACTCACCGAAGCGGGCCTCGCCCTACAGGCCACTCTTCAGGGCACCAAATTTTGGGCCAATGAAGACCTGAACTAACGTCCGTTTGAAAGCACAGCTTCCAGGTTTGCTGTTTGATCTGCAGCGGCCTGCACCGGTGGCGTGGCGATGTGCAACACAGATGGCACCGATTCGCCATCAGCAGGCGCGCCCATGGGTTCAAGCCCAACGTAACGCGCCTCACTAGCTTTCGTCCACGCATCGCTTTTGCTTCGCACATCCTCCTCAGACAGCCCGGAAGCCAGCAGTTGTTCGCGCAGAAGTGCCTTTTGTAACTGCTCTCGATCGGCGGTGGGGTGAAGCCTGCCATGCAATACCAGGCTTAGATCGGGACGCTGATGCGGCGCCTGGACAAGATCTGTCAGCTTGGCTTTGGTCGCCTCATTAAGCTCGCTGGAACCCGAGGAAAATGATACACGCTGCATATCCTCGTCACTGCCGACCAGGTTTGCCAGTAATGTAAACGGCGCCGTTACCGCTTTGCTTATTAGAAAGCCCTGCACGTTCAACCCGTCAACAGAAAGAGCCGCCACGTCAACACGCTCGCCATGGATAGGTTCACAAGGGCGCGGTCGGTTTTGACAAACACCTCGCCATCGGGCTCGAGCAGAGCCGCCTTGCGAATTTCAGCCGTGAGAGTGAACGGGTTGAACAGAATAACCTCGCTACGCAACTCTCTACCCAGGCTCTCCTGAACCAACCCCGGTGTGATGAAATTCACCATGGGAACAATGATCAACACACACCACCACATACCCGACATAGGCTGTCACCAGGTATCGCATTATTGTTCGCACTCGTTGTTTCTCTCGCTTTTAAATCTTCAGTCTTAAATATAATGCCTTCACATACGAAGCACAAACCTGCGCAGCTGCAATGGGAATATTACGCTCAAGATGGAGTCTGAACCCTTATTAACTTAGTATTATCTTCTTGCCCACCGAATCGTTGTTCTTGCATGAAAATAGTCGTCGCCTCAGCATTGCTCCTCACCCTCTGCCTGACCTCCTGCGGCGGGGGCGGCGGAAGTAGTAACACCGCTACGGCACCTGCGCCGCCAGCACCCATTGTGACACCAACCCCTGCCCCTACCAGCTTTAACATCAGCGGTACGATAGCGGTTTCGTCCAACATGCAAATAGACGGGGACACCAATAACCCGGAGAGTACATTTTTCTCCAATAATTCGGTAAGCGGCGCACAACGGCTCCCTAATCCTGTCACTCTGGGCGGCTATGTCAACGAAGCGGGCGCCGGCGAGCCTGGCCGTAGTCAGGAAGCTGGCGACCTGGATGATTATTTTGAAGTGGAGCTATTGGCCGGCCAGACCATCACTCTACTGGTTGCCAACTTCTACGATGCCGACGCCGACCTCTATCTGCTAAACCCAGTGGGAGAACTTCTGGACTTCTCCATCGAGGAGGGGGAAATTGAGCGTATCAGCGTCCCGGTCGACGGCACCTACATCGTAAACGTGTCTGCATTTTTGGGAGCGACCAATTACACCCTTGCCATAGGTACAACCCCTAGCGGCATGAGTGCTGCACCACCGGTCAACTACAACAACATTATCCCTTGGCAAGCCATCGTCAAGTATCGCGATAAAGGGCAATCTAACAGTGCAACACAGGCTAAAGAAGACCTCGCCTTGCGTGTGGGCATGACGCGCAAGGCTGGCGACAGGCGGCGCACTACGCTCATGGCAGTGGAGCGTTTAGCCCTCACCAAGGCAACGCTTGATAACCGCCTTGGCACCGCATTGGGCAAGAAAGAAAAAATGCGCAATGCCAAACAAAAGGCGCGCTGGGAAACGCTCATGACTATCAAAGCATTGAGACAAGACCCCGCGGTTATTTTCGCCGAGCCAAACTACGCAGTGCGCGCACTGGCCGTGCCCAACGACGAGGCCTATGTCACGCAGTGGCACTATCCCCTCATCAACCTGCCAGCAGCGTGGGATATGACCACAGGGGTACCAGAGGTGATTGTCGCGGTTATTGACTCTGGCATACTCTCAGGGCACCCCGATCTTGCCGGCCAACTCGTGCCCGGCTACGACTTCATTCGCGACCCCGACAATGCGGGAGATGGCAACGGCATAGACTCCAATCCCGAAGATATTGGCGATGATGGAGCACTGGGCGGCAGTAGTTTTCACGGCACCCACGTCAGCGGCACCATTGCCGCTGCCAGCAACAATGGCATCGGCGTTGCCGGTGTTGCCTGGAATGCCAGAATTATGTCTCTGCGCACACTGGGGTCAGACGGTGGTACGTCCTACGATGTAAGCCAGGCAGTGCGCTACGCGGCTGGGCTGCCTAACGATTCCGGTACAGTGCCAGAACAGGCCGCTGACATTATCAACCTCAGCCTCGGCGGGGGTGGCTTTAGCCAGAGCGAACAAGCGTTGTTCACCGAGGTGCGCGGCGCTGGAGTGATGGTTGTAGCGGCGGCGGGTAACGACGCCAGCAGTGCACCAGGCTATCCCGCCTCCTATGAAGACGTAATTTCAGTGAGTGCAGTGGATATTCAAAGACGTATTGCGGCCTACTCCAATTTCGGCGCTGATATTGATATTGCGGCTCCCGGCGGCGACAACGGTGGCGACCGGAACGGCGATGGGTATCCCGACGGTGTGCTTAGCACCGGGGGTTCCAGCACCGGCTTCGTGTATTCGTTCCTGGCGGGCACTTCCATGGCCGCGCCCCATGTAGCCGGCGTACTGGCACTGATGAAGTCTGTGAACGCCGATCTCTCGCCAGAGGATATCGACGTGTTGCTGGAAAACGGCGAACTGACAGATGACCTTGGCCCAGCGGGGCGCGACGACCAGTTCGGTTACGGCCTGGTGAACGCGGAGCGTGCAGTGACAGCGGCACTGACCGCCAGCGGCAACCCCCCGGCAGACAAGCCCCGCATTGGCGCCTCCACCTCCCTGCTCAACTTTGGCAGTTCGGCTACCACACTGGATTTGGCCCTGGAAAATCGCGGCAAAGGAGACCTCCAATTACTGAATATTGCAACAACACAGAGCTGGCTCTCGGTTGAGCCCGTCGAAGTCGATGCCAACGACCTGGGCTTGTATGCAGTTAAGGTAGACCGCACTGGAATTGCCGCGGGAGTCTATAGCGGTGAAATTATAGTAACCTCCAGCATCAATACCACGTCGGTCAATGTATTGATGTCTGTTGTGGCCGTGGGTGCCGGGGGCGATGTGGGAAAAGTATATTTGCTATTGATTGATCCCCAATCTGGAGAGGCTACCGCGCAAACCGAAGCGAGCAGCAACAACGGAGAGTATCAATTTCAGTTTCAGGGTGTCGACCCCGGCTCTTACGAACTTTCTGCAGGCAGTGACACCGACAACGATCTATTTATCTGCGATGCGGGTGAGGCATGCGGCTCATACCTCACCGCCGACCAGCCGACTCTTATCAATCTCAGTACTGACCTCGAGGACATCAACTTTCCTGTTGAATTCTTGATATCTATACCCACCATTAACGCCACTGAAGTGCAAAACACAGAAGCCAAAAAGCGTGCAACACGCAAACGAACAATGCAGAGGTAGCGCATGCTCAAATTAACAGTTCTTGCCCTGATTCTGGTCGCCGTCGCGGCCACCACCCATGCAGCCCGTTTTGTTCAGCCACTTACATGTAGACCACAGCGGTGATTTTGCGGCTTATATCAAGGCCTCGTGTTGCAAACCTGCCCGTGTTCGGCCCCGATGGAAACGATCATATGCCCTCCACCACCGCGTTTCTGAATACCCTACTGGGCAACCAGGGCGTTTACCGCCATTTGAGTGACTACATCGAAGCCGACGAGCCGCCGCAGGGGGCAGCACAGGAAGTAGCCACTCGCACTGAAATAGGTAAATCTTACGAAGGACCCGTTTTGTCTGCCAACGATCTCGATATTATTGATATCGAGTAAAAAAACCAACTCCCCTCTGGAATAGGAACAGCCACTATGAAATTTTTAACGAAGCGTCCCTGGGCATTATGGATTGTCATCGCCGTTACTGCGATAAGCGCAAGTTTGCCGGTTAGGGCAGGCACTGATAGCGCCATTCCACGCATTCAGGTGAGCGGCGAAGGCCGAGTTGATATCGCCCCAGACATGGCGGTTTTGTCTCTTACCGTAACGCGCCAAGCGAAGACGGCCAGAGCCGCGCTGGATGCAAATTCTGCTGCTATGAAAGATGTACTCGGCGCTATGGCATCACAAGGCGTTAACAAGAAAGACCTGCAAACATCCAGATTTTCGATTCAACCCAAATATTTCTATGCCAAGCCCAGTGCAAGCGGCGAGAGACCCGCACCAGAAATTGTGGGTTACAGCGTTCGCAACAGCTTGACCGTGCGTGTCCGCAACATCAACAGCGTCGGCTCCATTTTGGATAAATCTATCTCTTTGGGCGTGAACGACGGTGGCAACATCAGCTTCACCAATAGCGACCCGTCAAAGGCGATAGCACAGGCGCGCGCACTGGCGGTAAAAGATGCGATTGCCAAAGCCGGCACCCTGGCCAAAGCAGCGGGCGTGAGTACAGGAGATATTCTGGAAATTTCCGAACCCTCTGGATCACAGCGCCCCGCACCAATGGTGAGATCCACGATGATGATGGCAGAGTCATCTGACGCTGTTCCAGTAGCGCGGGGTGAAAACACCTACACCGTCAGCGTTAATGTCTCGTTTGCTATAAAACAGTAGCTTAAAAATAAAGGGAACTGCTCTCTCGAGCAGTCCCCTTTGGGTGCCCCCACCAGGGGTTAGAGAGGAGGGGCAAAACGGGCTTAGCGGGACACTACGGTAGCTTGGCCATCACTTAGGCTACGCATTGCTTGGTCCATTGCATTGTTGTAGCAGCTGCGATTTTTTGAAGTCTGGGCCAGTGAGCCCGCTGAACTTCTGTTAACGCTGCCACACACTTTCTCTGCGGCACTACTAATGCGGTAGTGCAGGGATTTACGTGCAGAGGCGTTATTCAGATCCAGGTCTGCATATGACACAGTTGCGGTGCGAAAGCCCTCGGCTGAGGTGGTTACCACCGTTTCATTAGTGCTACCGGCCATTGCCATTCCCGACATACCAGCGGTGATACCAAAAACTACGGCGCAAATTGTTTTAGTTACGTTTTTCATTGTAGTACTCCCTACTTTAGTTGGGTTGGCCCATTCGCCAACATAAAATTCTTAATTCTCATCATGGCAGAGCAGGTGTTTTTCCGTGTCTGCCCAATCCATGAATCAAGATTAGGGCATAGAATCATTGGTGGAAATGGCATTTCGGTGAGTTGAAACCCATTGGGGTTAAGGCGTTATTATTGTGCGGTGAGTTGAATTTTGTAGAGCCGTGATGTGGAAGATTTCTCGTGTCACAGAGGTCACGAGATACAACTTTCTCTACTGCGCCTGCCAGGATGCGCGCTTAAGCCCAACAGGCGCTTGCTTCAATTAAGCAGCGCTCGCTTCAGATAGGGCACCAAGCTACGCCAGTTAATAACCAGCAAACCTGTAAATACCAGCGCAGCTCCTGAAAGCCGCTGCGGCCCGAACTGTTCTCCCATAAGTAACCAACCCGAAAAGACACCAAAAATGGGGACCAACAGCCCAAAGGGTGCGACCTGTTTGGCCTCATAGGTTTTAATTAAAAACCCCCAAATAGTATAAGCCAGCAAGGTCGAGGCCAGCACCATATATGCCAGGGCCACCAAGCTGCTGCTAGAGAAGGAGTAAAGTGCCGCTGTAATTTGCTCAGGCCCTTCAAAAATATACGACATGGCAAACATCGGAATAGGGGGCACCAGGCTCGCATAGATAACCAGCGCCAGCATGTCTACATTGCCAACCCGTTTGAGCAACACGCTGCCTGTGGCCCAGAAAAATGAAGACACAATGAGAACCAGAATTCCGCCAACACTTGCCGAGTCCATGGTCAGTGCAATTGTGACAATCCCTGCCACAGCAATCAGCAAGCCCGCTATTTCTCTGGAAGCGGGCTTTTCGCGCAAAATAATTGCCCCAATAAGCAAAGTAAAAAATGCCTGACATTGCACAACGGTCGAGGCCACTCCACCGCCAACCCCCATCTCCACTCCCTTGAACATAAACGCGAATTGGAGGGTCAACAGAGTGAGCCCAATGCAAAAAATCTGCCACCAACTTACTGCGGGTTTACGCACAAAGAAAATAAACGGAAAAACAGTTGCAAGGAATCGTAAGCCGGTAAAAAGAAAAGGGGGCAGTTCCTTTAACACCACTGATATGGCGACGAAATTGAATCCCCATATCGCCATTCCCAAAATGGCAAGACCTATGTGTTGTAACTTCACTCGGGGAATTACTCCATTTGGTTGAGCCGAAGAAACCAAGGCGTAGCGCTTGACTCCAGAGGCATCTGCGGGTTTAATACGCGCCTTTCGCCGCTATGGCGAAGCACCACCATGCCCGGTTAGCTCAGTCGGTAGAGCAGGGGATTGAAAATCCCCGTGTCCTTGGTTCGATTCCGAGACCGGGCACCAACTTTAAAAAGCCTCGCTTTGTGCGAGCTTTTTTTCACCCCGACAACCCAGAACGCTGTACTTCGGTGCTCGTTTGAGCGGCCACCACAATATTTTTACCCTTACGCTTGCCTTCATACAGACAGTCGTCGGCCTTTTTCAATAGAGCATCTACGTCCAGGGCATCGTCGGGAAACGTGGCCACGCCCAATGTGGTGGTTAATTTCCCACCGGGTTGATTCTCCTGCAGAGGAAAATCGGCTGATTCTACAGCATTGCGCAGGGTCTCCGCGACTTTCAGTGCTGTATTCTTGCCGCAGTTGGGCAGCACGATAACAAACTCCTCGCCGCCAAAGCGCGCAGCCAAGTCACCACGGCGAACTTTTTCCATCATTAGGTCTGCCACCTGCTTCAAAACTACATCCCCCATTTGATGCCCATTGGTATCGTTGTAGTGCTTGAAACTGTCAATGTCAGTCATGATCAGGGAAAAAGATTGTTTTTCCTCGGGGTATACCGTTGTGAGCGCATCGAGAAACTGATCCAGTCGCCGGCGGTTTGCCAAGTCGGTCAAACCATCTGTTTCCGCTTCTGCTTCTGCTTTATCGAGCTCAATGTTTTTGTAGTACCAGCTTTGCACTCTGCGAATGAGGTGATTTAGGTCGGCTTCGCTGCAGGGCTTGGACATCAACTCGTCTACCCCCATTTTAATCAGCAGTTTGCGGTCATCCGGATTGCAACAGCATTTACTCAGTATCACGATATGGGCGCCTCGTAACTGCATGGCCTTAATGAGGCTTGAGGTACGATTCCAGTCCCTCCGGATATCTCCGAAAAAATCGATATCGGCAATAATTAGATCGAACCGGCCACTCTCGTCATAGTCCACGACCTGCGATGGGTCGCTGAACTCGTAAATTTTCGCACCCTGCCAACTGTTTTTAATTGCTGACGTTGCCAGCATTCGATCCGCCGAGTTAACGTCGACGACCGCTACCTTGACGTTGCCTTGGGCAGCTACCCGACGATTTTTGTGGACCATAGACTGCGCTGTGGTAATACGTAATTTGGCAGCAAGAATGTGGGAGAAGAGCACATACAATACAGAGGCCAAAGGTGAAGACGCGTCCACTGCGAACAATTCAGCCGAAAATACAATGAGGCGACAAGTGGATTCCGTCACTACGTCCGCGGATCGCGGTGCAGACTGAATGACAGCCATTTCCCCCACCACATCTCCCGCTTGATCCAAGCGTAGAATAAATTTGTCGTTCGACAGTATTACCAGTGAACCCTCGACCAGAATATACATTTCAGGCGGTGTTTCGCTGCCTTCACGTATCAGATAACTGTCTTTGCCCAGGGTAACAAGGGAGCCCTGCTTGAGTACGCTGTGCAGAATTTCGGGTGCCAGACGCCTGAAGTACCTGCCGGATTGCACAAGCTGCACTATGCTTGCGAACTCGGGGTGCTCGGCCTGCGCACACAGGGGCTCTTTGTTCATATGACTATGCACTTGAAATCTCGAAGTTTTATCTATACTTTACAGTTGGTGTCTGCAAGTCAACAAATGACTTTCAATAAGCAGAGATAACAGCCTGCTAGTCGCCGTAAATCGTCGCACAAAAAGTTTTTTTGTAGGGGAGGCCTTCTAATCCAGTTCCAGCATGTCCATAAAAAAGCATCTAAATTGCCCTCCTATCGAAAATAAGAGGTATAACCAGTTGCAGCTGCTACGCCGTCCTGTCGAGCATATTTTTTCACGCGCCGGTGTGTCTATCAATGGATCCGATCCCTGGGATATCAGGGTGCGTGATAGTCGCTTCTACCGCGAAGTACTGACCAAGGGGTCTCTGGGGCTAGGCGAGAGCTATATGCGCGGGCAATGGATCACTGACGACTTGGAAGGACTCTTTTATAGACTTTGTTCATCAGACCTGGAAAGAACAAGTCAACGAGTGTCAGGTCAAAGCTTTGCGCCTCTAATAGATATTTTTATCAACAGGCAAGCTCATAACAGAGCAAAATCAAACGCTGAACACCACTACAATCTTGGCAATGATTTGTTTTTTGAATTTCTCGGCAAATTCAAAAATTACAGTTGCGGTTATTTTAGCAGTGCTGACACACTGGACGACGCGCAAATTGCAAAAATGCACAAGCTTTGCCAGTTGCTGGATTTACAAAAGGGTGACCGCCTGCTCGACGTGGGTGGCGGCTGGGGCGAATTTGCTAAATTTGCCGCAACGCATTACTACTGCGACGTCACCAGCATCAACATCGCCCAAGAGCAAATTAATCATGCCACGGAATACTGCCGCGATACGTCCGTGGAAATAGTCAATAGCGACTATCGCGACATGACTGGCAGCTACAATAAAATTGCCGTGGTTGCCATGTTTACTCATGTAGGCCACAAAAACTATCGTCGGTTTATGCAAACCATGTCGGAGCTTCTGGAACCCGGAGGCAAAATGGTTATGGAAACCGTTGGGGGTGTGGAGTCAAAAACCCGCTGCGAACCGTGGACAAATAAGTATATTTTTCCCGGCGGCCTCATCCCATCAATGAAGCAGATTGATCACTCCATTGATGGTCTATTTCAACGCGACAGCGTCGATGAATTTGGCCACGACTACGCTGTAACTTTACAGCACTGGCATCGAAATTTCATTGCCGCATGGCCGAAGTTGCGCGCACACTATTCCGAGTCCATGCGCCTGATGTTTGAGTATTTTTTCCTCTCGGTCGCCGGCGACTTTAGAGCAAAGGGGCTATTACATTATCACATCGCTTTCTCGAAAATGGCTGACGATGGCACGCACTGATACTCAGGACATAACGTTATGGCTGCAGCGAATTGGCATGCCTCAATTTGTGCAGACATTTTTAGATAATGGCATAGACTTTGATTTACTACCTGAACTTACCAGCCAGGACCTACAGGAAACTGGCATTGCCAGACTGGTAGATCGCAAAAATATCCTCAAGGAAATACGACTACTGAGCCTCGAGAAAGCTCGTAGCAGTTTACAGCGACGAGTTCTTTCCGTTTTCTTCTGCGATATGGTGGGCTCAACTGCACGCTCTACAGAAATTGATCCAGAAGAATTTCGCAATGAAATGAAACTGTACCAGGACGCCGTAGTCGCAGCAGTTAACCGTCATGGTGGTTTTGTCGCGAGATTTCTGGGTGACGGTGTGCTGGCCTATTTCGGTTGGCCCCACGCCGATGAAGACCAGGCCTCACAAGCAGTGCGTGCAGGTCTCGATGCCATCACCGCGGTCAGCGAGCTGAAAAATGAAGCCGACTTTCCCGCCCACTGCCGTATCGGAATTGCCACTGGCCGTGTTGTCGTTGGTGGGCAGCAAGATTTGGACAGTGCCTTCGGGGAGACACCCAACCTGGCCGCCAGACTTCAATCTCTGGCTGAGGTCGACAGCATAGTCATCGATTCAGCGACGCGACGCGCTGTAGGCAACCGATTTATACTGGAGCTTTTACAAACCTTGCCGCTGAAGGGTTTCGATCAGCCACTCAGCGTCTGGACCGTGTCGAAGGAACGCAAATATATCGACCGTCTGGAGTCTCGTAGCAGCGGCCAAACGGCATTCGTCGGCCGCGAACAGGAACTCGAGATTGTATGCAGGGCCTGGGATAAGACCCAGGGTAGTAGCGGCGAGGCCATCTGGCTGAAGGGCGATCCAGGAATAGGCAAGTCCCGTCTGGTAAAGCAGTTTTGCGAAGCACACCTCAAAGACGACGTAACTATTCGTCGTCTACAGTGTTCTTCACACCATACCAACAGTGCGTTTTATCCCGTCATACAGAAACTTGAATATCGCGCCGGTATTGACCCGGTTCGTGATACCGACGCGGAAATACTGGAAAAAATTCGGCTCATCCTACACCCATCCGTTACTGCAAAAGGATATTTAGCCGAGCTGATTGCTGCATTATTCACTGTGGTAACACCCGAGCTGGGACAATTAGCCAAGCTGTCGGCACAGGAACGTCGGACTAAAACCATTGAGACCATTGTAGAGAATACGCTGTGTGATTCTCAGGGGCAGCCCACCTTTATTGTGCTCGAAGACGCACACTGGATTGACCCATCCACTAGATTGTTACTGGAATATATAATTGAGAAAATTTCATCTTCTCCGATCCTGATTGTTGTCACATCGCGCCAGGACGCCGATTTAGAACTGCTCGAGTCGTCGCAATTCCAACAGATTGATCTGGCACGCCTGGGCAGTGTAGAAATGACACAAATAGCGCGAGGCATTGACTCTGCAGCTACGCTATCAGAAATTGAGGTTCAAAACATCGCCCTGCGCGCAGACGGCATACCACTTTTTGCCGAAGAAATTGCCCTCGCCGCTATCGAGTCAGACTCACGAGGTGAGCTCTTTGAATTACCTGAGTCCATCGAGGCTTCTCTCGCATCTCGCCTCGATAATCTGGGCGACGCCAAGTCATCAATTCAAGTAGCCTCAATTATCGGACGGGAGTTTAAGCTTCCGCAATTGCAGGCCTTGGCCGCCACAGAAGACTCAATTCTGCTGGCCGCCTTGGGCACGGCCATTGCCTCTGGTCTGGTGCGAGAAGTAAGCACTCTATCTGACCGGGCTTTCCGCTTTACCCATGCGCTTGTACAGGACGTGGCTTACAACGGCCTGCTAAACCAGGAAAAACGCGAATACCATCGCCGCCTGGCCATGGATGTGCTGGACGATAGCATACGCCAACGGGAGCCAGAACTCGTCGCTCTGCACCTCACCTGTGCCGGCGAAACCGAAGCCGCTATCGGCTATTGGAACCTGGCAGCAAAAAAATCTGCGGCAGCTTCAGCCAATGCAGAAGCGATCGCGCATTTCCAGCACGGCTTGCGCCTTATTTCCAGCTTGCCAAAAAACTCTCAGCGCGACGAACGGGAGTTTGCCCTGCTGGTAGGCATGGCAGTGCCACTGATCGTGGAAAAAGGCTACACCAGTCAAGAGCTGGAACATTGCATCAGCGATGCACTGAGTATTGGCAAGCAAATTAAGTATACGCCTGACATATATTCTCTGCTCTTCAGCCAATGGGGCTACAAGCTCACGGTTGGATTAATGCAAGACTCCCTGCAGGTTGCCAACGAGTTTTCCATTCTTGCCGAACAGCAAAATAACCAACTGGCCATCTACGCTCGCGACAGGATGTTGGGGGCAACCCATATGTGCCTGGGCGAATTGCAGAAAGCGAAAATGGAGCTCAGTCGACTCATCGACAATTATGCACCAGAACAACATGCTGCACTGATGTCTGTATACGGGGTAGACCTGCGCGTTGCTGGCCACTGTTTTTTAAGTGAAGTATTGTGGCTACTCGGTGAGATCGAGGAAGCAAAAACCAGCGCCGCAGCAGCACTAAATGAAGCCCGGGCAATGCAACACCCCCATTCACACGCCATCTCCCTGCACTTTTGTAGTCTCAACGCTTTTCTCAATCGAGACAGGAAAGCCGTCACCGCTCACATCGATGAAATGATGCAGTTGGCCACTGAACATACGATAGGCGTATGGCCAACCCTCGGTAGTGCCATGGCGGGCTGGGCCCGATTGGACAGCGACAATTTTGACGAAAATATTGTAGCACTCATCGAAGGGGTCAACGCGGCCACCGACCACGGCATCTCCATGTTCGTGCCTTTCTTTTACTGCCGCATCGCTGAAGAAATGCTCAACGCTGGTCGCATGAAAGAATCACACAAATTTTTAAATAAGGCAGATAACCTGATCCAAAAAACGCAAGAGACTATATTCAAAGGAGAGCTCTTACAGCTGCAAGCCCGTGTGGCCGTGATTGAAAGCGACGCCGACTCCGCCATTAAATTATTCAATGAGGGGCTTGCCCATGCTCGCAGCCAGAACGCACTCTCTGTCGAACTACGCGTAGCAACCGCTTATGCCGATTTTCTACACAGCCAAGGCGATTCAAAAACGGCTGACGACATGCTGCAGCATGTGTTAAGCCAGTTTAATAACTCCACCCGTTCAAGTGATATCGATGCGGGGCGTAAACTTCTTTCACAGCTACGCGCTGGACACTCCGCATGCGGGGTTTTGGTGGATGATACGAGCGCTTACGCAGTATTCCCTGTTAGCGGGATATCGGCTGCTAATAATGACAGCCAATGCTAAGCTAAACTGAGCCAACTCAAACCAAATGAAACAAAATGAAACAAAATGAACCAAAATGAACCAACAAAAAGGACGTCAGCACAATGACAGAGAGTTACATACCACCCACAGTATGGACATGGGACAGCGAAAGCGGCGGCAAATTTGCCAGCATAAACCGTCCCACCTCAGGTGCGCA
>JBLHNQ010000028.1:0-31188 GCA_047650635.1 Halioglobus sp.
TAACATACGCCTGATTGAGGTCGGTTCCCTCGGGGTCGGCAATAACGGGATATCGGGTATTGGCATTTTCCAGAGCGTTATAATCATTCGAACCAAAGTTAGAGATATTATCCATTTCAAGCAGAGCGGAAACGCCACCCCAGGGCGCAGTTGCCAGTGTTATGCGCGATCGCAGCGTGTTGGCGGTGGCGTCTTTGTTAAAGTTTTCCTGATCGACATTTTCAATGCGATAGCGAAAGTCTAGCGAGGCTGTTCCATCGGCAACCATCTTGGCCGCGTCACCTCCCCGCGAATCTTGCGCGTGAGCGGTGCTACTGGCTGCCAGCAACAGGGGTAATATATAACAGGATTTCACCAGGTGTCTCATCTTTGTTTCTCCTTGGTCTCTTTTGTATCACGCACTGCTTATGCGAATCCGGTCATAGATCAAGGGATTCTGTCTACTACACACTGATTGGTGCTAATACTGATTACGGGGGTACTAGAACGCCCGCGCGGTCACGAGAGGGGGGTTATTTCAGGATAGTGGCAGATGCCCCGCAGCTATCGCGGGGCATCTTGATTGTCTAATTCTTAAGCTTAGCCAGAAGGGCTTCCGCCTCGTTTACCTCGGGAAAGTCAGTCCCGCTCTCGATTAGGCTATGAAGAATTTTTTCAGCCGCAGCACTTTTATCCGCCGCTATAAGAATCATCGCCTTGTGGTAAATCAGCGTTGCATTGTCGGGTTTTTTATCCAAAGCCCGATCGATGCTGCGCTGAGCAGACACATAGTCTTTGTTGCCATACTCAACCATAGCCAGAGTGTCGAGAACATCTGGCGAATCGGGTGCCAAGGTGCTGGCGTGACGAATAGCTTTTAACGCCTTCGCCGGATTTTCGTCGCGAATATGCCAGGCCAGATTGTTAAGAGCAGTGACATTGTCAGGATCTATTTTTATAACTTGCTCATAATATGAAATAGCATCGGCCATCTTGTTTGCCCCGGCCAGGGTTTCGGCCATCACCAGGCGCACAGGAACATCACCGGGGTTGTCATCTACCCATTGCTGGTAAAGCTGCAGCGCGCTCGCTGAGTCTCCAGCGGCACTTTTATGCAGGGCCAGCGCTAGCAGCGTCGCCCTTACCGGCAACTGCGAGTATGCCTTCTGTGCGAGTGCGACTGCAGCATCGTGTTCACCCTTACGGGCGGCAGCTGAGGCTTGAAGTAGCAGAACGTCAGCATTGTCCGGAGCCAGTGCGCGCAGCTTTTCTATATGTACTTGATACTCGTCAAGCTGCCCCTTCGAAAGCGCCATACGAGCCAGAGCCAGTCTGGCGGGCAGATAATTTTCGTCCAATTCCAGCGCTTTGCGCAGCTCGCGTTCCGCGCGTTTGATATCGCCTGAACCAGCGGCAGCATTTGCCATCATCTGGCGCAGTGGCGCAGTGTCTGGCACAGACTCAGCCAATTGCTCCAACGTATATTGGGCCTCTTCGTTTTCGTTTCCGGAAAGCTGCGCCATTGCCATCAACTGGAGTACTTGAGACGATTTTTTCTGCACGGGATCCATACTTGCAAAGACCAAGGCTACTTTATCGGGCCGTTCCTGACTGAGGTGATAACGCGCCATGAGCAGACGCGGCTGAAGATTGTCCGGGTGTGCTGTTATGGCCTGTTCCAGATGTGCCACCAACGCCTCACCGTTGTTTTCACGGGCATCTAGCATGGCAATCTGTATGAGAGCGGGAAGAAAGTCTTCGCGGCTGTCCAGAATAGTCTCGTAATATGTGCGAGCGATGCCTAAATCGCCATCGAGGATAGCTAGCTGAGCAAGATTGTGATTGGCAGCGGGGTCGGCCGCATCAATAGCGAGTGCTTTTTTAAATGATGCCACGGCTTCATCCTGGCGCCCCGCTTCGAGGTACACGCGCCCGAGTAAATTGTAAGGTGTGACACTGGCCAGGTGCCTGCCTCTATATGCTTGGGCTGCCTCAATTGCCGCTTGGTAGTCTTTCTTCTGCAGGTAATTCATTACCAGGAGAATATCGGCCTGCTGAAACTCAGGAGCCAATACCAGAGCGCTCTCTATATGCTGGGCGGCATCATCATTGCTGCCTTCCAGCAACAGGCCTGCTCCCAAGCGCACCTGAGCGACGGGTGAGTCAGGTTGCAGCTCTGCCACTCGCGATAATAGGGTAATACCTTGGTCTGTTTTTCCGTCGCGCAACAGCGCATTGGCCATAAGGTTTAGCGCGCCAATATCGTCTGGATTCGCTGCCAGAACCGGCTGAAGTAATTCCTGGACCGCCTCGAAATCACCCTGCTGCAAGCGAATTGTGGCCAGCAGAGTACGCCCCCGGATGCTCTCTGGCACCCTAATATTAAACGCTACAGCCTGCACCGCAGCCTGGTCGATATGTCCCTCAATAAGCTGCGCGCTACCGAGGAAAAATGACACTAGCGGAAACTGTTCTGCGGCAGGCTCCGCCAAAGACAGGACAGTAATGGCTTTAGCGTAATTCCCCGCGCGGAAATCCAACAGGCCCTGAACGTAGTTGGGTTGTGGATGCTGGGGAGCGATAGCCAGCAGTTTATTTGTATCGGCCTGAGCAGCCTCATAGTTTTCCATACGCAAATACAACAATGCGCGTTTAAACATGACACCGTAGTTACTCTGCATAAACTCAATAGCCTGACTGTAGGCTGCTTCCGCCTCATCGAGCTTGTGCTGACCCAAACGGAGGTCGGCCAATAGTTCCCAACCCTGGCCGCTCTCAGGATGCAGTGAAAGCAAGCTATCTAAAACAGCTTCTGCGCCAGCTAAATCTCCCTGACTGCCCAGTATTTTCGCCTCTGCGAAAAGTGCATCTGACGACTCAGGCGCCTTTGAGAGCGCGTGCTCAATGAGCTTCTTCGCTTTGCGATTTTTGCCCAGAGCCATAGCCGCCATGGCCTTCGTGGCCGCGACACTGGCTGCGGCCTGCGGCTGAAGCTCCGTTCCATCCAACTTATCAATCTCGGCAAATTTGCTCCGTGCCATCATCACTTTCGCCAGAGCCGGCAAGATTTCATCACGAGACCAACCGAGCGCCAAAGAGCGCTCCAGTTCTTTCTCTGCCGATAGAATATCGCCAGAGTCCAGATAAAACTTACCGAGTAACCAGCGCGCCTCACCAGATTCACTGTCAACCTGCAGGGCATTTTTTAACTCAATAGTTGCCGCATCGTAGTTTGACTCGGCAATAAATTGCTTGGCACGCGCAATGTATTCCTCAGCAGAATCCCCGCCACATGCTGACAAAATAGAAAAGAAGAGGACTACACACAGGATCCGTGCAGGGAAGGTTATGCTCATATCGCGCTCCGATAATTGGCTTGAACTGGTGGCCAAAAACGACCACTAGCCTTGGCAGGGTAAAAAGTATTGGTGTTTATACCACTTTGACTCTATCAGAACTGTTTCAGACCCGGCTAGCGTTTTTTCCCTGAAGCGCGTTACAGCGACCCTATCTTACCAATCTGCGGTGAATTTGGCTGCGATACTGCGCTCTACCCCATACAAATTTTCTGTGGACGCTAAATAGCTCCGGTCGGTAAAGTTCATCAACTCCAGCGAGAGTTGATATTGCCTTTCCTTTCCAAATTCTATTCCGGTGGCAAAATTTACCGTCAGCCAGCTATCTTTGTCATTAAGGCTAGAACACGCAGAGCCCGGCTCCTCAAGATCTGAGCTGGTTTCTCCACGCATATAGACGTCTGCCCACAACACGGGAATGGACACAGCTGCACCCTCCCAGCGCAAGCCAGCACGGCCACTCAAGGCGGGAATGCCGGTATCCCAGCTAGAGAAGTCAGCAAATTCGTTGCGCCGCTCCATCCAGGTCAGATTGGTGTAGGGCGCAAATCCGAACGGCCCATTGGCATAAGAGTGAAACACTGGCACGCAGGCGAAGATCGCTGGATTGATCCCAGACAAACCCCAATGAGCCTATCATTTCGTTATCGGCGTCCAATCTCCCGGCAGAGATACTGCCGCGATTGGTATAGGCCAAATCACCCTCGACATAGTACTGTCGCACACCACCGGTGAGCGCCACTCTATCGCTGAACTGCCATTGATCCTGCGCAAACCAGGCCCATGTTTCCGTACTGGCTTTATCACGGATTTGCTCAATACCGGAGGCGTCCAGGACAGCGTGTCCACATGCCGGTTCTGCTCGACTTCATCATTGAGGTACTGCAGCCCCAAGCGCAGTTCATGATTACCCAGCGACTGAAAGTTCAACGGTGTAAAGGCCCCGTCTGTTGTCAGCTCGCCCATGGTATTGATGTCGCGCTGGTACCAGATAGTTTGCACATAGCGGTAGAAACGCCGGTTACTGACCTGACGGTAAGCGTTGGCCTCCAGACTTTTGTGCCAGCTGCTGTCGATGTCCCAATTGTAAAAAACACCATGTTTTTCACGATCGCGCTGAGGGGTAGACAAGACAAAGTGTTGCCTGAATCAGCTCGCTTCCTCCCGCGCAAGCGTACGCGGCTCAAGCCGGGTTGGCCCGAGGCGGTGGGGGCAGATACTGAAACCGCTATGCCACACAAGAGCGCGACTGTTGCACGGGGAAGAAGATAACAAGCCACATGATCTGTGTTTTGTATTTTCATGGACGAATGTTATACAGATCAAGGCAGATTGCGTTGATCTGGCGCATGACAATCATGCTCATAAACACATTGGGAGAAAGTGCTGCCCTGGACGGCCACCAACACATTGCTCTAGTGCTGTAAGCGCCAACCGCATTGCCACAATAAGCCTCAAACACGTCAGCAGCAGCGCTGCGAGAGGCCGTGCAAAAAATCGATGCGTAGCGCTTTACATACTGCCAGGCACGTCGAAGATCTAAAGTTTTTCGACGGTAAACTCTACGCCTATGACGTGACACACATACCGATGAAGGGTGGCCTTCAGTTTGTCGCGATCATAATCGCCGCCTTTCATCATGGCTTCTCGCTCCAGCTGATGAAACAGGCTTTGGCAGATACGGGCGTCGGCCTCAGGGTCTGGTGATGCCAGTGCCGTAAATGCCACGATCAGCTTGTCCACTTCAGACTGCCAGTAGTCAAAAACTTGTTGTTGTAGCTCCTTGATGTGAATGCTTTCGTGGTAGAACGCCAACTGTACGATACAACTGTCCCGGTAATTTTCTATCTGGTCAATTTCATAATCGACCGTGAACTTATAAATCTCTTGCGCCAGGGCGATTCTGTTTTCGGAAACCTTGAGCATATAGGGCGCTCTGCTTTCGAGAAAACCTAAAATCTGGCGCACATAGGGATTGGGGCCTGCTGCAGGTTGCGCACGCCAATAATTGAAAGCGCTAACAATAAGCTCTTCAATATTTTTGAAATGATAAGTGGTAGCCCCCAGGGGCACGCCCGCCTCTTTTGCGACCGCACGATGACGCACGCCGCGCATACCGTCACGCTTTATAATCTGCAGCGTAGCCCGATTAATGCTGGCGCGAGTTTCTTCACCACGGGAACTTCTTTTGCGCTTTACGGTACTCTTCATTTTGCCGGATGGAACTTCTGGCATCGGCTCAATCATAGATTCAGGCTTCCCGCCGCTGACAGCCGGGAAAGGAGCACAACATCTCGAAAATGAGGTTGGCGGCCAGCAGTGAAGTATTGCCTGTAGTGTCGTAAGGAGGAGACACTTCAACCAGATCGGCCCCCACCAGGTTGAGGCCCCAGCAGCCACGAATAATTTCGATGCCCTGAATGCTGGTCAGCCCCCCGGGTTCTGGTGTACCAGTGCCCGGCGCTACCGATGGGTCAAGCCCGTCAATATCAAAGCTGAGATACACTGGAGTTTCCGGGCCAATTTCCGCACGAATGCCTTCCATCAGCGGCGCCAAAGATTTGTACCAACAATCTTCTACCGGCACCACTGTCGCACCACGGTCCCGAGACCAGTCGAAATCTTCAGCAGAATAACCCGTGGTGCGCAGCCCAATCTGATACATCTTGTTCGGGTTGACCAGCTCTTCCTCTACCGCACGCCTAAAGATAGTACCGTGACAAATTTCCTCGCCAAACATGGTGTCGTTGATGTCGGCGTGAGCGTCCACATGGACCAGAGCAACCGGTCCATGCAGTTTTTCCAGGGCGCGCAATATTGGTAAAGTCACTGTGTGATCGCCTCCCATGGAGACCGTCTTTGCTCCACAGGCGAAAACCCCATCGTAAAAATTTTCGATGATGTCTATCGATTTGGCGAGGTTAAAAGCGTTAACCGGTACATCACCGATATCAGCCACTTGAAAGGAGTCAAAGGGTGCAGCTCGCGTATACATGCCGTAAGGGCGCACCATCACAGATTCACAGCGTATTTCACGGGGGCCGAAGCGACTGCCTCCACGATTGCTGGTGCCAATATCCAACGGGACTCCCACCAGCGCAATATCCAAACCTTGGGCATCCATCTGTGTGGGCAGACGAAACATGCTGGCATGCCCGGCGAATCGCGGCATTTCATTGCCACTCAGGGGTTGGTTGAATTTACTGTCTGTCATTTTGAGGCTCCTTAGAGAGTTACCCATGCTACCCGCTATAGCCTGTCAATTATAGCGCGGCGCCTGCGCTTTTCCTTCACTGAAGCGGTCTGCGTTGCGAGTAGTTCTGACAAGTAAGCCATAATAGGCTACAGTTGAAACCTGAGAATAATTTGCACCCCAGCTATGCCACTTAATCGATTAAAAACACTCATCGTCTTTGTATTTTTTTCCACATTGGTCGCCTGCGGTGGCGGAGAATCCAATGTAAGCTCCGGTAACCGTGAGGGCATATTGCATTACGGCAATGGCTCCGAACCACAGGGGCTCGACCCCCACGTTGTAACTGGCGTACCTGAAAACCACCTTATTCGAGCTCTTTTTGAGGGTTTGACGGTGAAAAATCCCTACACCCTGGAGCCAGAACCCGGTGTAGCCGAAAGCTGGGACTTCAGCGAAGACCGCCGCATTATCACCTTCCACATCAATCCCCGGGCAAAGTGGTCCAACGGTGACCCCATGACCGCCGAGGATTATGTATGGTCTTGGCGCAGGGCGCTGAGCCCTGCGATGGGCAACCTCTATGCCTATATGCTCTTTCCCGTAGAGAATGCCGAGGCCTACGCCACCGGCAACATGACCGACCCTGAAAGACTTGGCGTTAAAGCCCTCGACAAACTCACGCTACAAGTTACGCTCAATGAGCCAACGCCCTATTTCATCCAACTCATGGACCACTACAGCACCTTTGCCGTGCACCGCCCCACTATTGAGAAATTCGGCAAGTCCACCGACCGTTTTACCAAGTGGACAAGAGTGGACAATATGGTTAGTAACGGCGCGTTCAAACTGACGGAATGGCTTCTGAATCGTCGCATCGTCATGGAGAGGAGCAACACCTATTGGGATGCCGACAAGGTCAAACTGAATGGCATTGTGTTCTATCCCACTGAAAATATTGTCAGTGAAGAGCGCATGTTCCGCGCCGGCCAATTGCACTACACCCAGAGTATCCCACTGGAGAAAATACCCGTCTACCAGGCCATGGAAAACAGCCCCTATGTGCAGGCACCCTATCTCGGCACCTACTTTTTCCTACTCAACACCACGCGCCCTCCGGTGGATGATGTGCGGGTTCGTCGGGCGCTGTCGATGGCTGTAGACCGAGACACTCTGGCTGCCACCGTCATGCAAAAATCGGTATATCCGGCATATTCCATTACTCCACCGGGAGCCCTGGGTTACACGCCCCCCAAAGTATTTGGTTACGACCTGGAAAAGGCAAAGGCCCTATTAGCGGAAGCGGGCTACCCCAATGGCGAGGGTTGGCCCGGACTGGAAGTCACCTATAACACCAGCGAAAGCCATCGCAAAATTGCGGTAGCTCTACAGCAAATGTGGAAAAAAGCGCTCAATATAGAGGTGACCATCGCCAACCAGGAATGGAAGGTGTACCTCGACTCGGTTACCCAGATGAACTTCCAGGTTGCCCGGCGCGGCTGGATTGGCGACTATGTAGACCCCAATAATTTCCTCGATCTTTATCTCACCGACGGCGGCAATAACAATACCGGCTTCGCAGACCCGTACTACGACGACCTTATCCTGCAAAAAGCGCCCAAGGCAAAAACCCGCGAGGAACGCTTTGCCATTTTCACTGAAGCCGAGACGATGCTGATGAACGAAATGCCGATTATTCCGATCTATACCTATACCAGTAAGCACCTGATTAATCCCTCCGTGCACGGTATGCCGTCCAATTTAATGGACTCAACAAACTTCAAATATGTGTGGCTCGAAACAAACAAACACTGAAACAGGGGAATAGTCTATGTGGCGATTTATTACTATCCGCTTACTGCAGGCAGTGCCGGTCATTCTAGTCGTTATTACCGTAACCTTCTTTCTCGTACGATTAGCCCCCGGTGGGCCCTTCGATAGTGAAAAAGCAGTGATGCCTGAAGTTAAGGCCGCATTGGAAGCACAGTATCGACTCGACCTCCCCCTGTCTCAACAGTATCTGGCCTACCTTGGGGATCTGGCTCATGGCGACTTCGGCCCCTCCTTCAAATATCCCGGGCGCGATGTTAATGAACTCATTTCAGCGGGGCTGCCCGTTACCGCTGAACTTGGCGTTTATGCGCTGCTAGTGGCACTTTTTCTCGGTGGAATATCTGGCGTAGTGGCGTCCCTCAAGCCCAATACGATACAGGATTACATCCCCATGTCGGTAGCCATGATAGGAATTTGCATGCCCGCCTTCCTGTTTGGCCCTCTTCTGGTATTGGTGTTTGGCATTTACCTGGAGTGGTTGCCGGTAGCCGGCTGGGGCGACATTCCCGGCGACAAGATACTTCCCAGCATCACACTGGGTACCGCTTATGCAGCCTATATCGCGCGCCTGGGTCGCGCCGGTATGCTGGAAGTGATGTCACAGGATTATATTCGCACCGCCCGCGCCAAGGGCCTGCCGGAGTGGCAGGTTGTCACCCGTCACGCCCTGCGCGGTGGCATGATACCGGTAGTGGCATTTTTGGGCCCCGCTTTTGCCGGACTATTAACAGGCTCCTTCGTCGTCGAAACCATTTTTCAGGTGCCCGGTCTGGGACGCTTTTTTGTACAGGCCGCCTTTAACCGCGACTACACCATGATTCTGGGCTCCACCGTATTTCTATCCACCTTGATTGTTCTGTTCAATTTGCTCTCAGATATTCTTGCCGCGTGGATGAACCCCCGCTTGCGGGCACAGTTTGGGGATCAATAAATGAGCAACGGGACAACAATCAACGATATCGCCATGGCCGAGCACGGCACGTCCCTGTGGAAGGACGCCTGGACACGCTTGAAGAAAAATCGCCTTGCCTTGTTTGGCTTGGCCGTTCTGACTCTATTTATTATCGTGGCACTGCTAACACCCTGGATTGCACCCTACGGCTACGAAACCCAGGACTTAAATTTGGGCGCAACGCCACCGTCGGCACAGCACTGGCTGGGCACCGACATTTTTGGCCGCGACCTACTTACTCTTATCATGTATGGCGGGCGCATTTCACTGGCAGTGGGCTTTGTCGCCACCACGGTGGCGTTGCTAATCGGAGTGACCTATGGAGCCATCGCAGGCTACGCTGGCGGCAAGATAGACGCCGCTATGATGCGCCTTGTCGACATTCTGTACGCCCTACCTTTTATGATCTTCATCGTACTGCTTATGGTGGTGTTTGGACGCAATCTGTTGCTACTGTTTCTGGCGATTGGCGCGGTGGAGTGGTTAACCATGGCGCGCATCATGCGCGGCCAGGTGCAGTCGCTGCGCCAACAGGAGTTTGTGGAAGCAGCTGTCTCCTTAGGTCTGGGGCCAGCTACCATTATTCGCCGCCACATTATTCCCAACGCGTTGGGCCCCATTATCGTCTACACCACACTGACGATTCCCAGCGTCATGTTATTGGAAGCGTTTTTAAGCTTCCTGGGTTTGGGCGTCCAACCCCCGCAAACATCCTGGGGGCTGTTAATTTCCTACGGTGCCGAAACCATGGAAGAGTTTCCCTGGTTGCTAATTTTTCCCGGTGCGGCGCTGTCACTGACACTGTTTTCTCTTAACTTTCTGGGCGACGGCCTGCGCGACGCACTCGATGTGCGCAGCTCTAAAGATTAGATCAGAGGAGTTTTGGCCATGGCGCTACTCGATGTAAAAAACCTGCAAGTAAGCTTTCACACCCGCAACGGCGAAGTAAAAGCCGTCGACGATGTAAGTTTCACTGTAGAATCTGGCAAAATTACCGCCATCATTGGCGAGTCTGGTTCAGGCAAGTCGGTGGCCTGCTACAGCTTGTTGGGCCTGATACCTATGCCTCCGGGAAAAATCGAAGGCGGCCAGGCTCTATTTGAAGGGCAAGACCTGCTGCAGATGTCAGAGCGTCAGCTGCAGAAAATTCGCGGCCGGGATATCGCCATGATATTCCAGGACCCAATGACCTGCCTCAACCCCTACATGACCATTGGCGACCAGCTGATTGAGCCTATTGTTTTCCACAAACGCACGTCCAAAAAAGAGGCTCGCCTGCGAGCAGTCGAACTGCTGGAAGAAGTGGGTTTGCGTGACCCAGGGTCTACCATCAACAGCTATCCCCACGAGTTCTCAGGCGGTATGCGCCAGCGCGTGATGATAGCAATGGCACTAATCAATGAACCCAAGTTGCTGATAGCCGATGAACCCACCACGGCTCTGGATGTCACCATTCAGGCTCAAATATTAAAATTGATAGCGCAGCTGCAGACAAAGCGCGACATTGGAGTGATATTTATCAGCCATGACCTCGCCGTTGTAGCCGATATTGCCGATGACATCATTGTGATGAAAACCGGCAAGGTTGTGGAGCACAACAATCGCCAGGGCATTTTCCAAAACGCACAGCACCCCTACACAAAAAAACTTCTTTCAGCCATTCCCGGTGGCACCAAGACGATCAACACAGAATTGCATCAACCCTTGATTACCGTCAGTAATTTAAATACCTGGTTCAGCCAGGGTAAACATCAGGAACCCGTCAAGGCTGTAAACAATGTCTCTATGGAAATTCGCAAAGGCGAAATCCTGGGGTTGGTGGGCGAATCGGGCAGCGGTAAATCCACCATTGGGCGCTCCATTTTGCGACTGGTGCCCATCACATCTGGCACAGTAGACTTTGACGGCACCGACGTTACCTCACTCGAAGGTGCCGATCTGAAGAATATGCGCCGGCGCATGCAGATGATTTTCCAGGACCCTTATGCCTCGCTCAATCCGCGCATGTCGGTGTATGACACGCTGGCCGAACCTCTGCTGCTACATGGTATCGAGACAAAAGCCAGCGTAGAAAAAGGAGTATTAAAGCTAATGGACGACGTGGGACTGGCACGTAATTTCGTGCGTAAATATCCCCATGAATTCTCAGGCGGGCAGCGACAGCGCATCGCTATTGGTCGCGCACTGTCAACCCACCCGGAGTTTATTGTTGCAGACGAACCGGTGTCGGCGTTGGACGTAACCATTCAGGCGCAAATACTTGACCTGATGCTAGACCTGGGCAAGGAATACGGCCTGACCATGTTGTTTGTGTCTCACGATTTGGCGGTAGTAAAACATATAGCCGACCGCATTGTGGTGCTGTACAAGGGCGAGATTGTTGAGCAGGGTACAGGGCGAGAGTTATTTGAAAATCCGCAACAGGAATACACGCGACAGTTACTGCAGTCTATTCCAGGGCAAGCGCTGCTGGCATAGCGCTGCTAAAGCAGTGTCATAGTTGTTTTTGCAAACAGCTCTACTCTGCGCAAGCACGGCTTATTTCGCTGCGCACTTCCAACAACACTTCCAGGTCGGGCTGGTATAAAATCGGGCTGACACGATCGACCTTACCCTTGAAGCGGCTGGCAATTTGAGCGCCCACTTCTGCTGGTGTGCCAACGACGGCAAAGGTGTTCAGCATTTCATCGTTAATCAACTGTCCCATTTCCATCCATTTGCCCGCCTTGGACAGACGGGTCATTTCCGGCTGCACTCCCTCCCAGCCATGGCATTGCAAAATCGGCGCATAAGCCGGCGTGGACGCGTAAAAAGCTATCTGGCTTCTGGCGGAAAAAATGGCGGATTGCAGGCTCTTCTCATCCTGCCCGACGGCAGTGATAATCTGGGCCGAAATCTCAAAACCCTCTCTGCACTTACCCGCTATTTCGAGCCCCTTGTGCACGGCCATCAACGACAATTCATCCATTGAGCGGGCCGTATTGAACGGGTGCATAAAGTAGCCATCGCCCACTTCCGCAGCCACTTGTGTCATAAGTGGCCCAACCCCGGCTAGGTAAATTTTGGGGGCACCGTACTGATTGACAGGAGGTGTAAGCAGTGGTGGCATAAGTGTGTGAGTATAAAACTCACCCTCAAATTGAAGCTTATCCCCGGTCTCCCAGGCATGCCAAATGGCCTGTATCGCCCGCACCATTTCACGCATTCGCGCAGCGGGCTTACTCCAGGGCATGGAAAATCGGCGCTCAATATGTGCTTTTATCTGCGAACCCAGGCCCAATATAAACCGGCCCTGAGATACATTCTGCAGATCATTGCCAAGATAGGCGAGGCTCATAGGGTTGCGTGAAAAAGCCACTGCTATAGATGTCATCAGTTCTATTCTTTGCGTGGTCATTGCCGCCGTGGTGCAAGATATAAAGGGGTCGCTCTGCCCTTCAAAGGTGTAGGCGCCATCAAAACCACCCGCTTCAAGCTGGGGCGCCATTTCGCCGACTTTTACCGGGTCGAACATCAACGAACCATCGATTTTCATTATTTTCTCCCCATAGCTGAATCTAAATAATAGAGACTAAGTATCCATTTTTATACTACCGGGATACACATTCCATTCGGACAAGTTATGCTGGTAAATCCGATCATAGAACAAATCGCAGCCTTTGGAGAATCCATGACAACCGACACCGTGCACAATCCACCGCTCATGCCTCACCTGCTTATCGATGGTCTAAACCGCTATGACGATGAACCTTGCCTGTTCCTTGGGGACAAGGTGGCCAGCTATCGCGATGTGCGCGAGTCCACCAGCCAGATGGTACAGGCATTGCAGTCCAGAGGTCTTGGGAGGGGCAGCCGCGTTGCTGTCATCTCGGCTAACCGCCCGGAAGTATTATCCAACATTGCCGCAATGCAGTTAGCGGGATGTATTGGAACGCCGCTACATCCACTGGGCTCAATGGACGATCACTTGTTTGTGTTACAGGCTGCGGAAATTGACGCATTGGTATATGACGCTTCTGTCTTTGAACCACATGCAGCGGCCTTGCATGCCGCACTGCAAGAAAAGCTGCCCGAATCCAATCTGATTATGCTGGGGTTTGGCCCCACCGAGTGCGGTGAAGACTACCTGGCTCTGGCCGCAGGCTTTGCACCTCAGGCTCTGGTGGCACCCGATGTTCAACCCGATGATGTGTCATCCATGACCTTTACTGGCGGCACTACAGGTGTGCCCAAAGGAGTACTCAGCACTTACCGCTCCATAGCCTATATGTCGCAAATACAAATGGCGGAATGGGAATTCCCTGACGACTTGCGCATGCTTATCCCAACACCGCTGTCCCACGCTGCAGCCGCTTTTTTTGTACCTGTGTTGCAAAAAGGTGGCGCTTTCTATGTGATGCAGGGTTTCACCCCGGACTCGTTTTTCGACATGGTCGAGCAGCACAAGATTACCTGTACTATGTTGGTTCCGGTCATGTTGTATTTTTTACTGGATTCGCCGCGCGCTGCCAATGCCGACATGTCCAGCATGGAAACCCTGTTTTACGGCGCCTCGGCTATGAACCCTGCCCGGCTAAAAGAGGGCATTGAGAAGTGGGGACAGATTTTCTACCAGTTTTTCGGCCAGTCGGAAGCACCCATGGTGCTGAGTAATTTGCGCAGGGCAGATCACGATCTGAATAAACCCGAGCGCCTGCGCTCCTGCGGCCGGCCCTCACCCTGGGTTACCCTCGCCTTACTGGATACCCAGAACAACCGCGTAGCGCAGGGTCAGCCCGGTGAAATTTGCGTGCGCGCTCCGCTGGTGATGAAAGGCTATAAAGACATGCCCGAACAAACCGCTGAAACCTTCGCCGGAGGCTGGCTGCATACCGGCGACATCGGCAGGCTGGACGATGAGGGCTTTCTCTACATTGTCGATCGCACCAAAGACATGATTGTCAGCGGCGGCTTTAACGTCTTTCCCCGTGAGGTGGAAGACGTTCTCGCCACCCACGAGGCCGTAGGTCAGGTAGTGGTTATCGGCGTGCCAGACGAGCAATGGGGTGAAGCGGTGAAGGCCGTTGTGGTGCTCAAGCCCGGGTTTGAAGCAAGCGAGACGATGGTTCAAACCATGCAACTGGTGGTAAAGGAGGCGAAAGGCTCCGTGCAATCACCCAAATCGATCGACTTTGTCGAAGCCATCCCGCTGACTGCGGTAGGTAAGCCCGACAAGAAGGCTGTGCGTGCACAGTATTGGGCAAACTCTGACCGGAGCGTAGGCTAATCAGCCAACTGGTTCTATTGCAAGCTTTGTCGAGTTTCAGTAAACGCCAATCGGCGGGCTTAACTATCCGGCATGGGGCGCCCCTTGAGCCATGAACTGTAGAAGTACAGCCCATGGCGTTTATCAAAGCGAAGCTGTGCAGCTCACTGTCAGTATGATACACAAACCAAAGACTGAGATCAGTCTTTAAGGAGTTTCTATTGTGAACACCGATGACAAAAGTTGTCATTCCAGTACCGTGCAGATAAAAGCAACCACGGAAGTGGCTTTCAATTACCTCAGTGATGGCGTTGCCCAGGGAGACTGGGCACTGGGTAGTATGCGGCGTGAAAGAATTGGCGATCACCTTTACAGCGGGACCTCCATTTTTAACGGCGCGCAGTTATTGGTGCGCATCGACGCAGATAAAGAACGCTTGATGATCTATTACCATGTGGGAGCGGAGATCGATTCTCTTCAACCACGAAATATTGTGCGCATTGTGCCCGGAGAAGTCGTTGGCAAAGATGAGAGCACCTGCCTGGTCACGCTATTGTCCTGGAGAAATTACCAGACTGATGAAGATAGATGGAAATTAACATGCCTTTCTCACGAAACCGAAATGTTCATTATAAAAGACCGCATAGAAGCGCTGCAAATTAAACAATTGACACAAAATCCCTAACAGTCCCAAAGCAACAAATGCAATGGTATCCGCAATTAATCATGGGAGCCCTCCATGAAGAGCCCCCAAACTCCTGTCAAAAATTGCCGCCTGATTCTTTAAAGTACCCCAGACATTGCAGTGCTCTCCGACATACGACAACTTCAAACGGTGCCTGTCAGGCGCAAGCCAGACAGACTCCTGGCAAGAAGCAACCCTTAAAAAAATTGGCTGGGGATTGACAACGCCAAGCGCGAATGATAAGTATATATTAATAGATATTTAAATATACTTTCGGTCGCACTGTTGTCCAAAGAGACACAAAGGAGAAATTAATGAATAGGAAGAGAAAAGCGCTGTTTTTGCCCCTGTGCATCCCGGCATTGTCCGCCGGACTAACACTTCCGATTACCGCTACGGCGCAATCAAAGGAGCTTAACGTACTAGAAGAAGTACTAGTTACCGCCACCAAGCGTGGCACAGTCGCTCTGGCTGATACGCCCATTGCCATACAGGTATTCAGCAACGAAGATCTGCAGCGCCAAGGCATCAAACAGTTCGCGGATTATGCGCCGCAAATATCCGGCCTGAGCTTTGAGGATCAAGGCCCCGGCGACAAACGTATCGTGATACGCGGATTGCAATCAGTGGGTGCGTCAACAACCGGTGTTTATTTCGACGATATCATCCTGACCGGCAATAACCGTCAGGATGGTGGCGGTCGCCAGGCCGACCTGCGTCTCGCGGATATGGAACGCATCGAAGTACTGAAAGGACCACAGGGTACGCTCTATGGAGCCAGTTCCATGAGTGGCACAATTCGTCTAATTACCAACAAGCCGGACGTCGAAGCGATGAGCGGTGGGATAAACGCGACCGTTAGCACAACGGAAGAAGCGGGCGATGAAAATACTGATATAGATGGCATGATCAACATCCCTATCATAAAAGGTGTCGCGGCTCTCAGACTGGTTGCCTATCAAAGTGACCAATCTGGTTTCGTGGACAATATCCACAGTGGGCCGGATGGCGCGTTCAACGGGCAGGACGATGTTAATAATATAGATATATCAGGTGGCCGGGCGGCATTCCGGTGGATGCCAACAGAGCGCGTGACACTCGATATGATGTACCTAGAGCAGGACACGGAGAGCGATGGCCCTTACTGGTATCAGCCAATTTTCGGTGAGTATAATCAGCGAAACCTAACTCCTGCACCATGGAAAGAATCTGTAGAAGCATTCAATATCGCATTAGAATGGGAACTTGATCACGGTACCATCAGTGCAAGCACCTCCGGCCTGGATAGGGATATCTTTTATAGTTTTCCGGCAACTCGGGTGCTGTGTTCGATTTTCGGCAAGCCCAAGTCGGTATGCTTTTCAGAGAATGACCCTGAATTATATGCCACGCAGGGCACACTCAATCAGCCGCAGGATAGAAGCATAGATAACAGCGAAATTCGTTACGCATCGAACTGGAACGGTCCACTTCAACTGGTTGCCGGCCTGTTCTATCAGAAAGAGGAATCGTCGTTCACCAGCACGGTTAGTCGTACCACTCTAGCCGGTGATGCCTTGACCGATCAGCAAAACATTTTCGTGAACCGACAAGTAAACGGTGAAATCGAGAACACCGCAGCTTTCGGTGAATTGAGTTACGACTTTAGCGAACGCCTTACCGGCACGGTCGGTGTGCGTGTCTTCGAGTTCGAAATCAATGAGGTTGGACAGAACTTGGCAACCACTTTTCGCGAAAATGATGCGGCGCCGGTACCCACCTCTTCACAAGAAGACGATATCAACTGGAAATTCAACTTATCCTATGACATCTCAGAAGATGCGATGGTATATGCCAATTACGCAGAGGGCTTTCGGGCCGGAGGTAATAACGAGCCAGACTTTACATCTGGCGCGACTTTTCCAGCTTTCGGTTCGGATTCACTAGAAAGCTGGGAAGTTGGCGGCAAAGCCTCTTTCCTAGACAGACGACTGCAGGTGGATGCGGCTTTGTATTTTATGGAGTGGAGTGATCGCCAGGAAAGAGTTCTCGCATCCTTGGACGAAGGAGACTTCCTTATTATCGACAATGTGGGTTCCGCCGAAATAATGGGCTTTGAACTCGGGATCGTGGCACTCCCTTTTGCCAACCTAGATCTCTCCGTGGGCGGCAATATCACCGTAATGGAGGCCGAACTGTCAGAAGATCCGCCGCAGCTGAATGCATCGTCCCCACAGGAGGGTGATCGGATTCCATTTGTACCCGAGTTTTCAGCGAGCGCATTTATCGAACACATGGCAGAACTGTCGGGCGCATGGAGTCTTATTAGCCGAGCAGATTACTCTTACGTGGGAAAATCCTACACCGATTTCCGACCCGCTTCGCCGCGCTATGAACCTGTGGGAGACTATTCCCTGGTCAACGCCCGGTTGATCTTCGACTACGATAATCGTTATCAGGTCACACTGTTCGGGGATAATCTATTGGACGAGTCGGCAATCATCACCGAGATTATTGACGGCACATTGCGCAGGCCCAATATGGCGATCCCCGTGCGTCCCCGCACGGTCGGTGTTAGCGTTTCGTATCAGTTCTGAAACGCGGCGCGGTCGGACCTATGTAAGGTCCGACGACGCGCTCCGCCAGTAGCGTTCACTTTCAGGACTGTCCGATGATGCCAATATTGTCCTGGATTCGCCGGAGCATGGCCCCGAGTTCCAGAGTCTCCGTCCTTGAAAACCCTGTCAGTGCATCTTTTCTGTGGCCCTCGGCTATGTCGTACGCATAGGCGAAGGCTGCCTCACCCTGGTCTGTCAATTGCACCTCTACGACACGCTGATCGTTACGCCGTTGCTGACGAAGAATAAGGCCTTCTTTCTCCAGTTCCTTCAAGATACGGCTTACTACGGCATGTTGCATCACTGTGCACCTAGCTAACTCGCCGACGGTGCTGGTTCCTCGGGAGCGAAGGCTGGACAAGAGACGCCACTTGCTCAGTGTCAGCCCGGTCTCCTTGAGGCGATCGCCGATATTTTGGTTGAGTCCGTTGGAAATCCGGTAGATCAGGTAGGGAATGGATCTGTCCAGATCGAAATTTTTCTTACTCATGGGGTTATTCCGGACACTCTGGCCGTTCTATTAGCCGAAGCATCATCGCTGGTTAAAAGGTCCGTTGGAGTCGCTGTAAACGACCTTACCATCAACGATGGTAAGGAGTGCGCGCAGGTCGCGTATTTCCTTCTCGGGAATCGTCAGGTAATTATCTGACAGGACGACGATATCCGCGACTTTGCCGGGTTCTATGGAACCTTTGAAGTCTTCTTCAAAGGTGATATAGGCGTTATTCAGAGTCATCATGCGCAAAGCCTCCTGCCGATTTATCGCCTGCTTGGGCCCACTGATGCCATCCAGTCGCGTATCCCGAGAGACCCAGAAGTATAGCATCCAGAATGGATTTGCCGGTACCAACGACCAATCGCTGCCACCGCCGACCATTAGCCCAGCGTCCATCCAGTCACGCACGCGCATGGCCTGCGCCGCTCGTTCGTCACCCCAATAATAGGCCATGTTTCCAGCCGCCATGTAGGGATGAAATTGTGTCGAGATGATAACGCCAAGTTCCCGCATACGGTCTAGCTGGTCGAGTCGCGTAACGTGAGCATGCTCGACCACCCAGCGCTTGTCCTTGATGGACTGCTGGCGATTCGCTCGCTCATAAGCATCCAAAACGATGTCGAGGCCTTTATCGCCGACAACATGGACACTGGGCCGCCAGTTTAGCCTGTTCATGGCGAGCACAGCTTCTTCGAAATACAAAGTGGCTATGCGTTGGAGACCATAATAGGGTTTTTCTGCGCCGCCTGGTGTGTTGGCATACGACTCTGAAAGAAGCGCGCCTTCGAAACCTCCATCGAGGCCGAACTCGCCTATTCCATCCAGCCTTAGACGATGGTCGCCAAACCCGGTGCTTACGCCCCAGGTACTGAGCGTTTCGACGAAATCAGCTATGGGTTGTTCCGGACTTAAGCTGTAGTTCATGCTAACGCGAAGAATCAACTCACCACTTTGATGAAACTGCTGGTAGGCGCGCATGTCCTCCGCCGAGATGCCCGGCTCGCGCAAGCTCGTAACGCCTACCGCAAGCATTTTCTTCTGTGCCTGGCGTATAGCCTCAATTTTTTGCCCTCGGTCCGCTTTGCCCAAGTCCCATTGTGATGCCAATGACATCGCATTTTCGATCAGTCGGCCTGTGGGCTCCCCGGTTCTGAGATCTCGCTCGATAGTGCCACCTTTTGGAGAAAGCGTGTCTCTGTTGATACCTGCTATTTCTAACGCTTTGGAATTTAGGTACAACGAATGACCACCCTGCACTATCACCGGGTTATCAGGGGAAACAGGGTCCAGATCCGAGCGTGTCGGTGTACGATTTTCGGTAAACTGGGTCTGAAGCCACCCCGAGGTCGTGTAGACCAGGCCACCGGGGGGCACCTGTTCAATCTTTGCTGCAATAACTCGTGCCATTTCGTCGATTGACCGGGTTAGCGTGACATCAGCGCCCAGCATGACATCGACCGCCTTGTCCATGAAATGGTGATGATTGTCTATGAGGCCGGGAATGACTGCGTGGCCCTTCAGGTTGAGGACATGCGTCCCACTGCCAGCCATTGGCAGGATGGCTTCGTCGGACCCCACAGCAACGATTTTTCGTCCGCTTATAGCCAGCGCCTGCGCACTCTTCTGCTCCTCATTGACGGTAATGACAACACCGTTGTGCAGTATGTAGTCGGGCGGTCCAGCGTTGGCTCTAAATACAGCGAGAACCATAATCACCACCACTAAGAGCAGCTGCAATGGTCTCGCGGCGCCTTTAGCGCACTTATTTCGTGTCTCGGGTAGAGTGTCCGGCCAGGGTGACAGGTAAAGAGATGAGAAACGTAAAGAGCGTAGTTCCTTTTCCGCAATTGAAAACATGACAGGGCTCCGCGTATTAAAAAATTATATATTATTATACATATAATCGTGTATAATTTCATGGTCAAAATAATTCGGAACCCTACAATGCATCGCTCGCCGTTCCAGACCAAGTTATCCGCATACACCCTGCAAGACCTCGGGCTATGCGGCACGGCTTGACCCGCTTTATGTCGTTACTGCCAGGACCCAGGTTACTTATCCTGTGCGCATTCGTAGTGGCTTCTGTCTGGTTTATTCTGGCCAAGTCGGTGCAGACCGAATCATCACGTCTTATTATTGGCTTGGCGCTACCGCAGGGCATTAAAGAACTGGAATTCGTCAACGGGACCTACGAGACTTTCGCGCGAGAAGTGGAAGCGCGGACATCAGTCAAGGCTTCGATTATTTATGCCGGTGCGCTGGGTTCACCGGTCGCTCGGCTGAACCAAGTGCGTCGCGGGGTCATACAAATGAGTGATGCCAGCGATGCCAACTACGCCACAGTATACAAAGATATTCTTGTTCTGAACCTTCCTTATCTTTTCCCGGATAAAAAGACGGCTCATGAAGTGCTCGATGGACCCGTGGGTGACCTGTTTGCCGGCAGGATACGTGAGAAAACTGGCATCAAGGTGCTTGGCTGGTGGGAGTCAGGGGGATTCAGACATTTTAGCTCTAATACTCCCATAACGGTGCCCGGCGATATGCAGGGACTAAAGATGCGGGTACTTGGTCCCCTAACACGGATAATGGTGGAATCGCTCGGTGCTTCCGCAGTAAGTGTTAGTTTCAGCGAGCTCTATACTTCGCTCAGTACCGGTGTAGTGGATGGCCAAGACAACTCGCTTCCCGTGTTCAATTCTACACGGCTGTACGAGGTTCAGTCGAATTTGACTACTACAGCGCACAGTTACGCCTTTGCTCCACTGGGTATCAACAATGCGTTTTTTGAGCAACTTCCGGAACAGGATCAGAGAGCATTGCAAGCAGCGGCTGACGTCGCTGTAGCCTTTAACCGCCGCGTTTCCGGCGAACTGGAAGCGCAGGCACTCGCCATAACCTATGAGCACGGAGTCAATGTCAACGTGCTTGACAGTGCGACCCGACAGGCATTTGCCCGGCGGGTGCAGCCACCGGCCATCAAGTGGTTAAGCGATGTAATAGAGGACTCTTCGCTTATAAAAATGAGCCTCGCGGCGGTAGCCAACGCTAGCGGATCACAGCCGTAATGTGCCAACTATCCAGCTTTATCGGGACCGTTGCAGGAATCGTGCGCACCCTGTCCACAATCTGTCTGGCAATACTGTTCATCCTCATTATTTTTCAAGTGGCCGTACGGTATTTTTTCAGTTATGTACCGTTTTTCACCGAGGAGTTCGCCCGTTACGCGATGATCTGGATGACATTGTTCGCCGGCGCAGTCAGTGTCCGGGACAACACCCACATCCGCATAGACCTCCTGCGAGAACTGCTATGGGACAGAGCACCCTTGGTGGTAATCGCGGTCGACGATCTAATCGATTTTTTATCACTCTTCGTCTTTATAGCGGTTGCAGTTCACGGCCTTGGAACACTAACACTGATCGCCGGGCAGACCAGTGACGGAGTCCGATTTCCACTTATCTTCCCTTACGCTGGTGTACCTGCGGCATTTTTTCTCGCGGCCTTATTCTCGATTGAACGAATCCTACGCAGGACGGCAAGGTTATGAGCGTTTCTCTCATTCTGCTAATTGGTTGCTTGCTTGCGCTGCTGGTGCTGGGATTTCCAGTCGCCTGGGCAATGCTGTTGGCCATGACTGCATGGATCGCCTGGACGGATCAATGGGCGTTTCTGCCGTTAATGCCCGAGCGAATATACCAAGGCATGGACGTTTTCGTCTTAATGTCTGTGCCACTGTTCGTGTTGGCCGGTGAACTGGTCAATACTGCCGGGATAACACGTCGGCTAGTTGACCTAGCAAATCTACTGTTCGGATGGATGCGTGGCGGACTGGCACAGGTCAATATCGCTACTTCTGTTCTTTTTTCAGGCATTACTGGGGTCGCTCTTGGTGACGTGGCGGCGCTGGGTCGTATCTTCATTCCCGAGATGATCAAGCAGGGCTATTCGGCACCCTATGCCGCCGCTGTAACGGCCGCTTCCGCGGTGATTGGTCCGATGATTCCTCCCTCGCTGATCGCCATTATTTATGGCTCTATTTCCAGCGTCTCGATAGCCGGAATTTTCTTGGCAACTATTGTGCCCGGCCTTTTGCTTAGCGCGCTGCTGATGCTAGTTGTATCGCTCCAATCTGACAAGCGCACGTTAACAGTGGAACAGCCCGACCGGTCGATGTCCGGTGTGCTTCGGGTTTCACGCAGCGCATTTTTGCCGCTTTTGATTCCAGTCATCATATTGACAGGTATCATCGGGGGGGCGATGACACCCACCGAGGCTGGAGCCGTAGCCGCCTTTTACGCGCTGGTGCTGTCAGCGTTTATCTACAGGAATTTGACGCTTAAATCGCTTGCCGGCTCGTTCGGTTCTTCCGCAATGTTTTCAGGACAGATGCTGATCATCGTCGGCTGTGGCGCTGCATTTTCCTGGGCCCTTGGCGTCGAAAATGTGCCCGAACAACTTGGGGCAACAATAGCTAACTTGAATTTTGGGCCGCTGGGAACACTACTGGTTTTCAATGCCATATTGCTTGTACTGGGCATGTTCATCGACCCAACAGCGGTGATAATCTTATTCGGACCGGTATTGTCCATGGCCGCCGTCATGGTCGGTATCGACCCGCTGCATTTTGCCGTCATCGCAATACTGAACCTGAACATCGGGCTAATCACGCCGCCACTGGGTGTATGCCTGTTCGCCGCAGAACGTATAGCTGGTTGTGGCCTCGTCCCGCTGTTACGCGCAATCGTGCCGTTTCTTCTTGTTCAACTGGTCGTACTATTGCTGGTTTCTGCGTTTCCGACTCTGAGCCTTTGGCTTCCAAACTTTGTCGGAGCCGGATAATCGGCACCAGCGCAGCATAATAATTTTTCACAGGGGCATATAATTTATGGCGACAAAAACATCCATCCGATCCGGGGCCGGCTACTTTCTCTACCATTCGATCGGAATGTTTCCTGAAAAGGAACGTGTGATTTCGGAAGCGTTAGCAGATTTCTCCAGTATCTGGGGCTGCCCCAATGACGAGCAATGGCCGCAGGTGCTCAATCTCCGCAGCCGATTCATCCAACACTGGGCGGAAATCATCGCTGCAGACCCTGCCTGCGTCACCACCGCAGAGAATGTCACGTCTGGTCTTTACAGTATTATCGGCTCCCTCGAGAAAGAAGCTATCAAAGGCAAGCGTGTACTGATAGCTGCTGATTGCTTCCCAAGCCTACATTTCCTTCTACAGGCACTGCAGGAACGATTCGGGTTTCAGCTGGATACAGTGCCCCTGCGGGCGGGGGAAAGCTGGGTGCGCGACGAAGATTTCATCGCTCGCTGGCAGGACGATGTTGGGGTGGCGCTGATCACTTTTGTGACTTCCATTGCGTCTCACAGGCCACAGCTCGATCTGCTGTTCGAACATGGTCGCAAACAGGGCTCGATAATCGGTGTCGATATCACCCAGGGCGTTGGCATCGTACCCTTCGATGTCAATCAACCAAAAGCCGATTTTGTCGTTTCCACGACACTGAAGTGGCTGGGCGGAGCGCCAGGTGCTGGAATCATCTATGTCCGTGACGGACTCATGCAAAAATGTACCCCGGAATTTCGGGGCTGGTTCAGCCAAGAAAACTTCATGTCCTGGGATCTAGACGCATTCGAATTCGCGCGGGATGCGAGACGTTTTGATCATGGCACGCCCTCCAGTGTCGCCGCCGTGGCGAGTGTACCCGCGCTGCAATGGCACCTGGAGCAGGACCCTAATCTGATGTTGGCGCACAACCGCAAACTTGTTGATATTCTGATGAATGAGTTGCCCCCCATGGGACTCGACTGTGCGAGCCCGGAAGCGGCAGAGCGGCGGGGAGGAAGCGTGATGTTCCGGCTTCCACAAAATATCGTCGCGAGCGAGGTCGTCGACGGATTGCGTGATGGCGGCGTCTATATCGATGCCCGAGGACAGATCTTGCGGCTGTCGCCGGGCAACGTCACTACAGAGGAGGGTGTTGAAAAAGCCCTGTCGCTACTCCAAGGGCTAATCAAAATATGAGTATGAATATCTCCAGAGATTTTTCTCATTGCGTGACACTGCCAGTCGGGGTAACTGCTGGGGCCGCCCTGCTCTTTCTAGCGGACCCGATCACAACGGGATGCTGGGCATTAGGCAGCATGAACGCACGTGCGTCGGACGAGAATAAAGAGCTTTACGTAGGCGACTCGCTGTTCGATGGCAGCCCGAACTGGTTCTCCATCGAGGTAGACCAAGAACGACTTTCGGTGGATTATTTGTTAGGGCAGCCGGAAAACCTCCAACGGCGCATCAATACGCGAGTAGTCCCGGCTGCAGACTGTGACCTGGACGAGCACCAATGCTACGTCACTTTGACCGCCTGGCGACCAGTCTCTATGCCGGATGTGCGCTGGCAGAGCCTTTGTTCAAGCCATGAGGCTGAGATATGGATAATCAAATCGCAAATGGAGAAAATCAACCGAGACGCCTGAACCAGGGTAAGTGCGAAGGGTCCTAATGTAATGAACAAGGTTCTGTCGCGAGTTTTCTTCGCCCGGTGCCGTCCTGCAGGTCCGCTCCCGTATCAGGGTTATCGGGTAAACTGGTAGCACCTCTTTGATGGCTTTAAGAGCCTTATCAGCAGTCTTTATGCTGTGACTGGCCTCAGTGAGGAATAGTACAGGCGATCAAGATCTTCATCTGAGCGTTGCATTCCTTGGTGGCCTGTCGCTCCTGGTTCAGAAGTACCATCAGCCAATTCTCGGTTTGCTCTATAGTTTCAGCCAAATATGTCCGATTTCAAAGAGAAACCCCTAGTACCCCAACTTCGCGACCTCGAACAGTGTCTCCACCTGCTGAAAAATTGGACCGGGGCGCCCCTGGGAGACTGACTTTCCATCCAGTTCCACTACCGGGATAATGCCAACGGCTGAGTTACTAAACCATATCTCGTCGGCGTTGTGGGCCTGCTCCAGCGTAACCACAGCTTCACCCACCGGGATGTTTGTTTCGGCGCGCAGCACATCGAGAATAATCTGCCGGTTAATTCCTGCCAATTTTTGCCTATCCAATTTAGGGGTCAGCACCTCCCCATCAATAACCACAAACACGTTGGAAACTGCACCCTCGGTGAGTTCGCCGTCGGTATTGAACAGCAGTGTTTCATCGCAACCGCCACTCACTGCATGCTGAAAATGTAGAATGTTACCCAGCAGGGACGTCGATTTAATGTCACAGTTGCGCCAGCGTCGGTCTTCCTCGCTAATCACCCGGAGTCCTTTATCTCTCTTTTCGCTTAGATCTTCGCCACTAGGCATGTCCAATAGCATTATAAAAACGGTGGGAGCCACACCCTCCGGAAAACCATGCGAGCGCTTCGTGTCTGCCCCTCGACTTACCTGAATATAAACCCCACCGGTAGACGTATTGTTTTCCTGCAGAAGACGATCACAGTGTATGCGCCAGTCGTCTTTAGATAACGGTGATTCGATACCAATTGATTGTAGGCCTAAAAAAAGACGCTCTATGTGCTGAGCGAACCCGACGGGACGCCCGCTATAGTAAGCGATGAACTCATAAATCCCGTCACCAAACAGAAAGCCTCTGTCCAACGGGGATATCCTCGCCTGGTCCAGAGGTATGAATTCTCCATTCAAATAGCTGATTGCCACTCTACTTCTCCTTGAATTTGCCGCAGCATGGTGATGAAAGATCAGCCCGCAGTCAACATCAGGCTTAAAACAAAAACCAGCTCTGGACTTCATTGGCTATTACACCGACCATAGTGCGTATGCTAAACGATAACCCTGAACTGTTTCGCGGCCTGAACTACCCCTGGGGTAGAAAGGTTAACCCAAGCCCCGGTGTGCCCGAGAAAATTGCAGACGGGGTCTACTGGCTGCGCATACCCATGCCAATTTCCCTCGACCATATCAACATATGGTTACTCGAAGACGATGACGGCTGGACGGTGGTGGACACCTGCCTCAACCTGCCTAAGTCACGCGAAATCTGGGAACAGGTTTTTAGCGAATTTATGCAGGGGAAGCCAGTGCAGCGTGTCATTTGCACCCACCTTCACCCCGACCATGTCGGTCTGGCAGGCTGGATTACCCAACGCTTTTCCTGTGATCTGTGGATGTCACGCGAGGAGTTCCTTATGTGTCGCGCCATGGTAGGAGACACCGGCAGAGAGGCCCCGGACGTGGCCATTCGATTTTATCAGGCAGCTGGCTACAACGAGGAGCAACTGGACAAATATCGCAAAAAATTTGGCGGCTTTGGCAGAGCCATTTCCACACTGCCCGATAGCTTTAGACGCCTGGTGGACGGGGAAACTATTCGTGTTAACAATCGTTACTGGCAAGTTGTTGTCGGCGCCGGTCACTCACCGGAGCACGTCTGCCTGTACTGCCCGGCACTCAAACTACTGATTTCCGGAGACCAGGTGTTACCCAAAATTACGCCTAACGTGAGTGTGTTTCCCACTGAACCCGAGGGTGATCCGCTAAAGGAGTGGCTGCAATCCAATGGCCGTATTCGTGACAGACTGCCCGATGACGTGTTGGTGCTGCCCGCACACGAGGCGCCATTCCATGGACTGCATGTGCGATTGACACAGGTTATCGAGGGACACGAGACAGATCTGGACAATTTGTTTAATCACCTGGAAGAGCCCAAACGGGCCATAGATTGTTTCCCCGCATTGTTTAAAAGAGAAATCGACGACAGCGTTCTTGGAATGGCCACCGGCGAAACACTAGCCCATCTTAATTGCCTGATGGGTCGTCGAAGAATTCTGCGCAGCCAGGATGAAAACGGCGTCAACTGGTATAAACAAAAACCGGACGTCTGCGAATTTACCTAACAGTAACGGCGCGCCATATCCATTGCCCTGAAGCTTCACCCAAGAAACCTCACTGCTCGCTATAGTGAATCTCCTGCATTGCCGCCCGTATTTCATCGGGAATAGCGACTGACTCTCGTGATACACGGTCTACCCATACATGCGTCATGGTGCCCTGTGCCAGGGCGAGGTCTTCACCGGGTATAAACAGGGCAGCTGCATATTGCACCGAACTGCGCCCCACCTTGTTCACCCGCACACCTACGTCCAGATATTCGTGCTCGGGCCAACTGACCTCGGAAAAGTAATTGCAACCCGAATTCACAATCAAACCGATTACCGGGCTGCTACGCATACACAAGCCACCTTCAATCGACAGGTATCGATTAATGGCATTGTCGTAGTACTGGTTGTGCAGGCTATTATTGAGATGACCATAGATATCCATGTCCTGAAACATCATTATGGCCCGAGAGTAATCGAAGTATTGATCTCTATGATGTGGTGTAGGCTTCATATTTTTATACTCGCTAGTATGAACGCGGCAACCCTAGCTCATGTTCGCCAAGGTACGCCAAAATAAGGTTAGTTGAAACCGGCGCAATCTGGTACAGCCGGGTTTCCCGCCACTTTCTCTCCACGTCGTATTCTGTTGCAAGGCCGAACCCGCCATGAGTTTGCATGCAAGCTTCCCCCGCCGCCCAGGAAGCCTCAGATGCCAACATTTTAGCCATATTGGCCTGCGCTCCACAGGGTTTTCCCGCGTCATATAATTGGGCTGCGTGTTTCACCATTAATGCCGCGGCTTCAGTTTGAGCATAAGCACGCGCAATAGGAAACTGCACGCCCTGATTCTGACCGATAGGCCGACCAAACACCTCGCGGTTTGTCGCATACTCGCTGGCAGTTTTAATAAACCAGCGGGCATCACCGATACATTCCGAGGCAATTAATATTCGCTCGGCGTTCATACCGGACAATATGTATTTGAACCCTTCACCCTCCTTGCCAATGAGGTTGGCGGCGGGAACTGGCACGTCATCAAAGAATATTTCTGTGGTAGCGTGATTGATCATTGTGGAAACAGGCTTAACGGTCATACCCTGCTGCTGCGCCAACTTCATATCCACGATAAAAACAGACAACCCGGCAGAGCGTTTTTTTACCTCGCCTCTGGGTGTGGTTCGCGCCAGCAAGATCATTAAGTCAGAGTGCTCTGCCCGGGATATCCAGACCTTTTGCCCATTCACAATATAGTTATCACCATCGCGGACGGCGGACGTGCTTATACTGGTCGTGTCGGTACCCGCTGAAGGCTCGGTAACGCCAAAGGCCTGCAGGCGTAATTTCCCTGCAGCTATGTCTGGCAAATAGCTGGATTTTTGCTGCTCACTACCGTGACGTAGAAGCGTACCCATGGTGTACATCTGTGCGTGACAGGCCGCTGCATTACAACCATGTGTATGTATTGCGGTTAAAACTTCACAGGCACTGCCCAAAGGTAGCCCACTGCCCCCGTATTCCTGTGGGATAAGGCAAGCCAGTAAGCCCGCATCGCTCAGCGCCGCTACAAACTCTACGGGGTATTGCTTGCCGCTGTCCTTTTCACGCCAATATTCACCCGGGAAAGCAGCACAAATCCTGCCCACCGTCTGGCGAATATGAACTATTGTTTCAAGTTGATCATCGGACATGTCGTGGTGTCACCTTTCGCTGAGTGTCATTTTGCGGTATTCGTAGTGGCACTGTAATAGTAAAGTTGTCACCCTTCATAGGCAAAGGCTCATTTGCATGTTCAACAACATCAAAGTTATCGTAATTCGCAGGGTTTATCGCTTTCTCAATGCCAGAGCGTGGCGAGATTCAGCGCCCCCCGGTGCAGGCACTAAGCTAAGTATACTGCAGCTTCCCTCTCCCGATGGGCAACTGGCTCTTCGCATGATTACAAGCAACAGTGGCGGCAATAAACCGCTGATCATTTTTTTCCACGGTGGTGGCTGGGTTATCGGTGACCTGGACACACACCAACCTTTCTGTCAGGAACTGTGCCGACGCAGTGGTTGCACTGTCATTTCAGTTGATTATCGTCTGGCTCCCGAGCACCCCTTCCCCGCCGCCCACAACGACTGCCTGTTTTCTGCCACATGGATCACCAACCGGCTTGGCGAACTCGGCCCCAACAATGGCACTGTGGTGTTAGCCGGTGACAGCGCCGGCGCTAATTTGGCAATCTGTAGCGCTCTGGAAATGGGCGATGCAGAGCGCGCTAAAGTGGCGGGGGAAATCATAATTTATCCCGTGACCGACCACTACCAAACACCCTACCCTTCCTACACAGAAAAGGCCAAAGGCTATGCACTCTCAACTAATATGATGCGCTGGTTCTGGGATACTTATATGGGGAATTCAGGCGAAAAACTCCCTCCTCGAGCCACACCGTTGCAAGCGATGAATCTTTCATCGCTGCCAGCCACTTTACTTGTTACAGCGGAAAATGATCCGTTACGGGATGAGGGAATCGCCTATGGGGAAAAACTAAAACAGGCGAATGTGACCATAAAGCATCTTCACTACGCGCAGGATCAGCATGGTTTTGCCTGTTCGGAGGGTGTTACTGCCAGCTTCGAAAAACTAATGACTGAAATTTGCGGCTGGCTGAGTGGTCTGGGCAAAGCCTAGATTGTAGCGTTCTTTCACAAAGCGCCAATGACACTCACGGCAACAATTTGCGCAGTATCTCCATGGTATGCGCTGTGTCGAGCAACTTTGGCACAGGGTACATAGAGCCCTCTGCGATTGCCGCGCTGCACAGCTCATCGAAATCTTCCGCCTGAATTTTTTCCGAGCAACTGGTAATACCAACTTCGGTACGCAGGTCGCGCACCGCCTGAATAAAACTATGAGAGAGCTGGGCCTGGTCGTCCCCTTCGCTGCCAGCACCGACCAACACCGCGAGTTCCGCCAACCTGGCCTGCGCTTCCTCTCGGCAAAAGTCCAATACGTTGGGGAGCACCATGGCATTAGCAAGCCCGTGAGGAATACTGTATTTAGCCCCCAGCTGATGAGCGATGGCGTGCACATTACCTACATTAACCTGGTTAATCGCTATGCCGCCGTAATAAGCACCCATGGACAAGCCCTCACGCGCTGCTAGATTAGTACCATCGTGGTAGGCCGTTTTCAGGTTCTCAAAAACAAGCTTGACCGCCGCACTGGCATGCTCAAGCCGTGTACCTCGCTCCCACACGCCGATGTAGGCTTCAATGCCATGAGTGAGAGCATCCATGCCAGTGGCTGCGGTGATATGTGGGGGCAACCCCAGAGCCAACTCCGGATCCAGAGCAACCGCCGCAGGCAGCAAATCCTTCATGCCAATAACACCCTTTTCGTGAGTTTTACTGTCTGAAATTACCGCGCCAAGAGTGGCCTCAGAACCGGTACCGGCCGTAGTGGGTACGGCGTATATTTTCATAAATTTGTGTTTTATCTTGCCCATCCCCACCCAGCTTTGCGGGGGCTCACTGCTGTTTGAACTGGCCGCTATAATTTTTGCCGCGTCAATAACAGAGCCTCCACCAACAGCCAGAACGACTTGACTGCCCTGTGCATGAAGCACTTTCACGCCCTCTGCCACCTGATCATAAGTGGGGTCGGGTTGCACGCCGTCGTAATATGCCAGGTCGATATTAGCCGCCAGCAAACCCTCAACCACTTTGTCTACCACGCCTAATTCGCGCAGCACCTTATCGGTGACAACCAACACCTTGGTGACCCCGGTTCGGGAAATGTGGCGGCACAGCTGCAGGGAACTCCCGGGACCGGCGAATGCCATGTAGCTGCTGCCGGGCATAAACTTTCCCATAAAATTCATCAGCTTGAGTAGCAATGCGTGTTTCAGCTTGGGCACAAACATAGACATCGGTTTCTCCGATCAAGTGAAGTTAATGGCGTAACATTATCATAATTTGAAATAAATGCACGATGCAGAAGCCCTAGCCAGTTTATTGAA
>JBLHNQ010000029.1:0-30951 GCA_047650635.1 Halioglobus sp.
GGTCGCCCCTAGCCGGTCGCCCCTAGCCGGGTGAGTTTTTCTCAAAGGCTGCCAATTGTTCAGGCGTAGCCTCCGCCTGATATTTTTCCTTCCACTCACTGTGGGGCATTCCGTAGATACGCTCCCTGGCCTTGTCCATATCTATTTCTACACCCTCTTCGGCAGCCGCCGCTATATACCACTTAGCCAAGCAATTACGACAAAAGCCGGCCAGGTTCATCAGCTCAATATTCTGCACATCTTTACGGCTGTCAAGATGTTCGAGAAGGCGCTGGAGTACTGCAGCTTCAATACTGTTGATGTTAGACATAGGTAAACCTCATTTATAATTATTAGTTTATTCGCCCATCGGGGCAACGCTTCTTGAAATTAATTGCACCAGTTGCGTCTGGCGGGCAACCCCTGTTTTTGAAAACACGGCACTTAGCTGTGATTTTCCTGTATTTCGGGAGATATGCAAGTGTTCACAGGCCTCGAGCAGAGTGTGGCCATTGGCTAGCTCTAGCGCAAGCCTGGCCTCTGCAGGCGTGAAACCAAATAGCTCCACCAATACAGCCGCGGGTGTCTGGCGCGGCGCAGAAGGATCGGAGATAAATATAGCGACAGAGGGGTTTCGACTGCCATTGGGAGCGGCAACCAGGGGGAGAGGCCGCAGCAACATACCAAATGCCTGCCCCTGACCCGACAGTCTCAGTGCTTTGATAAAGGACGGCTCTGCACGCAGATGAGCCTGCATAACATCGTCAAGACAAGAGCGAAACGCCTTGTTATCTGACGCATTGAGAAGGTGCAACTGCCCTGCTTTTTCACTTAGCCAGTGGCGTTCTTCTAGCAACTTCTGAGCCGCTTTGTTGCTGTGGCGTATGCGTGCACTTTGATCGAGTATAAACGCAGCCACAGCCATCTGATCAACAGCACTGGCAAACAGGGAGCGTTCACTTTCTACTCGAACAATACGTGCATGCAGGCGAATAGTTTGCTGAATGTGTGGCAATAAAGTTCTACACAGGGAGCGGTTATCGACAGAAAAGTTCTCTCGCCCCGCAAGCCTTGCAAAACGAAGCCGCGCGCTGTTACCCAGATCGTCCCCGAGATCAGCACCCATCAAATGCGCGAGTCCCAACTCTTTAATGTAGTGCCGATAATAATCAGAGGCATAATAATCCTCCACCGCCAAAAACTCATCGATGGTAAACACTTCACCCTCGGGTAAATTAATGAATGGATCCAGGGCAAAATAATTGTCACTATCGTCAGTGAATAACTTAGGCGAAAGCACCACAGAATTAATCACAACGCCGGCATCGCCCTCGCGCGGCGCACGCAGAATAAGAGTGACGTAATCAGCACCCAGCGCATCTCCCAACATACGCAAAAACTCTTCCCACGGGGGCTGGGCTACAGGGCCGCGAGACAGTGCCAACAGCAGTTCATTCATACGCCCTGAAAGTTCATAGTTACTCATCAGATAGGCATAAACTCGCCGCCGTTCACATCCAGAGAAGCACCGGTAACAACACAAGAGTAGTCAGAAGCAAAGAACATGGCGGCCTTGGCGCAGTCTGCATCATCAGGGATGGCACCCAGAGGAATATTCTGCGTAATCTCAGCGATTAATTCCTCCTGTGTTCTGCCGGTTTCCTGAGCTTGCCAGGCAAAATAACCCTCTACGCTGGGCCCCCACATCCAACCCATGTGGCAACTGTTTACGCGGATGTTATATTGACCCAATTCTAATGCCAGGTGCTTGGTCGCGCTGCGCAGCGCAGATTTGGACGCACCGTAGCCGCCTTGAGTGGCCATCGGTTTATGTTCAACCATAGTAGCGATCATAACGATGGTGCCGCCACCGGCATTTTTCATTGCGGGAATACAAGCTTGGGTAAGCATCATAGTACCGAAAAAATTGACATCCATGGCACGACGCCAATCATCGAGGTTGGCCGATTCAATAGGGCCAAAACTACCGGGATCATAAGCGCTGTTGAACAGAACATCGATACGACCATATTCCGCTAGCGTTTTATCTGCAAGCGCCTGGCATTGCTGTGTGTCCGAGATATCGGTCACCACTTTCAGTACCGGCGTGGCCAAACCCAGCTCGCGAATCGCCTGTTCAGCTGTATCCAGTTTAGAGGGAGTTCGCGCGGCCAACACAACTGCTGCGGCCCCCTCTTTTGCAGCCAGTGTCGATAGTTCCTGCCCTAATCCCGGTCCAATCCCCGACACCACCACCACTTTATTTTCTAGCATCATACAATCGAACTCCTCGTTTGAAAAACGCCTACTTGTAGCGCAAAGAAACCTGCTCGCGGCCCACGCAATCGCGCAGCGCCTGTATTAACTCATCGCTGGGCACAACATGCCAGCCGTCCCCCAGGCGTACCTGCGCCTTGTTGCCACAGTGACTATAAACAAAGAAAACAGGACAATCCCCACCTCCAGCACTGGCAAGAGTGCTGGCAAGCTGTTCGGTAAACTTACCATTCAATATTTTCTGGTTTATGTGTATTTGCAGCTCAGGTGCGTGCTGCTGACGCGCCTGCAGCAGGCTGGAAACACTTTTTGCCCGCATACCCAAACCACCCGAATAATCGTCATGTGCAACAACCCCTTCAACAATCACAATATTGTCTTTTACCAATAGTTCCCGGTTTTCATTATAGGCCTCTGCATAAACTGTAGCCTCTATTCGCGCGCTGCGATCATCGATTTGAATAATTGCCATGGTATCCCCACGCTTGGTTTTCATCGTTCGCGTGCTCACTATAAGACCCGCCAGTAATTGCGCACCCGATTTGTCGCCGCGCACATCGGCAATACGTGTGGGAACAAACTTGCGTATTTCTATCTCATGCTCATCAATGGGATGGCCCGAGACATAGAGACCGAGCGTGTCCTTTTCTCCACCCAGACGTTCCTTTTCGGGCCAGGGCCGTGCTGTACGATAAGGCGCATACACATCTGTCACGTCGCTCCCATTGCTGTTGGGAATGACCTCGCCAAACAAATCTTCGATCCCGCTATCACGATTACTAGCGCTTTGATCCGCAGCCTTCAATGCATCTTCCAAACTCGCCATCAGCACATGGCGCTGTTTGCCTGCGCCACTCTCAGCCCGAGCTTCACTATCGTTTTTATCACCCATACCATCGAAGGCGCCACTGCGTATCAGGGCGTCGATGGCGCGCCGGTTTACCTTGCGCGGATCTGTGCGTTCGCAAAAATCAAACAGATCACTGAAAGCGCCACCATCACGCCTGGCGCTCTCAATATTCTCTATAGGGCCCTCGCCTAGACCTTTTATTGCTCCCAGGCCGTATATAATTTCGTCTTCAGAGTTGACGGTGAACATATACTCACCTTCATTGACATCGGGTAGTTTTAGCACCAACCCCATGTCTCGGCACTCCTCCACAAACACCACGATCTTATCGGTATTCTGCATTTCGGAGCTCATTACAGCAGCCATAAAAGTGGCCCCGTGGTGCTCTTTCAGCCAGGCAGTCTGGTAGGACACCAGCGCATAAGCGGCCGAGTGTGACTTGTTAAATCCATAACCGGCAAACTTCTCCACCAGGTCAAAAATTTTCATGGCCAAGTCTGATTCAACGCCTTTGCTCTTGGCGCCCTCTTCAAATATAGCTCGCTGCTTGGCCATTTCTTCGGGTTTTTTCTTACCCATAGCACGACGCAGCATATCGGCGCCACCGAGTGTATAGCCGGCCAACTCCTGCGCTATTTGCATAACCTGTTCCTGATACAGGATGATGCCGTAAGTGGGCTCCAAAATGGGCTTCAACCACTCGTGCTGATATTGCTTGTCCGGGTAGGAAACCACCTCCCTACCGTGCTTACGGTTGATAAAGTTATCTACCATGCCGGACTGCAAGGGGCCGGGTCGGAACAGTGCCACCAGCGCAATAATGTCTTCGAAGCAATCGGGTTGCAAACGTTTGATCAGGTCTTTCATACCGCGGGATTCAAGCTGAAAAACGGCTGTGGTCTGCGCCGACTGTAACAGCGTGAAGCTGGCTGCATCGTCCAGCGGTATTTTGCTTATATCCAGCGGTGCCTCGGCGCTGTTCTCGCGCCGGGCGTTAATCATCTTCAGTGTCCAGTCAATGATTGTGAGTGTGCGCAAGCCGAGAAAATCAAACTTCACCAGACCTACGTCTTCTACATCGCCTTTGTCGTACTGCGTAACCAGGCCACCGCCAGCGTCGTCACAATACAAAGGTGAGAAATCAGTCAGTTTCGACGGGGCGATAACCACGCCTCCAGCATGCTTGCCCACATTGCGAGTAATGCCTTCCAGCTGCACCGCCATATCCCAGATTTCCTGAGCCTGACTGTCTTCGCTGAGAAATTCTCGAAGCGGCTCTTCCTGATCCAAAGCTTTTTCCAGCGTGATGCCAACTTCGAAGGGGATCATCTTGGATAGCTTGTCGCCCAGACCATAGGATTTGCCCTGTACGCGAGCAACATCTCTGATAACAGCTTTTGCCGCCATGGTGCCAAAAGTAATGATTTGCGACACCGCTTCCCGGCCATAGGTGTCTGCCACATAGTCGATCACCCTGTCCCGTTTATCCATGCAGAAATCAACATCAAAATCTGGCATGGATACCCGCTCGGGATTGAGAAATCGCTCGAACAGAAGGTCGTATTCCAGCGGATCGAGGTCGGTAATATCAAGCGCATAGGCCACCAGTGAACCGGCACCGGAACCGCGCCCGGGCCCCACGGGAATATCATTTTTCTTAGCCCAACCGATAAAATCCATCACGATCAGGAAGTAACCGGGAAAGCCCATTTGAATAATGACATTCAGTTCGAAATCTAATCTGTCCCTGTAGGCTTGAATCTCTGCCTGAGAGTCATCGCTTTGCTGCGTAAAAATTTTCTTCAGCCGTTCATCCAGACCCTGATGCGAAATCTGGCGCAGAAAATCATCAATGGTCATACCCTGGGGCACTGGATAATCCGGTAGGTAGGGTTTGCCCAGTTCAATAGTGAGGCTACAGCGTTTGGCTATTTCTACTGTATTGGCGATAGCTTCGGGAATATCTTGAAACAATTCCGCCATTTCCTGCGCAGAACGCAGGGCTTGCTGATCGCAATAAGAACGCGCACGCCGGGGGTCATCCAGTGCTCTGCCTTCACTGATGCAAACTCGCGCCTCATGAGCCTCAAACTCGCTGGAATCGAGAAAGCGAACATCATTAGTGGCCACCACGGGGCATTGCAACTCTTGCGCCAAAGCGACGGCTGCGTGCAGGTGATCTTCATCGCCATCACGCCCAGCGCGATGTAACTCAAGGTAATAACGGTTGGGATAGAGTCTCATCCAGAACTGGGCGCGCTCTAGCGCGAGATCCGCCTTACCCCCCAGTAAAGCCTGCCCCACATCCCCCGCCGCGCCTGCAGAAAGAGCGATGAGACCCTCTGCGTGCTGTTCTAGCCAGGCTTTTTCGACATAGGGGCGCCCAAGGTGCTGTCCATCTACGTAGGACCGGGAAATAAGTACGGTAAGGCCTTTATAACCCTGCTGGTTCATCGCTAGCAGACATATGGGGTAGGCCTGCTCAGGGTCCGACGACTCCATAACCATCAGGTCGGCGCCAAAAATGGGTTTTACCCCACTGGAAAAGGCTTTTTTGTAGAGTTTTACCAGACCATAAAAGTTGCTTAAATCGGTAACGGCAACGGCCGACATGCCGAGCTCCGCAACGCGGTCAACCAACGGTTTTATCCGGACGAGTCCGTCGCTTAGAGAGTATTCTGTGTGAAGTCGAAGGTGAACAAAATCAGGCATATTTAGAGATTCCAGGCTGGGAACCAGTTTACTCTGACATGGCCTGCGCTAACAGATTTTTTACCGGAGAAAAGCTACGACGGTGCACGGGAGTAACACCCAGGTCACGCAAAGCCTTTAAATGCACGGCCGTGGGGTAGCCCTTGTGACGGGCAAAGCCATACCCTGGATAGATGGCATCCAGCTCGACAAGCTCCTGATCTCGCTGCACTTTCGCCAGTATGGAGGCAGCGGCTATGGCGCCTACTCTGTCGTCGCCCTTCACTACCGCCTGGGCAGCGTAAGACCACTGGGGAAGACGGTTGCCATCCACTAGCACAAAGCCAGGCTGGAGGGTCAAGGCGGTTACCGCTCTTTTCATCGCCAACAGACTGGCTTGCAGAATATTTATCTGGTCTATTTCGGCAACAGAAGCTCGCGCAACACTCCAGCACAGCGCCCGATCCTTGATCAAAGCAGCCAAGTGTTCCCGGCGTTTATGTGAGAGTTTCTTCGAATCGCGCAGCCCCTCTATAGGCTGCTCGGGATCAAGTATTACTGCAGCCGCCACCACATCCCCGGCAAGAGGACCGCGCCCCGCTTCATCAACGCCTGCATAATCCACTCCGTCGTAGTTGATAGTGAACGGTGGAAGACCTGCAGAACCCTTCATCCAGCGGTTATGCTAACGGTCTGCACAAAGTATGGTCGCAGAAGCGCATTGTTTATCATCCACATCAGCGCTGACTTGAAACTTCCAAATACCACGACGCTCCGACAATATAGAGGCTCTCAACATCACGCGGTCGCCAGGAACACAGGGACGCTTAAAACGCAGTTTGTCAGAGCCGACAAAATAATACATAGAACCATCAGCGGGGGTTTTATCCATGGTTTTAAAACCCAAAATTCCAGCCGCCTGGGCCATGGCTTCCAATAATAAAACACCCGGAAATACTGGATGTTCGGGAAAATGTCCCTCAAAAAACTGTTCATTCACCGTGAGGTTTTTGTAAGCGACAATGGACTCACCCGGGTTGAGTTCTACGACGCGATCCACTAGCAAGAACGGATAACGGTGGGGCAAGTATTTTCGAATTTCTACGATATCCATCATGGCACGAGGCCTCCCGATTATAATGAGCCCCGCTCACGCAGGTAAGACGAGGCTGCCATGTAGTGATACCAATTTCGGTAGTGGTATCTCTTTATTCGGCGGGTGCCGGATCCTGATTCAGCTTGTCGGTCACTTTTGCGGTAATGCTATAACCGGCGTCGGCATGAATAACGGACGAGCGTTGCAGCAATAAGCCAATTCCCTCTGTCGCAATCAAATCACGCAACACTTCCTGCACACGGGGAGACAGTTCCTGCAACAGCCCCTGGCCCGCAGCCTGCTCGGCCTTTTGCAGCTTTCCGGTGACATGTTCCAAGTCATCTTGCTTACTGGCCAGTTTTTGGCGGGCGGCAATCTGCTGATCCTGACTCATCACAGCCATATCTTTTTGTAACTTACGAACCAGCACGTCAAACTCTTCCTTGAGGCGATCGTACTCGGATTTATCAGCTTTGTAGTCGCTGGCTTCACGAACTGCGTTGAGTCGCTTCTGGGCCTGGTCAGTTTGCAAAATAGCTTCCTGCAGATTGACCACGGCAATTTTCCCCTGAGCCCAACCTAAACTTGGCAGGGACAATACAGCAAAGACAAGGGCATACTTAATAAATTTTGACACGTTGTTCTCCATAGTAATTGAATCTGGTTTTTTCACGGGTTTTCTCACTCTTACATTACAAAATTATACGACTCGGACGCGGCATTAGAAGCCCCGACCCAGGGTAAACTGGAACACTTCTTCTCTGTCTTCAGGCTGGGTATTTATCGGCTTGGCAAGGCTGAATGTCATGGGGCCAAAACCGGTTATCCAAGTCACACCCACACCCACCGAATATCTAAACTCGCCAACGTCGACACCATAGCAATTGGGCTGACTAGAGCCACAATGTGTGCTAAACACATTGCCCGCATCGATGAAAAATGCAGACCGAATCTGGCTGCGGTCTTTAATGAAGGGCAATGGGAAGATGAGTTCAGCCGAACCCACTATTTTTACATTGCCGCCAAATGGATTGGAGTTCCTGCGGTTAGGCACAATTTCCGAAACCAGCTTACCCTGTCCCGGGTCGTACACATAGCCAAATTCGCTGCCATTGGGGCCGCCCACTTCGGTAGCATTGCCGTCTTCGTCAATCTGAGTTGCCGGCTGGGAGACGGTATAGAGCTCGGGCTCTGTACTCCTCGGCCCCAGAGTGTTGGACTTAAAGCCGCGTACCGAACCAAAGCCACCGGCGAAAAAGTGCTCATAAAAAGGGAGCTCTGAGGTGTCGCCATAGCCTTCACCATAACCCATGTCCGTGCGGAAGTGCAGATTCCAGCCCTGCACATTAAAGAACGGATAAAAAATTTCACCACGATAGGTGAGCTTGTAAAACTCCAGATCCGAGCCGGGCATGGATACCTGCAAGGCCACTGAGTTTGAGGCGCCACGGGTGGCATTACGGCCACGGTTAAGCGTTGATTGTGTCCAACTGGAGGTGATAGTCCAATTTAGGTAGTCGTCGCCATTTTTATCAATAAAACCCAGCTCATCGGGTATCACACGATACTCAAAGGGCAGATCCTCAATGGCTTCCACCACTTCTGGCGACGAGAAGGTGCCATCGGCTTGCAGGTTGCTCTCGTACCAGCTAGGGATATTTGACTGCAAGCGCGGGCTGGCCTTTATTTCCTGCACAGCATATTGACCTACTGTTATATCCGTTTGCGAAACGCCAAAGCTAAAACCCAAACGTTGTGTTTCCTTGATCGGGTAGCCAAAGTTCAAGGCGGCACCATAGGTATCGGTAGTGTAGCTGGCAACGTTCACCTCGGATAAATCGGTAGAGCGGTAGAACACGTTAAAGCCACGACTGACACCGTCCTCGGTATAATAGGGGTTGGTATAACTAAAGTTATAGACGTCCTGATAAGTCGAGGAATTCAGGTTAATGCCCACGCGTTTGCCAGTCCCTAAAAAATTGTCCTGCTGCAAATTCAGGCCCAGAATCAATCCTGCCTGCTGCGCATAACCCAAACTGGCACCAATACTTCCCGAAGATTGCTCCTCCACCTCAAACTCGACATCGATAAGATCATCGCGGCCGGGAACAGCTGGCGTTTCAACAGTAGCGCGGCTGAAAAACCCAAGCCTTTCCAGTTTGACCCGGGACAGTTCGATAGCCGAGGCAGAGGCAGGCGCCGACTCCATCTGACGCATCTCGCGGCGCAGCACATTGTCAGCGGTTTTCAGGTTACCCTTGAAAGAAATACGGCGCACGTAGGTACGCTTGCCCGGGTCGACAAAAAACTTCATCGCTACAGTATTTTCCTCTTCATTGAGCTCGGGAATACCGGTAATTTTGGCAAAGTTGTAACCTTCGTTACCCAGCCTGCGAGTCATATACTCTTCGGTCGAAGTAATAAGTTGCTGCGAGAAGGTCTGTCCTTCTGTAATCAGAATGAATCGGCGCAGGTCTTCCTCGGGCAATACAAGGTCGCCGGACAGATCCACTGAGCTCACGGTAAATTTCTCGCCTTCAGTCACGTTAGCCGTTATGTAAACCGCCTCTTTATTGGGCGATACAGAGACCTGAGTGGAGTCGATAGAGAACTGGAGGTAGCCCCTGTCTTGATAATATGACGTAATGCGTTCCAGATCACCGGTCAGTTTTTCGCGCGAGTATTTGTCATCGTTTTTGAAAAAAGACAGCAAGCCCGTTGTCTTCAGCTCAAATAAGTCTTCGAGCTCATCATCCGAATAAACTTGGTTGCCAACTACATTGATATGCTTGATAGCCGCAACTGTACCTTCATCGACGTCGATACTGATCGATACCCGGTTGCGCGGTTCTGGAAGAACGTCTGTTTCGATGTTGGCATCATATCGGCCCTGCTGCACATACTGCCGCTGAAGCTCCAGTTGCATTCCCTCAAGAGTAGAGCGCTGGAAGACCTGACCAACCGCCAGTCCCGCTCCCTTCAATCCCTCGAGTAAAGCTTCAGTTTCAATGGCCTTGTTACCGTCAATGTTTATCTCACTGATACTGGGGCGCTCTGTGACAATAATGACCAATACGTTGCCATCGCGACCGATACGAATATCATCGAAATTGCCAGTGGCAAAAAGGCTGCGCGAGGCTGCGCGAAGGCCGCCTTCGTCAACAGCGTCTCCCACGGCGAGCGGCATGGCAGAAAACACACTTCCCGCAGAGATGCGCTGTAAGCCCTCCACTCGAATGTCTGAGACTACAAAAGTCTGAGCCCAAGCAAAAACGGGGCACAACAACAGCAGGACTACGACCAACTGTGTTTGGATTTTTTTAATCAAAATACTGGCTACCATTGGCTAAAAACCGCAACACAGAGTAATTGCGGTTTGATCAGAATTAGGTTTACGGCGCTCTGAGTCACAATTAGAGTCGCGAAAAATCATTATACAGGGCGAGCATCATCACCCCTAATATCAAAAACAGTCCCAGCTGGTATCCGATAATTTGAACTTTTTCGGGCACCGGGCGACCGACCAACAACTCCACCAGGTAATACATCAGGTGGCCCCCATCCAGAACCGGAATGGGGAGTAAATTTAACACACCCAGGCTGATACTGAGCAGGGCTAAAAAACTTATATAAGACTCTAGCCCCGACTTGGCCGACCGGGACGCCACTTTAGCAATGGTGATGGGGCCACTCAAGTTTTTCGACGATATTAAGCCCATCGCCATTTTCTTTATTGAAATCAGGGTGAAAACTGCCAAATCTGCAGTTCGAACAGTACTGGCCTGCAGGGATTCCAAAGGGCCTCGGTCGTATTTACGCAACAATTCCGCGGGCATTTCTGGCATAGCTACACCTAAGCCAACCCGACCAATTGCCTCACTTCCCTCTCCCGATACCGATTCTGGAACAATAACGGTCTCCATTAACTGACTATCGCGCCGGTACTCCAGACGTATTTCCTCGCCGGGTCTGGCTTGCACATAGTTAACCCAGTCCATCCATAGTGGCATGTCAATACCATCCGCTCGAAGCATCTTATCACCCGGGCGCAGTCCTGCGCGTTGTGCCGGGCTGTCTTCCACAACCATATCGACCAGTGGCGGAACCTCGGGGGTATACATGGCAATACCCAGTCCCGAGAACAAATTGGGCTCTTCTTCGTCGGACAACCAGCGCTCCAGCACTGCCTCAGACTCATAAACCATCTCTGAATTGGGATATTTAACTTCAAAGCTAATGGGACCACTGTCGCCAATGCGCTCCAGTAGGGCAAAGCTTAGTGCCTGCCACGTGGTGGTCGCCTTGCCGTCCACTGCGACAATCTCTTGACCCGCCTCCAGCCCTGCAACTTCAGCCACTGAATTGGGGGTCACTTCGCCGATAACCGGCGCATAGCCGCTTTCACCGGCCATGAACAAAAACCAGAATGCCACTATCGCCAATATGAAGTTAGCTAATGGGCCTGCAACAACCACAGCAATACGCTGCATGACGCTTTTGCGATTGAATGCCTGATCCAACTCGTGCGCGTCTACCTCACCCTCCCGCTCGTCCAGCATCTTTACAAAGCCTCCCAACGGTATGAGGGCTATTACAAATTCGGTTCCATGCTTGTCGTGCCAGGAAAAAAGGGTTCGACCAAAACCGATGGAAAACTTCAGCACCTTGACGCCGCAGCGCCTGGCCACCCAAAAATGTCCATACTCGTGCACGGCAACCAAAATTCCCAGGGTCGCCAACGTAATCGCTATTGTGTTCAATAACTCCATAGTGAGTTTATGCCCCTCCGGCTGTTTGCATGCTACTGGCTACCACTTCGTGTGCGATGAGTCTCGCTTCTGCGTCGACTGATTCGACCACCGCCAACGAATTCGGTTCAATTACAGCTACCTGCTCCAGTACTGTCTCGATTACCCGGGGTATCTGGGTAAAACGAATTTTCTCGCCCAAAAACGCCTCGACAGCCACTTCATTCGCAGCGCTGCACAAGGCCATGGCAGTGCCACCAGCGGCGACAGACTCTCGCGCCAATCTCAGGCAGGGAAATCGGCTTTCATCTGGCGCTTCGAAATCAAGCCGCGATGCAGCAATCAGATCCAGAGGAGCCACACCCGAGCTTATACGCTCTGGCCAACCAAGGCCGAATGCAATAGCGGTACGCATGTCCGGGTTGCCCAGCTGAGCCAGCACCGAGCCGTCTACATACTGAACCATGGAGTGTATAAGACTCTGTGGATGAACAACTATGTCTACCATGTTCGGCTGCAGATCAAATATCCAACAGGCTTCAATAAATTCCAGTCCTTTGTTCATCAGTGATGCTGAATCGACAGAAATTTTTCGACCCATAGACCAATTTGGATGAGCGCATGCCTGATCGGGAGTTGCCTCCCTCATTTGCTCCCAGCTCCAGCTGCGAAAAGGCCCACCCGAGGCGGTTAACAACACTTTGCTAACGCCAGCCTTAGCTGCTACAGCCTCGCCGTTGACGGGCAGGCATTGAAAAATAGCATTGTGTTCGCTGTCTATGGGTAATAATCGGGCACCTGACTCACGCACCGCATCCATTAATAGATGCCCCGCCATTACCAGAGATTCTTTATTCGCCAGCAAAAGCGTCTTTCCCGCTTTTGCCGCAGCCAATGTTGACCGCAAACCAGCCGACCCCACAATAGCGGCCATCACAGAGTCTACCTCAGGGTTAGTCACAATTTTGACCAGCGCCTCTTCACCGTGTAACACGATGGTACCCAGCGCCTTGGGCATGCGCGCTTGCAGTTCCTGCGCAGCTACTTCGCACATCATCACCGCAAAGACCGGTTTATGGGTGTGACATTGCTCTAACATGGCGTCCACAGACGAGTTTGCTGCCAGACCAAAGACGCCAAACCGTTCAGGGTGCTGCGCAATAACGTCGAGCGTGCTAACGCCGATAGACCCTGTAGAGCCCAACACTGAAATCATCCGTTTATTTGTCGGCACTGTCATTACCACTCCACCATCAACAGCCCCAGCGCAAAAACTGGCGCCGCCGCAGAGAGACTATCCAGTCGATCCAAGACACCACCGTGCCCGGGCAGTATGCTGCCACTGTCTTTAACCCCACTTTGACGTTTCACCATGCTTACTGTGAGATCGCCAACAACGGACGCAACACCCGTTATCAGTACCACGGTTACCACTGAGATCAGGCCAATGTGTTGTTTTTGCACCGGCAGTAAATACCAAAAAACAAGAGACAGTAAAAGACAGGCCAGCACACCCCCCCAGAAACCCTCCCAGGTTTTAGCTGGGCTAACTTCCGGCGCTAATTTGTGCTTCCCGAATGATTTGCCAGAAAAATAAGCGCCTATATCGGCCGTTGCCACAATCAAAACCATAGCCACCATTAGCATGCCACCACGAGCGAAGCTCAGGAGATAGACAGCCGCCATCCAGGCAGATGCCAGAATCAGTAAACCCATAAGGCTACGCATGGCCATGTTTCCCCACAAGACACCACTGGCGGGATAGCTCTTTACCCAAAGCATTGCCACAGACCACCACAGACATGCTAAACCCAGAAAAGGCTGAACCTGGCTATCTTTCGGGTAAGCACCAAGGTCACAGTAAAAGTAAATGCCACCCAAAATAGTCGCTAATACACATGCGTACAGCCCGCGACTAATGTGGGACTGCCAGCCGGCCATGCGTGCCCACTCCCAGCCACCCAAGACCACAATAATACCAAAGATCACAGCCAGGCCGATTAGCGGAACAAACACGATAGCAACCAAAAAACCAGCCACCATCACCAGGGCAGTAATAATGCGCTGCCTAAGCATGTTCGCTCTCCCTCGATGAAGATGGCAACGGATCCCGAAGGCCGAAGCGACGCTCACGCCTGCAGTAGTCAGCCAGCGCTAGAGCGAACTCTTCCTCGCCAAAATCCGGCCACAGCGTATTGGTGAAATACAATTCACTGTACGCAAAATGCCACAACATAAAATTACTTATGCGCGCATCTCCGCCAGTGCGAATACATAAATCAGGGCGCGGTAAATCGCTGATGGAAACGTTCTGGTCGATCAGGTCAGCATCGATGTCCTGTGGTTGCAGAGTTCCCGCTTGGACTCGGGCTGCAAGCTTTTGCGCCGCTTGGGCAATATCCCACTGGCCACCATAGTCTAGCGCGATGACCACGGTTGAGACTGTATTGCTTGCGGTTAATCGCTCGGTACGCTCCATAAGCTTACGCAGACCATGGCTAAATTGCGTGCGCTGACCTATAAAGCGCAGGCAGATACCATCTTTGTGCATCTGCCGAACGTCATTGCGCAAGTAGCGCGACAACAATGCGAGCAATGCACGCACTTCCGGTTGCGGCCTACCCCAATTTTCACTACTAAAGGCAAATAGAGTTAACACCTTGACGCCGTGATCACGACAGGAACGAATAACTCCGCGAACAGTCTCTACACCGGCACGATGGCCTGCGGGGCCCGCCACGCCATTGCGTCTCGCCCAGCGGTTATTACCATCCATAATAATGGCCACATGAACGGGGACAACGGCATCATTCAGCGTCTCTTCAATGTTTGGACAAGTACTATTGGGCATGGAATTGCAGCGCTATATTTCCATCAGATCGGTTTCTTTCTGCTGCAGTAGCTTCTCTATTTTTTCTATATAGCTGTCAGTCAGCTTTTGAACGATGTCTTGCCCTCTACGTTCATCGTCTTCACTAATTTCTTTTTCCTTAACCAGCTCCTTCAACATGCTCATAGCATCACGTCGACCATTGCGCACGGAGACACGCGCTGACTCAGCATCGTGGCGCGCTTGCCGGGTAAACCCTTTACGTGTTTCCTGCGTCAGCATGGGCATGGGAATACGCATAACCTCACCCGCGGTAGAGGGATTCAAGCCCAGGTTCGACTTCATGATGGCTTTTTCGATATCGGGGATGCTCGTTCTATCCCAGGCGGTTAGAGTCAGCGTACGCGCGTCCTCGACGCCGATATTCGCCATCTGATTGAGCGGTGTCTTTGCCCCGTAGTATTCTACGGTGATGCCGTCGAGCAGTCCGGGATGAGCCCGCCCTGTGCGAATTTTATTGAAACTATATGCCAGCGACTCAAGGCTCTTGTCCATTCTCTCGCTGGCATCATTTTTAATATCATTTATCACGCGTATCTCCTTACTCTGAAATTGCGTCTGACGGCTCTATCAATGTGCCATCATCGCCACCTCTGACTATGCTAAGCAGCGCACCTTGTTTTGCCATCTCAAATACTCGCACAGGCATATTGTGGTCACGACACAAACAAATGGCAGTCAAATCCATGACTTCTAGTTTCCTGTCGAGCACTTCGTCGTAGCCGAGCCTGTCAAATTTTTCCGCTTTGGGATCTTTCATGGGGTCAGCTGAGTAAACACCGTCGACTTTCGTGGCCTTGAGCACGATTTCGGCATCAATCTCAATGCCACGCAAGCATGCTGCAGAATCTGTAGTGAAAAACGGATTACCCGTGCCTGCCGCAAAAACAACTACGTCGCCATTACACAGAGCCCGAATCGCTTTACGCCTGTCGTAATGATCGACTACGCCGCTCATAGGTATAGAGGACATAACCTGTGTCGATATATTGGAACGTTCCAGCGCATCGCGTAGGGCCAGAGCATTCATCACAGTGGCCAGCATGCCCATATGATCGCCCGTTACCCGATCGAGACCGGCTTGCTGCAGCGCGGCGCCGCGAAACAAATTACCTCCGCCCACTACCAGCCCAACCTGCACACCGATGCCAACCAATTGACCAATTTCGAGGGCCATGGCGTCCAGAATCTTTGGGTCAATACCAAAGCTCTGCGAACCCGTCAAAGCCTCGCCGCTAAGTTTCAGTAATATACGTTTGTATTTTCTTTCACCCGTGATTTGGGACATAACAACGATCTCCTCAAGCTGCGGCGTATCTTACAGGACAATTGCCTTATGCCCCAAATATTATCACGCAATTACGGGAGGGCTTGTGGTCGGGCATGCGTAATCATGAGCCGAAAAAAAGGGGCCGAAGCCCCAATCAATACAAAGATTACCTGCTAGCTTGCTTTAAGCTGCGCAGCGACCTCATCGGCAAAGTCCATTGTCTGAACTTCGATGCCTTCGCCCACTTCAAAACGTACGAAAGAAACCACGCCCGCCCCTGCAGCAGATACCAACTTGCCCACAGTTACGTCGGGGTCCTTCACGAATGCCTGCTCTATCAGGCTGTTTTCCGCAAGAAACTTCTTCAGCCGACCGCCGATCATCTTCTCAATAATCTCAGCTGGCTTGCCAGATTCCTGGGCCTGCGCTGTGTAGATTTCTTTTTCTTTGGCGATGGCTTCTTCAGGCATATCCGCGGGTGATACCACCTGCGGGTTTACAGCTGCCACATGCATAGATACATCTTTCGCCAAATCCTGATCACCACCGCTCAGAGCCACCAGAACAGCAATACGGTTATTACCGTGAGTGTAAGAACCCACAACTCCGGCTTCGGCACCCACTAGCGCAATGCGACGCACAGTGATATTTTCGCCAATTTTCTGCACCAGAGATTCACGAGCAGATTCCAAATCGCCGGCCATCAAAGCGGCTACATCCGTTTGCTTAGACCCGTAAGCAGCGTCGACTACCTGCTTAACAAAAGCCAGGAAACCAGTATCGCGAGCGGCAAAGTCCGTTTCACTATTCACTTCCACCAGCACACCGTAACTACCATCTTCTGAAATGCGAGTGCTGACTACGCCGTCAGCTGCTGTGCGGCCCGCTTTTTTGGCCGCTTTCATACCGCTGGATTTGCGCATTTCTTCAATAGCTTTTTCAACATCGCCGTCTGCGGCTTTCAGTGCTTTTTTGCACTCCATCATGCCCAGGCCAGTACGCTCACGTAATTCTTTAACCAGTGCGATAGACATTGGTATTACCTCCTGCTGCAACCCTTATAAAAGAGTTATATAAAAAAATTAAAGCCCGGTGACAGAGATATCACCGGGTTATAGGGACGAGTCGTTACTCGGCTGCTGCCGGCTTAACTTCTTCCGCTACAGCTTCTGGCTGTGCTGCCGGCGTAGGTTCTTCAGCTACAGCTGCAGTCTCAAGCGCTGCTGTCGGCTCAACAGCTGGCTCTTCCACAGCGGCCGTAGACTCTTCTTCGACTGCTCCTGCTTCTACAAATTCATTGTTTGTCGCCGCCATATCTCCGGCTTCAACTTTCGCGGCAATACAGGCATCAGCTACAGCTGCAACATACAGTTTGATCGCTCGAATCGCATCGTCGTTACCGGGAATAACATAATCGATACCATCGGGGTTGCTGTTAGTATCAACGATTCCAATGACGGGAATACCCAGCTTGTTGGCTTCAGTGATAGCGATGCGCTCGTGGTCTACGTCTACTACGAACAATGCATCAGGCAAACCGCCCATGTCCTTGATGCCGCCGATACTACGCTCCAGCTTTTCCATCATACGAGTACGCATCAGCGCCTCTTTTTTGGTTAGCTTTTCAAAAGTACCGTCGGCTTGCTCTGCCTGCAGATCACGCAGACGCTTGATAGAGGCGCGAATGGTCTTGTAGTTGGTGAGCATGCCTCCCAGCCAGCGATGGCTGACATGAGGCATTTCAGCACGTTCTGCCTCTTCTTTAATTATTTTTCCGGCTGCGCGCTTGGTGCCAACGAACAAGATTTTGTTCTTGTTGCCTGCCAAACGAGATACCAGCTCTAGCGCCTGATTGAAGGCGGGAACAGTGTGTTCCAGATTGATGATGTGAATCTTGTTGCGGGCGCCAAAGATATACTGGTCCATCTTGGGGTTCCAGTAACGGGTTTGGTGTCCGAAGTGGGCGCCTGCCTGCAGCAGCTCGCGCATGCTTACTTGTGTAGTCATGGTTTTTACCTTGTGTTTTGGGTTAATCCTTCCACATACCCCATGCTTCAACCAGTCGAAACCGGCACCCTGAATCATGTGACGACATGTGTGCGTATTTAGTGCCCTGATGGGCGGTTTTCTCCGCCGATTTAACGCCGTTACCGAGGTCATACCGAAAAAGAGGCGCGCTTTATACCACAGCACAGCCCGGGATTAAAGACCCTCAATTAGCTCGAACACCATTTCGACACCACCAACATCTCTCATTGCACCGCCTAATAGGGTAGAATGTCCCTCCCCCGCTCCGGGCCAGTTACAGTTAACACTGCTTTACTATCAATTTATTTATTATTTTTCAATGGGTTACAAATGAGCGCAACAATCAAATCAGCTGATGAAATCGCAAAGATGCGAGTGGCGGGCCGTCTCGCCGCTGAAGTTTTAGAAATGATAGAGCCGCATGTGCAAGTCGGTGTGACAACGGGAGAGCTAGACAAAATTTGCCACGACTATATTACTGACACCCAACAGGCGATTCCCGCTCCCCTTAACTACAACGGCTTCCCCAAGTCAATTTGCACCTCGGTCAACGATGTCATCTGCCACGGTATTCCTTCGGATAACAAGCGCCTCAAGAACGGTGACATCATCAATATTGACGTCACTGTGATAAAAGATGAATACCACGGTGACAGCAGCATAATGGTGCAGGTGGGCAATGTTGCCTCCCATGCCCAGCGTTTAATCGAAGTTACTCAGGAGTGCATGTACAGGGCAATTGACATAGTAAAGCCCGGCACGACATTGGGCGATATCGGCGCCATCATCCAGGCACACGCAGAGAAAAACTACTATTCAGTCGTCCGCGAATACTGCGGCCATGGCATCGGCAAAATATTCCATGAAGATCCCCAGGTGCTTCACTACGGGCGCAAGGGTACAGGCCTGGTACTGGAACCGGGCATGACATTCACCATTGAGCCCATGATTAACGCCGGCCGCCGACAGACCAAGCTGAATCAAAAGGATGGCTGGACGGTAACAACAAAAGACGGAAGGCTGTCGGCCCAGTGGGAGCACACCATGGGTGTTACCGAAAACGGCGTAGAGGTGTTTACCCGACGTAGCGGCGAATCATTTTAGGATACTCTGTGACAGACCCCGACTCACCCACGACGAAAACTTCTCACATGACATTATTTGATAAGTCAGTATTTCTGGCGCAGCTTAACGATGAAAACCTTATTAGCAGCTGCAAAGACGCGATCGCCGCCGCAACGGAACGCCTGGACCAGCAATTCCTCGCCGATGTGACAGCCCGCGAACTGCTGACGCAACGCGCCGGCTTTGTCGATGAATTGCTAGGCACTCTGTGGAATCTCGAAGACTGGCAGCAAAATGAACTGGCCCTGGTCGCCGTGGGGGGATACGGGCGCGGTGAGTTGCACCCCAAATCAGACGTTGATTTACTTATTCTATTGGGAGAAAACTGCACTCAATGTGATGTTCAGGTGGAGAGATTTCTCACTCTATTGTGGGATATCGGGCTGGATATTGGTCACAGCGTAAGAAGTGTCAAGGAGTGCGTCGAAAACGCCAGGAAAGACATCACCATTCTTACCAACCTGATGGAAGCTCGGGTCGTCAGGGGCTCCGATGCACTTATGGCCTCTGTACGACAGCAAACAGCCCCCGATAAAATGTGGCCCAGCGCCGAGTTCTTTCGTGCCAAACTAGAGGAGCAAAACGCCCGCCACAGCAAATACGCCGACACCGAGTACAACCTTGAGCCAAACGTTAAAAGCTCTCCCGGCGGACTGCGCGACATACAAGTAATTGGCTGGATTGCCGAACGTCATTTTGGTGTCGTATCTCTCGAGCATTTGACCACAGAAGAGTTCCTGAATCAGGAAGAGTCCGAAATTATTACCCGAGGGCAGGATTTTATGTGGCGGGTGCGCTATGCCCTGCACATGATAACCGGCCGCGAGGAGGACCGCCTTTTGTTCGACCATCAACGAGAGCTCGCTGGGCTGTGGGGCTTTGAAGATGGCGACAGGCTAGCCGTAGAGCAATTCATGCAGTTGTATTATCGCTGGGCGGGAGCTCTGGGGCAGCTCAACGATGTTCTCATACAGAATTTTGATCAGGCGATTTTGCACGCCGACATCGAAGAGAAAATAGAAGTTCTCAATGAGCGTTTCCAGATTCGCAATGGCTATATCGAGTCGCGCATGGAAGACCTTTTCGAAATCACGCCCCCCGCCTTGCTGGAAGTGTTTTTGCTCTGTGCCACACATGAGCATATTACAGCCATAAGCGCTCCAACGGCGCGCCAGATTCGAGACAACCGTCAGCAAATAGACGAGAATTTTCGAGCTGACAGTAACAACCAGAAAGTTTTCGTAGATATACTAAAGTCACCCTTTAAGCTTACCCGCCAACTGCGCTCGATGACTCGATACGGTGTGCTGGGAAACTATCTACCCGAATTTGGCAAGATTGTCGGACAAATGCAGCACGATTTATTTCACACCTACACCGTAGATGCGCACACTCTGGAGCTCATAGAGAACCTACGTCGCTTCCAAATCCCGGAATTCGAAGAAGACTTCCCTATGTCCAGCAGGGTTACTAAACGCCTGCCCAAAATCGAACTGCTATATATGGCGGGGCTGTACCACGATATAGGCAAGGGACGCGGCGGGGATCATTCAGAACTTGGAGCTGTGGATGCTACAGCTTTTTGTCTGCGACACGGCTTGAGTAAAGAAGACACCGACATGGTGGCGTGGTTGGTACTCAATCATCTCACTATGTCTTCTTTTTCGCAGAAAAAGGATATCTTCGACCCGGAAGTTATACAGCAATTTGCCAAACATGTCGGCGATCAACTGCATCTCGATTACCTGCTTCCACTGACAGTTGCCGACATCAATGCCACAAATCCGACGCTGTGGAATGCCTGGCGCTCCAGCCTTTTGCGTCAACTCTACGCTGAAACTACCCGCGCGTTGCGTCGCGGGCTGGAGAACCCGGCTGACAAACAGGAGTGGATTGATAAAAGCAGATCTGACGCTAGCGACCTTCTAGAAGACCGTGGTTTTACCGCAAGCGAACTGAGTGAAGTTTGGCGCGATCTCGAAGAAGAATATTTTCTGCGCGAGCGCACCGAGGATATCGCCTGGCACACAGAGGCGATAGCCGGTCACTATGACAAACTCACGCCTCTGGTGCTTGTGCGCAGTGCCACAGATTCCAGCGTGGCAAACGCGACGCAAATTTTTATCCATGCCCAGAGTCGGACACACCTGTTCTCTACAATATGCGCAGAACTGGAGCTACTGGACCTTAGCGTGCACGACGCCCGCATCTACAATGCAGATGGAGGCATGAGTCTGGATACTTTTTTTGTACTGGATTCAACCGGTCAGTCCATCGCCGAAGACACAACACGCATCAAAAATATTGCAGAACACCTCACTGAAGCACTCACCAATGTGTCACAGGAACCGGATGTTCCACAGCGCAGAACACCGCGTCAGGTAAAATCGTTTTCAATTCCAACCGAGACAAAAATGACATTGGATGAGGCAAATAATGTCTCTATTCTTGAAGTGTCTACGCCTGATAGGCCGGGGCTTCTTGCACGAGTAGCAAAGATTTTCGTCGATTTTGATATCGAACTACAAGCCGCGAAGATCCAAACTCTTGGGGAGCGGGTAGAAGACGTGTTTTTTCTCACCGATAGCGCACAGCAGGCCATCACCGATGCGGACATTTGTGAATCCATTCAATTAGCCATTCGAACCGAACTCGATGAGCAGGCAGCAGTCTGAAACCCATGAACCCCAACCTGACAAAGCTCCAGCCCTATCCTTTTGAAAAGCTGCATCAACTTTTTTTAGGTATTACACCTAATAGCAGCAAAACGCCTATCAGCTTGGCAATCGGAGAACCCAAGCACAGCCCTCCTTTATTTGTGCTTGAGGAACTGGCTGCAAACCTCGATAAGCTCTCTAACTACCCTGCCACAAGAGGTATTCTTCCACTGCGCCAATCCATTGCGAGCTGGCTGGAGAGCCGCTTTGCACTGTCAAGCGTAGACGCTGAGACTCAGGTACTACCCGTCAATGGCACACGCGAGGCACTGTTTGCTTTCGCCCAGACGGTCGTCGATGCCTCAACCGACGCGACTGTGATTTGCCCCAACCCGTTCTACCAGATCTACGAAGGCGCTGCCTTGCTAGCGGGCGCTCGGGCGGAGTTTATCAACTGCAGTGCTGGAACAGATTATCTCCCGGATTTTAATTCAGTCACACACGACCAATGGCAACAGTGCCAGCTTTTGTTCCTGTGCAGCCCGGGCAATCCCACAGGAGCAGTGATACCACTGAACACACTTTGTCAGCTGATTGAACTGGCGGAAGAACACGACTTCGTCATCGCCAGTGATGAGTGCTATTCCGAACTATATTTTGATGAGAGCAAACCGCCTCCCGGGCTATTACAGGCCTGCGAAGCAATGGGTAAAACAAACTATGCCAACTGTATGGTGTTTCACAGCCTCTCCAAACGCTCCAACTTGCCCGGCCTGCGCTCCGGTTTTGCGGCCGGCGACAGCGAGCTTATTCATCGATTTTTGCAATATAGAACCTATCACGGTTGCGCCATGCCGCTACACCATCAGCTAGCCAGTATTGCCGCCTGGAATGACGAACACCATGTGGTGGCCAACAGAGCGCTGTATACACAGAAATTTTCGGCTGTGCTGGATATTCTTTCGGGCAAGCTGGACGTATCAAAACCGGATGCCGGTTTCTATTTATGGCCTGAAACACCTGCTAGTGATACAGCGTTCGCCCAGAGTCTGTATGAACATGAACATGTCACAGTGCTGCCGGGGCGATTTTTAGCCCGCCAGTGCGCGGGCATCAACCCCGGAGAAAATCGGGTGCGCATCGCTCTGGTTGCCGAGATGGAACAGTGCATCGAAGCAGCCCACAGAATTGTCCATTGCCTCGAAAAATTTGGCTAATGGCAATATGTTAAAAGCTGATCGCGTCAACTATGTTTTGCATCGCCTGCAGGAATTATACCCCGAAACGCCGGTACCGCTGGATCACGTCGATCCATTTACCTTGCTCATCGCGGTACTGCTCAGCGCCCAGTGCACTGATGCACGAGTTAACACAGTGACACCGGGTCTATTTATCCTTGCCGACAATCCCCGCGATATGGCCAACATAAAGGTCGAAGATATCAGGGCCATCATCCGCCCCTGTGGTTTGTCTCCGCAAAAATCCAAGGCTATCCAGCGACTGAGCGAAATTTTACGGGATGAACACGATGGCATCGTCCCCCAGGACATGAACGCTCTTGAGCGCCTCCCCGGGGTCGGTCACAAAACCGCCAGCGTAGTCATGTCTCAAGCTTTCGGCGTACCGGCCTTCGCTGTAGACACCCATATTCACCGTCTGGCACAACGCTGGGGGTTGACCAATGGAAAAAATGTTGTGCAAACTGAGAAAGACCTGAAACGTCTTTTCCCCCGAGAATCGTGGAACCGCTTACACTTGCAGATTATTTTCTATGGCAGAGAGTTCTGTAGTGCAAGAGGCTGTGATGGGCGAGCTTGTGAGATATGTCGTACTTGTTATCCCAATCGTAGACATCCCAAAAAGGCCCTTAAAGCCTGATGGCTAACCACACCTGTATCATTTTCCAATCTACCCGACAGTCTCTACATGGCGGATAGAGAGGCTGTTTAAATCAAGCCAGTTTGGTATGCTACGTCTCCCCTGGAAACCCTGAATAGTGGAGCGAGACCTTGGTAACACTCTATGGCATCAAAAACTGCGACACCGTTAAGAAAGCCAGAAAATGGCTGGATAATCGCGGCGTGGACTATGAGTTTCACGATTTTCGCAGCGATGGTCTAAGCGCAGAATCGGTAGACCAATGGCTTGAAGACCTCGGTTGGGAAACCCTGATCAACAAACGCAGCACTAGCTGGAAACAGCTGGATGCGGATACCAGGGACAACATGAATACAGAATCCGCCAAGGTGGCAATCATGGCGCAACCTACATTGATTAAGCGCCCTTTGCTGGATACCGGGCACAGCCATTTCACAGGATTTTCAGCAGAAAATTACGAAAAAATATTCACTCAACACACTCTGTAAACACAATCAGATCAGGAATTTCTATGACTACCAAATTTTTTGCACTCGGCCTGGGCGTGGGCACACAAAATAGCAACGGCGAATGGCTGGATATCTTCTACCCCAAGCCCCTCTTGTCCCCAACACCGGAACTCGCTGACTGCATTGCAGATCTTGACCTCGAGCAACCGAACAACACTCCGCTGAGCAGCGAACAGCGCTCGCAATTACACACGGCATTAGTCGCTTGTGGAAACGCCGAACAGGCAGAGGTCGCGCAACAGCTTTGCAACTCAGAGGCTCCCACCATTGCCGTATTGCTGCGCAGCGACGAGGCCCCCGCTACAGTGCCCGAGGCATACCTCAAGCTTCATCTATTGTCGCACCGATTGGTCAAACCTCACGGTACAGACCTCACCGGCTTGTTTGGCATATTACCTAATGTTGCCTGGACTAATGAAGGTGCCGTAGATTTGGCAGACCTCCCCCAACGCCAACTCGCTGCTCGGATGAAAGGTGAAGTGCTTGAAGTGAGCTGTGTCGACAAGTTTCCAAAAATGACTAACTATGTTGTGCCTGAAGGTGTGCGCATTGCTCATACGGCGAGGGTAAGACTGGGTGCCTATCTCGGTAAGGGAACGACCGTTATGCACGAAGGATTCGTTAACTTTAATGCTGGCACAATTGGCCCGGGCATGATCGAGGGGCGAATCTCTGCCGGCGTAGTCATTGGCAAGGGCTCTGACCTCGGGGGCGGAGCCTCCATAATAGGCACCTTATCAGGTGGTGGAAAAATTGTTATATCGGTAGGCGAAGAGTGCCTGATTGGCGCAAATGCCGGCATAGGTTTTCCCCTGGGTGATCGCTGCACGGTTGAAGCGGGACTCTACGTAACCGCTGGCACCAAAGTATCAATGATTGCCACAGACGGAAAAACAGTGGAGCGAGTTAAAGCTCGCGAGTTAGCCGGAAAACCTGACCTGCTGTTCCGACGCAACTCGGGTTCAGGCGCAGTTGAGTGTCTTACAAACCGGTCGGCAGTGGAGCTCAATGCCGAACTTCACGCCCACAATTAATATGAATAATATAGAGCGCGATAGTACGTTCAAACTCTGCTGCGAGCTGATAAGTCGAGAATCTGTCACCCCCGAGGATGCAGGCTGCCAGGCTCTGATGATGGAACGCTTGAACGCCATCGGGTTTGAGTGTACTCCCCTACGTTTTGGTGAAGTTGACAACTTCTGGGCAGAACGCGGCACACAGGGTCCTATTCTGGTTTTTGCCGGACACACTGACGTGGTTCCAACCGGCCCTGCAGAACATTGGCACACCCCCCCCTTCGAACCCACACTGCGCGATGGCGTTCTCTACGGCCGCGGCACTGCGGACATGAAAGGCAGCCTGGCAGCAATGGTTGTGGCCTGTGAAGAATTTGTCGCCCAGAATCCCGAACACCCCGGGCGCATAGGCTTCTTAATTACTTCCGACGAAGAGGGACCGGCAGTAAATGGCACCGTGAGAGTCATGCAATATCTGCAGCAAAACGGGAAGAGCATCGACTGGTGTCTAGTGGGTGAGCCTTCAAGTACAAAGCAACTGGGCGACACAGTAAAAAATGGCAGGCGCGGCTCACTGGGAGCCATTCTGACCGTTAAGGGCGTGCAGGGGCATATTGCCTACCCACACCTTGCAGACAACCCGATACACAAGGCACTCTCTGCCCTGGATGCTTTGAGCCGTGAAGTTTGGGATAGTGGCAATGAATTTTTTCCCCCTACTTCGCTACAGATATCCAATATCCACGGCGGCACGGGTGCAACCAACGTCATTCCGGGCGAGTTGGAAGTACAATTCAATTTCCGCTTCTCAACCGCGGTCACTGAGGCCGAATTGTGCAGCAGAACCGAGGCCATATTGTCGGCGCACACATTGAACTACAACCTACAGTGGAACCTCAGCGGCCAGCCTTTTCTCACTGGTAGTGGCGAATTGGTAGACGCAACCATCGCGAGCATCGCGCAAGTCACAGGGATAGAGACTGAGCTTTCCACCGCCGGCGGCACGTCTGACGGACGCTTCATTGCACCCAGCGGCTCGCAGTTAATAGAACTTGGGCCTGTCAATGCCACCATCCACAAAATCGATGAAGCCGTATTGGCAGCCGACCTGCCGAAGCTAACGGCCATCTACAAAAACTTGCTACATCGTTTGCTGCTATAGAGAGTCCAACTGGGTCTTCAGTACCTTTTTCACCAGGGCGAGGTTGTTTTCGCCAACGACAAGAATCACATCTTCGCTGCTCAAGCCGTCCAGAGAGGCGCGCACTACAGGCCCAACCTCCATCCAGTATTCATCAGGCACCATAGCCTTATCAAAACTCTTCATAGCGTCGGTATCATGGATTTCTGTTCGCGTATAACCAGGACACAGGGACTGAACTAATATTCCAGACCCGGCAAGTTCAGCCTGCAGCGAAACAGAATAGGCATTGAGAAATGCCTTTGTGGCCGAGTAAACCGAGACGCCAGGTGAAGGCAAAAAAGCACCTACGGAAGATACATTAACGATATAGCCACCGCCAATCTCGCGCATATACGGTATAGCCGCTCTGCACAATGATAGCGTAGCGCCTATATGCAGGTTCACCATAGCGAGCTGGTCATCTATCTCACCGCGCTCAAAATTTCCTATCGCGCTGAAGCCGGCATTGTTAATCAAGTAGTCAAGAGGACCCTGCTGACGGATGGCCTCTGTGGCTCGCGCTACACCTTCAATGGTTGTCAGGTCTGCTTCCACGATGTGCACTTCTGCCTTGTCTTTTAATTCTTCGGCGATACATTGCATGGGTTCAGTGCGTCTGGCCACCGCAATTATGACATCACAACGGTCAGCTAACTGACGGCAAAATTCTGCGCCCAGTCCTGCGGACGCCCCGGTAATCAGGGCGGTAATATTTCTATCTGACATAGTTGCTGCTATCTCCATTTCACTCAAAAACCAGACATTTTCGCCCTGCTTCCACAATGGCACTGGTGCGGGGTATTATTGTTGGCAACACTATAAACGATTTTTGCATAATGAATTAGTTTCACACCATCACAGGGAATAGCCACACATGTCCACAAATAAAACTGCACTAATTACAGGCGCTTCCGCCGGACTTGGAATAGAGTTCGCCAGACAACTAGCCGCCAATAGCTATAATCTGGTGCTTGTCGCGCGACGTAGAGAAAAACTGGAAAAAGTGGCCGATGATCTGCGCGCGCGATTTGGAGTGGTCGTAACCATCGTGCCGGCAGACTTGAGTGATCCAGAAGCTCCAAACACAATTTACGAAACACTGATAGCATCGAGCATTCAAATCGACTACCTGGTCAACAATGCCGGGGCTGCCGGCAGCGACTTATTGGAGGACAGAGAGTGGGCGACGCAACAAAATTTCTTCCAGCTGATGATGCTGTCTGTCGCTCACTTGTGCCATTTGTTCATACCCGGCATGCGGGAGCGCGGGTTTGGCCGTGTCATTAATATAGCTTCGGTTGCCGGGCGGATACCCCGGGCTGGCGGCTGCAATTATGGTCCCAGTAAGGCCTATCTTGTCGCTCTATCCGAAGATTTGTCTGTCACCCTGCACGGCACGGGTGTCAATGTCTGCGCTCTGTGCCCCGGTTACACACACACCGATTTTCACAGCACCGCGGGTCTGGAAGACATGAAGCAATCGATGCCAAAGTGGCTATGGTACAAGGCAGAAACGGTTGTCGAAGATGGCCTGAAGGCCGTCGAAAAAGGCAAACCCATTTATTTATCCGGCCGCTTGTATCGCTGGATAGACCCTCTGTTCCAGTCGGTATTTACCCGGCGGTTTTTCCGAATTCCCTCACGTCACTAGCGCTATTAACCTACAATCCGCGCAGGACATAGACATCGTATCGCACCGCTTTTCCAGCTATGACATGTGACGGGCTACACCCGGCGAGCTCAGGCGCTTTAGGGGGACGCTTTACAACCACCCGCGCCACTTCCTGCTGTAGGGCCCAGACTAATAACTCACCTGAGTCTTCTCCCGCCCCCAGCAGCTGGTGAAAAAGCGCCATTTCCTTTTTGACCTTGGCGCGTTTTCCTCGCTGCGGAAACATAGGGTCCAGATAGATTACCTGCGTTGCGTGCAGCTCAGAAGCGGCTATCTCCCTGACATCACCAGAAACTAGCGACATTCGTTGCACCACGGCCCTCAGCCATTCATCCGAACTCTTTGCCGCTTTGTTCAGGCCACTGGCAAGCATTTGGAATACAAGATCATTACGCTCACATAGACGCACCCTACAGCCCAGATCTGCCAGAATAAAGCTGTCTCGCCCCAGGCCTGCGGTGGCATCCAGCACGGCGATGCCTGGCTTACGAGACAGTCCCACTGCCTTGCCCAATAATTCATTGTGGCCCCCGCGGCGGCGATGTCGCATTGCTGCGCTGCCAAATTCCACAGCAATAGGGCCAGGGGCAGCTCGCCCGGTTTGTTGCAGAACTATCTCCTGCGCAGAGCAGATCAGCAGCAACTGCGCTGAAACATAATCCCGAACATCGGTTCCGGTTTGGCACAGAGGCAACGCTAACTGCTCAGCCAGAACTCTGGCTGCTAATTCATCTGTTGGAGATAGGGCCAGCACCTCGATAGAGAAGCTATTTTCGTCGTCTGATAGCGATGAAAATGACGCACTCACTTAGAAGCCAGTAACCGCTCCAGCTGCAGGCGGTTGAGTTCAATGGCCTCCATATACAAATTCGGACCGCCGAAAAATTCCGCTGCATAACGATAGGCCCTGTTAAAATAACCGTCGAGACGGACATCTATAGCCGTGCGCATATAATTGGGAGTCAGTGCGAGTAAATGCTCTGCTGATTGGTATACGGGGGCCGCATAGCCTTCAAGACCGTTGTCTCCTGCAATACCACCGGCGACGAACTCGGTGTAAAGGAAATCGTGGCACTTCTGAAGATAGGCTTTATCGGCCATTTGAGCGATGAGGTCAGCAGTGCCAAGCAGTGAACCCAGCGAATATTCTTTGGCGCTGTCTACCTCTATATTGCAAGGGTCAACCTCATAACCGGTAAAATGAACAATACGCATACAGCGTGGCACAAGGTATGCGTGGCCTATAGTGGGCAGATACTCACCCATGAATCGGGCACTGCGACTCACGTGAATTCGGGTGTATTCAGCCCCGTTTTTATGTTTTCTGTCACCGCTGCGACGAATGTAACCTGAGTCATGGAACACAGCGCACGCAATGCCCGTAAGAGCCAGCTCTGGCCCCAAGCTCTCATGCTCGTCAGTGGCGCTCTCATAGCCATCTATCAATCTGGCCATCGCCAGGGTCACATCCAGTACGTGCTGTATATTGTGATAGCTGACATCACAAGCCTGATAGCCCGGATACTCTCCCTGATAAAGGCAAATAAAGTCCTCCACCATGGTGTTAACCGGCGCGAAGTCAAAGCCCGGATAGCGACGGTCCAGGATAGATCGCAAAGCCGCAGTCACAGCTCTGGAGTCGGTAACATCAACCGTGTTACTCACATCCATGTTGTCGGCTCTTTGCGACAAAGGCATTGGTTTCAGTCCTCCACACTTGCCTTGAGCGACCGCTTTGATAAGTCACCTATTAAATCTGCTGCACTGGCGGGCTTGCGCGACTCCAACTCCAGAGCCGCTGTGCCAGCCGGTGTCGCGTGGGAGGAACACCCCAGGAGCTGTTCTCCGGAGAAGCCCAGGGCAAGGGTTTCGTCTCCCATCTCTATTTCAAATTGCAAGTTATAAGCCTGACGCGACAGACCATGCTTATCGGTTATCTTTAATCTACGGGGCACCGATTTACCGTCAGAACCGCTCTCACTTGTCAGATAACAGCGTACCGAAGAAATGGCTTTGCCCGAAAACTGAACCCCCGTCAGGCTGTCACTTCCCCGATCGCAGGCAGCAACGAACGTCTGTGTAGTAGCCGGGGTTTCTACCTTGCCGCTCTCGTCCAGGACTTCACATTGGAAATCGCCGATGAGCAACTGCAGAGGATCAATAAGGTCGATCATGCGGGCGAGCTCAATAGTCACATCTCCAACAATGTAGCTGAATATCGTCGGATTGATGCCCTCCGCCTGATACAACTCATAGTGGCTGCCTATGTGGTACGCCGTTTTGATGATCGGCGTGGTATTGCCTTTGGATGCCGCCCTGGCAACCGCGTTGTCGGCTACGATAAGCAGCATGAAACAAAACAGGTCCCGGTCTGAAGCCGGACCAATATCACGGTTCCAAACATAGTAACCATCACCTGTTGTTGTGCGGGCAAAATTAATTTCGATACCATGCGCGAGAAGCTTGTTATACGCTGAATTCATTGAGTATGAGAGGCTGTTTAGTTGGCTCGCCTGCTCAAACGGAGTGCACAAAGAAAAACTGCTGATATCGAACAGCAATACGGCCCGACTGTCTACATAGCTGATGCCATACCGTTTGATCAGCTGCTCAACTTCCGTAAGCACTGCGGCTTCTTCTGCCAGTGCTGTGGTGAGTTTTATAAAGGTGGGGGAAACATCCAGCCGCGCTGCGATAGCAAATAACTCTTTCCGGTTTTTTCTTCGCCCGCCAGACACAAGGTCTCGGAAAAAGGCTTCGTTGCCCACGCCATCGCTCGCACGTTTCATTTCGACGGCGCAGTAGTTGCCCGGAAAATAGTGGGGGACAAACAATACCAACAGACCTCTTTCGTCAGCACTCCAGCACAAAACGATGTTTTGGCCCAACCGCCACTGCTTACGCAGAGCCTGTTCCAGAATTTTCAGGTTGCCCCGCTGCACAATACTAATTGCGTGGGGTTCAGTTTTTTTAATTCCAGACATGGTTGCACTCGTTTTTGTCTGCTGAACAGGCTAGCATTATAGGTCTAATTATCTCGAGTAGCTTCATCATTATGCAACGCCGTATAGTCTATCTCTCA
>JBLHNQ010000030.1:0-30873 GCA_047650635.1 Halioglobus sp.
GTGTCGAATGCTTCTTTCCCATGTCGGCGGAAGAATAATTTCAGTGCATCGTCATCAAACAGGTCGAGCTTGACAAAGTTCTGCGGTGGCTCGCTGGCAGCAACATCCCAGAAGCTGTCAACCAGCACACGTTGCCCCCCGGCTGAGGCAAACCCATCAGATAAATTGCCTTTACCAGAAAACAGGTCTAGCACACGAGTGGCTTTGAGCTCGGTCAATTGCTTGTCCACCCGTGCTTGTAGTTCGCCGTTCATGGCGTTGTTTACCTGGGAGAACCCACCGTGCGCGTAGTCATCATTCCAAGTCTCCCCGACCGCGCCGTCCTTAAGATACAGCTCGCAGTGCCCATGCCCGGTATTTGCCTCCGTCCAGGACTTGTCCTCATAGAGCTGATCAAACGCCGGTTGCAGTTTTTCATCAATAATTTTGCAGTGCGGTATTTCGACGACACGATTGTTAACCGGGTCCAGCATACCAATGTACTTATGTCGATAGTGCAACTGCACCCGGTTGCGATACGACAGGCGACTTGGGGCTGGCACAAGTTCTATTTGATCTTCTGCAATACTGAGCTGCGATAAATGCCGCACCAGGGCAGAACGTTTATAGCTCAACTCGCTGGCATAGTCGGTATGCAAATAATGGCACCCGGGGCATTGAGAAAAATGCGGGCACTGCGGCTCACAGCGATTGTCGGCTGAGTTTTCCAAACTAGACAACGTGGCAAACTGCACGCCCTTACTTTTCTTGTACACCACTGCTTGGCCGGCTTCACCAGGCAGGGTGCCGGCAATAAACGTGACCAGCTTGCCGTCGCGGGAAACACCCTGGCCCATCGGGTCCATATGGTCTACAGCGAAATTAACACGCCGCCCTTTATCTTTTGTCGGTGGTCTTTTACTCATAGCTTTTGACTCGATAGGCGAGAAGCATATTACCGGGCAGCTGTCCAAACATGCTGTAGCCCGACAGCACATATAACCATCCATCGGCCACGACCTGGCCTGCCACATCGATGGCACCGCCGTGTCCATCTATGCCGTTGCTAGCATTAAAAGGGATCGCCGTTTGGGTTTGCCAAAGTATGTCGCCGCTGTTGATGTCGTAAGCGCGAATGCTGCCGTCCAAACTGGCACTGAAGGCTAACTCGGGCGTGGCTGTGGCTGCGGCGGATAAGCCATAATAAAAAGAACATTGGTACTGCTCTTCAAGCGTCTGCGTGTTACCCGCGCGCATTGCTGCAAGGCCGATTAAAGGACGCTTAGCCGGGTCGAATTCACAGGCGCGTTTAATGGGACTTTGCCACAGTATTTTTCCAGTGGAAATATCCAGTGCAGAAAGCCCCGGCCTGGGGGTGTAGCCCGGCCTGTCACGCTCAGGATCAGCCACAGGCACAATCAGTGTTTCACCTGACACCGCCATGCCCCAATGAATACCGCCATTGGTGGTACCCAAACTAATTCTGTTACGCCACAGTACCTCGCCCTCGGGTCCGGCAGGGTCGGGGTTGAGGGCAAAGACTTCACCGGACTTCTGACCGGCCAACAACACATCGGAGCCATCGGGGAGTTGAGTGATGATTACCGAGGCACCAAAATCAAAATCACCCCCGGGATTGTCAGGACAATTGGCGCCACCCACAAGGCAGGCTGCATTCCACACATCGCCCACAGTGGCTTGAAACGTCCACGCCAGTTCTCCTGTGTCCATATCCAGCGCAATGATGGCATCACTGGTATCGGTGGCGGGGTTTGACAGGTTTTCACCGGTGCCGAAATAAATACGATTGCGTTTTTCATCCACCGCCGGCGTATTCCACACCACTGCTCCCGACGGCCCATACTGCTCCTGACCATCGGCATTGGTGCCCTGAAGAGTGGCATCAACCGTCGTTTCAAATTGCCACAGCTTTTCGCCACTGCTGGCATCCAGTGCAATAACGCCACCGTGACTTTGGCAGCACACATGAGTGGGACTGCCCGACACCGCAACCTCATAGGAAGATATAGGCACGAACAAACGGTTGTCGGCGTAGCTGATGGTGCCGGTAATAACAGACTTATCGAATAGACGCGCACGCGTCTGCCACAGGACGTCCAGAGTGTCGGGGTCTACGGCATAAACTGTAGCCAGCGAATCGGCAAACACCAATAGGGCGTCGCCGTTATTATTCTCGGCCAGTGTAATCGACGAACGCACACCGGTGGGGAAATCGGCATGAGCGCGTACACAGCCGGTTTTCCTGTCCAGTGCATACAGTTTTTTAGCCTTGTCACCCACAAACAACGTGTCGCCCACAATGACAGGCTGGGAGCGCATGTCGGCTACTTTGGGGAAGGCGAAGCTCCAGGCCAGTTGCAGCGAAGCAACATTGCCGCGATGAATGCCCGCCAGTTCGTTGCTGGCGAATCTCTGGTTGTGATTACCCAGCCCCCAACTACCTACAAAGGTCGTATTGGAGTCGCTGGGAGAATTCTTTGCACACTGCGCAGTGTCCAGCCACTGGTAACTCTGGGTATCGGTACCGGCAAGGTAGAGCGCAATAAGTCCGCGCTGGCTCTTGTTGAGATGCGCGGCCATCGGCTGCATCTTGCCAAACTCCAAGGCGATCATAACGGTTTCTTTGGAAAACCCCGCCAGAGCCTCTCGGGTGGGAGCATGCATGGCTGGGTTGTCATGGCACGAGGCGCAATTTTCATCAAACAGGTGACTACCGATGCGCTCCAGCGGCAACACGTCGGCATGACGTATCGCAAATGCCTCCAGCGTACCCTTCGGGTCACTGATCAGCGCGGGACCACCCAGCCCGAAAAAAAGGCCCACTAAAATAAGTCCAACAATAAACAGAAATTTTTTCACCGTCGTCTACTCGGGCAAGGCAAAGGCATATAGGTAATCCCCATAGCCCCGCTGGAACATAAAGTGCCCGCCGGCATTGATAACCACATACTGACGACCCTGATACACATAGGTCATGGGTGTGGCCGCTGCGTCATTGGGTAAGGTGTACTCCCACAGGGTGTTGCCATTATCCACGTCAAACGCACGAATTTGCCTGTCCATAGTGGCGCCGATAAAAAACACACCACCACCGGTTGCGATGCCCCCACCCAAATTAGGCGTACCCCAATCGATATGGAATGGCGCACTGACGGGCCCCATTTCATGTACCGAACCCAGCGCCGATTGCCACTCGATGGTGCCCTTGTAGAGATTGACGGCAACCAATTTGCCCCAGGGCGGCGCGTTGCATGGAATTCCTAAAGGCGATAACAAGGCCCCAATTTCTATGCTGTAGGGTGTGCCCTGCATAGTCACTTGCATACGTTCACCATTTTCAGGGTGATCCGTTCTGGCCTCTACTTCGCTGCCCGGTGGCGTGGGAATAAGCTGCCCGGTAAACGCAGTGTTATTTATATTAACCAGTAATACACCCGTGTCCGCTACCAGCGCACCACCTCCCCAGTTGGCACCACCGAGGCTACCGGGATACATCAAGGTGAGCTTTTCACTGGTAGGGGTGAACAGGCCTAGATTATGCAGTGCCGCTACCTGCTTGGCGCAGTTACCCCTGTCCCAGGGTGTTAAGCCCCACACGTCGGAGGGCATCAAAAAGGAGTCGACCAGTGGAGGTGGGGCTATAGGTTTGGGCTGGGTGAGCGAGGCCTGCTCGCCAGGAATTTGTGAGGGCGGTACCGGTTGCTCGGTTATTTCCCATAGAGGCTCCCCCGTGAGCCGGTTAAACACAAAAACATAGCTCTGTTTGGTAACCTGCACCAAAGCGGGAATGGATTCCCCGTCTTTTTCCCACTCAAACAAAATGGGCTGAGCGGGCGTGTCGTAGTCCCACAGGTCGTGTCGCACATGCTGGAAGTGCCAGCGCATCTTTCCCGTCTGCAAATCCAGCGCGACAATGCTGTTGGCGTATAAATCGTCCCCGGGACGATTCACACCATAGTAATCGGGTGAAGACGCGCTGGTAGGTAAATATAGAAGTTGGTTTTCTTCGTCCACAGAAATGGGCGCCCAGACATTGGCAGCACCACTGTTGGCATACCCTACCAGAGGATCAAACTGCCATCGCAACGCACCGCTCAAGCCGTCAAACGCAGAGACGGTTCCACGCGGCGTGGTAGAGCGGGAAAAATCAATAATGCCTGAGCCCACCACCACTAACCCACCCGCTACTGTTGGGGCTGAAGAACTGCTGATATCACCCGGCACATAACCTTCCTCACCAAACAGTTCGACCACACCGTTGTGCCCAAAGTCTGTACAGGGCTTACCGTTTTTCGCATCGATGGCCCACAAACGCCTGTCGTGGGTTGCCAGATAGAGTCGATGTCGACACTGTGCGCCATCGGCTACGCGCTCTTCGCGCGCATAGCTGACACCGCGACAGCGAAAGGTGCGGGTGCCGCGCCGGTCTATATGCGGGTCAAATTGCCAGCGCTGCTCCCCGCTGCCGGGATCGAGCGCAATCACTCGGCCAAACGGAGTGCAATAGGCAAGTGACTCACCCGCCGCCGCGGGAAGCAAAATGGGCGTTGACTGTGTAGAGGTGTTCAACATCTCATCGCCAAATGTTTCGACATCGCCACTGCGATGCACCCAGGCCACATCGAGTTTATCAACATTACTTTTGTCAATGTGACTGGCGTTGGAGTAATGTTTGCCACCCTGGTCGCCGCCGTAATAAAGCCAGTCTTCATCTGCGCCTAACGCCCCAAAAGACATGGGGATAAGAAAGACCAGGCTCAGGCCACGCACTCGCATCGTTACTCGACCGTGTTACTTGGCAGTGGAGAAATGCGTAACAAGGTCGGAACGCCCCCCTCGGACTGCCAGGTAGGGAAATGGGAATTAGTCGTATAGACTGAGCCGTCCTCTTCAGAGATTTCAATATCACGGGTAAAGAAACGCTGTCGGGGCATGGGATAAACCTTCCAGGATTCAGTCGCAATATCAAAAGACAAAAGAGTGTCTGACTGATTGCCATTCACCCACACAACGCCGCGCGCCTTATCCACATTCAGCGAATACGGAATTTCATTCACTACGGGTAATTCATAAGAGCTGAACAGATTGGTGTTGGGGTCGTACTTAACCAATAAAGAATCCTGAAATGCCACAATCCACAGCATACCCTGGGCGTCGACCCGTAAACGCCTTGGCCCGTTAAAGGGAAAGTCGATCATGGTTAGCTCATCGGTTTGGGCATCGATATGGGCGATGTCATTGGCGTAAAGCCGGGTGGCCCACACATCACCGTCGGGCGCCACATCAATGCCGTAGGGCATAGGCAGGCCGTTGGATTCAGCGTCGGGGCTGGGACGAGGCCTGTTCTCGGGGTCAAACCAAAAGATGACCGGCAACAGCTTCAGCGTCATCCATTCCTTGATACCTCTGGCGGGCAGGTCGTAGAGTTTGAACTGCTCGGTATTGCGATCGAACATCGCTATCTGCGACGACACCGCCAGGGTAAACCACACCCTGTCGTTGGCGTCGGTGCGGATGGTATGAGGGTAATAACCCCCCGGCATTTCATAGGTTTTAAACGTCTTGGATACAGGGTCAAACTCCAGCAACTCCTGTTGCATAGAGGGCGTGATAAAGATATGGCCATCTTTGGGCGAGATAGCAAGAGAGTGAACACCGAGGTAATTGTACATTTTGGGGAAGGTTACGAAACGGTTGCCCAAAATACCACCGACGGTCTGGCCCTCTTTGTGGGGCACTTTATAAACCGTGTAGTCACCCGTGTCGGGGTTGACCTCATACAGGCGATCAAACAGGTTATCGCCCACATACACAAAACCATTGGGGTGAATGATGAAGTCGTGCATCTGGGAAAAACCGTCGCCTATTACCCACTCTTTCATTTCGACGCTGGAAAGGTGTTTTTCCCAGGGGTGAGGTGCAGGCACCACTTCGGGGTTCTCGCGCAACTGTCGATACTCTTGTTGCAGCAGTTTGGCAATTTCTTCATGCTGCTCATTGGGCAGCTGAGCACCATAACTGTTCATACGATCGAAAATGCTGAGCCACTGCTCAGTCGTGCGCTCGTTGCGCATAAAAGGCGAAGCCTGCTGGTGGCAGAAGGCACAATTGAGCGCGAAGGTTTTTTTGAGCTGTTCATCGCCACCAAAACTGAGCTGCGATAACCACACATTGGAAGGATAGCTAGCGATAAGTTGCTGCTGCGTCATGGCGTTCATGACCAGGTTCAGTGCACTTTCCTGACCGGGTTCTGCAGAGGATAGGGCTGCACCACCAACATTCAGGTCAACGTAGCCTTGAGCCCTGGCACGATAACTAACGGCAGCATCGACATCGTCAAATTGAATGCTGCCACCGGCGTTGGTAAACCGCGTGAGCGTGGTGTCAGCGGGGTTGGTAACACCGTCAGGGGCATAACCATCATCGCTGAGGTCAGATTTCACTTTCTCAATAAACGTGCGGGTTATCATCACCTGACGCAAAGGCTCGCCTGCCTCATTAGTAACTCTCAGCTCAATGGCATTACTCAACGATGGCAAAGCCAACAGCGAGCCAACGGCAACTGCTAGCAAAAACCTGGGATTCAACATGTCAGTGCTCCATATTCGGTGTTATTTGATACCCGCTTCTTCACGCGCCTGAAGTCGCTTTATTTCAGCCTCAGCCGTCAGTTTATAGGCCAAATAATATTTATAGATATTGGCTACGTATTGTACGGTCTCTGCGCCAATGTCTCTCGCGGCAATCACTTCCACGTTGTCAAACCAGACGTTGGGGTCATAGCCCAGTTTTTCGGCCTTTGCACGCATTTTAATCATGCGGGAAGGGCCGGCATTATAGGCTCCAAGAGCGAGGAAGGCCTGGTTCGCCGGGTCGTTATCCAGTTCTGAAAAATAGCGATTGCGTAAAAAACTCATATACTTCACCCCAGCGTGTATATTGGGGTCGACTTCAGTGATATTTTTAATGCCCACACTGCGACCCGCCGCCGTCGTCGGCAAAAGTTGCATGACGCCTACCGCACCCGCGCTACTGCGAACACTTTGGTCCAGCCTGGACTCTTGGTAACCCTGCGCAGCGACCATCAGGTAGTCCATACCATACTGTTCACCGTAGGTTTTAAAAATATTTTCCAACTGCTTGAAGCGCGTATAATCCTCTCCATCGAGGGCATTGGATGCCCAGTCAAAATCTCGCACATAACGGTTGGTGAGAATGTTGCCTAGTAATGTCCCCTGACGGTTTTTCTTGGCAAACTTGTTCAGCGCAGCCTCCAGCTTGGGGCTGTTCTTACGAAATGCCCAGGCAATTCTGGCACCAGAGCGGAACACAATATCTTTCCTGAAAACCAGCCCCTCGAAAGCACCATCCCACAACTGTGTTTTATAGCTGTCGACAACGGCCCAGGGCAGCAGTCCGGCGTTGACCATCTCCACCAGGTCATCGTCTTCCAGCAGTTCGGAGATGGGTTCTATATTTACCGGTGCTTTTCCCTCGGCAACAAAGCGTTGATTGAGCAACTCTAAGCTTTCTCTATAGCTGCTGGTGATACGCACATGAACGGTCTGCCCTGAAAGGTCGTCAATAGAACGTAGCTTGGGAGCGGTCGGCCCGGTGACGAGAATTTCTGAGACGCTTTTGCTAACTGGAATACTGAAATCAATCAACTCCTGTCGCTCGGGTGTAATAGACAGACCCGCTGCAATAATATCGCCCTGGCCTGCCAATAGTGCAGGAATCAACTGGTTTCTGGCCACAGGCACAAAAACAACATGTACACGCACGTGACCGCGCTCTAGCGCCTTATTCATGTCGTTGTCAAAACGTTTGAACATTTCGTAAACCAGTCCCTTCTCCGCAGGGCCGTCAAGATAGTAGCGCCCGGCACTGTATACAGTGAGTACCCGTACCACCCGCGCCTCGATCATAGCGTCCAGATCACCGGTGCGCTTGTCCAGTATGGAATAGGCTTCGGATAAGGTTTCGTCCTCGGCGAGGGCAGTGGAATCTGTTGAATCCAGCATCGGCATTGTAGAGACATCAGTCTCCTGGGCACTCATTGGTTGCGCTGCCTCTACTGTCTGTACCGCGGGCTCCTCCTGCGTAGGCTCACCACAGGCTGTAAGATGCACCATCAGGAAAAAAACGCTGCATAGTTTCAATAGCTCTTTCATAACAAGGGATATCCTTCGTTTATAACGGGTCTTTCTACATCAATCTAATTATTAGATTCAGTATACATCCACCACCAACATAATTCGAAACAACGCTCGAACAATCGAACTGTGTAAACTTTGTCACAGTTAGCCTGGTTTTCTTTGACCTGGGAGGGTTTGACGTGCAGAATGCCGCCATCGCCTGAAGGCAGATTGAGTTAAACACCGAAAAAGTGCGCATCATGACTACTTTATTCCAACATAAACTAGATACCAGCTGTCTGTGCGGAGCTATCTCCTCGCAGATTATGTATCTATTGGAATATAAAGTGGTTTAACGACGCCGAACTAAACAGTTTTAAAAAAAGGCCTCCGAGAACCCAGATTCCGGAGGCCTTTTTCGTTTTAGCAATTCCAGTTATTACAATTCCGCCTCCGCTTTCCGGGAACTCGACCTAATAGGATGAGTACCGTGAAAAGGTCATTAGAAAATAACAGAAAAACCGTCTTCGCTATGGGTTTCTTCCATAGCTTTATGGTGTTGATACCCATCTTTGTGCCGCTGCTGCAGGGCTACGGCCTGTCCATGAGCGAGGTGCTGCAAACCCAGGCACTGTTCGCCCTGACTATTGCATTATGCGAGGTTCCCTCCGGTTATATTGCCGACACCTGGGGTCGACGTAACGCGGTTATTCTGGGGTCGATTCTGAACGCCTTTGGTTTCTTCTCACTGCTGTGGGCCGACACTTTTGTAGATTTTCTTATCTACGAATTTATTCTGGGAGTAGGCTTTAGCCTGATATCCGGGGCCGACCTGGCGATTTTGTATGACACCGAGGTTTACCTGCAATCCATAGGCAAAGGCAATGGTACAGGGAAATCACTGAGCCGCTTGATCGCCATCGAAGCGGCGGCTTCCGGTATCGCTGGGATAGTAGCCAGCGTGTTGCTGATCTGGTCAATGGATGCGGTTGTATGGGTTCAGGCATTCACCGGTTTCATGCCCTTCATTTTGGGTCTGTTTCTGATTGAACCCCCAAGGCCCAAACGTGCTGTATCTAACCATCGACAAAATGCACGGCACATCGTGAGCCTGATGTTGTTCGACAAGCCCGTCGTTTGCTGGACCGTACTCGCCATAAGCGTGTTCGGTCTGTTGTCACTCTACATATTCTGGATCTATCAGAAATATTGGGAGCTACAGGGTATTCCGTTGCATCAGTTTGGCTACATCTGGGCCGCGTTTGCCCTGACTATCAGTGTGGCCGCGCACTACTCAGGCGAGCTGGAAAAAATGCTGGGCCATCGCAACCTGTTAATACTGGCTGCCGTGCTCCCCATAGTGGGACTACTGGGCATGGCCTTCGCCAACGGTTGGCTGGGGGTCATGTTCGGCTTCGCTATACAAGCGTCGCGCGGCATCAGCATGGCCGTGTTTTACGAAGCGCTAAACCGCCGTGTCTCCGGCGACTTTCGCGCCACCGTAAACTCGCTGGCTAGCCTGGGCGTGCGGGGTGTGTTTATCGTAACCGGCCCCGTGCTGGGTTACGTACTGGACACTCAGGGCATGACCAAAACTCTGCTGGGCCTGCTGGTGGTGTTCACACCGATAATGGGCTTAGCATTGGTGCCGTTGCTGGCACAGATCAAGCGCGAGTCGCATGAGAAACAACACGACAGCGAGGCGGTAGTGGTGACTTAATCGCTGCTGCTTCGCCCGCTCCGTTATAGCAGGTGGCTTATCAATTGATACACGTTTACCCGTGCCTTGAGCCGACTGGCCAGCAAAAACATGCCCCCCAGTTTGCGGTGAAAGTACACCGCATCGGTTGGGGGGGCTTCCCAGAACTCCGTGTGATCTTTAACAGACTCTGCCATCTGAGACATTCGAGCGGGAATGTCAGAGCGCGAAAAATCGTAAACCTCATCGACACACAATGGCTCCAGCGCCAGCATAAATAAGTCGAGCACCAGTTCCCGGTATACCGAGCCCTCCTCGCCCATGGAATAACCCAGGCGTTTTGCTGCGGCCGCTATGCGACTTTCATCACCTGACACGGCAGCCTTTAGCAATTTTTTGTAGTTGTTCACAAAGACGGCTTTAAAGTGGCGCGTGGCACCAAAGTCCAGCAACACAATTTCGCCGCTGTCATGACGATAGCGATAGTTGGCGAAATTGGGATCAGTTTGCACCATCTTCAGTTCAAACAATTCGGTAAGCATCAGTTCAATCAGTGCGGACATGACCCGGTCACGCTCGTCCTGCGGCAGGTCGGCCACTTCCTCAATGGGCACGCCGGATACGTAGGTCATTGCCAGTACATTGCGGTGGGTTAGTTCAGGCAACACTTCAGGCAGGACAAAACGGGGATCGTCGGCCAGCACTTTGCCAAAGGCCTGCAGAAATCCTGCCTCGTGAAGATAATCGGCCTCGTCCTGTAACTGAACTTTGGCATCGTTTAGCAAAGGCTGTATATCCAAGCCTTTGGGTAGCAAACCTGATAAACGCAGAACTGTCGCAATGTTGTCGACATCGCTGTTGATACTCTCTGCAACGCCGGGGTATTGAATTTTCAGCACAATCTCTCGACCGTCCGGTGAGATGGTTCTATGCACCTGCCCAATCGATGCCGCGGCAATAGGCGTAAAATCAAAGCCGTAAAAAATGCTTTCCCAGTCATCACCGAAAGCCTCAATCATCGACTGCTGCAACTGTTCTATGGGCATGCTGCGAGCGTCTGAACGCAAGCGGGCAAGAATATCGGCCAGCTCCCGCGGCAGCATATCGCCCGTATCCATGGACAGCATCTGCCCCATTTTCATCGCCGCACCGCGCATCTCGGCCAGCTGATCGGCAACCCTCCTGGCGTTGCCCGGTGTAAGCAGCATATCCCGAGCGCGGGGACGATTACCCGCACGAATCTGACGTCCGCCCTCGGCCAACATACCGCCGGCAACACCGCCGGCCATTTTAGCCACCTTGGCAAAACGACTGAAGCGGCCCGTGGGAATCGCCTTGCTGTCTGACTTATCTTTTTCCACTATTCGTCCTCAAGCCATTTAGCGATATGGTCTTTCACCATATCGTGGGCATTAAACTCAGCGTTTAATACACTGATAAAAGTAAACACACCGGTGAGCTTTCTGGCGATCATTGCAAACTCTCGCGATGGCACTGCGAACTGCAAGCTGGCCGCGGAGTTCGCGGCATTTCTCCCCGCCCGCCGCAGTAGCTGCGACGTACCCCAGCAATACTCGCCCTTATCGTTCAGGTATTTTGCTGGCAGGTTTTGAGGAGCGCGCAAGGGCTCGAGAAGATCGATGCAAAACTGACTAAAACTCTCGCTGGCCTCCTTCCCACTCGTGTCATTGAGGCATCCCAGCCCAACTAAACTCTCAAGCAGCAAGGCTCGGTCGTTCCCCTGCCCAGCGATGATTGCATTGCCCAGATGGATCAGAAAGCCCTTGTCGCACTCAAGCATCGAGCCAAAGTCGAGTAACACCAACTCATCAGTTTTTGCAGTCGAATCGTCAAGTCGGATTAGATAGTTGCCGAAATTGGGGTCAGTTTGTAACAGCCCCCATCGGTACAGCTCCAAAAAAAACAACTCGAGCATACTCTTTCCCAGAGCGTTGCGCCGGCTCTGTGACAACTGGGCCACTTCGGAGCGGGAAACAACATAGCCATCGATATATTCGAGGGCGAGAACATTGTGGGCGCAATAGCGAGGATAGCGGGCAGGGACGTGATAGGTGGCGTTGCTTCTACTGGCAGCAGCGTCGCACTGCACAATATTAACTGCCATCCGGTCTGTCATTTGCGCTTCGCGAACATAATCGATTTCATGGTGTAACTGAATACGCATGGACTCCAACCAGTCATCCAGGTCACGACCGGCTTTCACCCAACGTGCCAATAGCAGCATACGTACCACCGCATCAAAGTCGGTATCGATAACATCGGCCAGACCTGGGTACTGAATTTTTAAGCATATTTCCTCGCCACTGGAAATTATCGTTGCGCGATGTACCTGCGCAAGGGAAGCGGCGGCCAACGCTGTTCGCTCCACTTTGAGTTCCGTTAGACGATCTCCCAGTGCGCACTGCAGTGCCGGCTTAATCTCTTCCCAGGAAAGGGCTTGAGTCTGAGACTCGAGTTCATGCAGGGCTTCGGTGAGTACAGGGGGCAAAAAGTGTTCCCCCAGCAGGGCAAACATCTGTCCTATTTTCACATAGGTGCCTTTTAGGCGGCCCAGTTCAGCAACGAAATGACGTGCTTCACGCCGGGCGAATGCCGAGGGGGTCTTATTTTCACCGGGTTTTAATTTCTGCAGGACACCGTCGATGGCAAAGGCGCCGCCAACGCGCACGCCCGCCAGAGACACGCCGATGCTGCGCGCCAGGCCGCCGCGTTTAATGCCTGAGAGCTTTCCCGTCATTTATTTGCAACCACATAATACTGAAGGTGGAGCTTACAGCAAATCAGCCGGCACCTTAATGGTAATTGACAGCAACTGCTGGGCCAAAGATTTACCCTGCGCGTCAGCGCGCAGCGATGCAGTACCACCACCGCCCAGCGCTTCGGTCATAAAGAAGTTAAAGGCGTTAAAACCTGGCAACTCAAAACGTTCAACATCACCCTTCATAAGGTGAGCAAAATAGTCATCCACTAGCTGTGCCGTTAGCTGTGAATAGATATAAGGCAAGAAGCGGGGTTCACGCGCAACAACACCTATATTGGCATTGTTGCCCTTGTCACCACTGCGCGCGAAGGCCAGTTTGTCCAGTGATACATCAACCGGATTATCGCCCAATTCAGCGTCTTGCAGATCAAACTGGCATTTCGGCGTAGACTCAGACCCGGCAGTAAGATAGGTTTTGTTACTTAACACCACATCCCCAAGCTGCACCGTGACAGGCACATGGCTCTTGTCGAGGAGGGCGGAATGAATCCTGATCAAGCCAGAGGGGCGCGGCCTGCCGCCACCCAGGCCATACATGCCCGGCGCGCCCGATGTGCCCAGATACATCATTTCATTCGCCGCAAACTGCAGCGCATTGGGGTCATCGTGGTGCAGACCAAATTTGGCCACCACCTCTCGCGTGGCCTGCACATCAGGATTGGCGTGTGGACCGTAGCTGTGCTCTGTGCCCAGGTATTCAAAATCCACAGCGCGAAAATCAGCTATGCCGTTGTCCTGATAATACTTTCTTACCCGCTTGATCCAGCCCTCATAGCCAGTCTGCGCTTTGTCGCGCGCCCGCAGGCCGCCATAAATGGACATGCCCTTAATCTGGAAACCGTCGCGCCAGGTAGCACACACTTTATAGCTGTCACCAGGGGCTCGCCCTCTCGCCCCACTGACCAGAATTTGGTCTTTTGCCACTTCACTCAGTGCCACATGGCTGAAGTCACAGGCGACGTCCGGCAATAAATAGTTTGCTGAATCTCCAATCTCATACACAATTTGTTCGCCCACCGAGCCCACAGTGGCCAGACCGCCGCTGCCAGGCGTGATAGAAATAACGAAACTACCATCGTCAGATACCTCAGCCACTGGGTAAGAGACATTGGAGAAATCGGGCACCGTAAACCAGTCCGTGTAGTTGCCGCCTGTGCACTGGGCACCGCATTCAATAACATGGCCACACAGCGACCCCTGCGCAAACTTATTATAGTCACTCTCGCCCCAGTTAAATTCGTGCATCAGCGGGCCCAGCACAACGGCGCTGTCAACCACGCGACCGGTAACCACTACATCGGCACCGGCAGCCAGCGCATCGGCAATGGGCCGACCACCGAGATAGGCGTTCATACTCCCCAGTTTTTCCGGCAGTGCCTCTCCGGTTTGCATCTCGCTCAGCTCAATCGATGGAATATCTTCACGTCCCATGAGGTCGTCGCCGTACACACCGGCAATTTTCAGATCCAAACCCTGCTGTTCACACAAAGTCTGCAACGCAGAGATACAACCTGGCACGTTCACGCCACCGGCATTGGCTACGACTTTAATGCCTTTTTTAGCGCAATCCGCCAGCACATCTTTCATTGCCACTGTGACAAAGTCGACCGCAAAACCCGCCTGTTCATTACGCGATTTTGCTTTGGCCAAAATCGCCATGGTGATTTCGGCGAGATAATCAAACACCAGATAGTCAATGTTGCCGTCATCCACCAGTTGTCGCGCAGCCAGTTGACTGTCGCCGTAAAATCCGGACGCACAACCGATGCGTATTTTTTGGTTCGAACTATCTGAATGATTCAACGCTGTTGTTGTCATCTACCTGTCCTCTCTAATTTTTTATTGCGTGGCGTCGGCGTGCGCAGCAACGGTCACCAGCACCTGTCGCTCTTTAACCTGTTCGCCAACCCGGGTGGCGACACTCTCGACAACGCCGTCAACAGCGGCTTTTAACTGGTGTTCCATTTTCATAGCTTCCAGCACTACCAGAGTCTGGCCTGCAATAACCGAGTCACCCTCGCTAACCAGTACATCCACAATGGCTCCGTCCATAGACGCTTTCACCTCACCGCTTCGCGCACCTCCAACGGCAATGGCCGCTTCCTGGGTAACGTCTTCAAAACTGAAATGGCCCCTACCTGCGTCGAGATAAAGACGGCCACTGGAAAAGGCATAGGACACGGATTCCCGAACACCTTTGTGCTCCACCGTACAGGTGGCTTCATGCATGCCAACCAGCTTCAGCACTACCGTTGCGTCACCTGTAGATACCGTGGCGATGCCCTGCATATTACGTAGGTTCACAACAAAGTCTTCTCCCTCAAAACGCAGGCGAAAATTATGTCTCGCACCACTTGAGTTACGCCACCCTCTTCTCTCGCTTGGGTCGCGGGAGAAAAATAGCAACGCCGCGATGGCCAGGGTTTCGGCATCCGGGGCTCCCCCGCGAGTAGAGACGTCATCTTGAAAGTGTTGTTCGATAAAAGCCGTGGTTGCACTGCCATCAAGAAAGCTGGGGTGTCGCAAAATATTCTGCAAAAATAATTTGTTGTTGTTAACCCCAAGCAAGGTAGTGTCCTGCACCGCACTGGCAAGCTTGCGACAGGCCTCATCGCGATGCTCGCCCCAACTGATAACCTTGGCTAACAGGGGGTCGTAGAATGGCGATATCGTTTGCCCCACCCTAACGCCGTGGTCTACACGAATGCCTTTTCTTTCAACCTGCTGCCACTGCGCTACTTCGCCGGTTTGCGGCATGAACTGCTTGCGAGGATCCTCTGCGTACAGGCGAACTTCCACCGCATGACCACGCAACTGCACTTCACTCTGCTGCAGTGGCAACGGCTCTCCAGCAGCCACAGCCAACTGCCAGGCCACCAAATCAAGACCGGTGATTAATTCCGTTACCGGGTGTTCTACCTGCAGTCGTGTATTCATTTCCAAAAAATAGAATTTTTTGTCGGCATCGACCAAAAACTCTACGGTACCCGCTCCCCGATAATCGCAGGCCCGCGCTGCATTTACTGCAGCCTCGCCCATGCTCGCTCGCAAGCCTTCGTCAACGAAGGGCGATGGAGCCTCTTCGACAACTTTTTGGTGACGGCGCTGAATAGAGCAATCACGCTCACCTAAATACACAACATTGCCGTGATTATCGGCAAACACTTGTATCTCAATATGGCGAGGTTCGAGCACCGCTCGTTCCAGAATAAGCTCGCCATTGCCAAAGGCATTGATGGCCTCAGAGCGGGCGGTTTTAATCTGCGCTTCGAGCTCTGCAGGTTCCAGCACCAGACGCATTCCCCGACCACCGCCGCCAGCGGATGCCTTCACCATTAGCGGAAACCCCACATCTGATGCGTTGGCCAACAGTGTGTGATCAGATTGATCATCGCCTTGATAACCGGGAATACACGGCACACCCGCTTCCAGCATGGCTATCTTGGAGAGGCGTTTGCTGCCCATGAGTTCGATGGCCGGCGCCGAGGGGCCTATAAAAACAATACCCGCTTTGGCGCAGTCATTGGAAAACTCTGCATTTTCAGATAAAAAGCCATAGCCAGGATGAATCGCATCGGCGCCAGTGAGCGCAGCTGCTGCCAAAATCTTGTCCGCGCACAGATAAGACTCCCCCACTGCAGCGGGGCCGATACAAACTGCCTGGTCCGCTTGTTGCACATGCAGGGCATCGGCATCAGCCTCGCTGTATACCGCCACGGTTCTATAGCCTAATTCCCGTGCTGTGCGAATCACGCGAAGCGCAATTTCACCGCGGTTGGCTATGAGTATTTTGCTGAATGCGGTCATACTAAATCCAGTAAAAGCGCAGCTAGGCGCTTGCGGTGATGTTGTGCGTCGCCAAACTGCTGCTGGCTCCACTGTGCTCTGCGTATATATAACTGCGCGTCACACTCATAGGTAAAGCCCATTCCACCGTGAAACTGTACCGCCCGGTCGCCGGCAAACAGCAGCGTTTCGGTGGCCTGCACTTTGGCCATACGACAGGCTATTTCTGCATCCTTATCCAAGGTGTCATCAGTCATTAGTGTTGCCGCGTGGTAGATAAAGGAGCGACTGGAATCAACTGAAGTCAGTATTTCCACAGTGGGGTGTTTCAGCGCTTGATAAGAGCCAATTAACTTCCCGAACTGCTTACGTGTCTTAAGGTATTCAACCACGGTATCCAGGCAGGCGCCGGCAGCGCCAGTGGCCTCTGCCGCCACAAGCAATGCACCTATTAACTTGATATCTTGCAGTACGGATAAAACATTGCCGCCGGTAATCAGGTTTTCGGGCGCAACACTCACGCCGGTAAAATCAACGCTGGCAGCGCGCTTTGTCTCGTCAATTAAGGTGTTCTCGCGCAACGCACCGGGGGCTAATTGATCTTTGCTGACAATGGCCACTGCGTGCTCGCCCTCGCACACCACGGAAACCGCAAACCATTGTGCTGCGCCAGCATCCGCTACAAATTTCTTTACACCGTGCATTACGCCTTTGCCGTCGACCGCACAGCGCACCTGGGTATCACCCCAGTCGCCGTTTTCCAGCAGCGCCAAGGTGGCAGGTGTTCCATCGATAACCCGGGGCAAGAGGCGCTCATGTTGTTCACTTGTGCCCAGCCGCGCAATCAACTGCGCCGCCAACGTGGTACTGATAAAGGGCGTACCCAACAGAGCACGCCCCATACATTCAACAACTGGCACCACACCTGAAATACCCAGTTGTGAACCGCCGCAAGCTTCGGGCAGGGCGATACCCAGCCAACCCAGAGCGACCATTTCATTCCAGGTCGCCGTGTCATAGCCTAGCGGGGAACCCAGCTGCGCGCGTACAGCCTGGATCGATGATTTGTCCCGGCAAAATTCTCGGGCGGTATTCAGGATCATGCCCTGCTCTTCGCTGAATGTTAGTTCTGTGTTTCCTATTACTGACATTTCGATACCCCCTTATTTCGGCAAGCCGAGAATATGTTCACCCACGATATTGGCCTGCACCTGGCTGGTGCCACCGCCGATGGTCGCCGAAAAACTATTGAAGTAAGCGCGCTGCCAAAACCCACCCTGACGCGCTTCATCATCTCCCACATATAAACTACCCGCCGCTCCCTGAGCGTTGATTGCAAACTGGCGCATGCGGCGTGAATACTCGGTGTATCGCAACTTATGTGATAGCTGCAGAGAAAATGGATATTCCGTGGTCAGCGCGCTAACCGCCGCTCTCCTGTCGCCCAGGGAGATGGCTTTTTCTTCCATGATGAAATTGACCAGCTGATTGCGTATAGCAGGGTCCTTGAGTACCGACTCGCCGTCGCGCGTCACGTCATGCAGTTCTTCTATCATGTCGTCTATGACGATGCGTACGAATGCCAAGCCACCCGCAGAGCCCGCTTCGGCGCCGCGCTCATACTGCAGTGTTTGCATGGCAATCTTCCAGCCCTGCCCCTCTTCTCCCATCAGACAATCGGCCGGAATTCTGGCGTCGGTGAAAAACGTTTCAGTAAAGCCGTACTCGCCGGTAATTTTCTGGATAGGCCTGGGCTCGATTCCCGCAACCTTCATGGGCGACAAAAAGAAGGACAGGCCGTCGTATTTGCGTTCTGCATTGGGGTTGGTCCGCGCAAGCAAGATCATGTACTTGGCGTAGTTGCCCATGGTTGTCCATATTTTGGTACCGTTCACGACGTAGTCGTCACCGTCACGCACCGCGCGAATTTGCGCATTGCCAAGATCAGAGCCATTGTCCGGCTCAGAAAAACCCTGGCACCAGATATCTTCACCGCTGAGAATGCCTTTGAGATACTTGGCCTTTTCTTCCTCGGTGCCTATGTCGTTAATGAGCGGTCCCGCCCACCCTAAACCGATAATATTAAACGCAATGGGAACACCCTGACGACGCATTTCTGTATCGGCAATGGACTGAAAAACAGGCTCCACACCGCCACCGCCATAGTGTTTTGGCCAAGCCATTCCCAGATAGCCCGCTGACCACATTTTGTGCTGCCATTCACGTAAGAATTCCAGTTGTTGCTCGGAGCCCACTTCCATAAAACTCTGGGGCAATAAAAACCCGGGATCTGCGGGTTTGTTTTGTTTCATCCACGCAGACACTTCAGCGCGAAATTCGTTTTTTTCCTGTGTGGTTACACTCACGTGCTTATTCCCCGTTAGTTATTGAGCCCAGAAAGGTTTACGTTTTTCGATGAAGGCCTGCGTACCATCTTTGCCTTCAGCACTGTTTAACGCCGCTGAAAAATCGTCCGATGCACGATCGAGCAGAGACTCCAAATCGGTGCTACCCACATCGAGAATCAATTGTTTTGTCATGGCCGTAGCATTGGGCGCACAGCGTCGTAATTTCGACAGCACTGACTGTAGCTTTTCATCCATTGCTTGTTCGCCGTCAGTAACATAATGCACCAGGCCTAACTGCAGCGCCTCTTCACCGCCAATACGCTCACCCAGCAATGCGAGCCTGCGCGTCTGTGTTACGCCAATACGCATGACAACAAAAGGTGCGATCTGTGCCGGGGGAAGACCCAGCCCGGTCTCCGGCATAGCCAGCTTGGCATTGGTGTCAGCGATGGCCACATCCGAAATACAGGCCAAGCCAAAACCCCCTCCCAACACCGCCCCTTCCAGCAGGGTAATCACCAGCTGCGGCGCCCGATTCACTTTAGTAATCATGCGGCCAAAGGTTCGATTAAATTCCCAGGCTGCCCGCTTTGCTTCATCGGGGGTACGGCTACTGTCGTTCATCCCCGAAATGTCCCCACCCGCGCAAAAGTGCCCACCGCTTCCACGCAGAACCACCGCGCGCACCTCGCGTGATGACTTAATGGCGTCGAAGGTTTGCATCACCTCCGCCACCAATTTGTTATTCATGGCATTGCGTTTTTTCGGCCGATTGAGCGTGAGGTAGAGCACCCCTTCCTCCAGCTTTAAAATTATTTCTTCACAGTTGGGTAATTGCATAAAACATCCATTTATTCGTTTGAATCATCGGATAGGCGTTAGAAACGCGCCACACCCCAACTATTGGTCTGCACATCCCGGCGGTTGCCTTCGCGGCAAACCTCCAACACATAAGCCAGCACTTCCCGCGTGTCGCGTGGATCAATCATGCCGTCATCCCAGACCCTTGCGGTGTTCACCAGCGCTCGCGATTTCGCTTCCATGGTGTCCACCACGCCTTTCTCCATTGCGTCCAGAGCGCCTGTATCCACCGCACCGCCACGGGCCATTTTCGCCTCTACCACGGTGCGCATAACAGATCCCGCCTGGGCGGGGCCCATCACCGAGACCACACTGCGCGGCCAGGCAAACATGAAGCGAGGCATCATGCCGCGACCGCACATGGCATAGTTACCGGCGCCGTAAGAGCCACCCACAACAATGCTGATCTTGGCAATGCGGGCGTTGGTTACCGCCTGAATTAACTTGGAACCATGCTTGATAATCCCCGCGCGCTCAGCAACAGTGCCAACGATAAAACCGGTGGTGTTGTGCAAAAATAACAGCGGCGTGTTCGATTGTTCACACAGCTGGATAAACTGACCCGCCTTCGCCGCACCATTGGCCGTAATGGGCGCATTGTTTCCGATAACACCCAGCGAGTGGCCGTGGATTTCAATATGTCCGCACACGGTGCCACTATCGAAGCCCGGCTTGAATTCGAGGAAATCTGATCCATCGGCTATACGTGCCAGAATTTCTCGCACATCGTAAGGCGTCTTCGGGTCCTCGGGCACCACACCCAGTAACTCGTCAGCGCTAAAAGCGGGTTCCTCAAACTCGGGAGCAGGATCCACTGCCAATTGCTCGTTCCAACCCAGCTTGCGGGTAATTTCCCGCGCAATGCGAATGCCATCGGCGTCATTTTCTGCCAGATAGTCTGCCACGCCCGAAATTTCAGCATGCATTTCCGCGCCGCCAATTTCTTCATCCGTGGCAATTTCGCCGGTGGCCGCTTTGAGCAGCGGAGGCCCCGCCAGATAGACCGTAGACTGGTTACGCACCATCACCACATAATCGGACAGGCCGGGCTGGTAAGCCCCGCCCGCAGTGGCACTACCGTGCACCACCGTAATTTGGGGAACACCCGCTGCAGACAACAGAGCCTGGTTGGCAAAACCTCTGCCAGAAGGGCCAAATACATCGCCTACGGTGAGCAAATTGCCGCCGCCACTTTGGGCCAGGGTTACCATCGGAAGCTTTTCCCGCAGGCATATATCCTGCATGCGCGTACGCTTGCCGCCACCACTGGTTGAGATACTTCCCCCCTTGGTGAGATAGTCATCCACCATGACCAGAACGCGCACACCGGCCACATAACCGATGCCGGAAATGACAGACCCGCCGGCAGAGGAACCGTCCGTGTCCCCATCCTGCAAGTAGCCACATAGAGTGGAGAGTTCGAGGAAGGGTTTGCCCGGATCGAGTAGCTGACCGAGGCGTTCCCGCGGCGCCATATAACCCTTGGCTTGATAACGTGCGGCCTTGCCCTCTGCAGAATCTATAACCTTCTTCTCGATTCCGCGAAATTCATCGACCGCCGCCTGCATCACTGCTGCATTGCGTGCGTGCGATGGAGACTGCACATCTATTTGTGACTGGATTTTTGCCATGACTCAATTCCTGAAAACGACTGCGCTAGTGTGATTTATTCTGGAGGCGGCAACTGCGTTAGCCGAATTGTAAGGGGTCGCCAAACCCGTTGGCTCGTGCAAATGCAGGGCGCGCTGTCATGCGCTGCAAATAGTCCTGTGTCTGGGGTTTGTAGTCTTTATCTAACTTCAGCGCTTTGCCCAAAAATAACGCATAAGCAATGGCGATATCTGCAACCGTGAATCGTCCATCACAGAGAAATTCGTTATTTTCCAGATGTGCATCAAGGCGCCTCAGACGGGCGATGAACCACTTGCTATAGTCATCGGCTACCGCTTGCTTTTCTGGCGTGGGGTCCAGGTAGTAATAGCGCATGGCGATAGTTTGCGGAAAGGTCAACGTGGCATCGCTGTGGTGCAGCCAGTTTAAGTAAGCGCCGTATTCAAGGTGGTCTGGTTGCAAGCCGAAATCAAAACGCTGATAACGGTCGACCAGATACTGACAGATGCCGGCCGACTCGGTCATTTCGGTTTCGCCATCCACAAAAAATGGCACCGTACCCAGACTGTTCACTCCAAGATATTCACGCTCAAAAACTCGCGGTGGAAAGGGCAAAATCTCCAGCTCATAATCCATCCCCATTTCTTCCAACGCCCATAGAGGGCGCAGCGAACGCGAGCCATTACAATGCCATAACTTCATTTCAATTCTCCCCTACAGTCCATACTGGCGCGACGCCAGGTCGCGCATAATTTCTTCCGAGCCACCACCGATGGCATTGACTCTTACCTCTCGATAAATTCGCTCTACCCGACCGCCGCGCATATAGCCAATGCCACCGAGTATCTGCATCGCCTCGCGGGCACAGAACTCCATGGTTTCACTGGACTGCACCTTGAGCAGCGCAATATCACCCGGATTGGCATTGCCCGCCTCAATCGATTCGTAACACACTCTGATATAGGCTTGGGTGGCGTTGATTTTTTGCTTCATCTGGGCAATTTTATGGCGAATAACCTGGTGGTCTGCCAAGCGTTTTCCAAATGTCTTACGCTCCACAGCCCAGGCAACCGACTCTTCCAGACAGACCCGTGCAAGCGCCTCCATACCGGCCGACATACCCATGCGCTCACTGTTAAAATTATTCATGATGACGCGAAAGCCCTGATTCTCTTGACCAATTAAGTTCCCCACGGGCACACGAACATCATCGAAATACAAGGTGGCGGTGTCGGACGCCCACCAACCCTGTTTTTTATCCAACACAGTACGGGAGAAGCCTTCGGCGTCAGTCGGAATCAGCAACATAGACACGCCCGCCGCGCCCTCACCGCCGGTTCTTACCGCTGTGGAGACCCAATTGGCCCGCATGCCACCCGTGATAAAGGTTTTGGAGCCATTGACAATATAGTGGTCGCCATCACGCACTGCAGTGGTGGCCAAGTGAGCCACATCGGAACCGCCTCCGGGCTCAGTGATCCCAAGAGATATCCATTTTTCGCCACGCAGCACCGGTGGCGCCACCATTTCTTTCACCGCCTCAGTGGCAAAGTTCACCACCGGCGGCAGACCAATGCCATGCACCATCAAACTGGCAGACATACCGCCCACCCCAACACGCGCTAGTTCCTCGTTGGCGATCCAGCTATACCAGCTATCTATTCCCTCGCTGATACCACCGTATTGCTCAGGGTAGCCCAACCCCAGCAGACCCACAGCGGCGGCCTTGGTCCACAGTTCGTCTGGAAGTTGGCAGGCCTCGTCCCAATCTGCAGCATAGGGCATCACTTCCACATCAAAAAACTTGCGTAGCTGGGCCCGCCAGGCATGGTGCTCGGGCCCCATGTTCGGGTTGTTCAATCGGGCACCATCAAAATCCAGTGACATGACAACGCTCTCTATAAGTAAGAAGACTAAATAGTAGTAGAGTATTGTTATGTCCGCATGGGATGGCGCGCCAAAATATTGGGCAATGGTGACATAAACGCCAGCAATTCATATAATCTGTGCGCGTCGCGCTATGGCTTAATAAAACTAAAGTACACCAGAAAATTGACTCGTTCAGTGGAACCTGACCAATATGACTACAGCTGGCAAAATTAATCTACTGTTTGTCACTCTAGCGCTGATTCTGAGCTGTGTATCCGCTGGATTTACTGCTTATCGCGAATATCAGCACGAGTTGGACAGAGTCACAAGTTCCTCCCTTGCCCGTGTGCAGAGCAAGCCACGGCTGCAGATTGCCGTGTACAACAAAAGCACCAACGAGCTCAATGCCACGCTGAAGGAATTACTCGACACACCGGCAATTTCGTTTGCGCTGGCACGCGACGGCCAAGGTGAGCTTCTTGCTAAACAAACCAAAAACCCCAAGGCAACAAACCAATTGCCGTCGTTCACATCCTTGCGAGGCAATGCGCTTGATGCCGAGCCAGCACTGATAGCCTTCACAAACCAAAAGCGACTGGACACCGGGCTGTGGGAATCACTACGAAATTCCAGCGGCTTTATACACGATACAATTCCTGTTTTTTCCTCTATCAATCCAACTAAAGATAACCTCACAGAACTTGATATCGCAACAGCAATCGTTGCGGCCAACCACAATGTTAGTGAGGTCGTCATAGGCTATGTTCACCTCGGAATCAGCCGCAGCGAACTACTGAACGCTATCCGCCCCGTTGTCCTCAACTTATTTCTCACAAACCTGAGCCTGATAGTTTTGCTGGGCACCTTACTTATGCTAATAACTCACCAATTTTCAGTCGCGCTGGCAAAGCTGACAAAACTCACCCATGAGGTCACTTCGGGCAAGTGCGAAGAACCTGTTATTGTAGGAGGAGGCTCTGAATTCAAGCAAATCGCCAACCTGCTTAATAGCGCCATCGGCATAACCAAGCACCATAAATCTGAGGCACTCCTGAGCAAGGAGATTTTAAATCTGAAAATGGAGGAACGCGCGTCCCCGTTTTCGCAACGCGATGAAGAATTGAACACGGCAACACTCGAAATAGACAAAACCAAAAGCCAGCTGCGCCAGTCGGCTTATTACGACAGACTTACCTCTTTACCTAACCGACGCCTCTTCACCGAACAACTCGCAAGGCTTCTGCGTCTAAACGAACGCAACAAAACCAGTTTGGCCCTGGTGTTTATCAATCTCGACAATTTCAAACGCATTAACGAGGCACTGGGCCACCTTGCTGGCGATGCGGTACTACGCGAAGTCGCCTCACGCCTCGGCCTGTGCCAGCGTGGCAGCGACTCCATCGCGACGCAGAGCAAGTCTAATCCAAACATCGACGTCTCTCGCCTGGGTAACGACGAATTTACCGTAGTGCTCAATCAGAACAACACTACCGATGATATCAGAGCCGTTGTGCAACGCCTGCTCGACACGCTAGTCGAACCCATGAATATCGAAGGTACCGAGATTGTCATGGTTCCTAGCATAGGCATTGCTATAGCACCGAATGACGCGGATCAGGTTCAGGGCCTGTTCACCGCTGCCAGCGCTGCGATGCATCACGCGAGAATGTCGATCGACACAAAGTACAGTTTCTACACACCCGAAATGGACACTGCCGGTGCGGAGCGCATCAAACTTGAAGCCGATCTGCGCAAAGCAATAGAGCTCGATCAACTCGTGCTGCACTATCAGCCACAGGTCGACACGGCTTCTGGCTCAGTCACCGGCGCTGAGGCACTGCTGCGCTGGCAGCACCCCACACTCGGGCTGGTGCCGCCGAAACAGTTCATCGCATTGGCCGAAGAAATAGGCATTATGTCGGAATTGGGAGACTGGGCGCTGATGGAGGCCTGTAGGCAGATGAAGGCCTTTCGGGATAAATCTCTAGCATTACCCAAAGTGGCCATCAACATCTCGGCTATGCAATTTAACTCCGGCTTTACCCAGCGCGTGAAAGAAGCACTCAACACGGTTAAACTGCCACCCGCCATGCTCGAACTAGGGCTGACCGAGACCATTATGTCTGACCGCAATGAGAGCACTGTGGCCGCATTACAGGAACTCAAAGACATTGGCGTCTACCTATCGGTAGACGACTTTGGTAACAGCTACTCCCCCATGAGCTACCTCAGCCACTATCCTCTGGATGAGGTAAAAATAGACCGGCGCTTTGTTGCTAACTGCGACAAGGACGAAGGCGAGGGCAGATTGGTAGCAGCCATCGCGTCAATGGCCGCAAGCCTCGAACTCGAAATCGTCGCGGAGGGCGTGGAGACCGAAGAACAGTTCCGCTTCCTGCGCAGCAAGGGCGCCTCGGTAATGCAAGGTTATCTGTTTAGCAAACCGGTTACGGCCGCACTACTCGAGCCAATGTTAACCCCATGCTATTTTGCAAAACAGGTTCGGGGCATCGCCCTATAACGCCATCATAACCCACTGCTTAAATGACACCACGACGCATCTGGTCCAGCTCGATAGACTCAAACAAAGCTTGGAAATTACCTTCGCCAAAGCCTTCATTACCCTTGCGCTGAATAAATTCAAAGAAGATTGGACCGATCACATTGGTAGAAAAAATCTGCAATAGCAGCCCCTCTCCACCCTCTGGATTGCCATCGATAAGAATACGTCGCGCACGCAGTGCCTCCACATCTTCGCCGTGGCCAGGCAGGCGCTCATCGATTAGGTCAAAATAGCTGTCGATGGTGTCTTGCAGTTCGATGCCGTTGGCGTGCAACTGATCGACCGAAGCAGAAATGTCGTCGGTGCCCAACGCTATATGCTGAATACCCTCGCCGTTATACTCTGACAAATACTCGGCTATTTGCGACTTGTCGTCACTAGACTCATTGATGGGAATGCGGATTTTACCGCAGGGACTGGTAAGGGCACGACTCTTCAAACCCGTCTTCTTGCCCTCGATATTGAAGAATCTAATTTCACGAAAGTTAAATAGTTCTTCGTAAAAGCCTGCCCACTTATCCATATTGCCGCGCTGCACATTGTGGGTGAGGTGATCGATATAAGTGAGGCCAGTTCCCGCTATTGTGGATGTTTGTGCGGGCGCCAGGGGTACAAAATCGACGTCGTAAATATTTTGCTCGCCATAGCGATCAACCAGATACAGGCGGCTGCCTCCAATGCCCTCAATGGCGGGAATATTCAGCTCCATGGGGCCCACTTGAGACTCAACGACAGTAGCTCCCAGTTCCTTGGCCCTTGCCAGCGCCGCTCCCGCATTTTTAACACGAAATGCCATAGCGCAGGCGCAAGGCCCGTGATCCCGAGCAAATTGCTGGGCAAAACTATCGGGTTCTGCGTTGATAATGAAATTGATGTCGCCCTGACTGTGCAAAGTTACATCCTTGGTGCGATGGTGCGCTGTTGCCGGAAAGCCCATGCGGCTAAACAGGTTACGTAATAGCTCGGGTTCAGGGGCCGCGTACTCTACAAATTCGAAGCCGTCGGTGCCCATTGGGTTATCAAATAAATCTGCCATTTTTTCTCACCTTTTTGTCTGCACTTATGTGTGTTTTGACGTTTGTTAAAGGCGATATAATAGCCCATTTTCAATGGATTATTATTTCATTGACAGGCATAAAAGACTCTTTTATGGGTATTCATCCCATATAAATTACTTTTATGGGCCAAAACACCAGATCAACATTTACATATCTAGCATCGTAGTGTTTTTTACGGTGCGCAGAGTAAAGCTGGAGGAGGCTGCGTCCACCAGGTGGCTGTTGAGAATCCTCTGGGTGAGAAACTGCTCATAGGCCTGCACATCGGCAACCACAACTGTCATGCTGTAATCGTGATTGCCCGAGACGGCATAGCAGGCCGTGACCTCGGGAATGGCAGCAATCATCTCCTCAAACTCAACCCGGGTTTCATCGCTGTGATGGGTAAGTTTCACATTACAGATGACACAGACATTGAGTCCAACAGCAGCGGGGTTTACCAGGGCAACGCGAGCTGCAATCACGCCGGTGTCCTCCAGCGCTTGTATGCGCCGCCACACCGACGAGCTGGAACTTCCAATGCGCTCCGCGATGTCCTGATGACTCAGGCGGCAATCTTTCTGCAGCAGCGTTAGAATTTTTTTGTCGATTCGATCCAATGTCATAGCGCTCCAGTATACAGCGCAAGTCAGCCACATCGCTTGCTTTTCCGAAGCCTTTGACGTGCTTGAATACGGGCCAAAAAAAAGCCCCGGTGCAGATCACCGAGGCTTATTCATACCGCTTAATTACAACCTAGAAAAAGTTGTAAGTCACTTCGGCACCGTAGCGTGCACCAGCTGTCAACGGCGCGAAGCTGCCGCCGGTCGGTACACCGCCAATCGTGTCGGGCAGTTGAGTATCACCACCGTGCCAGTTGTTGTCCAGCAGGTTGCGCCCATACAGTGAGAATACCCACTTGCCATTATTGGAGTAAAAATCTAGCCCTGCATCGAGGACTTCAGCTTCACCGATAAAACCTGCATTGCTATCGGTATACGCCATTTCATCGCGATATGCGTAGTTAATGCGCGCATTTGCATAACCCCAGCTGCCGATATCCATGTCGTAGGTGAAACCAAGACTATAGGTCAGCTCCGGGGCACGGGGTATATCCAGCGCCTCATCTTTGCCATCAATAACACCGTCGCCGTTGAGGTCATCCCGCACCTCGTCATACTCGGCATCGACATAACCGACCGCGGCCATCATCAGTAGGTTTTCACCAAGCACAAAGGTACCATCGACCTCGATACCGCTCAGAGTGGCATCAGCAGTGTTCTTAACTACCTGGATCACTCCAATAGGGCCGGGGTTATTGGTTTCACGTTGCATGTTTTCGATCTCGTTGTAGAAGATCGCAGCATTCAGACGACCCCAGTCGTGGCTGGACTTATAGCCGAGCTCGAAGTTATTGACTTCTTCTTCGTCAAAAGGTCCCGGGCTGTCTGCAGGGTCGAAGGAGGTGTTGCGCAGATTATAACCGCCTGAGCGGAAGCCGCGTGTCCAGTGACCATAAATGCGCGAGTCATCACCCAGGTGATAGGTGGCGCCCAACTTCGGTGCCAGGTTATCCCAGTTTTCATCATCCACAAAGTCAAAGGGGCATGAGTTGGGTCCGCCGGTGACAATATTACAAGCATTCGCCGGATTGAAAGGGGAGTTGATATTCTGACTGAGAGAGGCGATTTTAGCGTCCTTTTCCTCGTAGCTATAGTTGATGCCTGCGGTCAGCGTCCACTGATCGTTGAGGTCATAATCAACCTGGGCAAACAGGTTATAGGTCTCTACATTGTATTCTCCACCGCCATCGAACGAGGCAGCCGGAGACACCCCACCAGTAGCAATACCCAGCAGATTACGGCGCTCGTGATAAACAATCTCATTGTTAAAATACAGACCACCCACCGTCACGTTTGCTTTGTCGGCGAAGACGCCGCTATAACGCAGTTCGTTGCTATATTGTGTGGCATCCAGCCAGGCGGGGGCATGAAACAACCAGACCGGCTGGGCGTCGATATCACTCACAGTAATGGCACTGGAATCCCTGTAACCAAAAATATTGGTAATGGTGCCTTCGCCAAAATCGACGTCCCAGTTGAGCTCTGCGGTGAAGAAATCGGTTTCCGAATCCTGGGAGCCCTCTTCGTCGATTGAGAGCTTGGTGCTGTCGCGATCAAAATTCGCGAAAGCTCCGGATACGCCATTGCCGTTGGTATGGTTTTGGGCGGCAGGGCCCTGGCCTTCAATATCGACGTTCTCGTAGCGCAGTATTAATTCAGTGCTATCGGTGGGCGCCCATACCACGGTGCCGCGGACCATTGTCTGCTCGATTGCGCCAAAGTCCTCACCGTTGAACTCGTTCTCGAACTTACCTTCATCATCGTTGTAGTAAACAACCAGACGTGCGCCCAGGTTGTCAGTGACCGGCCCCCCAATGGCGCCCATGTAGTAAGAGTTGATGCCGCCTTCATCACCGGTATCAACCGCGTACCTGGCTGTACCTTCCAACTCCTCACCGGGTGTCTTGGTGTTCAGCAACACAGCGCCGCCCGTTACGTTGCGGCCAAATAGCGTACCCTGTGGGCCGCGCAAGACTTCTATGCTGGCCAAATCAAATACATCGAAGATAATGCCGCTGTTAACGCCCATATAGACGCCGTTGACAAACACACCAACCGCGGGATCAATAGATGGGATTGAACTGTTGATACCGAGGCCGCGAATAGAGAAGTTCGCCGTGCCCCGGGTGGTACCTACATCTTCTAGTGATACGTTAGGCATGCCGACAGCAAGACTGGTCAAATCGCGTACTTTAAGCGCCTCGAGCTGATCGGAGTTATAGGCGCTAACCGACAGAGGTACGTCCTGGGCACCTTCCTCACGCTTTCGCGCTGTTACAATAACTTCTTCCAGTAATGTCGAAGCCGTGCTGCGTCGAGCCGACTCCTCCTGCGCCTGTGCGGGAATACTCGCCAATGCCGCACTGCCAAGGGCGACTGCGATTGCCAGCGGGTGCAGGGCATTCATTCGAAACTTTTGATTCTTCATCATTATTGCTTCCTACGTAGATAAATTATAATTTTTTTAGGATTATTATTATGGCAGTCATTATGCATCTAATATCGGCAAAAATAGTCGCTTATCGGAGTAAAGTAGCATGACTTAATTACATTATTTTTAGTGATTGGCAGAAGCGCGAATTCGTTGTCTGCGGCACTAATCCGTCCGCTAAAACAACACCACACCCACCCACAGCTTTCGATGTTAGCCCGCCACAAGTTTCAGGTATAATCCAAACGCCCCTCTGGCTCTGGAGGATGCACGGAGAACCCTATGAAACTGTATACCTACTATCGCTCCTCTGCTGCCTACAGAGTGCGCATTGCGCTGAACCTGAAGGGCATTGAATATACCAGCGAAGCCGTGAGCCTCTTGGATAGCAGCCACAAGAGCGATGCTTATCTGCAGGCAAATCCACAGGGCCTGATACCCGCGCTGGAGCTGGTCGATGGCAATATCATAGGCCAGTCAACAGCCATCATTGAATACCTTGAAGAAACACAGGACGGACCGTGCCTTCTTCCGGCCGATACATTGAGTCGGAGTCAGGTACGCTCTGTCGTAAATCATATAGCCTGCGACATTCATCCACTGCTCAACCTGCGCATTTTAAAATATCTGCCAGCGCAGCTAAACGCAGATAAAGCACAAGTGGCCCAGTGGTATGCCCAGTGGGTAAATAGCGGCTTTGCCTCTATTGAAACCGTGTTGTCCCAGGGCAAGGGCCAGTTTTGCTTCGGCGAGAGCGCGGGCATAGCCGACTGCTACCTGATTCCACAAGTCTACAATGCGTTGCGATTTAACGTAGATCTCGATCAGTATCCATATATTTTGTCTGTCTACGCACACTGCAACACGCTTGAAGCATTTAAAAAAGCCCACCCCGACCAACAGGCCGACAATCCCGGCGAATAGGCACATCCTGTGAACGTACACGAGTCTACATCACAACAAATTCCCGCCCCCCTATGGCGCCTGGCTTTTCGTGTCGGCTTTTTGGGTGCGGGGGTTTTTGCAGTGGCTGCCATGGCCCGCTGGCTATTCTGGATCGAAGCGCCCACGAGCTGGACTGCCAACATTAACCCACAGTGGTGGCATGCCCACGAGATGATTTTT
>JBLHNQ010000031.1:0-30334 GCA_047650635.1 Halioglobus sp.
AACACCTAAATATTCAGTATTCAACTATTTCTCGGCGAGTCAGAGCATTAGAAAAACAATTGGGTGTCAGCTTATTGGTACGCAAAAAAGGCACTTATAAATTGACAGAAGCAGGTACAACGGTACTGACAAGTTAACTTAAGGTCATGAGCTGGAGCTACACAAACAGGGCTCAAGTAACCTGAAAAACGTCATCAGGCCGCACTTTTAACCGTATTATCCTAATTTGGTTGCTCTGAAGTTCCACTTTTCGCGCAAAAATAAGTTAACTTGTCAGTACACCGCATTGTGGTGATAGCCGACGTTAGGGTTACTGGTTACGCCCTGGCCATAACTTCTGCTTTCGCCTATTCTGAGACCTTTTGCTATGATGCCGTGAATGTCTGCTCTCGACCCCAAAAGCGGACGCTCACCTGCAGGAAGCGACTTATGATCGATTTTGTTGCAACATTCATCTTCTTCTTTGCTGTGATCGATCCTATTGGCACAATTCCTGTATTTATCGCGGTTACAGGCCGATTCGATGATCGAACCAAAAGAGGAATCGCAGTAAAAGCGACACTGGTTGCAGGGGCAATCTTATTGTTCTTCGTAGCGGCTGGGGAGGTCATCCTTTCAGCGATGGCTGTACCGCTGCCGGCATTCCAAATCGCGGGGGGAATTGTCTTGTTTTTATTTGCACTCTCAATGATTTTCGGGGAGAGCAAACCAGAACAAGAAGTTAAATTGGCGGTGAGCAGCAGTGAGACAGCGATCTTCCCGCTTGCAATCCCCTCTATAGCTGGGCCAGGTGCGATACTTGCGGCCGTGTTGATGACAGAGAACGCAGACAACAGTCTTATTGAGCAGGTCCAGACGGCTGGGATGATGCTTGCGGTATTAGTGATTGTTCTTGTTCTCTTGCTTGGTGCGAGCTGGATTCATCGCCTTATTGGCAGCGGTGGGGCAAGCATAGTCAGCCGGGTAATGGGATTGATACTTGCCTCCGTCGCAACCGCCAACGTCTTGGCGGGAATCAGGGAGTACTTCTCGCTTTGAACTCCAAAAGTTGGACTAACTAGCAGGTGTTAAAGGGGGCAGCTAATGGCCCCATAGCGGACATTGAAAACCGTCGCCTATGTGGTCATAGCCGACGTTAGGGATACTGGTTACGCCCTGGCCATAACTTCTGCTTTCGCCTAATTCGGGACGTTAGGTTAAGATAATTCGAGCGTGGGCTATCGACTCAAAGGAGGCATTAGCAAAGCCGCGAATCAGCTAATTTGAGGGTCTGCTTTGTGCCACAACCGGTCGCTCAGAAATGAGTATAACCACTGGAACCCTATCTTCCGCTATCGCAACTCAAAGCGGACACTCGCAAAAGATGGAGACAGAATAGCCGCCCTTTGCTGATCATCCCGTTATCCTGAAGGATAGACTCTTATTGTCGAATTATTTTACACTTGTGAATACCATTCCCAGCGCTGACATAGTTTACCGTTTAAATACAATGAACTAGAAAAGTTGGCTCGCTTATTGCGTACAATATTAGGGTGGCTCTCCACATCCAAAGTAAGCAGCATTAACAATAACTACAAATAGGTTCAGGTGACATCATGGTAATAACGACTATAAGACATACTCTGTTCATTATGTTTTTCGCAGTACTTTCTTCTCCAGCGTTCGCGGTACCAATAACCAGCATACTCAACCTAGACATAGACGGCACACACTACGACGTCACGTTCCATGGTGTTGAGTCATTCGACGCAGTTTTCGACACAGACAGAGACAACGTATTTGGAGAAAGCGATCACTCAGCCGTTAATCACGCACCAACTTTTTGGGGCGACAGAGATAAAGCGATATTAGCAGCCGACGCCATCATCACATATCTAGGTGCATCATTACTCACTTCCAACGCCAGACTCGGGTCATTTGGTACCGACGGGTTTATCGTCCCCTGGGCAACCGGTATCAGAGCCGGCGGGGTTGATTTTTTCGGCCGCATAGACGGAGACGATGACCTTATCCCGGACATAAACGCTGGGTTTACTCGATTTAAAGATTACTACACACTAACCCAGCCCATCGCGTCGTTCGAACTCGCATCCCCAACGGCCCCAGTCCCAACCCCCTCGACGTTACTATTAGCTGGTGTCGGCGTGGCGCTTATGGGTTTTATCAGTCGGCGTAAGCGCGTTAGCTGAACCATTGGTAAGTCGGGCGCTACGGCTCTTTTGAAGCGATTGCAGGCAGAATTTTTCACCTTTTGACGTATTCGATAACGAATATAACCCTGCATACGGTACCAACGAGTTAAATGGCCGTAGCTGATAGTAGCAATAATGGGGACGCATTTATTTTTGTGTTATTTTTGTGTACCTACGGGCCTCCCAGGCCTGTGAGTTTCTGCCAAGATAAGGGGTCAGCTTAGACTCAAGTTGCCTTAAGTTGATAACTCTATGATTTTTATAAAGACTGATTGGTCCAAAGGGGCTAGCTGTTTAGAACGCCCGATTATGAGTCGGTTGGCCTTTCTGTAGTTGTCGTCTGCACAATCAACGCTGGAGCCTAATGTCCGCTTTGAGGGGCCGCTTACCGGCGGATAACGGTCAGAGCGAATGTGATACGCTAACCGGCAGGAAATTACTCTGTTGAATTGCACTGAAGTTTGACCCACTTTTGCATTGAATGACTACCCCGCCCCAAGCCGGCGAACATACTGAAAGTACGATATATTGTCGAATGCTCCTGGGTCAATTATTAAGCAAAAATCCCTGCAGAAACGGGTCAATTCAGCATGCAAATCAACAAATAGCCTTCCAATTCGTCGCTGTCATCGACCTCTACTCCAAATTGCTGAGGGCTGATTCACAGTTTTCATAGATTCATGAGTCGTTGGCAGTAATCAAAGCCTGGTATGTCGACTTTGAGTGGGACTGCATTTAGACTAATCGAGCACGGTGTACCCCGAGAGACTATGCCGAGGTGTTAACTCCGCGTGGCTTTTCCAGTCTCCTCAGCAAAGGTTGGCTCAATGCAATGAACAATAACTATATCACCGCGATGATGGACGGAAAGACGGTTCTTCCACGACAGGCAAACTTTATCAACCGCGTGCTGGCGCGCTTTGGTGCAACGACCCGGTTGATTAATCCCTGGGGCAATGGCCGCATGTGCCAGCGCATGAATCTGTTTCATTTGTTGAGCCAGACGTTGGCCTACAAAGTTCCAGGGGATGTAGTAGAGTTGGGGCCTTATCTGGGCCAGTCTGCGGCGCTATTGGCGAAAGTCATGGCTGAATATGAGCCGGAGCGGGAGCTACACGTTTACGACGCCTTTCTCGTGCCCCATTCGATCAGCACACTGAAGCAAAATTTCCAGCGAGTCGGCGCTAAAATTCCCGGGATTCATACAGGTTGGATACAAGAAACAGTGCCCTCGGAGCTACCCGAAAAAATTTGCTTTGCGCATATTGACGTTGGCTCAAGAATATCGCCCGATCTGCAGCCGTTGGTGCACTATTGTCTGGAGCATATTTACCCGCGACTGGCGGAAGGCGGTATTTGCGTTCTGCAAAGTTACTGTGATCCTGCTGTGCGCGGTAATCTGAGCCCTTATCATAGGCCTGCCGTTAAAGCGGCGGCGGATGAGTTTTTCCGCGATAAGCCAGAAGAGATGTACGTTCTCTATGCTGGCGATTTTCTGATTCACGCCCATGGCTACTTCCGTAAGCAAGCCGCGGATTAAAATGCTGCTGACGGTCGATGTCAAGGGTAGCTTTGAAACTGCGACTTGTAGCGATATGCAGCCTCGCTTTATGTTGTAGACTCTTGCTTTGATCAAGTTACTGCGCGACTTTAATGAGCGATAGAAGGTTTACCAAGTCTCTGGAACTAAAGGGCCGTATGCACCGTGCGATTCCCGGTGGTTGTCATACCTACGCCAAGGGCGATGACCAGTATCCCGAGTTTATCCCGCCGTTAATTGTTAAGGGACGCGGATACAGGGTCTGGGACGCAGACGATAACGAGTCTATCGAATACGGTATGGGTTTGCGTGCGGTCAGTCTTGGGCATGCCTACCCAAGCATTAACGCAGCCGTCAGACGAGAGCTGGAACTGGGCAGCAATTACGGCAGGCCAGCGGTCATTGCACTTGAAACCGCAGAAACCTTTCTCGATATGGTGCCGGGCGCCGATATGGTGAAGTTTGCCAAGAACGGCTCGGACGTGGTCTCGGCTGCTATTAAACTGGCACGCGCCTATACCGGCAGAGACACGTTCGCCGTGTGCGCGGACCACCCCTTTTTCTCTGTTGATGACTGGTTTATTGCTACCACACCGGTCAACCGCGGGATTCCCGTGGCGGATATCAGGCTGGCGCTTGGTTTCCGTTATAACGATATCGAAAGCGTCAGAGCGCTATTTAGCGAGCATGAGGGCGCGATGACAGTGAACTGCAGGCAACTATTACGATATCGTCAAGACTGGGTACTGCTATGACCGCTGCAGCGGCTATCTGCTATTTGTGTGGGAGTGATCAAACCTACGACTTTTTTGAGTTGCCGCCGCTGCCAACTCAGGACGGTATTATGTGTGGGTCTCAGGAAGAGGCGTATCAGGTTACAACCGGCAGTATCAGTCTGCGTTTCTGCAGAAACTGTGGTTATATCGGCAATGAGGGACATGAACCCGAAAAGGTGGCGTTTGACGATTACGATTTCTCCAATCATCAATCACCTATCTATTCCAAGTATACACGCGAGCTTTCCCAGCGCCTGATCGAGCGCTATGACCTGAAGGGAAAATCCATCGTTGATATTGGCTGTGGCGAGGGAGAATTTCTGAGGACGATTTGCGGTCTGGGCGGCAATCAAGGGGTTGGAATTGACCCGGGCTTCGATAATTCGGCGCTGGCGAGACAGGGCGGGCTTGATATCAGATTTGTGCGCGAATACTACGGCCCGCGCCATAGTCAGTTGCGATCGGACCTGATCGCAAGTCGGCATCTAATATCGCTGCCGAATGACCCGCTAGGATTTATCCGTCTGATAAGCAGCAATCTTCGGCTGCAGCCTGAAGCAATTCTCTATCTTGAAACGCCGAACGTGCGCTATACCTTTGACGAACATAATATCTGGAACGTGGTCTATGAACATCGCAGTTGGTACGCGCAGGAAACCCTGGCCTATATGCTGGAACTGGCTGGCTTTGACGTGCTTAACAGTGATCTATGCTGGAACGGAGCCTATTTGAGTATGGAAGCCAAGCTAGCGCCGCAGACCCGTATCGCGCAGCTACCGAGCCCTGAAAGTCTCGCCGATCTAGCCAATACTGTGGCTAACGTTGCGCGAGATGTCAGAGTGTTGATGGAGCAGCACGTAAAGCGAACAGAGACCATCAAAGCTAGCGGCAAAAAATGTGTAGCCTGGGGTTCAGGAGCGGCGGCGGTGACTTACTTCAATCTGTTTGATCTCAGTAGGGAGGTACCCTACATTGTCGATATCAATTCCAAACGACAGGGTAAGTATTTGCCTGGCAGTGGTCAGCAAATAGTTGCCCCGGAATTCATTCAGGCCTTCCAGCCGGAGCTTCTCATCATTACCAATGCTACCTACGAACGGGAAATACTGGAGCAGGTGCATAGCCTGGGAGTTTACCCGGAAGTCTGGACGCTCTAGAGCAATGCATGTATGGAGCTTGGCTGAAACATGACGACTGATGCGCAGACTGTAGTTGTTGCCGGAGCCGGTATCGCTGGTATTACCGCAGCTTTCTTTGCCGCCCAGCAAGGGCATAGGGTGATTCTGGTAGAGCCCGCTTCGTGTGCGGGCGGGCTGTTGGCAAGCGATATCACCGAGTTTGGCGCTTTCGATCGTGGTACTCATGTGGCGACATTTACCGGCCTTGATGTGCTGGACGACTTTTTGTTTGGTGGTGTCGCGGAGGAGGACTTCAATTTTTTTAACCCGGGTGTATCTGGCAACTACTACAGAGGCAGGCTGAGTGAGATTAGTCCTTTCGTCGATACCAGTGTATTGCCGGAGAAACTCATCGCACGGGCCGAGCAGGAGCTATCGAATCCTGCTGCAGACGCGGCGCCGCAGAATCTCGAGCAGCTAATGGTGGCGCGCTTTGGGCCAACTATTTATAGAGAAATATTTTCATCGGTGGTGCAAAAGTTTATGGGCTGCGATGCCGCCACGCTGACACCGGATACCATCAATCTGTTCGATATGAACCGAATACTCGCTTTCGATGCGGCAACCTCCGAGCAGTTGAAGACGCAGCCGCGCTATAACGATGCACTTGGTTATCACGGGGCACACCCGGGCGCGCAAAAGCTATACCCCCATATTGGCGGAATTGGCTACTGGGTTGAATTCATCATGAAAAAACTGCGCGACCTCGGTGTGACTTTGCTTACCGACAGCAGCATTACGCGCCTGCATCGCCAGGGCGATAAAGTGTCTGCGGTTGAGATTGATGGCGAAGTCTGTGCAGTAGATCAGCTGATATGGTCGATAGCGCCGGCGTTATTCGCAAAACTGAATGCCAGCAAGATTGATTTTCCTGCACCGCTGTTCAGAAAGACAGCGCTCTACGATTATTCGTTTGAGCGGCCGCTCACGACGAACTGTTACTACATCAACGACTACGACACCTCCAATCTCGCCAGCCGTATCACCCTATATTCAAACCTGACCTCGGTCTATGATTATCACAACTGCACCGTCGAGGTACTTGGCGGCGATGACTTTGATTTTACCGGCGGCCAGGCTTTGGTGCTGCAGGAACTGCGTTCCTCGGGGTTGGTTGAGGTCGACAATCCGTGCCACTATCAGGGCAGTCGACCGATAAGCAATGGTTTTCCTGTGCCTGACCTGAATTATGCCAGCGCCACGGTGGCCTGTTCTGCGGCGCTGGAAAAGACGGTCTCAAATGTGCGCTTTGTCGGCAGGGCGCCCGGTCGGTTTTTTATGAAAGATGTTTTGATGCATACTTACGAAGCCGTGGGTGGGTCTCGTGCCGGCGTTGTATAGCAAAGTGGGCCGTGGCGCTATGACTTGTTGTTGTCTGGTGTGTTGCCGCTAACGGCCTGCGTCTATGAATGCAGCAAAAATCTACTTCGGCGCGACGTGTTTACACGATATCCTCGAGTCTTATCCGTTCTATGCTGGCGTAGTAGACAGCTTTGCTGAGCTTCCTATAACTAATGCCAACGTCAATGCCAGTTTTACCATAGGCGCTCGACGCTGGGTCATAAAGCGCTACCCTGGCGCGTATTTGACTGAGAGCCTCAATCTCTCGCATTGGTTCCAACGGCAGCTTCAACCTACCGCTATTCCGGCTGCAACGCTCGTAACAACCCATACAGATCGAACCTACGTAACCTTCGATAACGCCTGCTATAGCATTCATACCTGGGTGACGGGTAAGCAAATAGATTATGCAAAAGACGATATTCCCAGCGCCGCGGTAGTGTCGTTGGCGCGAAATCTGGCGCGCCTGCATCAGGCCGGAAAGGAGATTTATAGTCAGCAGCCGACGCCCAGGCGCCGTCAGAATTTGCTGCATTGGCCGCTGCAATACGTGGCAAAAATTCGCCGTTCGACGCACTGGCGATTGCCCACGCTGTTGTGGCTGCGTCTAAAACCCGTGAAGACTGCCCAGGACAGTTGGGCTCTGGATACGTTTGCCAGACTTGAACCGATGGCGAAGCAGATTGGCGGATTTTCTGGGCAGGGTTTCAGTGAGGTTTGCTACGTTCACAACGATATTTATTGGGGCAATTTGATATTTGGATCAGAGGATGAGCTGCTGGCTTTCATCGATTTTGACAAACTTGAAGTGAGTTCATGGCTCTATGAAGTCGGCAGTGCTGCTGCCCTGTGTGCCACCAGTGTCGCCAATATACGTCATTTCATTGCCGCCTATGAAGACGAGGCCGGGATCAGCCTGAATATTGATCTAATCGTCTTGGCAATGATGACCAAGACGGTTCGATCTTCATTGTGGTGCGTTCTTGCACACCTGCAAGGCACTGCTGCTGATCCTGCCTGGCTGCGCGCCTGGAGTTTGCATTTGGAGACCTGTCTGCGAACCATTGAGTCATTTGCACAAGCGAAGTGAGTCATCTCACGGAATCGGTCTCTAAAATTGTTAACTGTGACTCAATAAATGCAGGGTGTTGGCAGTTTCCCTAGTATTTAAAGTAACCGAAGTTTGCTATTTTGTGCTTATGAAAACCAGCTATAGACAACGCGATGTCGATTAAACTCAACCCAGTGGTGAGCGTTGGCATAACAACCTACCAGCGCCCGGAAGGGCTTAAGCAGGTGCTTGATGGGCTGGTGCAGCAGACCTACTCGAATCTGGAGATAATTGTATCTGACAATTGTTCCGACATGCCTGAAGTTGAGAAAATTCTGGCGGATTTTGAGCATAGCGACCCCAGACTCCGAATTATTCGTCAGGCGGTTAACATCGGGATGGAAGCCAATCACACGTTTGTCGCGCGGCAGGCTACCGGAGATCTCTACCTGTGGCTGCATGACGATGACTATGTGCCAGATAATTATATTGAGCGTTGTGTGGCGCGCTTCTCTGATGCCCCCGACATTGAGCTGGTGGGCCCCAGAGCCGACGCCTATATGGAGGGTCGCTTCTGGTATAGCTATCGAAATTATTCGAATCTGGGGCTTAGCGTTTACGACCGTCTATGGGGTTTGATTCCGATTGGTTACACTTGGTCCAGCGCATTTCAGCAATATTTTTATGGTGTTTTCAGGCGCAAGACCCTGCAGGAATTTCTCTGGAAGGATGGGGAGTATTTCCATAAGCAAACCTTTTCTCTGTTTTTTGAAATATCAGAGCGTGGTTATATTCATTTTGTCGACGATGTGAAATTACAGAAATACAATTTTAATGCTGACTTTAAAAAGTGGCGCGACAAGAACTATGTCGACAAGCCCAAGCGTTGGAAGTTTGCAGGCTCCAAAATAGAAGAACTGATTCCCATGACGTTGACCATTGTAAGAACAGTGGCGATCAGTCAGAAGCTGACCTTGTGGGAGAAAACCCGTCTCATCGCTTTTTGCTTTTACAATTTCCTTGGCGCGGTACTGACCAGTCGCGTGCCGCTGTGGAAACGAATTTTGAGGTTTCCATTTCGATTGGTACGAAAGTTGTTGCATATTGTCGACCGCGTGCTTAAGAGGATTCTCAAAAGCTAGAGCAAGATTTTTATCCACTTGACCCGCGCAAGGCTCAGCAATCGTTGCCGGTAGAGCGCTTCGCGGAAATTCTTGCGGAACTTAAACCACGCTTCATTCACCATAGCGAGGTCAAGCGGCTGCTTCAACTGCTGTTGTTGGAGCGCGGCTGCAATATAGACAAGACGTATTTCGATGTGCCGCGCCTGCGCACTTCTACGTCAGATAGTTATCTGACTTCAGGCATTGCTTACGCATTTCATCCGCACCGTGACACCTGGTATTCAGCCCCTATGTGCCAGTTGAACTTGTGGCTACCGGTGTATGCTGTTCCTGCCAGTAGCGGGATGGTTATCTATCCGCGCTATTGGAAAGAGCCAGTGCGTAACAGCTCAGCGACCTATAATTACGCGCGTTGGAACCAGGAAAGCCGCTACGCGGCCACACAGCATCTGCATAGCGATACACGCGTTCAGCCAAAGTCAGAGCAGGATTTTGACTTGGCGGCGGGTTTGATTGTGAATGGCGCCCCTGGCTCTTTGACGATTTTTTCGACTGCACAGCTGCATGCATCGACAGCGAATATGTCAGGCGAACGCCGCTTCAGTATTGATTTCAGAACGGTTCATCTGGACGACGTTGTTGCCGCTAACGGTGCGGCGAATATCGATTCACAGGCTACCGGCACTACCATGGGAGATTACCTTAGAGGCAGCGACCTTGAACATATCCCTGGCCAGTGGATACAGCACTACGATACAGATGAGTCATGACTGGCTGTTTGCCAAGCCATAGATACCACCTTGTTTCAGCCAGGGACATTGTTTACTTTATCGGGGTACTGTAATTAAGCACGTGAAGATTCGATTGCTGAAAGTCGATGACACGTTGACCGCTGGCATCCTTGACCCAGGCATCGTGAATATTCCATTCGTTGGGTATGGTCCAGTCAAGAACCTGTGTGCCACTGGGTACGGTGTGGATATCCAGTGGCACGGTTTCGCTGAGGATACTCAGTGTTTCGCGCACACCGTCGCCAGTGATACTGCGGCAAATCGGAAACAATCGTGTAATGCAAGCGTGCAACTGCGCAGCCAGTTCCTGCAGATTTATTTCCAGTTCCAGAGAGTCCCGCGTCATGATGCCGTTTCCGCCGCTACCTGATGGTTTTGATGGCAAAATAGTAGAGCATAGTTTTCTGCGCGCTGTCACGAAAGGACCTGTGGTAGCGCGGTTCCGTTATAAAGCACTACACTTTGCGCTAACTCGCTCAACCGTATAGGCTCGTCTTAGCTAAGAATAGTATTTTGCACTCATTTGTTGTATCCAGCGAAGTTCGTCTCACGGTTTGCGCTTGAAACTCTAGCCTTTAAGAATTCACCTTGCGACAAAAGCCTTTAGATAGAATATTTTAGTTGCGTACCTTAATTCCATTTCAGTGACATCAACCCCAACTTAGACAGTAACCTAGAGGGTCTACCCAACGTGCAACACTATGTCAAAGCAGTGAAAGCCAGGCCAGCCTAAACCAAAGTAATCGACGGGTTCCCGCCACCGACCGCCAAGATACTGCATAGACTGCGCGTGATCAGCAACCTAGCGTATGACCGGTTCTTCGGCGGAAAGGAGGCCATTCTCCTAGCCGTAGGTCTAGCTATTGCTGGGTTTGGTTGGTTCTATATAATGAACACCTAGGCCCGCAATCGAGTTTCCAATGTTTTAACGCGAACCATGGGCGTGCCTATATTTCAGGAGCAGGTGATTAAAATTGCCATGGTCGCCGCCGGTTTTAGTGGCGGTGAAGCCGACCAATTACGCCGAGCCATAACTACGTAGACACCCATTACGGTGGGGGTGGTAACCCAAGTATACGGAAATACCGTAAAGAGTGGTCATTGATGCGCCAACTACGCTTCACAAATATGCCGCGCACTTTATCACTCGGTTCACTCGATGTTAAGTCGCACATGGAGTTGGGGCCGGACGCTTTCTACCTAGAGCCCTGACTGCACGAGTTTAGATAATAAACGCGAAGGTTTGCATCATAAAACGTTATCGCCGGCCAGGTATTCGACCCCTTAAGCTAGCGGCACCCCAATGCATCATCACAGCCTTCATCTGATTAAAAATCTTGCTCCATCCAACTCGCGCGACCACACCTCGTAGCTGGCATCATCCGGGTTTCCAAGCGGTAGAATAACCGCCAGTAAGGTTTCAACTGAATCCGCTAGGCTCAGCTCTGCCCTATAGCTGACATTACTGAGCAGAGTGCTTAGCTGGCAAGAACCGAAGTCAACGTCATAACCGTCAACGGCCAGTTCAAACTCGCTGCATATCAGAAGATAAGCATCTTCTGATATGCGCGAAGATACATCGACATCTATTGACACTCCCTGCGATCCATCGAACAAAAAGCCGTCAGGCACTGCTAGGTCTTGGGTTGTCTTTCCGGGATTTCCAAGCAGCACATTAATCGTTGCATTAGGCTGCTGCGCGATGAGTTCCTGCGCTTCGAAAAAAAATTCTACCGAAATTAACTTTTCCCTGTGGTCGATTTTACGAGTGGGATCAAGTGCCAGGAAAAACGCGTAGTCATCGCCGCCGTCGGCCAGCACTTGGGACGCAAGACGGTCCAAAGCCGCACGCACTTGACTGGCGGGAAGACCCCGCACCTGATTCGCCATTGCCGTGGATATCGCTGTCAAAGAGGCATAACCGCTGATCATTTGTTCGCTATCGAACTCGAAAAAATCAGCAAACAACACGACGGAATAACACATATCTTCATAACAAGCTTGAAGTAGCCATGGAGCAGACAATTCTTCATTCGATAAAGACTGCTCCTCGAGCAGGTTCCCGAAACTAAAGGCTCCATCAAAGTAGCCGTTGAACCCTGCTAAAGACAGGCCAACGCGCGCAGCGACCGGCGACTCCTGATCATCCCATCTATAAAGTTGAGCAACCGCGCCCGCTGGGAAAGGACTGCCAACACAGCCTCCCAACACCATCGTAATGGCAACACAGAATACCGTTCGTCTTAAATATGTACTGAATGTCATCATGGGGTCAATCCTGATACAAGTTGCTGATAACGGCATTTTCTGGCTTATACCAGTCGGTGTTGCTGGTACCGCCACTGGTTACATAACCTTCGAACTTCGGATAGGTCTGAACGAGGTCCCGCGCCTCTCCGGGGTGAACCCACTCAGCACTCACCACCAACGCCCAAGGCAATCCACTGCTTGTCTGGTAGTAAGTGTCAGCGCCTGGATTTGACCTGTCATCCATTGCGCCAAACGTACTCATATCAGCCTTATTGGTTGGGGGTTTGTTCTTTAAATGAACCTCCCTTCCCCTGGCATTAGAACGAAATATGAAAGGATTTAAAATGGGATCATCGATAACTTGTGCGGGTATATCACCGCTCACGCGAACAGTCAGAGTAAACTCACTTTGCAATACCGAGCCGCCACATTGATATTCTGTACGGAAAAACTTACACCCTACGGGAGCGCTCACGTGATCCCAGACATCATCAAAAATAATAAAGACAGCATTCTCGTAATCGGCACTCTGCTCCAAAAAAGTTCCCGATCCCTGCACGCCGTTAATCACCAAAGACATACTCAATTGATCCACAGAAGAACGAGGCAGACCATTTATCTCAATGCCGAATCCGCTGTGTAATGCAGCGCCCACGGCTGAGACCTGCCCGCTAATACTAATGGAATACAAAAATTGTTCTTGCGGATTATTGTCTAGTGATGCGGAGTTGATCGTTGTGCGGTAGTACATGACAAGGTCATTCATGTCGTAGTCGCCCACACCGGGCCACAGGTCTTCATAGGCAAGCGTTACAAAGCCTGTCGCACTGGGAAAGTGGCTGGCGGTCACTCTTAGTTCAAACAGCTCTACCGGGTGGTCCTCTACTTCACCGTCAGCCACGGCTCCAGTGGGACCAACATTGCTCGTGCTAGACACTCGAAAGCGTGACCAACTTGCACCAGAGACTATATTCTCGGGAATCTGCAGAGACATGATTTCGGAACCCCCGCTGATTGGATGAGAGTCAATCACCTGCTCGCTCGCGAGAAATTCTCCATCACGATCAAGATCTATCCAGGCATTAAGAAAGCCCGATCCAACGCTGGTAATCTCAACGAGTGCAACCTCCCCAGCCGCAATATCAGTAATAAACACGACACCGTCTTCATCATCATCATCCGTAGCATCGTCAGAACCCGGGCTCACGTTAGCCTGTAATTCTGAGTCGACACTGTCGCCCAGATATACTGCTGAGCCCTCCAGGTTATGGCGCGCACCATCGTTAGCAAGCGTTGTACCATAACTGTCCGGTGCATCACCAAAGTCGATCAGGCTTTCTGTGACAAAGCGGGCTGCACCGTCGTCCTCAATGATGAAATTATTAATCGCGCCCTCACAGCCCGTGCCGCCGACGGTGGCATTCGCGCCAACTGTAACGTACGACGTTCCTGAAAACGCGCCTCCACAAGAAGTCCCTGAGCCTGTCAGCGAAGAAAAGGCCCCAGTACTAACGTACGTCGACGCAAGTACAGTCCCTATGATATTGGCATTCGCGCCTACGCTTACATAGCCGCCCGTTGAATTCCAGATGACACTGGTGTTATCCGTTGCGTTGATAACGTTAATCACAGTCCCCGCCCCAAAGCTCAGATAACCACTAATATTGAAGACAAAAGCGCTGTCTTGGCCCTGAGCATCAAGCGTGATGGTTATGTCCGCCGTTGTCGACAGCAAACCGGTAACATCATAGACACCCGCGGTGAAAGTCGTGTTAGTCGCTATATTGCCCGTAGCAAGAACATTTCCCCCCGCCATGGCATCCAGCGCACTTTGCGCGGCCGTAACCCCTAGATGCTCATCGGCTATAACCGGTGCCGTGGTATTCTGAGTTTGAGACCCGGACGTAGCGCCGGCGCCGTTGGTGATAACCGTACCGTATTGTACCGTGCCGACAACAATAGTACCGGCACCGAGGGTGATAGCGCTTCCAGACTGAAGATTGCCAGAGAGTACTGAATTAGCGCCTAGCGTGCTGGCGCCTGAGGTCAAAGCATTGCCACCGATCGTTGCGCTGTCGCCAGTGGTTAAGTCTCTGGACTGTGTGTTTCCAGAGACGTTTCCCATTTCGCCAATAGTCACATCCTGGTTAGCCAGAACATTGCCATAGATCTCCTGGCTACCGCCAGCACCAGAGGTCACATAGGTGTGCGCAAAGACCGTCTGATCATTCAATGTGCCACTCAGCAAGTCTAGAGTAACCGCCTTTGTACCCGATGAAACACACAGGATGACAATAAGGAGGACGTGCTTTGCTAATGTCATAATCATTCTCTTATTTTTAATGGAAACCATTTTAAATAAGGGACCGAGACGGCAAGTCCCGAGGAACCGACTAATCGCCCTGGCGATAAGGCTGTATAACTAAGCAACTTATTCATCGTCTTGGTCTGCGCTTTTTTTAGTTACGTCCTAAGTTACTATCAAAAATCGTGCCAATCCCCAGAAAAGCATAATATCTCGGGATATCAAGGGCGCGAGAGTCTATCTGAGAGTGAAAAATCTCACGGTGAATTGCTAGATGCAACGCACATCGAGACAGCTGGAGCGGATGGCCAAGGCAAGCGAGAGCGACTGTGCCGGCCCCCGGCCTTTCACTAAATACAAATTTGGCTGCTCTTGTTTCCAATGCAAAGGCTCTGTCGTTAATGATAGAAGATATCGTGGACCTCGCGAGACTTGAAGGCAGTAATATGACTGTTTCCAGAAGTCTACTTGATACTGGATTCGGGGTAGCACCTGATTGTCTAGATCGGTTATTCGAAACCAAGCGGGAATCGGGCTGGGGTTGTATATCAGTAAGAGCTTGGCGCAGTTACTAGAGGCTGATCTTAGTTATAAGCCATTGGCCTTGGCCTCTCGCTCCGATCCAGAATAAGGCCTGTCCAGGGAGCGGATGGTGCGAATCATGAAAGCCTTGCGTCCAACGTTGTTTCGGACGCATCAGTCATGAGTGTATTATCTGCGCTTTCTTTCGTCTAGCGACACCGAGTAAACAGATAAAACCTGAACCAAACAACCAAAATGCTGCAGGTACAGGAACTTCTGGGATATCTGGGTCGTTTAAGGCGTCGAAGGTAGTCACCGAACCGCTTAGACAACCTTCTGTGCCGATAGTATTTCTTGCACCAAGTCCAACGTAATTCTCAGCCGAAAAAATACCCCCACAATAATTACCTACGCCGGTTAGCGTAACATCAGCCCCTGAGCCGACGTAGCCACGTGAGAGAATAAAGCCTCTGCCCACGGCGCCTATGCCGAATTCTGTGTAGCCGGTAGAGCCCACTTTGTCGCCAAGGACATTCCAGATAATAGCGCTGTCATCAGTAAAATTGATCAACTCTACCTTCGCGCCTGCTGCAAAGGTCAGGTAGTTCGATATATTGAAAAGAAAGGTGGAATCCACACCTCCGCCATCAAGGGTAAGGGTTTTACCGCCAGCGATCGTCAGATAATTTAAAGTACTATAGATGCCAGCAGTGAGCGTCTCGTTGTTTGTCCCAAACGTAATCGAGTTTAGTGATGTCCCAGCTCCCATAGCCTTTAATGTTTGTTGCGCAGCTGCGATTTGAGTAGTCTGAATTGTTACTTCGGGCGCACTATATCCCAGCGTCCCAGCAAGATTTTGCTCAACTGTACCAGTTACTGTATCGCCGACACCACGTGTTACTGCGCCTCCGGCCCTAATATTGCCGCCGACAGTTGAACCGGCACCTAGACCAGCAGTGGTCCCGGTAGATAGATTGCCCATTATGACTGAATCCACGCCGGTATTTGAGGTGGTTCCACTGTAAACGTAGCCGTTGACAGTTGAACCCGCGCCAATCGTTGACGTGGTTCCGGTCTGAAGATGGCCGCCTATCACTGTATTGGCGCCAAGAGTAGCCGTTGTAACGCTCTGCATATTGCCACCGACATTTGAATCTGCGCCGGTTACTAGGTAATTCAAAGTATAGATCGACTGATTGTTGAGGTCAGCATCTAACAAAGGCGTTGCTTGTGCAACTGATGCCGCAGACAATATCGATAGGGCCAGACATTTTTTCGTAAGTTTAATATTTTTCATGTTCCGATCCTCTACTCAGTTCGGTTAGTTTTGTAATATCTACTGTGACGTACGACGTACCTGAAAAAGCGCCTCCACTCCGCCTTTGTATCCGCTGAAACACACAGGATGACAATAAGGAGGACGTGCTTTGCTAATGTCATAATCATCGTCTTGGTCTTCGCTTTTTTTAGTTACGTCCTAAGTTACTGTCAAAAATCGTGCCAATCCCCAGAAAACCCAATTTCTGGAGACCTTAAGGGCTCGAGTCGCTATCGGAGAGTGAGAAGTCTAATTATGAATTGCAAAAGGCAACTCATATTCGTTCAGGAATGAACGAATATGAGTTGCCACCTCACTGCGGCGAGTACAGTTTCAGGAAAACAGGTAAGTTTTTCACGGAGTTCTCAAGTTTAGTTAACAGAATCAGTGACAAACTCGACTCACAACAGGCCGCAACAGGCGGTTTATATGTAAGCGTCGGGAGCGGAAGTTTTAGAGGTAGAAGGCCAGGCTTTTACAATGCTTTCGTTTCAGCCTTCGAGTGTATATAGCTCCGAATTTGATACACAATAAGCAAATTTCTTCGAGGCTGACGATGATACCTGGCGGAAATCGGCAACGTTTGTATGTATTCATCGAGCAATTCTAACAAATGAGACCCGTTTATTTGTCAGTACCAAACACCGCAAGCGGATGCGTCGTAACTATTTTCAATTCTACCCGATCCCCGCGGTGGCATTTAATTTCATGATTGCAGCGCACCTTCAACTGTTCGCCATCGTCAGTGGTTACCCCGTAGAGCCGTGCGCTACCTTCATAGCGAACCCAGCTAACCTGAGCATTCCCGCCAGGGTTCAACGTTAACGATAGATCATCGGGGCGCAGCAGGATGCTGACTTCACTCGAGGCACTGTCTATTACATGCCCTGGAGCAACACCCAGCATTGTGAGCACCTCATTGTTGACAGGGTTTAGCTCGCCCTCTAAAAAACTAGCCTCGCCTAAAAAACGAGCTACAAACCGATTGGCCGGCTGGCTGTAACAGGTTTCAGGGCTGCCTAATTGCTCTAATTTGCCCCCTCTTAACACACCTACATTATCCCCAACGGATAGCGCCTCTTCCTGATCGTGTGTTACCCAAATAGCGGGGACGTTTGCAGCCTTAAGAGCGCTGCGAATTTCCCAGCGCACTTCGTCCTTCAGTGCCGCATCCAAATTGGAAAGAGGCTCATCAAGTAAGACACATGCGGGCTTGTGTGCCAGAGTTCGAGCGAGGGCCACGCGTTGTTTTTGGCCACCGGACAAGGTACCGGGCATTGAATGTCGAAAGGGTTGAAGGCCTAACAGTGTAATCCAATGTTCAGCCTCTGAAGCATCGGCCAACCGAAAACCAATATTCTGCTCGACGCTCAGGTGAGGAAACAAAGCAAAATCCTGAAAGACCATTCCCATGCTGCGCTTTTCCGGCGGAACATAATCTGCCTTACTCGCGCGCCATGAAGGCATGGCTATAACACCTTTTTCGATGGGTACGAGCCCGGCCAAGGCCTGCAGCACGGTAGTTTTACCGCAACCTGTGGGACCTACGAGCATTAGAATCTCGTTTTCCCCCAGCGATAAGCTTAGATTGTCTACGACATTTATAGCGCCATATTTAACCGATAGGTTTCTAACTGTAAGCATTATGGACGAGAAACTTCCTTACCTTCATTGAGGCTCCAGCGCTCGCCGGAAAATAGGAGCGCCAGTGCTAGCGCGGAAATGAGAATTAAGATCAAACCTGGAACCGCCGCTCGACCAAAATAACCGGCTTCATACACTCTCCACAGATAAGTGGCCAGTGTTTCAAAGTCTGTCGGGCTCAACAACAGCGTCGCAGGTAATTCTCGCATTGCTTCAAGAAAAACTAAAGCAGCTCCGGCCACTATAGCGCGAAAAGTTAACGGCAGGGTAATGCGCCTGAATGCCTCGAATGGCCCAGCCCCCAACAAGCGCGCAGCATTGACGAGACTCACGTCAAGATTTTCAGAAGCAGACCGCACTGAACCTACTGCCAGCGGTAGAAAGCGCAACACATAAGCGACAACCAATAAGCTCAATGTCTGATAAAACAACGGCAACTGCAGGCCCACGTAAACCAGCGCTGTGCCCATGACAATTCCCGGAATACCAAACCCCAGATACGTGGTTCGCTCCATGATTCGACCTACCCTGCCCCTACTGGCGGCATGCGCTACCGGCAGCGCTAAAACGACAGCGACAAGAGCGGCCAACAGTGACACATGTGCAGAGTTCCACGCGTAGGAAAATTCAAAACTACCCGTACCTTCGCGCCACAACCACAGTGTAAATACACCCAACGGAACGATAATTGATAACCAAACGACAGGAAAAGCACACAAGAAGACAGTTAGGGTCTGTCCTCGATTGGGCCAGATCACCAGAGGTCGACCCGGTTTCTCTGTACTACCGCGCACCTTCGATTCAAGGTACAGAAAAAGACCGACAATCACCAGTAGTTGCAGTGACAGCATAGCCGCTTGACTTAAACCAAAGGCGTTGTACTCAACATAAATAACTCGCGTAAACGTATTAAGGTTCATTATAGCCGGCGTTCCAAAATCTGACAGCGCATACAGGCCTGCCAACAATGCACCTGCGGCGATTGCATTTGCAGCGCGAGGCAACACCACCTTCACAAGGCACATCCACAAAGGCATACCAAGCGTGCGGGCTGCTTGCACCAAGTTGGCGTCCAGACTACACAGCGACGCTCGTACTGTAAGCAGCACAAAAGGATAGGTGTATAAAGACATCACCAGCGAGGATCCAACCAGACCGTCAACCGGGGGTGTTGAAACTCCCAGTAAATTTTCAAGTTCACCGCCCGGCCCAAACGCGGCCTGCAGTGTAAATGCACCGATGTAGCTGGGCATCGCCAACGGTGCTGCCAGAGTGACCAACCAAACTCGTCGCCAAGGTAAGTCCGCGTAAGCCGTTAATACGGCAAGTGGAACACCGATGATTAGTGCACCCAATATTGTAAACAAGACAAGCAATAGTGAATTGCCTAAAACATGTAAATTTCGCGCGTCGAACAACTGTGGCGTATCACCAGCCAGCGCGAAAAGCACAAACACAGGGGTTACCGCGAGCACAGCGACAATGAATGCCAGTGGATAAGACCGTGGGAAGTGGATCATAGTACGCCGGCGGCGCGCATTAAATCCAAGGTGGGTCTAATATCAGCTAGTTTCGTTAAATCTATCGTTGGTGGAGAGATGCTCGCCAGAGACGGGAGCCCCGCGGGGGTCGCAACACTGCTCACTAGCGGAATTTCAAACGCTTCATTGGCCAAATAAGTTTGAACTTCTTGTGTTAACAAGTAGCGCATGAAATTGATAGGAGTATCGCCGTCTTTGAGTGCCAAAATGCCCGAGGCATTCACCAAGCAACCGGCATCTTCACGGGTAAAAGCCAGATCGACATTCGCATCTGGTCGACCCGATTTTAGGCGTAAGGTGTAATAATGATTCGCAAAACCGATATCTGCCGCGCCGCGTTCAACGGCCATTACCACGCCCAACTCGCCAGCGTAGGGTTTCGCATGCGCACTAACGGCACGAAGCCAATCAGTGGTTGCTTTGTCGCCTTCCAAAATACGCATCCCAGTGACGAACGACTGAAAAGAAGCGTAGGCAGGCGCCCATGCAATTGACATTTTGCTATCGGCGAACGCCATAATATCGTTCGGGATTGTATCGGGTGCAATGCGCTCGGTATTGTAGGCCAGTGTTCGTATTCGCCCGGTTATCGGCAGCCAATCGGGAAACTGGAACTGTGGTTGCAGCTGACCTGTGAGGTTGGTAGGCAGCGCCTTGGCAATGCCTGCTGCGGTCACCATACCTATCGCGCCAGAGTCCACCGCCCAAAACAAATCTGCTCGGAGCACACCGGCCTTTGCTTCAGCTATAATCGTGTTAGCCAGAGCCGCAGTAGAACCGCGGCGAATTCGCAAATCAAAATTCGGATTGCGGGCCGCAATTGCGTCGAGTACGTCTTCGTAGAGTCCGCCCTCTCCCCGCCCCAAATATAATGTAAGACTGCCCTTAAGTTCGGGTAAATCATCGGCAGACACGGCGCGTGACGCCCACGCATCACGCGTAGCTAAGGGCATCGTTCCCATGGCGCCAAACAGCGCCATGGTCTGAAGAAAGGTCCTGCGCTGCAACTAAAATACACTCTTTTTGGTTTTCTTTGCCTGTTGAAGCAAAGCTATCGCCATGCCGATTTTATCCTGCATATCGACCACAACCCCACGAATGTTGTCTACTCCGACATTATTTTGAATAGCCAGAGGCAATGTCACGTTGAAGTCTTTCTCCAGCGCTTCGACTAGATCGGCGTCCAGGGTAATCAATTCTCCTTCCACGCCCTCAAACAAATTGAGGTATGTTTCGTGGACGATGGTGACTGCTTCTTTGTTTAGCTGTTCGGCATATTTCGCCACCACTGTATCCAGACGCATTGCGACCTCTTCGAGCGCCTCGTTGGAATTGCTTGGCGCCCCCTGCCTAAGGGCAACTTTGTCTAACAGGCCGCGATCTTGAAACTGTGCCGCCAATCTAACCGCGCCCAACGACTGCCATAGGGCCTGTTGCAGTTTTTCTTGCTCTTGGCGCACCACATGCGGCGATGAATTATTTTCGATACTCACTTTCAACCCATACAATCCCTGCCAAATCGATGCGTATGCAGGCACAAAACTGGACTCTATCGCCGCATGAAAATCTACCGCCTCCCAATGATCTAAGACCGCCTCAGGGTGCGCCGCACTAGCACCGTCTTTTTCAAAGCGGTCGACAATATCGTCAACTTTATCGATCAGCCAGTCCACTTCCTTCGCATAGTTCTCTAGATTGTCTGACAGATGGTTGACGTGATCGCCAACCTCACCGCCGGCGTAGGCTGGCTGAATGGCCAGGGCTGCTAGTAAAGTGATGCGCCCAAGTGTTTGGTAGAGACTGACTCTCGGCATGATTTATCCTCTGAAAATGAATACTGCGGGTTATTCGTTACAACTGTGTAAATAATACTCATTCTCATCAAAGAGGTAAAGCAGAAGAACATGTCTCGTTACAATGTTCTCACTATTCTCGCTTCTGTGCGGGATAGACTAGACGCAGCTATACGCCCTATTAGTTACCTTACTGTTGACTTGCTAATGACAATAATTATCATTAGCGGCCTGGCACACTCGATTCGGCCTACGATAGTGTCGCCCAGGCCAAGCAGGGTATCGACGATTGGCTGATGTTCTATAATGAGCAGCGGCGGCACGCTAGCTTGAGCAGAATGACGCCGGACCAGGTCTATTATGATTTGCCCTCAGGGCTACCGGTAGCAGCATGAAACAGACTTGGGGTTTACACTTATAAAGGCTGGTTCACTGTGTCAGGGATGGGGTCCACTTCACTTATGCCAACGACAATTAATTGCTCGGGTACGGAATTATCACGATGCCTACTATCACTGAAGCAAAACATTTTTTTACTAAAGTTGCGGGTGCTCTTCGCTCCGGCGTATGGGTTATACAAGGCACTGAAGGGCTCTATGGAGAACCGATCGGGCTCTTGTTTGCGGGTTCCGAAAAACAAAAAGCGCATGTGTTAGGCGTTGCCTTCGACAATGAATATAATGAAACTTATCTCGGCAAACTCTATGTATGGCAAATCGCATTTTTACTCCTTGTTAACAGGCACGAATGTGACATCGCCATGATAGAAGGGAGTGACCTGCAACGTACTATCTATCAAAATAAGGGGGACTACTTTCTCCCCTTGTGGTTGAAGACCCAATCGACAGCTCCACTACCTGTAGAACGCAGCTCTTTTAAAGACGATTTGAGGATTATTCGCAGGTTCGCTTTGAGCTACGAAGTAACAACAGAAACCGACAAGGTTGACGATTTTTATCAACGTATGTACCGCCCCATGGTCAATGCGAGTCATGGTGAAAGTACCATCGAAATAGATTTCGTTCACATGAAGCACCTGATTGCAAAAGGTCAGTGTGTATTGCTTTTGGTTATCAAGGAGAGTGAGTCAATAGCAGGCGCTCTTTTGATACTTGAGGAGACTCCCCGGCTTTGGGCAATCGGCGTGCGAGACAATAAGCCCGCGTATCGCAAATACCGTGCTGGCACAGCAGCTTACTTTTTTGCCGCGGAGTATTTGGCCACTCGGGGTTATTCGACTGTGCACCTGGGTATGTCTAGAAGTTTTTTAAATGATGGCGTCTTGCAATACAAGAGCAAATTCAATCAGCAAATAATAGGCATAGACCATTCTGGTTTTATACTGAAAATACTAGAACACAGAGCAGCCACAGACAGTTTCCTCAAGAAAAATCCTTTTATTTACCTCAGGGAAAAGTCACTTTATGGCGCGGTATTCCTCGACAGGGACCAGTCTGAATCTGAAAAATACATGGAGCATTTAAGGAAAAAATATGATATCAAAGGCCTTGCAGGCTTGGAGTTCTATGTTCAGGATAATTCTGTAGGCGAGTTCAGCAGGCTGACCGAGTACTGACATTATTTACCGAGCTAAAAGGAGTGGACGCCATTGAGTCTTGACAATATCGACTTTAATAAGGCCTGTCGGATTTTGCTCCACGATATTTTGCTGCTTGAAAAAGGAGATCGTCTTTTAATCTATATTGACAGAAGCCCAACTGAGGTGGTTGCAGGTGCTGTCCAGATTTTTGCGAATTCGGTGGGTATAGAGACAGAGGTTCTTCAGCTCAAAGGATATAATAACTTGAGCGACATGACCCAAGCCCTATGCGATAGAATAGCGACAGGGAATTTCAACGCTATTATTGAATCATCCGATCAATACTTCTATCTCACCCCCGTATGGGGGCAAGCCATTAAACGAGGTTGTAGGCTGTTTTGCACTGGGGCACTGAACACCGATGCATTTATCCGATGTATAGGTAAGGTAAACAGAGAACAACTCGCCGACTTCGGCGGGGTTTTATACCAATTGATACTGTCTGCCCGACGTGTAAAACTTGAGTCCAGCGCCGGCACCCATCTCACGTTCAGAATGAATACCGGCAGCCTTCCAGGCCGGATAATGACGAAATTGAAGATGACAACCATGTCGACGGTCTGGCCGCCCACGGGTGATCTAAGTTCAAAGAGCGACGCAACCTTTCTCGGCGGCCAGCTTTCGTTCCAAGGGATAACCGATACGATTGAGGGCACGGCGGTTATCGACGGTTTTATGTGGCCGCCCGGTGATGTCGGCCTACTAACGGAACCCATTATCCTGCACATAGAACATGGACGCGTGGTGCGTATTGACGGCGACTCGGTAAAATCTGGAATTCTCAACCAGTGGCTGCAGGGGAAAGAGAAGACCATCGAACATTTTTGCATAGGATTTAATCCGGGTGCACGCATCAGTGACAATCTTGTAGAGTCTGAAAGAGCATACGGACACCTAAATATCGGACTGGGAAAATATCCCTTTCATACCGATGGCGTTATCAGAAACCCCCTGCTGACAATCAATGGCAACGTCCTGATGCAAAACAATACTTTCGTACACAAAAAATTGTTCGCTCTCGGTAAGAAACTGCGGTCCATCATTGACTAACGATAAGATACAGCAACTATGAACCTTAAAAAGCTACCCTATATACTCGGCTTGTGCCGTAAACGCGCGCGTGAAGGACAGCTACCTGTTTATCGACAGCTTCTTGAAATCGCAATACTGCAAGTCAGTAGAGGCATCGGTTATGACATGTATCATTACGCAGGTATGTGGGATAAAAACGCGAGCTGGGACTACAAATGCAGTTTCCTGAGTTATAGAAACTACGGCAAAAAAATCTATCAGCTTAACGAACGAAAATTTCATGGAATTTCGCAATATAAGCCCTACGAAAAGGCATTTTTTCAGCAGTTTTGCATACCTACCGCTCCCTATATAGGTACCCTCAGCAAGCAATGGGGTTGCACTAGCCACGGAGACTCATTAAATACTGCAGCGGATCTGTCTACCTGTCTAAAGAACTTTGAAGGCAAAAACGTATGCCTCAAGCTTGTTGAAGGGTCAAATGGCAGAGGTTTCAAGGCTTATCAAGTCCTTACAAAAACGGGCGAGTTGTCTGTCACACACCTTTCCAGCGGCGAGGAGTATTCCATTGATGAACTGTTTACACTTCTAATGAATGAATCCCCCGACGGTTGGCTAATTGAAGAATATATCGAGCAACACCCGGTGCTTAAGGCGTTTAACCCGAGCAGTTTGAATACTATCAGAATGTTTTTGTACAAGAAGGAAGATGGTGAGGTCGTTCCATTGAAGTCCTTTTTGAAAACAGGTAAACCAGGCGCTCTGATTGATAAGACAGAGAATGGCGGCGCATCCGTATTTATCGACCAGGAAACCGGTGTACTGTTAAATGGATTTAACTGGTCTCCAGAAATGCGACCCCTGGCGCAGCACCCTGCTACGGGTGTTGTATTTGCCGGAGTGCAAATTCCTTTCTGGAAGGAATCGGTACAAATGGCGACGTCCGCTCTGCAAGCCTGTGTCGCTACGCGCTTTACCGGAGTGGATATAGCAATATCCGAGGACGGCCCCATGATGGTGGAAATGAATGTGTATCCTGATGCCGATTGCATGCCGGTGCTCAAGTTACAAACTGCTCTAATATTCTCCAGTTAGACCGGCCTTCATCATGTCTACGATTCCACTGTGAATAGCCTGAAAAAAACTTCAACCAAGTAGTTGGTTATTTACTTTTTCCTGTAGGGAAGGAGTCTGCGCCAACTCCTTGAAAGGCGTCCCGCCGGCGCCTCAGCATCTTATATAACCAGCTCAGGATGGATATTATAGGTTTAGGTTTGATAAGAGAGTCAGTCAAGAAAAAATATTATATATGGCATTGCAACTACGAAATTTTGTAAAAAAACTGGCTGGAGCCACGCGTTCCAATGTCTGGATAATCGCAGGAACAGAACCTTATTCCGGCAAACCCCTGCGCATTTTTTTTGCTGGTGGTGATCAACTCAAAGAGTATGTTACGCAGTTGGTATTTGCTGGACCTACCAGTGATAGATCATTGGGAAAATTGTATCTCTGGAATATCCTCTACGCGTTGTGGTGCAATAGCCATGACTGTGCATTGGCGATTATTGAAGGACAGCGGCCGCATCAGTTTCTATACCAACGCAGTAGGGACTATTATATTCCATCCTGGATATGGAGCTCGGTAGAGATACCGCTAAAGTATGGCAGCAAAGGTGCCAAAGAAGACTTGAGGCGAATCCGAAAAAATAACCTAAGTTATCAGTTGAGTAATGATTCTGGCGATCTACTGGATTTTTACCACAACATCTATCTGCCCACTATCCAGGCCCGCCACGAAAATACCGCAGTTTTCATCTCTTACGACGAAATCACAGATGTCATGAGCCAAGGCGATAACTGTTTGCTACTGGTCAAACACGAAGAAAAAATTGTCGCGGGCGTGCTTATCCTGATGCGTGATGTGCCGTGTCTTTGGCTAGGCGGTATAAGGGATTCAAGCGATGCCTACCGAAGGCTGGGAGCTGTTGGAGCCACCTACGTTTTCCCTGCGATGTATCTTTCTGATCAGGGTTACAAGCAGATGGGTCTGGGTCGCAGCCGCTGTTTTTTCAATGATGGTGTTTTCAGGTACAAAGGCAAGTGGAATCATCGCCTGGTTAGCACTGACAAGGATGGCCTGATCCTTAAAGTGCTGAATACTTCAGAAGCGGCAGTAGGTTTTCTTTCAAGCCAACCATTCGTCTGCATCGACCAAGGCGAATTAGCTGCTGCTTTCTTTGTCGATACTTTTCCTGATTTAAACCCAAAGTCACAAAAGGAAATAGACATGCTCAGTAATTTGGATGGCCTCGCCGCAGTGAATATCTATGGCCTCAAAGGACAACAGAGCGAAATCTGTAAGCTTGGAGCAGTAGCTGGAAAAGGTTCTTTGAACGGGCACGGGGAACCGGAGGAGGCGCTTTAATAAGACAGGGGTCTTCAGACTACGCTTTAGACTGAGCGACAAAAGCTTGCCGCCAGGATGAACCCCACTCGCGCATACTAAAGGTACCCGGAATTGGGGAATTGACCGCAACAGCTATTGTTGCGGCTCTACCTGATGCAAAGGAATTCCGAAATGGGCGTCGTATCGCAGCGTGGTTAGGACGACTATCTCGGCAATCCTCCAGCGGAGACAAGCAGACTCTCCTAGGAATCAGTAAACGAGGTAACGGTTATTTACGGACGTTATTAACCCACCTTGCCAGCTTGGTATTCAGCCATTATAAGGAGTTGGATAACAACTATATCCGTTCGGTTGGCAGAAAAAAAGCGACGCTGAGCCAGCATAAGAGAGCTGTCGCATTGGCCAATAAAAACGCGCTGATCATATGGTCCATGCTAAATACAGCGGAGGATTTTAGCTACGGGGTTCGACCGGCTGCCGCCCGATACTCGATATTAGTTGGTTTCATTAGCACAACGAAAAATATCACAAGTTTGCTTGGGCAGGCCATACGGTAGTTGATTTAAACGATGGTCAATAGATCATACCAGCTCTTTTAGAACCTGGGACGAACAATTCTCAGCTACTCACTTTGAGCAACTGCCCTACTCCACTCAACAAACGTTCTGTCCCTGAGATTTACATAGTGCTCGGCCCTGACCGAATGGCGGCCATGATGAAATAAATTGTAAACTACAGCATGAACAACACCATAACGGCGCAGCTTATCCGGCACGTTTTACCTCGAGATACCCATCAACCACTTCGCCATCTTGATCAATAGCGCGCCACAGGTAGTGTTAAGTACCGCTGATTTTTCCGAAGACTTCATTGATGAAGAATGTGTCACCGTAACCACGGTGCTTTCGCTTCAACTCGCTTCGTAATCACTTGGGTATTGCTCGGAATATGCTGCAAAGACGTCTGCAACGACTCGATGAAGGGGCGATAATCTACAAACACTCATTGCGCAATGGTCACTCAGAAATCGCGCCCGTCTATGCAGGAACCAGAAGCGTGTCAATTACAATTCCTAATAAAAGAGCTAAAGGCTAAAACATAATAGGTACTGGCCTTATCATATCTCGCTGGGTCGGACCCTATTCCGATTTGAGCGCTCATCTGTGTTTGATATTTCCAGCAGGCGATAGAACCAAGTGGAAAAATTTATTTCATGCTCCAAGGAAGCTGGAAGTCTTTCAGTTGCTCTAAAAATTCCGTTGCTACGCCACTAGGAAATTGGATTGCAATAACTTTCGGCGCGCTTTCCTGTTCCAGTAACATTTCGTATTCACCCCAAACGCCCTCCATTCCACCGATAAAAACGGCCGCTTCAAATTAATAGGCACTGAATAAACGTCGCCTCATTCGGTAAAGGCTCTCCTTCCGGTCATTGTTGACCGCATCGATGTAAGTAACGTTGTTAAATCGCCGATCGTCCTCCGGGTACCGATCTTCAAAAAAACGGCTCTGGAATAGACAGACTACTTGGGAATAATCAATGCCGAGCCAGTCGAGATGCTCACACCAACGAGGCATGACACCTATAGCGTCATAAATCAATACAGCGGCAACGTCACGCGAACCCTCCGTTTGCACCAATATTTTGACCTGTTACCCATGATGCCTCCTCACCAACAAGGAATAACACTATACGGGCAATATCTATTGGTTCGCCAATACGACCAAGTGCAGCCATTCCCGCAAGTCGATTTATAACCTCTTGACTTTTACCCTCAGTAAAAAGCTCAGTATTGGTTGGGCCTGGTGAAATTGAGTTGACCGTAATATTCCGCGCACCAACCTCTTTTGAAAAAACTCTTGTGAGCTGCTCTACAGCGCCCTTTGTCGCACAATATGCTCCATACGTTGGTAGCATTAGGCGGGTCGTAGAGCTGGAAAAATTAATAATACGTCCGTCATTCTCAAGCCGTGAAGCTGCCTCACGAAGTGTATTAAAAGTACCTTTCACATTAACAGAAAATATCTGATCAAAATCATCATCCGTTGTATCTTGAATTGTTTTATACAAAATAGAGCCAGCATTATTAATAAGGATGTCTATTTTCCCGATCTGGTTAATCACCGAATCAAACATCAACTTAACTTCGCCTGGATTACTGATGTCTGCCTTTATAGCAATGGCATTTCCACCATTAGCTTTAATATCGGAGACAACTTTATCAGCTGGTTTTTGGCTGCTAGAGTAATTAATAACTACGATTGCTCCAGCCTCCGCTAGTGTTATTGCTATCTGAGCGCCTATTCCTCGCGACGATCCTGTAACGATAGCAACTTTATTATTTAGTGGTTTCATAAATTACCTTAGTTTAATCCTTGGATAGCTAACACTTCGCATCACCGGCGTACATGAAGCGCGGCGCAATATACGTCGGACTGCATGAGTTTGTTAGACATTGCTTATTTTTTAAACAACTATTGTGAGAGGACAATGTAGCGTTGATGTTATCTCGCCGATCACACCAAGGAGCGCTAGGGTTATAACTGGAACCCACCCAATAAGAAACACCCCTAAAGATTTCTTTAAGTTTGGGTACATTGACAACAAAACTAGCCCATAACCAACAAAAATAATATAGCACGCTGGAATTAAACCTATTGTTGGGCATGGCGTCTCGCCAGCCCAATGAGTAAAGGAAATTCCACCAACCGCCCAAAAACCTAGGGCTACCAGAGCAATAATGGTTATGCGTATCAGAGATCCCTGCATTAGAATCTTATAAGCTCATTCTTAAAGTCACCATTGTGTATTTTATTGCTACCGTCGAGATAAGCGACCTCAACATTAGTAACTGATGTATCAGCCAACCCGAAAATAACTATCCGTGAACTATCAGAGCATAGTCCTTCACCCGAAACGTACGGGCGGCTCAATTTTCTCCCATCTGAAAGTTCGACAGTAATGGTGGCACCAATTGAAGCAACGTCGCTGCCTAATTTAACCTTAAGAAAATTACCTTTACCCGGGTTGCTAAGAAATAATTTTGAATTACCATTAAGGTTTGCATGAACGATATCAGGACGACCATCGTTATTAAAATCAGCCGTAAGAGGCGCAATTGAATAAGCGCGATTAATAACACCGGCTTCTTTCTCTGCTGGTGCAAACTCACCATTAGGTTTTTGTAGCAATAACCGTCCATTCAGACGCAGAAACGGAATTTTATGAGGGGGGAGTCCAATATAGTTTTCTGAGACGATCAAGTCCTCAGCACCATCAAGGTTGAGGTCTTCAAACACACCGCCCCAAGAAAATTCGTAATCAGCAATTTTGACTTTTTCAGCAACATCGTCAAATTTAAAGTCACCCTTGTTTTTAAACAGCATCCATTTCCAGTTACTAATTTGCTCATCCGTTAATTCGCCACGGATCATAAAGTTGGGTGGTGTCGATCCAACATTGGAAAAAAAGAAGTCGACCAGACCATCGTTACCCAGATCGGTAATACCTATCCCCATGGGATAGCTGAACTCCGCTGTATTGGGATTATCAACGCGCTCAAATTTTAAATCACCTTTGTTGCGCCAAGTAACCACATGACCTGTATCGTGAGCCACAATCAAATCTTCTTTGCCATCAAGGTCAATATCTACGAACGCAGACTGAAACGTATTGTGCTTATATGTGAGACCCGCTTCTTCGGTCATATCTGTAAAGGTATTGTCGCCATTATTAATGAACAAGCGACTCGAACCACCATAACCTTCACGAAAAATGTTTTGACCTTCAACCAATGCAGGGCGAATATAACCAGCGACATACATATCAAAGGCTCCATCACGGTTTAAATCAGCGATAGCAATAGAAAGCGGTAGAGTGTCGTCGGGCATATTCGCATTAAGCTTTTGAGCTGAAAAAGATTTTCCAT
>JBLHNQ010000032.1:0-28313 GCA_047650635.1 Halioglobus sp.
TATACGTGTACCCGCATACCGGGCCCGCAGCAGTGCTTCGATGTTACCTTCGCTGACGGTGCTTACCTCGAGCGACTGATCCCCGCGTCCCCGCCCAATCCATGCGGTAAACCAGAACGTACTACCCACCCGCTGTTTGAAATCATGCGCGAGCAGCGCATGCCACTGGTGGGTGACGAAATTGAAGAAAATGGCTACCGCCTTACAATTATAGACCTCCAGAGAAGCCGCGTCGGGCAGGTTCCGGTAACGCAAATACTGAACCTCCAGACAGACAACCCAACCTCGGACACAGAGCAGAGCTCGCTACCAGATATTGATTGATGATCGAATGAAGTTGGTGTAAACCTTATAATCCAGTCGTAACGCATCTGAATCCAGGGGGAGCAAAGAGCATGATAAGAGGGATGTTGCTACAAAGTGATGGTCACTGCATGGAAGGCGGTGAAGAGTTAATCGCGCAGTGGCAAACAATGCCTGAAGCGCGGCTGTGGTTAGATATTGATGGCGTTATCACTGAAGAAATTTTTTCATTACTGGAGTCCATGGACTGTGATCCACTATCGATAAAGGATTCGTCCCGAGTCAGGCATCCCCCCAAAATTGAGCATTTCGAACACAATACCTTTTTGTTATTTCGCGGTATTTCCCAGCTTGGTAAAAACCTTGAATTAGTGCCCCAGCAGATCGGCCTGTGGGTTGCAGCGAGGCTTCTGATTAGTGTTCATCGCGGCCATTCCGTTAGTGTTGAGCATCTCTGGGAACAGTCATCCCACAAACCGCTTCTGGCAGAGCCGGGCAGGCTGGTACTGCGCCTGATTCACTATGCAAGCGGGCGTTATCTCGACACTATGCTGGAATTTGAGGAGCGTCTGAGTGATCTGGAAGATGGCTTGCTAGCCGATATCTCAGAAGCTGATATGAAAGAGCTGGTGGCTTACCGCTCTCGCCTGCGGAAATTGCGACGTGTATTCAATTACCATCAGGTACTAACCGACTCCATCTGGCGCCATGGCGGCCCTTATTTGGGCGAAGGCGATGACGAACTCAGGCACATTCGCCGCGATGTGTACGATCGCTGTGAGCGCCTGTACAGCCTTTGTACCATGTACTACGAGCTTTGCAGTGACCTCGTAGAGGGGCATATTTCCCTGAGCTCACATAATTTGAACGGCACCATGAAAATCCTTACCATCATATCAGCCATTTTTGTGCCTATGACTTTCATGGCCGGTATTTACGGTATGAACTTTGAGCACATGCCCGAACTGGGTTGGCGCTACGCCTATTTCGGATTGCTCGGTCTGATGGCGGCGATGGCTATTTCGATGCTCGTGATTTTCAAGAAAATCAAGTGGTTGTGATCGAGCTTTGCGGGGGGTTGTGACAAGTTAAGCCATGAATCTGAAGGAAATCCAGTCTAAAAATCTCAAGCGACCGCCCTGTTCCACTCACTGAACGCACTTGTCCTAAGATTCCGATAGTGCCCGGCATCAGTTCACGGTGAGCAACACCGTCGCTATGTAACTTGTCCGTCACTAATGCTGCTTGCAGTTGCCGATCCTTTTACGGTGACTTATTCGGACACGATCGGAGCGGGGAGTGCTTCACAAACCTGGACATCGGTCGATGCGGTGTCCATCACGTTTAATATGAACGATGCGCCAAATACCATTACCAGTGTATTTTCGGCGGCTGCCCTTAGTGGTAATTCGGTGACTTTGTGACAGACGCAGGTAGCGTACTTACGGCAGTGCCTTATTCTTGGTTCGATGGCTCCCCCACAGTAATTTCAACCAACGATCTGAATACTCCCATCGGAAACTTTTTCATTAATGGGGGCAATCAGGTTTATTTAAACAATGCGGGGAATGCTGACATGACTAATCAGCTTGCAAAAGGGGATGGTTCATATATGACAAGTTAACCATAGGCCATGGGCCTGAGCTAGAGGAGCTCATCGAGGCGGCAAACAGGGTCTGTGAAGGAAAGTCCGGCAAAACTCCGGCACTGGTGTACTGATACACCGGACGCTGAACGCAGTATCGCGCTGAGCACTTGATACGAAACGAGGAAGATGGTGGGCCGTGCGCGATTCGAACGCGCGACCAATTGGTTAAAAGCCAACTGCTCTACCAACTGAGCTAACGGCCCCAGAAGAAGTTGCGTATAGTACGGATTTGAGTTGGAAATTCAAGGGTTTTTTCAGGAAAATCATAAGCTTCAGAGAAAACTCAGGCATAACGCGTGGGGTCTGCCACTCCCGCTTGGTCAAAACCTTCCCGACGCAACCGGCAACTGTCACAGCGGCCGCAGGCCAATCCCTCATCGGTGGCCTGATAACATGACACAGTAAGAGAGTAATCAACACCAAGGGCTATACCAGCGGTGATGATTTCACCTTTCCCAAGGTCCATCAACGGCGTCTTAATGGAAATAGGCTGGCCTTCCACTCCCGCCCGCGTAGCGAGGTTGGCCATTGCTTCGAAGGCCGCGATATACTCGGGTCGACAGTCGGGATAGCCCGAGTAGTCCACCGCGTTTACACCGATAAAGATGTCGTGAGCACCTAAAACTTCAGCCCAACCCAAGGCAATAGATAAAAATACCGTGTTACGGGCGGGCACATAGGTAACAGGAATACCCTCGGTTTCTTCCTCTGGCACGTCAATGGACTCATCGGTCAGGGCAGAGCCGCCAATACTATCCAGGTTAAGATGCACCACTTTGTGCTCAACATCACCCAAAACTACTGAGACTTTTTGCGCGGCAAATAGCTCAGCACGATGGCGCTGGCCATAGTCAAAGCTGAGGGTATAACAGTCATAACCTTGACTGATTGCCATGGCAAGCACAGTGGTGGAGTCCAGCCCACCGGAAACCAGAATAACCGCTCTTTTGTTGTGCGCAGACATCAACGTCCCGCCTCGTCATTCCAGAGAATTTTGTGCAGCTGTATCTGAAAACGCACAGGAAGATTGTCCTTAAGAATCCATTCTGCCAGATCCTGTGCTTTCAACTGATCGTGACTGGGAGAAAACAGGATATCAGAGACCCTGCCATCCAGTTGATACTCATCGAGCTTAAAACGCGCCCACTCATAGTCATTGCGATCACAGATTACAAACTTGAGCTGATCACGTGGCGTGAGACGGGCGATATTACTGTAATCGTTGCGCTCCACTTCCCCTGAGGCCGGCGTCTTCAAATCCACCACTTTAACCACGCGCTCGTCCACATCGGCCACGCACATAGCGCCGCTCGTTTCCAGAGACACTTCATAACCGGCGTCACACAAACGACGCAGTAGGGGAATACAGCTTTGCTGAGCCAGCGGCTCACCCCCGGTAACAGTCACATAACGTGGAGTATAGGCTGCCACCTGTTCGCAGATTGCGTCAATGCTGAGGTTTTCACCGCCACTGAACGCGTACGCAGTGTCACAGTAAACGCAGCGCAGGGGACAGCCTGTCAGGCGCACGAACACGGTAGGCAGGCCAACCGTGCGCGCCTCGCCCTGCAAGGAATAAAAGATCTCGGTGATGCGAGCGGTGCTGTCCCCGGTTGGGACAGCCACTAAAGGAGCAGACTTTGACACGGCGTTCTTCTATAGTAGCTAGGGAGGGATCAGTAGTTCTCAGCGATAAAGTCTCGCGACAATTTTACCGCGGAGCTATTGCTGGAGCCATATTGACTGATCACTCTGTTAAAGTATTCTCGGGCTTTCTCACGATTACCCTTCATAAAGTACACCTTGCCCAGCTTATACAGGGCGTCGGGTGCCTTGTTGTTATCTGGATACTGGCTAAGCAATAAGGTAAACGCCTGCCGGGAAGATTCGAGATCAGCAGGTTGCATCACCAGATAAAGCTCCCCCAACCAATAATGCGCATTGGGCGCATATTTTCCGGCGGGATAATCTCGCAAAAATTGCTTAAACGCGACTGTGGCGTCATTAAACTTCTGCGCACGAACCAGCGCGTAGGCACTGCGGTAGGCTTCGCCTTCACCCGCCTGCTCAGCGACATTACTGTTGCCGGCGACAGGTTTGGTTTCTGCTGCGGAGCTGCTGCCAGCAGAGGCTGCCGGTATTGTCGCGGCCCCACCCGCTAACCGCCTGTCAATATCGACATAACGTTCGAGGCTCTGTTCTTTCAAGCTTCGCAGCTCGTGAGCCTGCTCCTCTACCTTGCCGTTGAGCATCATCACTTCGCGCTGCAACTGTTGGAGCTGATTAAAAAGATTACCCAGATCTTGCCCACCTGTCTGCATACCCTGCCCTGGCGCCTGAACTACTGTCGCCGTCGGCGCCGGGGCAGTGTTAATACCGTAGCTTGTGGCAGGATAAGCGGTTGCCGGGGCAGCTCGGTAAGGGTCAGTCGTTTTTGGGGCACTGGCCGTTGATTGGGCAGCGGCAGCGCGCTCTGCTTCCACGTCTACATAACCCTGAGCGAACACACTGACTGCCAGCAATAATGAAAACGGGCCAGCCAATAAGGCCAGCCCGTGTGTTTTAAGCACTTGAAAGTTCTGCATATTCAAACGGTACTTACTTTAGCTCAACACGACGATTCTGAGACCAGTTAGACTCGCCTGAACCGTATGCAATGGGCTGCTCTTCACCGTAACTAACAGACTCAACACGGTAGTTGGCAACACCGCTTGCCGCCATATAATCACGAACTGCATTTGCACGTCGCTCACCCAGTGCCATGTTGTAATCACGGGTGCCGCGCTCGTCGGTGTGGCCTTCGAGGCGAATGGTGCGCTCGTTAGTGTTCAGCAGAGCAATATGTGCATCGACCGAGGCCTTGGCTGAAGGCGTAAGCATAGAGCTATCGTATTCGAAGTAGAACACATTGCCTACCGTGGCAACGGCATCTTGCAAACGCTGAACTTCAGCGGCCTGTTCAGAAGCCGCGGCCTGTTGTTCAGAAGCGGCGGCTTGTTCAGCGGCCTGTGCAGCAGCAGCGGCTGCAGCAGCGGCTTCGTCAGCTTCCTTGGTATCGTTGCTGGAACAAGCAACTAGGAAAACTGCGGCAAAAATGAGTGTTAGCGCCTTTCCGGCAACAGCTATGTTTTTCATAGATCCAATCCTTCAGATGGTTGTCTGCTATTTTATTGCCGCTGGGCGGCTCATGTAAGGTGACCACGCCGGTTCTCGTACATCGCCATCGCGTGCCGGCAACCGGAATTTCACACCTCCGTCAACAGAAACCGCAGCAAGAATGCCACGCCCTGCGTACTTCGTTGCATACAATAGCATAGAGCCATTGGGTGCGATACTGGGACTTTCATCCAATTCAGTAGAAGTTAGTATTTGTAATCTGTTTGTTACCAAATCAAGCAGCGCAATGTGGAAATTGCCATTTTGCTGATGAACCATCACCACATTTCGGCCATCCTGGGCAACGCGCGCCCTGGCGTTATAAGAACCTTCATAGGTTAGGCGTTCGGTTTGCCCTGAAGCCAGGGTATAGCGATAAATTTGCGGTTTGCCGCCACGATCCGAGGTGAACAACAGCGATTTTCCATCCGGCATCCACGACGGCTCAGTGTCAATCGCGTAGTGGCGGGTAACCCGGGTAAGTTTTTTGGTAATCAGATCCATCAGGTATATATCTGGACTGCCGTCTTTGGATAAAACCATCGCCATAGTCCGCCCGTCCGGCGACCAGGATGGTGAGCTGTTAAGCCCCTTAAAATTGGTCAGCTGTTCTCGCGCTCCCGTTTGCAGATTCTGCCTGAATATCGCGGGCCGGTTGGTTTCAAAGGACACATAGGCAATTTCTCGGCCATCGGGCGACCATGCCGGGGCCAGAACAGGCTCACGAGACTCCAATAACACAATGGGCCTGGCGCCGTCCGAATCTGCCAGTGTCAGACGGTAATAATCCTTCCCTCCCGGGACTCGGGTTACAGCGACGTATAATAAACGGGTGGCAAATGCGCCGCGAATACCGGTGAGCTGTTGATAAATTTTGTCGCTCACCCGGTGGCCAAGCATGCGGGCTTCGTTTACCGGCCCCACCTCCACGCTGGAATAGACTTTTTTCTGGCGTAACACATCAAATAGATCAAATTCAATGCGCATCTGGTCGGTCACCGAGACACGCCCAATAAGCAAATATTCGGACTCGATGGCACGCCAATCGCGATAAAACACTTCTTTCTCGGTGCTGGGCAGGCCGAGCATATCTCTGCGATCAACCGGCGCAAACTGGCCACTGCGGGACAGATCACTATCGACGACCCCAGCAATATCTTCCGGGGCAGCGCCCGCTCCGTTCCAGGCAAAGGGCACTATGGCAACGGCGGTGGGGTCATCTACGCCCTGCGTAATTTCAATAACCAGCTCAGCCCGCGCGCTCAGCGCCGCCAATAACAGCCCAGCGGCCAATACAATTCGCATTGCGACTTTCGATTTATTCCAAACTAGCCATTTCATTAGTAACGTAAATCCTCTGGTCTGAACAACAGGCGGAAGCGCCTGAATGTTTTTTCAAACTCCCGCGGTGGCAAGTCCTTGAGTTCTGGAAACTGCTCGGCCTTTTGCACGGCATTCACCGCAGAGCGATCAAAAGCGGTGTTACCGCTACTTTTAATTATCGTCACGCTCACCACTTCACCGGTGGGAATCAATTGTAATGCCAGTAGCACTTCCATGCCATTTCTGGCGCTGGGCGGTCTACTCCAGTAATTCACCACGGTTTGTCGGATGAGCGCTGCATAGCTAGCCGCCAACTCATCAGCGGTCATGGCTTGGCGCACCTGCTCCTCACTCTCTAGCGCCTGAGACAATTCAGAGCGGGCAATTGCAGCCAGTTCGTCAGCGCTTAAACGGGGTTCGGGTTTGGGCTCTACCCTCTCCACAGCTTTGGGCTTTGGCTCGGGTTTTGCTGCACTCTTGGGCTTGGCCTTCTGCACTGGTTTGGGTTTTGGCGTTGCCTTGGGTTTTGCTTTGGGCTTTACCTCCGGCTTGGCAACTTTTTTGGGTTTTAAATCGCTGGCATCCACAAGACGAGCCTGGATAACCTTTGGCATCACCTGAGGCTTAATGGTGCGCTGCTTCTCCGTAGCGCTCCAGTTAGCGGTAAGCATAAAAAGTATCAACGCATGCAAGGCCAAAGTCGCCAATATGGGCCGCACAATAATGTGTGGCAGCACGGGTTTGGCGTAGATCGAATCACTCACAGGCTAGGGATTCTCAGTCACCAGACCAACGCTGGGGGCACCGGCCTGTTGCAACGCGGTCATCAGGGTTACCACTTCACCATAGGCAACCGCTCTGTCGCCCCATACCAGCACCGGCTTTTGCGGGTTGCGCCGCATAATTACTGACACCCTCTGCTTAATGGTGGCCAGCGAAAGAGACAGGTCCTCCCCGGAGCCCAGATTAAGAAACAGTTCACCGCTGCTCTTGATAGAGATAATAAGCGGCTCACTGTCCTGGTTCTCGACAGGATCGGCGCTGGCCACTGGCAAGTCGACCTTAACGCCCTGCATTAACATAGGGGCAGTCACCATAAAGATAATCAGCAGCACTAACATCACATCGATGTAGGGCACCACATTGATTTCGGCCATGGGACGATGTTTGTTACGTGTTCCGGCCACGACGCCTACCCCGCCCCGTGTTCTGTATTGTCAGAAGCGCGGCGCTCCTTACCTTTTGCCCGCAACGCATAGGCCTGACGGGAAAGAATACCTGAAAACTCATCGACAAAGGTGTCATAGCGGTTGGTATAGACATTCACCTTGGCGGCAAAACGGTTGTAGGCCATCACCGCTGGAATGGCGGCAAACAGCCCCATGGCGGTGGCAATAAGTGCCTCGGATATTCCCGGAGCAACGGTTGCGAGGGTGGCCTGTGTCGAATTTGCGAGACCGCGGAAGGAATGCATAATACCCCAAACGGTACCAAACAAACCGACATACGGACTTGTAGAGCCCACTGATGCCAAAAAAGCCAAATGATGGTCCAGGCGTTCCTCTTCTCGCATAGTGGCTACCCGCATGGCCCTGCGGGAGCCCTCCAAAATGGCTTCGGAATCCATCTCTTCTTGCTGGGCAAGGCGGGAAAACTCTTTAAAGCCCGCCCGAAAAATACTCTCCATACCTATACTGGGTTCGCCCTCGGAAGCGCGCTCATTACCCTCACGATATAATTGCGACAAGTCGACTCCAGACCAGAAACGCTCTTCAAATTCGTACATTTCATTGCCGACATTGCGAAAGTAAATCACCCGCTGCACAATCATGTACCACGACGCCATGGATGCCAGTAATAAGGTTACCATCACCAGTTGTACCGTGATGGTGGCCTGCATCACCAGGTCTATCAGGCTTAGTTGATCTTCCAACTCATTCTCTCCCTAGATTTCTCAATAGACAGCTAGCGAGTAGCCGCAACTTTTATATTTGTTAGGATAAGACGCTGGCCGAGCGCAATTTCTCCAGCATGGATTTAGGCAGCCGTCGCGGCGTCACCCCCACCTTGTCGACACATGCAAGGGTAACTTGCCCCTGCGCCATTACATCTTCGCCCATTCTAATGGATTGCTGCATCGTTATGGTGGCACCTTTTACCCTGGAGATGATTGCGGTAGCGGTTAGCTCATCGTCCAGTGTCGCAGGTTTAAAATAGGTGACGGCCACATCGCGCACAACAAACATCAGGGCTTCATTAAAGATGAAATTCTTGTCAAAGCCCAGCGAACGCATCAGTTCGGTGCGGCTACGTTCCATAAACTTCAGGTAATTGACGTAGTACACAATGCCGCCGGCGTCGGTATCTTCTATATAGACTCGTAAAGGCAGGCAAAATTCCCCCTCGGCGCTAAACGCTGTCATTGCTCGGGCTCGCCGTCGTCAGCGTCCCAGGCTGGCTGCGCAGTGGATGGCTGGGGAAGGCCGAAATGCAAATAGGCATTGCGAGTAACCATGCGACCACGGGGTGTCCTCAGCATATAACCCTGCTGAATAAGATAGGGCTCCAGTACGTCTTCAATAGTGCCGCGCTCTTCGGAAATAGCAGCCGCAAGACTATCCACACCGACAGGGCCACCGTCAAATTTTTCAATCATAGCCAACAGCAAACGCCGGTCGAGGTGATCAAAACCCTGCTGATCAACGCTAAGCATGTCCAACGCGCGATCTGCGACTTGCGCGCTGACATGGCCGTCTGCTTTTACCTCGGCGTAATCACGCACTCTACGGAGCAGCCGGTTGGCGATGCGCGGCGTGCCCCGTGATCGGCGGGCGATTTCGGTCGCACCTGCGCTGTCCAGGCCAATACCCATAATTCGCGCAGAGCGCGATACAATATGGGCCAAATCAGCTACCTCATAAAACTCCAGGCGCTGCACAATGCCAAAGCGGTCGCGCAACGGTGAAGTGAGCAAACCGGCGCGTGTTGTAGCTCCTACGAGAGTAAAAGGGGGTAGATCAAGTTTGATAGAGCGCGCAGCTGGACCCTCTCCAATCATGATATCCAACTGGTAGTCTTCCATCGCGGGATACAGTATTTCTTCCACCACCGGGCTAAGGCGATGAATCTCGTCTATAAATAGAACATCTCCGGGCTCTAGGTTGGTCATTAGCGCGGCAATATCACCCGCTTTTTCCAATATAGGCCCTGAGGTTGTGCGCAAAGATACGCCCATTTCATGCGCAATAATGCTCGCCAGCGTGGTTTTACCCAAGCCCGGGGGGCCGAATATCAGCGTGTGATCCAGCGGCTCTTGCCTGGCTTTAGCCGCCTGTAAAAAGATGGACATTTGCTCGCGAACCACATGCTGGCCCACATATTCATCCAGCGTTTTGGGCCGTATAGCCCGGTCTACAACATCTTCACCGGGGCCATCGGCTTGAGGAGCAATTAAACGATCCGTTTCTATCATGCGCAGGCTCAGCTCTTGACCGTGGATTTAAGGGCCAGTCGAATCAGCTCTTCGGAGTCGGTGATGGTGTCGTCGTTAACCCTGGCAACCAACCTGCTCGCCTCAGCGGGTTTATAACCCAGGGCGATTAGCGCGCCTTCGGCATCGCCCACAATATCCGTTACAGCCCCATTCGTCGCTACAGCACCCTCGCTCTCATCGGCCAGCGCTAACCAGTCTTTGAGTTTGTCGCGCATTTCTATCAACAATCGTTCAGCGGTTTTTTTACCGACGCCGGGCAATGCAACCAGAGATGAAATGTCATCGCGCTGAATACAGCGAGCGAAACTGCTGGCATCCATACCAGATAAAATTGTTAACCCCAGCTTGGGGCCCACGCCATTCACCTTGATGAGTTGTCGAAACAAGATGCGGTCACGTTCATCAATAAAACCATACAGGAGCTGTGCATCCTCGCGCACCACAAAATGGGTGACCAGTGACACCTGAGAGCCCAACTCTGGTAACTGAAACAGTGTGGTCATGGGAACCTGAATTTCATAACCCACGCCACCGACTTCCACCAATATAAGAGGGGGCTGTTTATACACCAGATTGCCGCGAATTCTACCAATCATGCTTTGGAACCTTTTTAACGTATGCGCCCACGGCGCACTGACTTTGCCCCGACAAGGCGAATCATACTTTGTTGTGTGTGTGCATGACACAGTGCAGCAGCCAATGCATCTGCGGCGTCTTCCTGTGGCTCGCCGGGCAACTTCAAAATCGCCTTTACCATGTGTTGCACCTGAGCTTTATCGGCTGCACCTGTGCCCACCACAGACTGCTTGATCTGGCGCGCAGAATATTCGGCCACCGCCATGCCCCGGGTAACGCAAGCGACAATGGCTGCGCCCCGCGCATGACCTAGCTTCAGTGCAGAAGCCGCATTTTTGGCCATGAATACCTGCTCGATAGAAAGCTCCTGCGGGCAGTGCAGCTCTACTAATTCGCTCACATTGTCGTAAATAATTTTCAGGCGCTCGGACAAGTCGCCCTGGGGCAGACGAATAACGCCGCTGGTAACATATTCGCTGCGGCCGGAGACCGAGTTGATAATGCCGAAGCCTGTTTTTCGGGACCCGGGATCGATGCCCATGATGAGTGACATGGAATTACCTGACTGCAGCCTGACGTTATAGTCTGTACAAATATACAGCATTGTCAGTGGGTAGGTGAAGATAGTGTCGTTAAATATTCCACTTGGAACTAGGTGGATGCCTGAGGCAAGCGGAGATTAGAGGCCCTCGAGTACCTCATCGGGAATATCCACATTGGTATATACATTTTGCACGTCATCAAGGTCTTCCAGCGCATCTACCAGGGCCATAATTTTTTCGGCCCCAGCGGCATCTACCGGTACTGTAGTCGCGGCGATCATAGTGACATCGGCGTCTTCAGGGGCGAGAGACGCCTCCTCCAGTGCAGATTTCACCGCTGCCACTTCCTCCCATGCTGTGGTGACTTCCAGAGAGCCATCTTCGTGGGCTGCAATATCTTCAGCACCGGCTTCCAGCGCCACGTCTATCACCTGGTCTTCGTCTACACCTGGGGCAAATACTATCTGGCCTTTGCGGGCAAACAGATAAGCCACAGAGCCGTCAGTACCCAAATTGCCGTCGCGTTTGTTAAAGGCGTGCCGCACTTCCGCCACGGTGCGGTTTCGATTGTCAGTCATCACTTCAACCAAAACAGCAATTCCACCGGGCGCATAACCTTCATAGGTGAGCTCTTCCATATTGTCGGCTTCGTTGGTCCCGGCACCGCGAGCCACAGCTCGGTCGATGGTATCCCGGGTCATATTTGATCCCAGCGCTTTGTCGATGGCAGTGCGCAACCGCGGGTTATCTTCAGGGGCGGGGCCTCCGCGTTTTGTGGCAATAACCAGTTCCCGGATCAATTTAGTGAACACTTTGCCGCGCTTGACGTCCTGCGCCGCTTTGCGGTGCTTGATATTGGCCCACTTACTGTGTCCCGCCACCTAGCTATCCTCAGACTCTTGCTCAACCACCTGGCGCAAACGAATATTTAATTCTCGTAATTGCTCGGCGCTCACATCTCCCGGGGCGTCGGTCATCGCACAGGCTGCACTCTGGGTTTTGGGGAAAGCGATAACATCGCGAATCGAAGTCGCACCGGTTATCAGCATAACCAGGCGATCCAGACCGAAGGCCAGGCCTCCGTGTGGCGGTGCGCCATATTCCAGGGCTTTGAGCAGAAAGCCAAACTTCTCTTGCGCCTCGTCATCATCAATTCCAAGCAGGCCAAATACAGTTTTTTGCATGTCTGACTCATGAATACGAATGCTGCCGCCACCCAATTCAGTGCCATTGAGAACCATGTCGTAGGCCCGCGACAAAGCGCTACCGGGGCTGGCCAGCAATGCTTCGGCGCTGCATGCGGGCGCGGTAAAGGGATGATGCAATGCAGCCCAGCCACCTTTGCCATCGCCTTCGAACATAGGAAAATCCACAACCCAGAGCGGCGCCCAGTGATCTGATACAAGCCCCTGATCCTGAGCCACTTTGATGCGCAGTGCACCCAGAGATTCGTTGACGACGTTGGCCTTGTCTGCGCCGAAGAAAATAATATCGCCGTTTTCTGCACCAAGGCGCTGCATTAATTGCGCCACTACCTCATCGGGCATAAATTTGAGAATGGGCGACTGCAGGCCTTCCACACCGCCATCAATATCATTGACCTTCACCCAGGCCAAACCACGTGCACCGTAAATCGATACGTATTTGGTGTAATCATCTATAACTTTCCGACTAATGCTGGCGCCACCGGGCACTTTCAGCGCGGCAACCCGGCCCTGTTCATCATCGGCGGGGCCACGAAATACCTTGAAGTCCACTTGCTGCATCAGGTCATCAACACTAATCAGTTCCAGGTCGATGCGCAGGTCGGGCTTATCCGAGCCATAACGCTCCATGGCCTCGGCGTAGGTCATATGCGGAAAATCTGGCAGTTCCACCTTGAGCACAGACTGGAAAAGCTCTCGAATCATGCGCTCACTAATGCCCATAATTTCTTCTTCATTGAGAAACGCCGTCTCAATATCAATCTGGGTAAATTCAGGCTGGCGATCGGCACGCAGGTCCTCATCCCGAAAACAGCGGGCAATCTGGTAATAACGGTCAAACCCGGACACCATAAGTAATTGCTTGAACAACTGAGGTGATTGGGGCAGGGCAAAAAATTGGCCTGGATGAGTTCGACTTGGCACCAGATAATCACGCGCGCCCTCAGGTGTGGCCCTGGTCAATATGGGGGTTTCTATATCAAGAAATCCCTCGGAATCCAGAAAATTACGCACTTGATTTGTTATCTTGGAGCGCAGAATCAGCTTTTCCTGCATCTCCGGACGACGCAGATCCATGTAACGGTAGTGCAGACGCACATCTTCACCGACGGCTGTGTACTCATCCAATTGAAACGGAGGGGTTTTTGCCTGGTTAAGTATTTTTAGCTCTTTGCCCAGAACTTCGATTTCGCCAGTCGCCATAGCGGGATTAATTGCCTCGGATTCACGGCCCCGGATGCGCCCGGTGACTTGCAGCACATATTCGCTACGCACTTTATTCGCACGCTCAAAATGCTCTTTCGTATCAGGGTCAAAAACAACCTGCACAATGCCTTCCCGATCACGTAAATCGAGAAAAATTACGCCACCGTGATCTCTGCGGCGATCCACCCAACCACACAAGGTAACCGTTTCATCAATGTTTTTTGTTCCCAGAGCGCCACAATATTGACTGCGCATAGTTCTAATTCCGTGTTATTTGGCTGAATATGCCCCTCGGGGGCACGGCGAGTTAAGCAGCACCGTTTTTATTGGGCTCTGCTTTACTGGTATTGGTGCTACTCTTTTCTTCCTTTTTAGGGGCGGCGGGCTTGTCATCTTTACCAGCGGCGCTATCTTTGCCAGCGGCATTATCTTTGCCAGCGGCGTCAGTTTTGCTGGTTGAATCCCCCGCCAGATTCTTCTTGTCACCTGTTTTAAAGTCGGTTTCATACCAACCTGAGCCTTTTAGACGAAAAGCGACTGCAGAGATCTTCTTTTTCAGGGCAGATTGACCACACGCAGGACAATCTAACTTCGGCGCATCACTAATTTTCTGCAAAACTTCTACCCGTTCATCACAGGCTTCACACTGATATTCATAAATTGGCATGGATTTAGCTCACTACACTGATGTAGAAAATTTGAGGCGCGGATTTTACACTATGAGAGGCATCTAGGCCAAGCGCGAGCTGCGCAAGAATTCGGAGGGCAAAAAGCCCTGTCATCGAGCGGAGAGCCCGATGGGATAACCGCCCACGCCAGAAAGTCTAGCGCGGGAGGCCGTATGGCGAGAAGCTCAGAGCGTCGCCATACGATAATCGACGCTTAGTTAGCGGCGAATTCCTTCAACTTTTTCAAAGGACGAACCTTAACAGCAATGCTGGCAGGCTTGGCTTTGAAAATAGTTGCTTCCTTAGTGAAAGGGTTAATACCCTTTCGTGCTTTTTTAGCAGGCTTTTTCACCGTGGTAACTTTCATCAGGCCAGGAATAGTGAACTCACCAACAGCGCGCTTTTTGATGCTGCGTTCGATCAGGTCTTCCAGCTCACTCATGACAGAGCCGACTTGCTTCTTGGTCAAGCCAGTGCTCTCCGAGATGGTCGCCAAAATTTGACTCTTGGTAAGTTTCGCTTTCAGGGCCGTTGCCTTTTTAGCAGGAGCCGCTGCTTTCTTAGCGGGTGCTTTTTTCTTTGCTACGGGCTTTTTAGCTGCTACTTTTTTAGCTGCCACTTTTTTAGCGGGAGCTTTTTTAACAGCAACTTTTTTAGCGGGAGCTTTCTTGTTCACCACTTTCTTAGCTGGAGCCTTCTTCTTAGCTGCTTTCTTGATAGCCATTTTATTTACAACCTTCTTTTAGTGACTAGGAACACGCTTTCAACCAAGACTGCGAACACCCTCCATAACCGCAAAAGATAACGCCGCCTCAAGCATCGCGAGAATTTATAAATCATGAAACGCTGTAATACAAGCGTTTTTCGCTCTGCAATGAAAAAAACACTGTTTTTTAGGCATATTTTTGATTAATCAGCGAATTTTTACTCACAAAGCAGAATTTCTACAAAACCTAAGCAATGCAAAATCCGGCACTATATCGCGCCTTATCGTGCTGCGGAGCTGTACCGACCTTACGTTCGCACGTAAACTAGACGCCCTGCCCAACCCCAACCTCAACCTGGAAAGATTCATGCGAACCAGCAAATTTCTCATAGCCACCCTGAAAGAAACACCTGCTGACGCCGAAGTCATCAGCCACCAATTGATGATCCGCGCCGGCCTTGTCCGCAAGCTTGCATCGGGCTTATACACATGGCTGCCTCTTGGACTGCGGGTACTGAGAAAGGTAGAAAATATAGTGCGTTCAGAAATGGATATTTCTGGAGCACAGGAAATAAGCATGCCCATTATTCAACCGGCCGAATTGTGGCAGGAATCAGGCCGATGGGATCAATATGGCGCAGAATTACTGCGCATAAAAGACAGGCATGAGCGAGAATTTTGCCTCGGCCCCACACACGAAGAAGTAGTAACCGACCTGATACGAAATGAGGTTAAGAGCTACAAACAACTACCCCTGAATGTTTACCAAATACAAACCAAGGTCAGGGATGAAATTCGACCCCGATTCGGCATCATGCGCTCGCGGGAATTTCTAATGAAAGACGCTTATTCCTTTCATAGTAACGATGCGTGCCTGAACGAAACCTATGAAGTCATGCACAAGGCCTACAGTAATATATTCACTCGCCTCGGGTTGAAGTTTCGCCCTGTCATAGCCGACAGTGGCAGCATTGGCGGCAGCACCTCTCACGAGTTTCACGTGCTGGCCGACTCTGGCGAAGACGATATTGCCTTCAGCGACAATAGTGACTATGCCGCCAATGTCGAGCTGGCCATTGCGTTGCCCCCCGCTGGAGAGCGCGAGCAGCCCGGCGCAGCGATGGAAGAAGTATCAACCCCCGGGGTCAAAAGCATTGCACAGCTGTGCGAATTTCTCTCGATTTCGGCGCAAAACACGATCAAAACGCTAATTGTAAAAGGAGAGGGCGAGGAGGAAAGTGGCTCTTTAGTTGCACTAGTATTGCGTGGAGATCATCAGCTCAACCCGACAAAGGTCGAAAAACTCACGGGCATAGCCTTGCCTCTGGAGATGGCCGACGAATCCTCAGTGCGCCGTCTATGTGGTGCAGACTTTGGCTCGCTGGGCCCTATAGGCTTGAATATTCCGGTGATTGTAGACCACAGTGCAGCAAAAATGGCGGATTTTGTCTGTGGTGGCAACCGCGATGATGTGCATCTAAAGGCCGTGAACTGGGAAAGGGACTGTCCAGTGAGCCGAACTGAAGATCTGCGAAACGTAGTCACCGGCGACCCCAGTCCGGACGGACAGGGTCAACTGCAAATCAAACGTGGCATTGAAGTTGGTCATATTTTTCAGTTGGGCACAAAATATAGCGAAGCATTGCAGGCGAAGGTTCTCAACGAGAATGGCAAGAACATCACCATGACAATGGGCTGCTACGGCATCGGCGTTAGTCGTATCGTAGCCTCGGCCATTGAACAGAATCATGATGACAAAGGTATTATCTGGACGGCAAATATGGCGCCGTTCCAACTGGCGATAGTGCCACTGAATATGCACAAGTCCGAAACCGTTGCCAACTGTGCCGAAGATCTCTACGACAAACTACGCAGCGCAGGAGTTGATGTACTGCTGGATGATCGTAACGAGCGCCCGGGAGTGAAATTCGCCGATATGGAACTGATCGGAATACCCCACAGACTGGTTATCGCTGAGCGCGCCCTGGCGGATGGCCAAATAGAGTATAAAGGCCGCAGCGATGAAGACTTTCAACTCATTCCCCTGGAGGAAATTGTTGCGTTTGTTCAGCAGCAGCTCGCCAGCTAAGCCTCAAGCGAAGAGACTCACAAGCATGAGAACGTGGATTCTGGCGCTGAGCAGCATTCTAATCGCTTGCCTGTTATTTTCTGCAGAGCTGCGGGCTCAGGTACAGCCAAAGAACCCGGAAGAACTTGCAGCGCTGCGCAGTTTCCTGGAGCAAACCATAAGCGGAGCAGACAGCTTCGACGATCGATTCGACGCTGAGGTGTGGTTGGTGGATATGTCCAACCGTCTCAAGCGCTATGTTAAAGACCCGGAAAAAAGACTGAGCCTGTTGCGAGACATACACTACGCAAGTGCGCAGGCCGACCTGCCACCTGAGCTTGTTCTAGCACTCATCGAGGTAGAGAGCCATTTCAACCGCTTTGCGGTCTCCAGCGCAGGAGCACAGGGTATGATGCAAGTCATGCCCTTCTGGAAAAATGAAATCGGTCGTCCGGACGACAATCTCACGGTTATTCGTCAGAACCTGGAATATGGCTGCCGAATTCTTCAGTTTTACCTGCAGCGCGAAAATAACGCTCTGCACCGCGCATTGGCCGCCTATAACGGCAGCACCGGCAGCCGAAAATACAGCGACAAGGTTTATCGAGCCTGGCTTAATCACTGGCGCACCACACCGCTGGACTGGTCGCACTAGCCACTGGATATTCACAATGAACGCACTAAAAAGTCTACAATTTGACAACAGCTTTCGACGTCTGCACGCGGACTTTTATACCCCGGTTGAACCACAGGGTCTAAGCAACCCCAGACTGGTGTCCCTCAATCAGTCACTGGCCACCCAACTGGGTCTGGAGTCACAAGCCATCTGTGCTGAGCAAGCGCCTTTAATGAGTGCCTTTTCTGCCAATAGTGTACTGCCGGGATCACAGCCGTTGGCGATGGCCTACTCAGGGCATCAGTTTGGCGTTTACAACCCGCAGTTGGGCGACGGCCGAGGACTGCTGCTGGGCGAGATAACAAAAATCAACACCGCTGGAGAGCCCACACACTGGGACCTGCACCTCAAAGGAGCAGGAATGACGCCCTACTCCCGCATGGGTGATGGCCGCGCCGTGCTGCGCTCCAGCATCCGCGAATATCTGGGTAGTGAGGCCGTTTTCGGTCTGGGAATACCCTCTACCCGAGCCTTATGCGTGCTCACCAGCGACACCCCCGTATACCGTGAAGGCGAAGAGCGCGGCGCCACTTTGCTACGCGTTGCCAACAGCCATGTACGTTTCGGGTCTTTCGAATTATTTCACTACACCGGGCGCCCTGATCGTGTAAAAGAGCTGGCACATCATGTTATCGACAGGCACTTTCCCCAGTTCGCTGCCGAGGACAACAAAGTCGAGTTATTACTGCGCGAAGTTGTGCAGCGCACCGCATCGCTGGTGGCCGCTTGGCAGGGCCAAGGCTTCGCCCACGGAGTACTCAACAGCGACAATATGTCCATCCTGGGCGACACCTTCGACTTTGGCCCCTTTGCATTCATCGACGACTACCAACCCGGCTTTATCTGCAACCACTCCGACCACGACGGTCGCTACGCCTTCGACCAGCAGCCCAGTATCGGCCTGTGGAACTGCCATGCGCTGGCGCAGGCATTAAGTAGTCTCATACCCGAAACCAATATCGAGGCAGCTCTGGAGCTATACCGCCCCACTCTGGTGCGAGACTACAGCAATTTGATGCGAGGCAAGCTGGGGCTCGCAAGCGAAAAAGACGAAGACCAGGCTCTCGTGCAACAACTACTGCAGCTACTCGCAGCACAAAAACACGACTACAGTACTTTCTTTCGAACGCTGGCAGACACGCAGCACCAAGACTCCCGCTCCCAACTGCGGGATAACTTTGTCGATCGCGAGGCATTCGACAGCTGGTTTACGAGCTACCGTGAGAGAATATCGAAAGAAGATCGAAGCGGCGAACAACGGCGCCAGGCGATGAACTCCATCAATCCAAAATACATTTTGCGCAATTACCTCGCGCAACAGGCCATTGACGCCGCCGTGAACCACGATAACTTTGCGGAAGTAGACACGCTGCTAGCGCTAGTGCAAAACCCTTTCGATGAACATCCGGGTATGGAAAAGTACGCCGCGCCAGCACCCCAGTGGGGCAAGGAACTGGAAATTAGCTGTTCCTCATAAGAACGCCGCTACCGATAAGAGCCGGGTGACTGCCCCGTCCACTTTTTAAAGGAGCGATGGAACGCACTCGAGTCGCTAAAACCCACTTCCTCAGCAACCTGGCTCACCGTTAGCCCGTCCCGAGAGAGCATTGAAATTGCAACATCGCGTCTGGCATTGTCTTTAATTCGCTGATAAGAAGTGCCCTCCTTTTCCAGACGACGCCTCAGGGTACGAGCCGACATGCCCAGCAAGGCGGTTAACTGCTCAAAACTCGGCATTTCCGCTCGAAAGTCATCGCCGAGAATCTCCCCGATACGGTGGGTGATACTCAAGGTGGCCGCGTAGGGCTCTATCACCAGATAGTAGGGAGCGAGGTTGAGAAAACTATCCAGCTCCGCTTCACTTCGAATTAACGGTGCATCCAGGTGACGGGCACTAAAGGTGACAGCGTTGCATGGCTGGTCGTAAGCCACAGGACAAGGCAAGAAGTGGCGGATGCCCGCAGTGAAAGCTGGCTCGGGGCCCACCGAAGTGGCATGACTGACATCGATATGCTGGCCAATCAACCAACCGCAAAACCGCAGCCACATCGCCACACTGCACAACACACTGTGCTGGTCTTCACTGGCATCCTCGCTGGAAAGGTAGCTCAGCGTGGCTTCCTTGCTTGTCTCGTCAACGCACAATTCATTGTGAATGTCAGTGCCATGTGGCACTCGACAGCACACATTAAACTCCATGGCCCTGCGCAGTGCGACGCGTAAAGTTGCACTGCCGAGCATACTCAGAGCCAGCAACCGGGTGGTCCCCGGAGGCGTTCGTCCACCAGGCATTGCGCCGCCGGATTCATCTCCCAGCACTCGAAACAGCTCTAGGCACAAGCGGCTATATTGCTCGCGGGACACAAACGCTGTCTGGGTATCACCCGTAATAGGATCGAAGGGAAATCGTGCCGCTTGCAATATTTCATCGACGTTTTTATCAAACGCACGAGCCTGAACCAGAAGCGCCCGGGTGAACTCCATGGGGACCGCTTTATTATAGGCTTGAATGTTGGCAGGCAGCCCTTTCAAGAAAAATACTCGTTGCTAAAGAGGGCGTGAGTATAGCCCGACTTCGGGCATAAAATGAACACCCACTTATTTCGCACAAAAATTGACAAGCGTTAACGGCGTGCTCAATATGGGGCACATAATGAGCACTGTTTTCGGGGCGGTATGAACGAAAAAGACCAGTTAAGCAAGTGGAACAGGGATATCTCCAGGGCAATCGGCGCCTTGGGCACCGACGAGTTTTTTGCAACACTTGTAGCCGCTATCAATGGCCAGGTAAAAATAGACTACCCCCAGTTTTGGCTGTACCACAACGACCTGCCCCCACAGGTTCTCTATCATGAGATTCCCGATAACGCGATCGCTGCACAAATCGACAGCTATCTGGACGGGCCATTCCGGGAAGACCCGTTTTTCCAAACATCAATGGACAGACCCCGCTCTAAAATTTATCGCCTGTCCCGGGTTACCTCAGGCAAGCTGCACAAATCGGACTACTACCGTGACTATTATTCCGATACCGGCACAGTGGACGAAGCAATCTACCTTGCAAAGCTACACGCGGGCAACGTTATCAATTTCAGTATGATGCGCTTGCCTGGGCGAGGCCCTTTCAACGACGAAGAATACGAGCGCCTTTACTTGCTGGCCGAACCGGTATCTGAATTGCTCAAACGCCACAGCGAGTTGGGCGAGTTCTCCGCGACCTACCTGATCCAACCGGGAATTGACCACCAGATCAACCAGGCCTTCGAGACCTTTGGCTCGTCTTTGCTTTCTCCTCGAGAAAAAAGCGTGCTGGAACTTATGCTCAGAGGCTACGGCACCAATGTGTCTGCGGAACGCCTTGATATTGCCCTTGAGACTGTACGCCGTCACAGGAAAAGTATTTACCGCAAACTCGACGTCAGTTCCCAAACAGACCTGTTCTCCCTTTTCATCAACTCAATGTCCTGTGTTGGCGAGGCCGCCGGAGGTGACCCACTTGAAATTTACATGGGCCCGGCCTGATAAGAAGCCCGCTAACACTGGGCTTGCCCCAGTTGGGGTATTGAAGTTGGACCCATAAATCATGATAGTTCGCTCTTACAGTCCAGGGTACGGTGAAAAGCATGTCGGTTGAAGCCGATTGGTTCCTTAGGGCTCATCCCGAAATTACTACAATTGAAGCGCTTCTCCCCGATTGCAACGGCGTGATGCGCGGCAAATGGCTGCCGCGTCACAAACTTGTCAAAATCTTCGATGGCGAACTCAAACTGCCGAAAACCGCGCTCTCTCTGGATATCTGGGGCCGGGATGTGGAAGAACTGGTGTTTGCCTCCGGTGACGCGGACGGAATCTGTCGACCCGTAGAAGGCTCCTTACTACCCACCCCCTGGGCAGCCAACGGACAACATGGCCAAATTATGCTGTCTATGTTCGACGCCGATGGCTCACCCTACATGGGCGACCCTCGCCATGTGCTGAAGCAGGTAGTAGCAAGGTTTCAGGAAACAGGCTGGAAGCCGGTAGTGGCAGCAGAGCTGGAGTTCAGCCTGGTCACCTGGGATAACAGCACGCCACAGCACACCTGCCCTTCCCCCGCCGGAAGCTCACCAGTGGGCGGCAACACCTATGGTCTCGACGTACTCAATAATCATTTTGAGATGATTGAGGATATACGCGTGGCCTGCGAATTACAGGACCTGCCCTTTGATGGCGTGGTTAAAGAGTCGGCGCCCTCGCAATACGAAATAAATATGCAACATGTGGATAGCCCAGTGCTGGCTGCCAAGCAGATCATCCAAATGAAGCGGCTTATAAAAGGCGTGGCAGCCAAGCACGGCCTCATTGCCAGCTTTATGGCCAAGCCTTTCGAGGAAGAAGCCGGCAATGGCATGCATGTTCATTGCAGCGTGCTGGATGAACAAGGCAACAATATTTTCAACGATGGCACCGACAAAGGCTCCGATTTGCTGCGCCAAGCCATTGCAGGTTGCCTGACCTATATGCCCGATTCTGTCGCCATTCTTGCTCCGACCTACAATGCCTACAGGCGCTTTCAACCGGGTTGTCACGCACCCACCTTCCCCAGCTGGGGCTATGAAAACCGCACTGTGGCGGTGCGAGTTCCCGCAGGGAATAACGCCGCCAGACGGTTGGAGCATCGGGTAGCTGGAGCCGACGCCAATCCCTATCTACTGTTTGCTGTGCTATTATCATCCATGCTTGAGGGTATCAAACAGGGTTTGGATCCCGGCCCCCCTATTACCGGTGACGGCTACTCTCAGGAAAAAAATTCGCTTCCTGTCTACATTCAGGACGCGGTCAAGCTATTTAGTGAATCAGAGTTTATCAAAGCCAATCTTGGCAGCGAGTTGCAACGCATATATGCTTTGACCAAGGAACAGGAAATTGGTGAATTCCGCAGACGCATTACGACCCTCGAATACCAGACTTACCTGGAAAAGCTGTAGGTCCACGCAGGTTTTTTTGAAAGACGTAACACCATTTTCAACCCTCGTTTTTTCACTCCTGCTCGCATTCCCCCTGTGGGCCAGCACAAATATCGAATCAAAACCGTGTAGCCAATCTCTGGCCATGCCTGTGGCGGCGGACCACAAAGGCTTAAACCAAACACTGAATGTGCTGGTATGGAACATAGAGAAGGCAGCAAACCCGGGGTGGGACGCCGACCTCAATAGCCTCGGAGGCAGCAGCGACCTGTTGCTTATCCAGGAAGCCTCCATACAGGCCGGAATAGTGAACGCTCTGCCACAGCCGCTGTATCAAGCCTTTGCGGCAGGCTACACCACAGAGAAACAGGCAACCGGTGTCCTGACATTAAGTTCTGTCGAGCCCAGCCTGCAATGCAATTTCACCGCGTGGGAGCCATGGCTGGGCACACCCAAAGCCACAAATATCACTGAATACCCTATCGCCGGTCTGGAGCAGAGGTTGCTTGTGATTAACTTACACGCGGTGAATTTTTCGATGGGAATGGAAGAGTTTAATGCACAGGTAAGGACTTTAGAACCGTTTCTGAGCCAACACCTTGGGCCGCTCATTGTAGCAGGTGACTTTAATACCTGGAGCAGCAAGCGGGCAACGTCACTGCACTCGTTTATGCTCAGCCACCAGTTGTCCCCGGTTTCTTTTAGCCCCGACCAACGTACCCGTTTCTGGGACATACCTCTGGATCACGTCTACCTACGTGGCTTGAACCTTATCAATGCCAGCACCATGAAGGTAGAGTCCTCAGACCACAATCCACTGATGATTACCGTAGAGGTACCCCATTGCAACGACTGCACCGCGCAGGCCCCTCAATAACCCCGCTTTGCATCGACCACCGATAACAGGGCGTCTCCCGCCACATAGCGTTTCAAGTTTTCCCCAACCAGCATAAACAAACGCTGGGTGCTGCGATCAGAACGACTTGCGGTGTGCGGCGTGATAATTACCCTTGGCATGGACCACAGGGGATGCCCCGCGGGCAGAGGTTCCGGGTCGACTACATCCAGGCCAGCTCCAGCGAGCTCTCCTTTCTCAAGCGCCGCCACCAAATCGTCTGTAACCGTGGTAGCACCGCGCCCAACACTAATATAATAGGCAGTTGGTTTCATACTTTGAAAAAAACCGGCGTCGAGCATGCCTCGAGTTCGCTTTGTCAGCGGCAGCGTGTTTATCACCACATCAGCCTGCTTGGCCAGGGTGTTAGTTTCATCCGACAGGCCTACATACTCGATGTAGTCGGGCCCTTCGCGGCGACTACCTCGTGTGGCCAGCACTCGCATTCCCAGCGCATGAGCTCTTTCGGCCACCTGCGTGCCAATTCCACCCAGACCCAATACCAGTGCCGTGCGCCCAGACAATTCGATAAAGGTGCTCTCAGGATTACCCACATCACGCTGCCACACGCCTTCCTTTTGTTGCGTGTAGTGAATATCCAAGCCGCGCATAAGCATCATCATCATGGCGATAGAGTGCTCGGCCAGTGCTGGCGAACCGATACGCTGGCCATTGGTCAAGATAATCTCGCCACTTTGAATTTTTTCCAATCCCACACAATCTTCTACGCCGGCCCAGTAAACCTGTAACCAGCGCAATTTTTTTGCTTGTTGCAACAGCGCCTCATCACAGTAACCCAGAAGCACATCGGCATCGGCAATTTCCGCCCTCGCCTGCTCCAAACTCTGGACACCCACCACCTCAATGCCTGGCAAGACGCTACGCAACGCTTCTGCCTGCTTCGAACTGAGTGTGCGCACCACGATCTTGCGAGGGACCTTCCAGCCTGGAAGGTCCCGGGAAGCGACTGAATATTCTCTTAGGCCCAGTTCCGCCAGCACGGTCTTGGCTGCGACTGGCTCGGCGGCTTGACTGGCCAGGCATGGCGCAAGTAGAAAAAGTAGAAAAAGGACTTTAGCTGGATGATTCATTACACACTCCAAGATAATTGTTAGCGGCCGCAGATACTGATCAGTCTGAGAACGCGACGTTGGCACGCGCCACTTCAGTATAGTTTCTTGTAAGACGACGCACTAGCGCAAACGCGGCCAGTAAACCTAACACACCGAATAGTATTGAGCTCACAGCTTCACCGACCATGACACCGCGCGCCCCAAACCACGACGCCCCGAAATAGACCGCGGGGATAGTCCCAAGAGCCATTTTTGCAAAGTTGAAACCTGTGGCCCAATGGGGATAGTGCAGATTGTTAAAGCTGGCATTGGCAATAAACAAACTACCATTAAACATAAAGGCAGGCACCAACCAATGACAGTAAAACAGGATTAGTTCTGCAGCATCCGGCCCGGCAGAAAATATCTCAACGATGAAATCGGCACTCAACCACAGCAGTAACCACACCACCAGAACATACACTGCACCAAACAACACGGCATCAAAGATCGTAGATCGAACCCGGTCATAAAGCCCAGCCCCGGCGTTCTGAGCGATAATAGGCCCCACCGCACTGGACAGGGCAAACACAGCGGCAAATGCCAGTGGTGTAATCCTGCCCATGATGGCAGCACCCGCAACGGCGCCATCGCCAAACTGAGCCATGGTCATGAGCACAAAGCTCGCACCGATGGGGGTCGCAAGATTGGTCAGTACAGCTGGTATCGCTATTTGCAGGATGACGCGAAGGTTTTGTATAAACTCGGCGAAGGTCACAGTGACAGGCAGTTTATGCACAGAAAACAGCGCATGCCAGGCCACCACAAGAACCACCACCCGGGAAACGACCGACGCCCAGGCCGCACCTTCCAGCCCCAAATCGAAAGTAAAAATCAAAATAGGATCCAGCACACCATTAACCACTGAACCCGCCACCGTAGCCCACATGGAGCGGCGCGCATCCCCAACGGCCCGAACACCCGCTGCGGCACTCATGCCCAGCACCATTACAGGCATACTGGGCAATAGAATACGCGCATATGACGTCGCATAGTCCAGGGTTAAACCTTTGGCACCCAGTAAAGCGAGTAAATCGCGTAGGAAAAACCAGGCAAAAAAGCAAATCAGTGCGGAAACCAGCGTATTAAAAATAAGTGAACTGGAGCAGACCCGTCCCGCATCGTCTCGCGCCCTTGCACCTATTGAGCGTGCTACCAGAGCACCCATGGCAATCTGCAGACCAATGCTCACAGCCACCAGAAAATACAACAGGGTGCCGGCAAAGCCAACCGCCGCGGCCAGTTCCTGCTCGCCCAACATGGTGAGAAAAAACATATCCACCATGTCCACACCAAACAATGCCAGCAAACCCACGGCGCTCGCACCGGTCATCACTAACACATGGCGCATGGTTGAGCCTCGGGTAAATACTGCGCCAGTCATTTGTCTTCAGTTATTCCTATACTTGCTTTCGCCAGTGCGTACCATGTGCGAGAATTAACCATCAATCAAGTTTAACAATATCGATTCTTTTATCTTCAGGGAGCGACCATGACCACTAGCGTATTTGATTTTGTTTGCCAGACAACTGCGGGGAAAGACAAGCCTCTGCGCGACTATGACAATAAAGTGCTGTTAATCGTTAACACCGCTTCCAAGTGCGGCTTCACTCCCCAGTTTGAAGGCTTAGAGGAGTTGTACGAAAAATATAAAGACGAGGGGCTTGAAATTCTCGGTTTCCCCTGCAATCAGTTCGGCAGCCAGGACCCGGGTAGCAATGACGAGATCACTGAGTTTTGCCAGCTTAACTACGGCGTTAGCTTTCCCATGTTCGGTAAAATTGAAGTTAACGGCGACGGCACCGACCCGCTGTATGAGCACCTTAAAAAAGAAGCCCCGGGAGCCCTGGGTACAAAAGCAATAAAATGGAACTTTACCAAGTTTCTGGTGAACTCATCCGGCAAGGTGCTGGAACGTTATTCCTCAGCCACCAAACCGGCGGCTATTGAAAAGGATATAAAGAAGCTGTTGGCTTAATGCTCTCGGGTAGCCCGGAACTCCAGATCGGGCCATCGCTCCTCCATCAGTGCAAGGTTCACCCGCGTAGGAGCAAGATAGGTTAGGTGTCCGCCGCCATCTATGGATAGATGGTCCGAGGCCTTTTTGCGAAATTCTTCCAACTTTCGAGCGTCGCCACAGCTTACCCAGCGGGCAGTGTAAACGCTCACATGCTCATAGTGAGCATCAACTTTGTACTCGTCCTTCAAGCGGTAAACGACCACGTCAAACTGCAGTTGGCCTACGGCCCCCACAATCAAGTCGGGGGAATTGAGGGGCGAAAACACCTGGGTAGACCCCTCCTCTGACAACTGCTGCAAGCCTTTCTGTAATTGCTTTGCCTTCATCGGATCAGACAGACGAATGCGCCGAAACAGTTCGGGAGCAAAGTGGGGAATACCGGTAAACTGCAGCTCTTCCCCCGTGGTAAATGTATCGCCTATTTGAATGGTGCCGTGATTGTGCAGGCCGATGATATCGCCTGAAACTGCCTCTTCAACCAGCTCGCGCTCACCGGCCTTGAAGGTCACAGCATCGGCAATTTTGACGTCCTTAGCCAGACGCACATGGCGCATTTTCATACCCTTGGTATAGCGACCAGAGCACACTCGCATAAAAGCAATGCGATCTCTGTGTCGTGGATCCATATTGGCCTGAATTTTGAACACGAAGCCAGAAAATTTCTCTTCGCCGGCAACCACCGTGCGATTAACGGTAACGCGATCAAGCGGCGGTGGCGCCCACTGAACGAAATCATCCAGCATTTCCCGCACACCAAAGTTGCCAAGCGCCGTACCGAAAAAAGCAGGGCTCAACTTGCCCGCCAAAAATGCCTCCTGCGAGTACTTATGGCTGGCACCGCGCACCAGCTCTACTTCATCCACATAATCGTCATACTCATCGCCCAGTAAAGTGCGTGCTTCCTCACTGTCCAGGCCCACAATGCGCTCGTCTGCCGACAGGACACTGTTCTGGCCCGGCGTAAATATATGGATTACATCGGTGTAGAGGTTGTAGACGCCCTTAAAGTCTCCGCCCATACCAATAGGCCAGTTAATGGGTGCCACTTTAATATTTAATACCGATTCAATTTCGTCCAGCAGATCGATGGGATCTCGAATATCCCGGTCCATCTTGTTCACAAAGCTGAAAATGGGCGTATCGCGCAGGCGACACACATTCATCAACTTGATGGTTCGAGCCTCGACGCCCTTGGCGCCATCGATAATCATCAAAGCAGAATCTACCGCGGTAAGCGTGCGGTAGGTATCCTCGGAGAAATCCTCATGACCAGGCGTGTCGAGCAGGTTCACCGTGCAATCGTGATAGGGAAACTGCATGACCGAAGAGGTTATGGAAATACCCCTTTCCTGTTCCAGACTCATCCAGTCGGAAGTGGCATGGGGCCCCTTCTTACCCTTGACGCTGCCAGCTATCTGTATGGCACTGCCCAACAACAATAACTTTTCAGTTATCGTTGTTTTACCCGCATCCGGGTGAGAGATGATCGCAAATGTGCGTCTCTTACTTATTTCATTGGATAGATTGCTATCTGTCACGCTTCAAATCCCACTGGTACTTGTTAGTTAAGTTAGCTTTTTGCCCTGTTGGCCAAAAAACGCATCATCTTACCTGATTAAACCTTCTCAGGCTCCTACACCGTCGGGCAATTGATACGAGTGACTAGGAATCTGGACGGGGTTTCCATTGATTGCTCTTATTGCCTAAATATGACTACACCCATTTTGTAACACAGTGTCTATACTCTCTAACGATAACACCCCACACCCC
>JBLHNQ010000033.1:0-28182 GCA_047650635.1 Halioglobus sp.
CAAGCGAACATAGCGGGAGTCGATTGTAATTACGATCCGATGGCCAAGATTTTTGACCGTTGCATTGGAGACACTCTAGAATAATTCGAGCACCCTGCGCTGAAAAATACCGGGGGTATATTAGACTTTCATAAGTTATTTTTTGGCGATATATCAATAATCTACAGGCACAATTCAATTGACGCCGCCCCACCAATTTAATACCCAATTCAACCATGCAAAGCCGAGTAGATTAAAGATAACGGTGACTCGAAATGCAGCACGGAACGATGCTTTCTTAGATTTGTGACGAAGAACCTGCTGCGCAATCAGCGCTCCAGGCCAACCGCCCAGAGCAGATAACAAGTGAAGAGTTCCCTCTGACGTTCGCCAGGCACCATCCTTTGCCGCTGCTTTATCAAACGCATAGAGAAAGAACGAAATAAGACTGATCGACAAGTATCCCAAGAAAATGGAAGCTGGGATCTTTCCTGACATAACCCCGAGAGCGACAATAAGCAAAAAAGTACTGGCGACAATGACAGAGAACATCGCTCCACTATTCTTCACAGTGCCTACCTTTTTGTGTCCTGAAAGCCGATCACCTGGCAATGTAGCACTCACAGCACACGGGCGCCCCTGACCATCCGCGGATAATGCGTAGGTAACCATCTGACCAATTTCAGGGCGACGTGTCCGGTTAGAAAAAGACGATATATGGAGGAAAACATTCTTGCCCCCACCGATAGGCTCGATAAATCCAAAGCCCTTTGAGTCATTCCATGACTGTATTTTTCCCTTCTGACGCAAACTTCCCTACCCCCTGATCTGACACGACACCCCTGAGCGCCAAATTGTATCAAAATGCATTGCTCACGCCAGATGCACGATGACTTCACGAGCGCCGGTCTGGTGCCTATGCTCCCACAGGTAGATGCCTTGCCAAGTACCAAGCAACAGTTCCCCGGCTTGAAATGGAACGCTGATCTGGGTCGCGGTCAGAGCGCACTTGATGTGAGCGGGCATGTCATCCGGCCCCTCCAGAGTGTGCGTATAAAGCGGGTCATCCTCAGGCACTAATCGATTCAACCAGTGCTCCAGATCGATCCTGGCACTGTCGTCGTAGTTTTCCTGAATCAACAGACTGGCGGAAGTGTGGCGGATAAACAATGTGCACAGACCTTCAGTCAGGCCACAGGCGGACACCACGGGGCGAACCCTCTCGGTAATACTGTGCAGGCCCTGGCCGCGCACTGCTATAGATATACGTTCAATCACAAAGAGATAATCCCATTTCAGGTAGGCTGTCGCAACGGCTCCAATACCTCAAGCTCACCCTGATTACAGTCCAGCGAGGCACTTGCAGGTAAGGCATTCAACCTCCTTCACCTTCTAGATACGAGAACGAATCAAAATCTCACGATCCAGAAGCCGGTTAATTTAACCAGCATGTGGTATAGAATAAGTCATGAGTGTCCCCGCTGTTACTGAACGTCCGAACGAGGAGTATCGCCCCATGAATCCCATTATGACCCGCGCCCGGGAACTGTTGCCTGCCATCCTCATCACCGTACAGTGCGAAAACAATGCGGTAACCGTTTATTAGTCTTTCGGCCACTCCTTAATATGAATGTCCTGCTTGGCATAAGGTATTTCAATATTATGTTCTGCGAATAACCTATAGATCAAAACGTTTAGTTCATGCGAAATACGCCCTCGATCCTGCGGATGCTCGATCCAACACATGAGATTAAAATCTAGACTTGATGCGCCGAAAGCGCGCAATCTCACTGTGGGTGTCGGCTGCTGGCAAACTTCATAATGCCCGACTCCAACTTGCATTAACAGCTCGTCAACCAAATCGACATCCGACCCGTAGGCCACTCCGACAACAATTCGAATACGCATTTTGGAAGACGGGCCACCGCTCTCGTTAATAATTTTTGCGTTGGCGATAACCCCGTTGGGTATTGTTATTTCAACATCGTCACGCGTAATTAATCGCGTACTTCTTAAACCAATGCCACTAACCTTGCCGCGTTCTCCTGTGTCCAGATTAATGTAATCGCCAATTTTGTAAGGCGCATCAGCAACGATAAAAAATCCGGAAAACAAATTTGCCAGGCTGTCTTTTGCTGCAAATCCTACCGCTATACCTACGATGCCCGCAGAAGCCAACCAGCCAATTGGGTTAATCCCCCAAATTAATAACAAGGCATAGCTACCAATCAAAATAATCAATAGTTTGCTGGTTAAATCAAAGATTGGAACGGTTCTTTCTTCGATTAACTCAAACCTGCTCTCGCCGCTGAAGGCCTCGAGCACTGTCGTTGATATTTTTAGCGATGCGCCCATCCAACTGGCGACGATAACAGAAACAATAATATTGATGAGTGTTGGGCCACCGAAAGGTAATTGCGCCACGGTAACTGCGAGAAATAAACCAAAAAAGAAGACGGTAGTAAATATCGGCTTGCGTAGAGTATGTAAAATAATATCATCGGACGATGAACGCGTGAGCCTTGTTAATCGACCCAACACATTGACTAACAAAGAGCGAAATACAACCGCTGCCAGATAGAATACAACAGCGATCACAACCGCCCCGAGAATTGGGTATTGGTATATCGCTTGCCACGCTGGCAACACAGATTCTGGCAGCCAGTTACTAATATCGTTCAACCACTCTGCCACAGGAACCGTTGCAGCTTGGGTATTCACTTCGGGAACTTCATCTGTCATCGTTAGCGCTCTAGATATGATGTTGTTAGGCCTTGTCTTGATACCTTACCTCAAAACGGTACCATGGCGGCATCGAGTTAAAAACACACTGATGAAGGCCGATTCCTTCACCGCATATACGAAGCACCCTGTATTGCCCCTCTATTATCATGGTAACTATGTCTCAAGATCTACTAATACGAAGACTGGAGAACCTGAATGACGAGGACCTCATGTCCCTTCTTGTCGGGGGTTTGCGGCTTGATCAGACAAAACTTGAGGGGCTGAGCCATTCTGACCTTGTGATTCGCTGTAGCGCGGAGTTACGTTCCGCAGCCGGTTCATCAACAATGAATCTGGTCAGGGATTCACATGGGTTCCCTTATAAGCAATTACTCATTGATGTTGCAGATAAAATCGCACCGGGAATCACTCCACTTAGTTGGACGAAATACCGCCTGAAGGACGAACACAAGGAAGAGGAGATTGAGCAGCTTGTACTCGATTTTTTCGACGAACAAGTGCGCGGGTGGTGGCAGAAGTTATCGGAGGAAAAACGGGAAGAATTTGTGAATGGAATTAACTCGGTCCTCGGCGGCGACAGCGACATCTCTGCCCTGGTTAGCAAGGGCGCGATACCCTTCTTGCAGCGACAAACTATAGAGAACCTGGTTCAGGGTGGGCTCGTCGGCGGGCTCGCCAAAGTCACTGCGGGGGGCGCTCTGGGTGTGGTTGGCGTATCACTCGTTGGGCAACTGGGCTGGATAATACTAGTGCAGACTGTAGGCTGGATGGCGGGGCTAAAAATTGTGATCTTCGGACTAGGCGGCTACGGAGCGGCAGGTGGTGCCGTCACAGCGCTAGGAAGCATGGCAATGGGAAGTGCTGTGGCCCTGCCTGGAATGGTCGCTCTGGTTGATGGCCCCGCATACCGAAAGACCGTACCTACCGTTGTGATGCTTCTGGCGAAGACAAGATTGAATCGGTTGACGAGTCGCCAGGAGACCACCGAATAACAAAGCCTCTGAATAAACTGAGGGGAGAGTCTCTGGAACGTCAAACGCGCTCACACCAGAGATGCAACAGCGGCACACGCTTGGGGCGTTCACACGGGGATATATTTATGTAAATCATGGAGTTATATGTACTTTCTAGTTGACGTCGCCCCGCCCAAACCAGCAACATATTACTCGGTAACATCACGACTCAACTCTCAACAAAGGACACCGACAGCATCGTGAAAGACATACGATCAGGGATGATCTTCGCCCTACTCTGTACTCTCAGCTTCGCGACAGCACTCTGGCTGCGCTCCGGTACCAATGCAGGTCCACTAGCAGCGTTACAGACCTTCGCCGATAGCATATGGGGAGAAGTGGCTCTGAATACAAATCCAGAGAGAGTCAACGGCCCTCCCTCATCACCAACATCTTCCGGTCAAAGGCCCGACTCCGCTCCTTTGAAAAATGCCATCACGGCAAGCAGCGATCACACAGCTAACGACTACCAAGTCTGTGGGCGTCCTCGTAGCAAATCGCGCAGCGACACAGGCACTAGCCTTGCTTACAAATGGGTGGACGATGAAGGACAAACCCACCTGTCCGACAAGCCTCCGTCAGGCCACATAGCATCTGTAATCGACATGGCCGGTAGCAAGCGTGATTTCACCTTCGAGATACAAGCAGATGGCATCACCCTCCCCATCACTTTCCAAGGGCAGATAGCTGCCGGCTCTAAGCGCATCTACGACACGTGGCACTTCTTCCTCGGCGAAAATAACTTGAGACAGTCTAAAATCATGCTTCATGTCATCGGCGGGCCGGCAAGATTTGATGCGTTCCATGCAAAAGCCTCGCCTGGAAGTAAGTCTGTTGATGGCTTTTACAAGCCCACCAAAAATGTAGCCTATGCAAAGTACTATCCAAAGCGCCCCGACAGAGCGGTAGAAATATCCTTTCACGAAATATCTCACCTGATTACTGCCAGCCACTTGGGAACTACCCCACCCTGGCTTACCGAGGGTCTGGCGGAGTATTTTGAAACCATGGAGGTTCGCGGCCAAGGAGGTACAATCCATCCAAACCAGGCTCACCTCAAGCTGCTGAAGAAGAGTCGTCTACCTGGGCTACACGACTTCCTAGATATAGATCGCGCACAATGGAGTGGCCCACAGCGAAGTCTCAATTACGCCGCCGCATGGTCACTCATGCATTTTCTCATGCAAGGCGCTCCGGGTATGTATGCAGTGCAGGAGGTAGTGCAGCAAGCGCATGCCAATTTCTGTAAACCATTTTCAGCATCTGCAGCGCTGAATGCAGCCTATCCTGGCGGGTTGCAGCGACTCGAATCAGACTGGAGGAAGTGGCTGCGCAATAATGGAGCTGCGATTCAACAAACCTAGCGCAATTAAGGCCGCCCCGGAGGCCCTCAGGGGAAAAAAGGCCCCTCATTATTGCGTCACTGGCGGCCAGCTGTCGCGACGTTACCGTCTGCCTATCTACACAATCGCTGCGTCAGGCGATGCAATCAACAAAAAGAATCTCCGCGGAGACGTCCCGGCTCATCACGTTTAAGCAATGCCTCTATTGCCATCGTGTAGTCACAGTCTTCACCCTGCCAATAGGGGACAGCGGTTTTGGCATCAACGGCAGGGGCGGCGTGACGTAGTGCATCTGCCGACGTCTCCGCGGAGATGTTCGGAAACTGGGCAAAGAAGCTGGTTTCTATTGTCCTGCCGGAGGGCGTGGTGAACAACAACTGCTGGCCGGTGGCCGTTTTCTCCGCTGTTATCGTGAAATTCCCCTGGTGCAACTGACGGTGATGCGCGCGACACAGGGTTACCAGATTGTCCAGACTGGTCTCGCCGCCGTCGGCCCAGTGCTTTATGTGGTGGGCATCCACATAGTGTGATTCACAGCACCCGGGCACGCGGCAGGTTTTGTCTCGCAGGCTTAACGCCCGACCAATAGCGGCGGGAACAGTGCGGGCGCGGCGCCCGATATTGAGCACCCTGCCCTGCTCGTCCTCCAATACGGTTACCAGGCTGGCATCGCAGGACAGGCGCTTGGCGGTTTTGGGTGATATCCAGTGTTTATCATCCATATTGCAATGCTGGTGTGCATGGCTGGCCTCCTTGCCATGCTGGCGTAGGGTATTGATATCCACATGCAGCATGATCTGGCAGCGCTCGCTGCCCTTCAAGCCCTGAAATGGGGAGTTCGCCTTGGTGGTGGCGAGGAAGTGCTCCGCCATGGTGACCAGGGCGTCTGCACGAGTGTGTTGTAGCAGGTCCTGAAAGTGTGTTGGTTCCTCCTCTTCAATGGCCTCGGAAAACGTCTCCGCGGAGACGCTTTTTTGCGGCTCTCGCAATTGCTTTTGCTTCTCAATCTGCGCTGGTGTGGCCACGGCCTCGATGGCTTTAACCACAAGGGCGCCGACTTCCGGTGGCAGTTTGGCGTGGATTACCCACATGTCGTTCTGGTCCTGAAAGTAAACCAGCTTGCGTTCATTTTCCCGCTCTCGTTCTTGCCCCTCTTCATCCGTTGTTTGTACGCTCTTGTATTTACCGACAACTTTTTCTACATGGCTGGCGGTACCGTGCTGCGCAATCATTAACAGGAAGTCTTCATTTTCCGGCGTGGCTACTCGAGACATGGCACGCACCTTGGAATAGCTGATGTGGCCACTGGCGAAAGCTGCATCGATCAGCGGCAGCTGCGCTAGGGCACCTGCCACCCGCACTTTCTCACGCGCCGCCCCCAGAGCGATACCGCATTTCCAGTTGAGCCAGTGGGCACAGGAGCGCACGGTGCCGTCGGCGTTCCAACTCTTACGCCTATCGAATTCTGCGATGAGTTTTAACAGGCGGTGATTACCCGCGTTCAACTGGCCAGCGAGGAGAGTAATTTTCTGGCCCAATTTTTCATCGTAAGTGAGGTGATTTTGCAGGGGAGGAAAAGCGAGACTGGTCATGGCGATAACCTTTAATACTGTTTATATATACAGTATATTTTAGCGCTAAGGGATGCTTCTGACAACGACTTTATGCTTGTTTTATAGGGGTTTTGGGGCACTCCATAACAGGCTGATGAACAGCACGACAGCGGTGACCGTGCCGCCCGAGATTGCGTATTTATCTCCCAACTCCTAAGACTTATTAGTGAAGGCTACGCTAAACTACACAACCATGGATCTAAAAATATCAAACAAAACAGCCCTAGTGACCGGTGCAAACCGCGGTACCGGGCAAATTATCGCCAGCGCCCTGGCCTTTGAAGGTACACAGGTGATTGTTCACAGCAATCAGCGACCCGATGATGCGCAAACCGATGGCGTGGTTTTTGGTGATCTGGCCACGGCTGAGGGCTGTGAGCAGGTGTTGGCGCAGTTACAGGGCCGCAACGTCGACATTCTGGTGAACAACTACGGCAGCGCCGACCGCCACAACTGGCAAGACAGCGATACCGACAAATGGCAGCAGATGTATGAGATAAACGTCTTATCGGCGGTCCGTCTGTGCCAGGGTCTGAGCGGTGGCATGCGCCAGCGCGGCTGGGGCCGTATCGTTTTGTTGGGCACGATAGGCTCGCATCAGCCCAATCATATTATGCCGGCCTATTACGCCGCCAAGGGCGCACTGGCAACAATGGGCGTTAGCCTGGCCAAGGAACTGAGCAACACGGGTATTACCGTCAATACGGTGGCCCCCGGTCTCATACTCACCGACGAATTAGAGGCGGCTTATCGCGCCGCGGCCGCCCGCAAGGGCTGGCCCGACGACTGGGACAGTATTGAACGCAAGATTGTCGAAAGCGACTTCCCCAATCCCTGCGGGCGTATTGCCCGGCGGGAGGAAGTAGCCGACCTGGTGGTTTTTCTTTGCAGCGAGCGCGCTGCCTTTATTAACGGACAAAATATCCGCATAGACGGTGGAGCCGTGCGCTACGTTTAAGCCGCTCTTACGGCTCTACCCGGAGTGTGCGTATAAAGCGGGTCGCCCTCAGGCACTAATCGATTCGACCAGTGTTCCAGATCAATCCTGGCACTGCCGTCGTAGCTTTCCTGGATCAACAGGCTGGCGGAAGTGTGGCGAATAAACAGTGTGCACAGACCTTCAGTCAGGCCACAGGCGGACACCAAGGGGCGAACTCTCTCGGTAATACCGTGCAAGCCCTGATTACAGTCCAGCGAGGCACCTGCAGGTTCATCATCAGAAGTACGACTTCAGCGTACTTTATCCGACTCACCCCAGAATAGACATCAATCAGTCATATAGTACCTACTAAGTACATATTGACACTATAACTAGCACTATACGGCCAATCGGTGTTTTTTTACTTAACTAGTGTTATATAGCTATTTATATTAGGATATACCCACTAACAGGCACTATAAGGCCAGCTGCTATGATCAGTGAGCATTCAAGTAATCAGCATATAATGGCGGAAATTGGCTCAAGGTTTTCCGCGGCCCGAATCAACATGGATATCAGTCAGACCGAGCTGTCTGATCGCTCTGGAGTTAGTCCTAAAACCATTGGCCACCTCGAAAATGGTCGTAAAAGCACCGGCCTGCTTAACATGATTGCCATCATGAGAGCGCTTAACCTTATACATGAAATAGAGCACTTCATGCCCAAGCCCCCCCCTAGCGCCAAGTCCTTCATTGCTGAAGGGGGGAAGATAAAGGTCAGAAAAAGAGCATCCTCCCATTCAAATCAGCGTCAAGGTGGTGCACCAAAGTGGAAATGGGGAGATGAAGATTAATGGCCGAATCAACCGCTAGAACAGGAAAGTTTGCAGAGGTATACCTGTGGGGCTCCAAGATAGGCTCGCTTGTGTGGCTAAACGACCGCGGTAATTTCGAGTATAGCGAGGGGTTTCAGGGTTCTGGGATAGAGCTCTCCCCCATTAATATGCCCAATGGCAAGACCATTTACAATTTTGGAGCTTTAAACCGTGAGACGTTCAAGGGCCTGCCCGGGATGCTCGCGGACTCTCTGCCAGACAAGTTCGGCAACAAGCTCATAGATCAATGGCTAGAAAAACAGGGCCGAAAACCTACTGACTTCACTGCGGTCGAACGCCTCTGTTATATCGGTACGCGGGGCATGGGCGCATTAGAATTTCGCCCCGTGGTGGATAACCACAAAGAAAAATCACTCCCCATTCAAATTGATGAACTCGTAACGCTTGCGAATCGGGCTCTTAACGAAAAAGGGAACTTGTCGACGGAACTCGAGGGATCAGAGGCAGAGAAGAAACGTGCCGTTGAGAAAATTATTTCTGTCGGTACCTCTGCCGGGGGCGCCAGGGCGAAGGCCGTCATTGCCTGGAATCGGGATACCGGTGAGGTGCGGTCGGGCCAGGTTTCCACCGAAGACGGGTTTGGTTACTGGCTGTTAAAATTCGATGGGGTTGAAGACAACAAGGACCATGAGTCACTGGCAGACCCGATCGGTTTTGGCATTGTGGAGTACGCCTACTACTTAATGGCCGACGCATCTGATATTGCAATGACTGAATGTAGGCTGTTTCGAGAGAATGGCAGGTCTCATTTCATGACCCGCCGGTTTGATCGACGGGAGGGTGGTGACAAAATTCATATGCAGTCACTGTGCGGGATGGCGCACTTCGACTTCAATGATTCTGGTGCTTACTCCTATGAGCAGGCAATCGGGATAATGAGAGATCTAAAGCTATCGGTTGCCGAGATGGAGCAGTTTTTTCGCAGAATGGTTTTTAATATTGTCGCCAGAAACCAGGATGATCACACAAAGAATATTAGCTTCCTGATGGACCGCAAGGGCCAATGGTCACTGTCGCCTGCTTACGATATTACATACTGCAATGGCGCCGGCTGGACCAGCAAGCACCAGATGACCGTAAATGGAAAAACAGACAACTTTGAAATGGCTGACCTGTTGGCCGTGGCCGAACATGCTGACATCAAGCAGTCAAAGGCAGCCAAGATTATTTCCGATGTGATAAATACCGTCAAGCGATGGCCTGAGTTCGCCGAAAAGGCCGGCGTCCCAGAAACTAAGCCAGTTCTTGATCCTAAAACCAGGAAGCCCTTTGTTCCTGAGCTCGACCCAGACATTCCCACTTGGGCCGAATCGATACAGAGATTTCATCGCTTGGAACTATAGTTCCGGCACCCTGGCTTCTGAAGGTACGCGGGTGATTGCCCGCCGGGAGGAAGTAGCCGACCTGGTGGTTTTTCTTTGCAGCGATCGCGCTGCCTTTATTAACGGACAAAATATCCGCATAGACGGTGCGGTGTCTGTTCGAAGTTCTCTCCAGTGCCATCAAAAACCAGGGCGCCCTGTATTAACGTGTTCCAAATCGGTTCTACCATTGTAGTTACGCTCTAAAAACCCGAACGGCCATCCACCAATTGCTGATAGTAGTCTGCATCCAGTCGCTCATAGTGATCACTACGTGCTTTTCTAACGTAGATCTCATCATCACCAACCCGATCCAGATGATAGGCCTGCTCGCGCAGCTCACCTTTTAGCAATTTGAAGGTAACCGTGGTGGCCATAGACCGTTGAATACGGATAAAGACGGGCTGGGCGTAGACGGGAAGTTCGCTATCCACCAGTTGAAGCAGTGACTCAAGGTCTAACTGATCACCGTCTGCCAGGGAGAAAGCGACCATTCCGGCTCGTCCCTCTACACCGGGCACTTCCACGCCGTAGACGTTGGCCATAGAGATCTGGGGGTGGCCATTCAAAACCTCAGCCACTTCGTTGGTGGAAACATTTTCTGCCCGCCAACGGAAGGTATCGCCTGTTCGGTCCACGAACTGAAAATGCTTTAGTCCCATGGCAAAGCCCACATCAATTTGGCGAACCAGATCACCGGTGTTGAACCACTGATCTCCAGACTTGTGCACATCGCGAACAATCTTGCTTTTTGTCGCTTCCGGGTCGGTGTAACCATCGAACTGCATCCTATCGTTGATTTCACCGAGTAACAGACCGGCCTCTCCAACGGGAACGTCGATACAGCGACCGCTAGCGTCTCGTTCGATTTCATCGTTCTCGTTGTCATAGCGCACCAGGGCGACTTTCGAGATGGCCGCGCCTATTGTTTTGTCTTTGTTCAGCAGGTTGAGAAAAACGACATTGCCTTCACTGGAACCGTAAATTTCGCAAATGCGCTCAACGCCGAAACGCGTTTTAAACTCGTCCCATACGTCTGGCCGCAAACCATTTCCCAGCATTTTTTCTAATGGATTGTTCTTCTCTTCAGGGCACTCGGGCGCCATGGAGAGGTAGCGACAGAGCTCACCCACATAGATAAAGCAGTTGGTCTGATGCTGCTGTACCTCCGGCCAAAAGCGCGAAGCAGAAAAATTGCGGCGTAAAACGATAGAGCCACCCACTGAAATAAAGCCACAAAACCCTGGCCCCATACCAGTAATATGATAGATCGGGAGACAGAGATACAACCTGTCCTCGGGTTTAATTCTGAAACCGAGACGGCCCATGCCTAGCCCGGCAGCGAGTATTTTGCGATGCAGAACCACTGCTGCTTTGGGCAAACCAGTCGTGCCGGAGGTAAAAATGTAGAGCGCATTCTCGCCAGCGGTGATATCACTAGTCACGTCGAGATTTTCTCTGGACATTGCCTCCATCTCTGCAGGGGCATCGACCGCCCATTCCGGCATTGACACCTCCCCTTTGTCAGGGAACCAGAAGCAACTTCTGTCCGCCGCCAGATCGAGATCATTCAACACCTCGGCGAAAACATCCGCCCGCTCCTCACCCACAATACAACGGCTGACAGTCGTTGCCTTTATGCAGTGCACCAGGGCTGCTCCGCTAAGGCTGTTATTCAACAGACTGGCGCTGGCACCCAGTTTCACCAGGGCCAACATGGACAATACATATTCTGCCCTGTTCTCCATCAACAGGGCAACGCTGTCACCACGGGACACCCCCGCGCTCGCCAGCACTCGGGCAAACTGATTGACCTCGTGGTTAAACTCGACGTAGGTCCACTGCCGACCTTCAAACAGTAGCATGATGTTGTTCGGGTGGCGCGCCACGGTCTCCTCGAAAACAGATCCCAGGGAGGTTTTTTCATCGTCCTTAGGCGGGCGAAATCCCAAAGCGGGTATAACACCCACAGCCTCACCGAGTACGCGAAAAAATTCCTTTCGCCTTTCCCGTATTGACACCCTTAAGTCGCCGACTAGCATGTGAATATTCTCTCAATGGACGTGCGATTTATGTGTACATAAAATACACTTACTAACATTATTAGTGCCATATTATGTAACCAAAATCGATTTGTGCCTAGCGTAACTTTCTGGGGCCTCACTGCGTCGCCCTGCTGCACGGCGAAGTGCAGGTGATAGGAACTGCAAACACTTCGCCTGGTAGGGCACGCGGCGGGTGCGCTGTTTCGCTACCGCAGCCCTGGAGAAAACAATTGCCTACCCTATAGAGGTCGGTCTGAATCTGGGCGACCCAAGGCTGCTACTCGGCTTTCTGCCGCTGGCGGTGACAGCACTGCTGGACGGCTTTTGGCTGTCGCGGGCTGCCAGACAATAATTCATGAATGGCCTTAGAGCCCAATTCGGCGTGTAGACATATTCTTTGCCAAAACAAGGGGCATAAGATCTACACCGTCGATAACCGCGCCCTCGGGCTGCGGCGCACCAGCAGTCGACGCCAGAGTAGGCATTATATCGATAGGAGCAACCATGGTGGCCAGGACCTTATGGGCTTCCCGGATCATTTGGTCGAGAGTTTTTGCCGAACCCGTCATCAGTGAATGCTCCTTGATAGGGTGTCAGTTGGGCCAGTAAATATACTCGTCACCTTGATTGAAGTGCTCCACCAGGGTTTTATCGATTGCCACCGGCATTTCCACTACGTACGGATAAAGCGGCTTGCGCGCCGAGGCCCGATGAGCATCCAGCAAGGACTCAAGTTGTGCAAGTTTGTGCGGCCGCGCTGCCGCCAGATTGATCTTCTCCGTGGGATCTTCCGCCAGGTTGTAGAGCCAGTTCTTGTTAGGGCGCTCAGACACCTGCAGCTTCCAGTCCCCGTGGCGCACCGCACGGTAATAACCGCTCTGCCAGAACAGCGTCTCGCGAGACCAATTCTCAGCGCCTTCTCCTGTAGCCAGCGGCAGCAGGTCGAGGCCATCTATAACAACGCCCTGCGGATTTTCAGCCTGGACAGCCGCCATCACGGTGGGCATCAAATCGATATGGGCAACCGGCGTTTCGATGCGCGCACCGGGCGCAATGTGTGCAGGCCATTTGATAAAAATAGGCACCCGCAGCCCACCCTCGAAATTAGTCAGCTTCCAGCCGCGATACGGCGCGTTGACATCGGGCAGTCCTATATAACCCGGCCCGCCGTTGTCACTGCTAAAGATCACGAGGGTGTTCTCTGCCAAGCCCTCCTCTTCCAGAGTTGCCATAATTCGGCCTACACTGCGATCCACCGCCCGAACCATCGCCGCGTAGACCCGCAAGTGATGTGGCTTGATGTCTCCCACCGCCTCGTAATCTTCGCGGGTAGCTTGCAGTGGCGTATGCGTTCCCCAGTGAGCGAGGTAAAGGAAGAACGGCCTGTTCCTGTTGGCCTTTATCACCTTGATCGATTCATCCGTCCAGTAATCGGTGAGATACCCACCTGGCCGGAAGCGAACATCACCGCCATTATTAAAAGAGGCCGCATAATTCAGACGAGCCCACAGAAACTTATCGATAGGGTCAAAATCCAACTTGGCATTGACCACGTCCGGGTCGTCTTCCGGCAGGTAGAGCGCACTGGCCATCAGCAGACTGTCATCAAAACCCTGGTCATTGGGGGTGGAGCCCTTCGCCCTACCCAGATGCCATTTGCCAATATGCGCCGTGTAGTAGCCGCGCTCGCGCAATACCTCGGCCATGGTCACCTCCGAACTGGGTAATCCCTGCAGCTCATAAGGTGGGGATTCTGTTGCGCCCGCTTCATTAAATAGGCCCGGAGGTAACCCATTATCCAGACTGTTGCTAATCATACTAACCATAGGGCCCATGCCGGAGGGCGTGGGGGTGAACTCAAAGCCCGTGCGAGTCGGATAGCGGCCGGTCATGATCATGGCACGCGACGGCGCACAAGTGGCGTTGCCAGCATAGGCCTGTTCGAATACCGCACCCTGCGCAGCCAGCTGATCGATGTTTGGGGTGGTTACCCGACCACCAGCCACTCCGCCGCCGAAAGTGGACAGGTCGTTATAACCCAGGTCATCGGCCAGGATCAGGATGATATTCGGGGGCCTGTCCGCCGAGTTTACCGGGGCTTCCTGCGGGCCTTTCGACCAGGGTATCTCCCGATTGGGTCCGACCACGTATTCCTGCCCAGACTGGTACTTGACCAGCGCCAGCATCAGGTCGATACGCTTAAACCAGGCAAGCCCGCCAACGGCAACGACGATCAGAAATAATGAAGCAAAAAACTTTTTCATTCGATCTTTCCTCTAACTTGAATAGAGTTGCAACAGTGACGCGGCAAGCGCCAGAACCAGCGCAACAACCACGCGCGGCGAAGCGTACAGGGTCGTCTGGATTTGCGCCGGAAAGGCGAAGGTCTGTTTTAAGGCAGCGAGTTTGTATTTGTGAATCCCGTCAAACTCCGAACTGGCGAAGACGGCCTGCACGGCGTCCCGTCGCGACCGATAGCGAATCAGTCCCGCCGCATGCCAACCCGGATCCGGTGGTGTGCCCCAGGCATCCAGGTAGCCACCTACAGCACGCGACACTAATACCGGATGGCCGGCCCTACGCATAAACGTCTTCATCAAAGGCTTGAAATACTCTTGCACCAATTCCTGGGCCTTGACATCCCCCCCTGTATCCGGGTGCGTCACCGGCGAGGGATTGAACTGGATCAGGTTGACCATAATGAATTCCCTGCCGTCATCCTCTTCCATAAACTTGCGGACAATAGCGATATCTTGCGCCTCCAGGCCTCGCTCAGCGCGATCCCCGATGATTTGGGAAAAATGCTGAACTTCCTCTGGCGTCAGGGGTTTTCTCCAGCCGTCGTACCACAGGCGAAAAACCAGGTAGATAAACCCAGCCACTATCCAAACGGTAATTTCCATACTAATAGCTCCCTAACACTGTCCCTTAAAGGGTAAATCCACCGCCCTGCTCATCCAGCAAGCAACTCTGCAGATGACATTACCAATCCTCGTTATTCAAAAAGTGCTAAACGTTTGCCCCGTAGTCGTGAATATCGTCCGCGCCTTCAGGCAATGGCTGGGTGCATTGTGCGAGAATCGGTAGAGGGACGTGTGAATAGCCGCAGTGTACTGCGCACGTAAATTCAGTCGACAACCATTGCCATCACCTGGGCAAAGGCCTTATCTGCAATAGCAGCCATCTCCTCATCTGTACGGTCCTGGATGGGGTGTTCAACAAACACTTTCATTGCCGCAAAGCCCAGGGCTTTCGCCTGCGCCAGATCGGCCTCGCGAAATTCTTCAGACAGAATGTAGCCGCCGGGAATACCGCGGCTTTCAAGATCCATGATGTCATGCAAACTGCACGACGTGCAGGAGCCTCAGTCGGCTAACGCTTCAATGACCGCGTCACATTCCAGAGCCAGTTGCTGCTTAACCGCCACGGGCGCCACGCGCGTCATGGTGGGCTTCTTGTAACGCTTTATTTTGACACCGCGCTCAACGAATAGCACTTCGAGCCGATTCAGAAATACATCGCCACGGGGCTTGGCGATATCGAGTAAGCCGATGGTTTTACCCTCAAGGCTAGTAAGACGCGGCAGTAGTGGCCTGGCCATGGGCCTGAGCTCTGCGGTTGGATCCAGGAAAACTTCTGTCATAACACGATCTCCTTACTGACAGGTGAGCTACCAAATTCACCACTGGCTAGCCAGCCGCCCACAATGGCGGAGAACAGGCCTGCAGTGCCACCGGCGCGCACAATGTTGAGGCCGCCGGGCTTGAACTTGGATAACTCCATGTCTTTTACAAATTCTGGCATGCCTTCGGCTATACCATCGACACCCTCTAATAATTCACTACCATGGCGGGTGGTGAGTTCAGTCAGTCTATCCAGTACCTGCTGTTTACTCCAGTTGGCATTGGCAAAAATTCTCTGATGCTCTGGCACAAGAATGACAAAGGCATCGCTCAGCATCGCGAATTTAAGGTGCCCCACAGTGAGTAAGCTTGATGCCAGCGAGCGGCACAGCGACTCAGGGTCCCTCGATTTCTGATCGGCGAACCCCTGCACACCATCGGCGGCAAACAAGGTGACCGTAGACTGATCGGCGCTAAAGCCGCGCTGCAGTGCCAGCGACTCCCAGCAGGAGTTGTCTTCATCTTCGGCAAAACAAAAGGTGTACTTACCCGGGTTGCCCAGCGTAGAGCGGTCTACACCGCCTGGCTTACCGCCGCCCACATTGCGTATAACAAGCTGCAACGCCCGCCCAATAGTGGCATTGGCGCGATTACCCTGCCCCAGCGCGTTGCCACCGCTGTTCATCCCGATGGACTTGGCGATGGGGCCATTAACGATCACCATAGGCCCTGAGAACCAGGTGGTTGCCAACAGGCCATGCATGCAAAACGCGTCGATGAGACAGGCCTCTACTGCGGCGATTACCACCGGCAAATATTCGGGCTTACAGCCGGCCATAACCGCGTTAATGGCAACCTTTTCAATGCTGCAGGGCTGCAGGTCTGGTGGCACCAGACCCAGTATTTCGTCGGGCTCGCGTGTTGTACCGGCCAACATACGCACCACGCGGATTTCTGTTGGGGGAACAACCGGCAGGCCATCGCTCCAGCCCCGCTCATAGCAGGACTCCACCGGGTCTTCCATTCCACCGATTTCAATGCGCCGCGATTGCAGCACTATGTCGCCATATTTCAGCGCCAATTTTTCAGGCATGCCCGGCTCGACGCTTTTCGAGCCGCAGCCGGGGCGAAAGGCAGGCAGGTCTGTGCCCAGCTCCTCTAGGTCGAACAGGCGTAGCCATTCGGCCCGGTCCCAGCCAACCGTACGCTCACGCTCGACGTTGTTTTCCATGCGTATAACAGTAGGCACGGTTTCTATGTTGAGCTGCCAGGAGTGTTGCAGGTCACGGTCATCGCCGACGTCGCCGACAGTAGCGGGAAAATCCGGATCATCCTGACTCCAAACTTGTAAAGAGCGCCCGGCAGCGGCAAGCTCGACGATAACGGGTTCCACCAGCATGCAGGTGGGACAGTCCTTTTTTACGACGACAATAAAGTCTGGTTCTGATGTACTCATGGCCTTCAGTATAGTGATAAAAAGCAAAACGGGTCAAAGAGCTTTTGTGAGGCGCTCACCGGCCAGGCTGTGGCGCTACTTCAGCGCGCGGGTGAGCAGTAGTCGTGCGTGCTATTCATTGATGTTGAGTTTGCCGAAACGTTAGGTTGATTCTGGGCTCGCTCACTTTCTTGGTTCTTGCAATCTGGTGCACCCACTCCGATTGTGTGTTTCCAGTCATCATAAGCACCGACCCGGAGTAAAGCGGGGTTTTCACCGTCTGCTTAGTCACCTTATGCCTGAGGTCAAAGCGACGTGCAGCGCCAAGGCTCACCGAGGCAATGGTGGGATTGGGTCCAAGCTCCGGCTCGTCATCACTGTGCCAACCCATCGTGTCGTCCCCGTTGCGATACAGGTTGAGCAGGACGCTGTTAAACGCGGTACCCGCAATGGCTTCGCAAACCGCCTTAATCTCCAAGATAGGCTCAATCCACGGTGTCGGGTGAAGCGTCAATCCGGCGTAGGTGTAGGACGTACCGGGGTTGCCAAACCAGGCGATTAATCGGGGTTGAGGATGTGTTTTTCCATAAACGGTAATCTCTCGCTGCTCCCAGTGCACATCGTCGAGTAGCGTTTGAAACAGCTGAGCACTTTTGTCGCCCGTGAAGGCCTTCGAGTGCAGAACAGCCGAACTCCCGCCCACACCGCTGATGCCAGCGAGGAGTTCCTCAACCTCGGGCTCAGATTCCGCAAGCAGATCGTCGAATAAGTCCAAAAACATGCCTCCAGTACGAACGAAAATAATGTCTGACTACTTTAAAAAATGGAACAAGGCAGCAATAATGGCAGACTGCCCCCAACCCTAGCGGAATTGATTTAATGATTATTACCATAGAGATCAGCATGTACCCTTTTCAGAGTGAATACAGGCCTTTAATTGGCGATTTTATTCACCAGCTTAACCAATACCCAAACCTCACGCTCTCCACCAGCGCCACCTCCACCATAGCAACCGGTGAATTCCAGTACGTGATGCAAACACTCACCGAAATGTTGCAGTGGAGCTATGAAAACCACGGCAAAGCGGTGTTCGTCACAAAGTTCATTCCGGGGTACGACGGCGTATATTAACCCGGCCCCTGCGATTCATTGACTAGCCCCAGAGTCAGCAGCTTATCCAGCGCGGGTTTTTACGTGGCTACTGTCGCTCATTAAATCGGCATCCCGTTAGGTGCTCGTCATTTTAGCTGCTGAAAGCCTGTTGCCCATGGCAGCCAGGGTAGAGCCACTAACGACCAGCACTGCGCCCAGCCAGTTCAACCAATCCAAGGGTTCAGTTTGTATAAAATCGGGGTAGAGACTATTGCTCAAAAACACGAAAAACAGGGTTAGCAAGGGGGTGACAGAAATGACGGCACTAATTCTGCTGGCCTCCCAATGCGTCATCGCAAACCCGAAACTCGCATAGGCAATAATAGTATTGAGTCCAGCGAAGACCAACATGATCAGCCCAAAACCATCGAGTTGCTGAATTTGGCCCGGAGACGCGGCGGGCCAAAAGCAGAGACTGCCAGCAACATAGAGCAATAGCAGCAGTTCGTTGGCGCTGACCTGTTTGAGCAGCTGCTTCTGCGCCAGCCCATAGCCTGCCCAGCTGGTGGCGGCTAGCAAGAGTAGTATCAGTCCAAACAAATAACTCTCATCCAGGCTCGCCAGCGTTTGTAGACGGTGATGGAAGAACAGTAGCAATCCCAGGGTAAAACCCGCTACGCCTAACCACTGCGGTGCTGAAAAAGGTTCTTTAAACAGCCACACGCTACCCACTAGCAACAATAGGGGAGCCAGCTGGATTAAAATCTGCGACGCCTCAGCCGTGGTGCGGTCGAGGCCCATGAGATAGAGGATATAATTTGCGAGTAAACCCACCACCGCGAGCAGGGTGAGCGGCCACAAGGGAGGGCTCAGCAAGCGCTTGATGGCGTCGCCACTGCGGTGGCCATACCACAACAGGGCAATTACCGCCGACAGCGAGAAGCGATACCAGGTGACAGTGAGCGTGTCCATATCGCCCAAAATAACCTTCAGGGCAATAGGCAGGCCACCCCACATAGTGACGGTGACCAGTGAAAAACCGAGCCCCAACTTCCCGTTAGTGGACATTGTCGTTCGGCCAGTTATTCATTGTTAGCGGTATCTCTGCGTTGGGGGTATGCCGGAAATGGCTTCGCATAATACACCTATGTGGGCAGGGCCGCCCTCCCTCTGAACAGGCACGCCCCCATTGCCACCACATTGTATCGTCACATATACTGTCATATCTAATGACCTGGAGCCACAGTATGAATTACGCAAGCAACGACAACATCGTCACCATCACTTTTGACGACGGCAAGGCGAATGTCGTGGGCATCCAGTTTCTGGATGACATCAACACTGTGCTGGATCGCGCCGAAGCCGAGCAGGCCGGCGCGGTCATTCTGCGCGGACGCGACGGCATGTTTTCTGGCGGTTTCGATCTGGGAGAGTTCGAAAAAGGGCCGGAAGCGGGCATGGCAATGGTGAAGCGCGGCTTTGAGTTATTAGTTCGGCTTTATAGCTTCCCTTTGCCTCTGGTGGCGGCTTGTACCGGCCATAGCATTGCCATGGGCGCCTTTATTACTATGGCCTGCGATTACCGTGTGGGCAGCCGGGGCGCGTTTAAAATGAGCCTGCCCGAAACAGCCATTGGCATGGATTTGCCGGTTATTTTGGTGGAGCTGACAGCGGCGCGCATCGCCAAGCACCATATGACAAGGGTGGCCCTGCAGTCCGAAGTATACAACCCCGACCAGGCGGTCGAGGCGGGGTTTATCGATGAAGTGGTGGAAGTGGACGCACTGGCCACACGCACTGCAGACATTGCCCAGAGGCTGGCCAAGCTACCGGCTAAACAATATGCCGCCAACAAACGGGCAATTCGCGCCGGCACATTGCAGGCTATGCAGGACGATCTGGCACAGTTGGCAAGCTAGCGGCCCACCGCGCCAATGGCTTACCTTCAGGCGGCTTCAGCGTCGCCAGCAGGAGTCTGAAAAGTTCCAGCACTCATAGACGCCAGGCGCTCGTTAATAATCTCCTCGGCGTCTGACATGATGTTCTTCACCAGATCTTCACAACTGGGAATGTCGTGAATCAGGCCGCCGCACTGACCAACGGTTACCATGCCCGCTTCAATATCACCGGTGCTCCAGGCTTTTTCCTGGTTCTGGCCTGACACCAGTCCGTGTACCTGGCTGAAGTCACCACCGCCTGCTTCAATTTCCGCCACACTGTCGGCAATGCTATTTTTGTAAACGCGCGCGGTGTTTTTGAAGCTGCGGAAAATCAGGCGAGTCTGGTTCTCGTCCATCTCTACAATTTTCTGCTTGATGCCCTCGTGAATAGGCGCCTCTTTGGTTACCAGGAAGCGTGTGCCCATGTTGATGCCATCCGCGCCCAGCGCCAGTGCGGCGACCATGCCACGGCCGTCGGCGATGCCACCTGAAGCCACTATAGGAATCTTCAAGACCTGTGCCGCTGCAGGAAACAGCACCAGGCCACCCACATCTTTCTCACCCGGGTGGCCGGCACACTCAAAACCGTCAATACTCACCGCCGCAACACCGATGCGCTCAGCCTTCAGGGCATGGCGCACAGCCACACACTTGTGAATAACCTTGATGCCGTGAGCGTTAAACTTCGCCATAAATGGCTCGGGGCTACGCCCTGCTGTCTCGACAATTTTTACACCGCTGGCGCAAATTACATCCACATAGTCATCGTAGTTGATCTCGGACGCTACCACGCCCACGGTCAGATTGACGGCGAAGGGCTTGCTGGTGAGTGACTGGCACTTTTCTATCTCAGCTTTGAGCAGTTCTGGTGTGGGCAGGGTTAGTGCGGTCATCACGCCCAGTGCGCCAGCGTTAGAGGCGGCAGCCGCTAATTCGGCGGTGCCCACGCGCATCATACCTCCGCAAATAATGGGGGTTTCGATGCCTAGAAGTTCGGTCAATCTGGTTTTCATAGGACGCTATTCCTGATTACGGGTGAGAAAGGGTAAATCGAAAGATCATGGACTTTAAATCGGCATGAATTATGCCACTACAATGAAAAGCTCGCAAGCCCCACAATTAAGCGCAGTTTGGTCTATTTTAATGGCCAGTGCTGCAATTTCTCAGCGGCCAACCAGGCGTATACTTTCCCCACAAACCAGCAATCCAACCAACCGCCAGGGGACGTAAGTAAGATGAACGAATATCTGGATCGCGCGTTCTCCCCGGCCAGCCTGGGCAAACTGCCCTTGAAAAACCGTATTCTCAAGGCCGCCACCTACGAGGGCAAAACCCCCGATGGTGTACCAGGAGACCTGCTGCTGGATTTTCACAAGGCAGTGGTGGCCGGCGGCACCGCCATGACAACTATAGGCTATTGCACTACCGAGGCCGACGGACGCATCAACGACCAGATGATGTGGATTCACGAGGGCAATCGCGCGCCCTTAACCCACCTCACAAAAACGCTGAAAGAAGTCGCACCCGACGTCAAAATCTCCGGGCAGATGACCCACTGCGGCAACTTCTCCAAAAACCGCAAAATGCAACGGCTCAAACGCCCCATGGGGCCCTCACGGCAATTCAACATGCTCGGTGCGCCCTCCGGCATGCCCTTCGCCGGCAGTATGCGCATCGCCGACATCGATTACCTGGTGCAGACCTACTTTGACGCGGCAAAAACCATGAAAGAAACCGGTTTTGATGCGGTGGAAATTCACTTTGGCCACGGATATGGTCTGTCCCAGTTCATCAGCCCCAAAACCAACCGCCGCACAGATGACTATGGTGGCTCTTTAGCAAACCGTATGCGCCTGCCGTTGCGGGTGCTGAACGCAGTGCGCAAAGCTGTGGGGGACGACTTTCCCATCATGGGGAAAATGGGTATGACAGATGGTGTTAAAGGTGGCCTTCAATTTGCCGAGGCACTTCAAGTGGCCAGTCTTCTCGACGCAGGCGGTATTGACGCCCTCATTTGCTCCGGTGGCACCAGCAGCTTTAACCCCATGGTGTATTTCCGCGGCGACACCCTGGACAAGGGCCTGATTGAAGTAGAAACCAACCCCATTACTAAACTGGGCCTTAAACTTATCGGCCCTAGAATGTTCCACCATTACCCCTACGAAGAACTCTATTTTCTGCAGGACGCGAAAAAAATTCGCGACCGGGTCAAGTGTCAAATGATCTACATAGGCGGCTGCACAGAACTGTCCAGTGTTGAATCGGTAATGAAAGAGGGCTTCGACTTCGTGCAGATGGGGCGGCCTCTGATTAAGGATCCGGCTTATGTAAAACACGCCATGCAAGACCCCAATTACAAAAACGGCTGCATTCACTGCAACCGCTGCGCCACGCTTATTGAATCGCCGGGGGGCGTGTACTGCACGGAAAACAGATAATGGGCGCTATTGTGCCAAACACGTCACACTATGGCGCTTCACGCGGATGCCATTTGTCCGTTATAGTACCGCTCATACAAACTGACCCTTTCAGGCTATGACAAACAAACGAGAAACAGACCCGACTATACGCAGCTGGTTTCGCACCGGCAGATTCACCGAAAACAACAGTCTTTGGTATTTCCACACGCGTGAAGAGACTATAGAGGGCCCATTTCCCAGTATGTTTGATGCCCAAAACCAGCTCGAGCGTTACATCAAAGTGCTAAGGTCTGGCCTGCTGGTCAACGATGACAAGTACTCACTGACGCATTTCTAGCTGCCTGCGACACTCGTTCTCAGTGCGAAAATTTATCATGAGCAAAAAAAAGACGGTCAAATGACCGCCCTTTTATTAGTCATGCAAACGCTTAGAAGCGATAGGAAAAATCAACCCCGTAGGAGCGCTGCCCGGAAGGGTGATTGAAGCTGCCACCAAATTCAGGCGCAGGAATGATCTCCTGTAGATACTCCTCGTCGGTGATATTTCGACCCCAAGCGGTCACTGTCCAATTGCTAGCCTCCAAGCCAATACGCATGTCAAGCGTATCGTAGGCATCGCGTGACGACTTGGAAAAGTCCTGGTTAAAGCCCGGGCCAAAGAAGGCATTCCAGATAGTTGGAGTCTGTTCACCCTGCAAGGTGTGGAACCACATCTCACCGGTGTACTGCCAATCCAGCCTGCTCACCAAATTAATATTGCCGGTTATGGGGAGCACCCATTCCGCACCCAGGTTACCGGTCACATCAGGCGCCTGCGGCACGTCATTGCCCTCAGACAGAGGCCGATTTCTGTTCTTCTCAATTTCAGAATCCATCATACCGATCCCTCCGTGCAAACTGAGCCCCTCGGCTGCCAGGAAGGTAAAATCAGCCTCCAAGCCCTGCACGTACAACTCGTCAATCGTGGTCACTGAGCGCAACAGTCCGAAGGGGCCGGCAAAGAACTCGAAAAACTGGTTATCATCGACATCGGTGCGAAACAGCGCTGCATTGAGCCGCAGACGTCTATCCATCCAGGTGGACTTCAGGCCCACTTCGAAGGCTTGAGACACCTCTTTTTCGTAGTCATCCTTTACGCGCAGCTGTGCGTCAACAGCCTCACCGGGACCACCGAAGCCCGAATTAAACCAGAAATTTAATAGATCTTCGGTACCCACAGAGTTGAAACCACCACTACGAAAACCCACACCATAACTGGCATAAACGTTCATCTCGTCGGTAGCCGCCCAACTCCAGGTCAGCTTCGGCTGCCACTGGTCGTATGTATCGTCACGATCGGGGATGCCGTTTGGATTGTTGCCAAGCGCAGGGTTAATCGGCAAAGGCTGAAAGCTCGCATCGACCAGATTAACATTTAAACCGGAGTTATTAACATTGGGCACCTGGTTGTCGACGTTTCGCTCTTCTCTGTCAAAGCGCAATGCAAAGGCCAGCTCCATGCTGTCACTGAGGTCAAACTCCAGCTGCCCGTAGGCCGCATAGACCGAGGTATTAAACTCGTCCCAAAATAAAAGGTCTGTAGGGTTGGGCCCAGTGGGGGGAACATAAGGTGCACGTGTGTAACCTAGCCCTTGGTCAGCGCCATAGGCCACAACTTGTTCACGCTCGATGTCGGCAAAGTAAACACCTGCAATCCAACGTATATCCTGATCTCCGGGAGACTCCAAACGCGCGTCGATACTGAAGTCTTTCTGATTGCGCTCCTGATACTGGTAACCATCGCATGCAGTGGCTGTATAGGGGCCATAGATTCCCTGAAAGTCGGTCGGTGGTGGAAAAACGGCAAACGGCGCAAACAACTCGCCAAATAGATCTGGTCGGCTAAAGCTGTTCAGCGTCTCCCGGTCGCTTTGGCACGCCGGGGTGATTTCATAACCATAAAACGAGGCGCTGGTGCCGTCCGATAGCAGGTACTCCTCCAAATCGTTATAGGACGCGCTGGCAATAAGGTTAGCAAAACCCAGATCCCAGTCAGCCTTCACCGCCAGTTCCATGGTCTGCTGTTCGTTCTCGCCCGGCGTATTGAAAGCGAACTTGAAGTCAGCGTCGTTCGGGTCTTGGGTATAGGCCGGGGAGTTACCCGGTAAAATGGCGCTAAACTGCGGCACCGCGAACGTTGCATTGAAGTTAATAGCACCGCCTTTCACTTCTGAATAAGCAGCGCGAAAATCCAGAGACAGGTCATCATTTACATTCCAGATTAGGCGCCCGCGTATGCTCTGGTCTTCCAGAAAATCTACTGCGTCGTTTGCCCCGGTGAAGTCGTTTTTGTAAAACCCATCGGTCTCGCGGGTACTCACTGATAGACGACCGAGTAACACGTCTTCTACTAGCGGGCCGCTGACCATGGCATTCACTTTGTAAGCATTGTTGTTGGCAATGCCACCGCCTATTCTAGCTTCAAATTCGTTGGCAGGGGGCTTTGTCGTCACCAAAATAGCGCCAGCTACCGCATTGCGTCCGTACAGTGCACCTTGAGGACCTTTCAATACTTCAATTTGTTGCACGTCAAACAGTTCTTCATTGAAACTGTTGGCGTTGGTACTCAGTACGCCGTCTACCACATAAGCAAAGGTAGACTCCGCATCACGAGTGGACACGATTCCGCGAATACTCACCTGTGTGTCACCCACGTTAGCGGCGTCCACTAATGTGACATTGGGAATCAGCGAAATATAGTCGGCCGCTCGTTCGATGCCGGCGCGCTCAATTGTGGTTTCATCTATCGCACTAATGGCAATTGGAACTTCCTGCAAATTTTCCGATCGCTTTCGGGCCGTTACGACAATTTCTTCCAGCATTAAATTGCCTTGCGCCATTACTGCCGGTACCGGGGCCAGTGCCGTCGCTGCAGTTGCTAGCGCTATTACCAAATTTCTCTGCTTGTAGTACATGGTATTTCTCCCGCCTGGTTTAGTTTGATTACTTATCAATGCGTTGTGCTTTTGATGAACTTTTACTGCCGTCATTGCCCATGGCCTTCAGTCGTCGCCAAAGAGTGGTAGTGCTAATACCAAGATATTCAGCTACCCGTGCTTTGTCGTTATTGAATCGAGCCATTGCGTCGTAAATTGCATGCTCTTCCTGAACCTTAAGAACCTGTCCGTCTGTTACATTCAGCATGGGTTCGATAAACAATTCAGGTAAAATTTCTCGCACACGTTCTGCGTCTATAGTACCTACGCCATCTTCTGCGCAATTCACTACCAGGCGCTCGACAAAGTTTTGCAGTTCGCGCACGTTGCCCGGCCAGGCGTAACCTTCAAACCAATCGGCCACGATCACATACAAAGCCGTAGAGTCGATTAACAAGCCGTCCTGCTGGCTATAAAGTTCGATGTAATAACGAGCAATTGCAGGGATATCCTCAACACGCACACGCAGTGGCGGCAATTGCAGTGACAAGACATTCAGCCGGTAATACAAGTCGTCACGGAATTCGCCAAGGCGAACTGCATCTCTCAGCTCACGATTGGTGGCGGCGACAATTTTGAAATCAAGGTGTATCTCTCGATTACTACCCAGCGGACGGATGCGCTTTTCCTGCAACACGCGTAGAAGTTTGACCTGTTGCGTCATAGGCATCTCTCCCACCTCATCGAGATAAAGTACGCCGCCGTTTGCTTGCTCGATAAGTCCCACACGCCCGCCACGCCGGGAACTGGTGAAGGCGCCTTCAACATAACCAAACAATTCGCTTTCAAACAGTTCATGGGGAATACTCCCGCAGTTTACCGCTACTAATGGCCCCTCTGCGTAGTCGCTATGGCGATGTATCTCGTGGGCAATATGCTCCTTACCCGTGCCGCTCTCCCCCTGCAGCAGCACCGCTCCCTTGCTGCATGCATAGGTACGCGCCATGTGCGCCACGCGCTCCATTGCGCTGGAACGAATGATAAAGCGGGTTGGCGGCTCACCTGGCTGTGAATTCAGCACGCCGGTGCGGTGCACGGCACGCCCAACATCAACAGCCCGCTGGAGCATTTCTCGTGCCGATTCACGGCTATAAATTAGGATAGCCGGCATCTGTCTCTGCTCGGCCATATGACAAGCAAATGATGGCCCCACCACGACACGCGTATCTTCCTCAGCCAGCGCCAACAGCAAACGCTGAGTCGCTTCATCGGATGTGCTGTAGTTGTGATGAACCAGATCGATATCCAAAAGATTTGGCAGCGTACTGAATAGTCGCTGCGGCTCCGCCTCGTTGGGGTGGTAAGTGAATATATGCACTCGAGAAGCGATGACGCGCGCCTTGGCCAGCGCCTCGATAATATCAGTATCGGTCACCTTTTGACTGATAACCGGCACCGACAATGTGGCGCTGAGGTATGCTGCATTGGAACCCGCACTGGCGACAACATCGGGCTGGTATTGCTGAATGAGGCTTTCATACTCAACATTCTTGGTGGCCACTGATTCCACAATAGTAATCTCGGCGTGCTCTGCGAAATCTGCCTTGATTGAATTAATTAACTCGCTAAACTTGCGATAGCCGACAATCAGAATTTTGACCTTTTCACCCGCCAGAATACTCATGCCTGCACCCCTTCTGGCAAAGCCGCTAGCACCTGGCTGGAGGTAACAACATCGGCATACTTGGCATTAAGATCATGCAGATTGGCCTCATGTGCTTCACGATTTCTATCTTCTACGGCGTCTTTCACCACAAACACACGGTAATCATGCTGCAGACCGTCCACTGCGGTAGCCCGCACACAGCCACTGGTGGTGAGCCCGGTTATCACCAGACTATCAGCGCCTTGTTCATCGAGTTGTCGCGCAAGCGAGGTGCCAAAGAAGCCACTGGCATATTGCTTTTCTATAACCGGCTCACCCATGCAGGGTTGTACCCGAGAATCAATACATACCCAGGGTGAATCCGGAGTGAGAATATCAAGTGCCGGCAAACGGCTTCGAAAAACGGTAGCCTGTTGCGCCGAGCGATAACACACGCAAGTGAAAAACACCGGCAGACTGCGAGAGCGAAACGCCTCAAGTAAAGTAACATTAACGCTCATAGCGGCATCACACTCGCACCCCAATGGACTGTCAGGGTCAGTAAACCCCGCACTCAGATCTACCAGCACCAGTGCCGGCCGTGTGCCCATTGGATGCGATCGACGCTGCAGGTCTGTCATTTTATAATGACCTCATGCGGTTCTCGTGGTTTGAAAGCTTGGATCTACAGGTGCTGGCAGATGAGTTTCCTCTACACAGCGCGCCTTAAGCTCTTCGATAGTGCCGCCGCGATTGAATACCTCAATATCGCCTCTGGCGCCGCGCAGTTCTTCGCGCAATAGCTGCGTAGCTATTTCATCCACCTCACCGTCGTCCGCCATCACCACACCGTAACGCTGTGCTCCTGAGGCGCTAACCAGGCGGCGTTCCACATCTTGACGCACCAGTGCAGGATCGCGTTCGAATGGGTCGCCCCAGCCGCCGCCGCCCCAGGTATTGAAATACAGCACGTCTCCGGACTGAACCTTGATATTTTCCGCTTTGGCGGGTAACCACTGTTCGCTACCATCTTTGCGTACAATCCGTTTGGTGGAACGACGGCCAACTTCGCCGCCTAACACACCCCAGGGATAGGTAAGCCAGCGGTCATCGTGAATACCAACGTGGCCATCACAAAGGAAGCGATAAGCCACTGACAGGCCGTTGCCGCCGCGGTGCAGTCCCGCACCCCCGGAATC
>JBLHNQ010000034.1:0-27356 GCA_047650635.1 Halioglobus sp.
CCATCGGAGAACATCACGGCCTTGGTATTGCACTTACTGCACAGCTGGGCACTAATGGGGTAGTCGCTGGCCTCTGTGCCATCGTTGCTTGCCAGCTCTTCGCGCTTCTTGGTCAGGAATGCCTTTTGGTGATCGTCCAGTTTCTCCTCGGGAATAAGGCCAATTATTTTCATGTGGTTCTCAATCGCCTCGCCTATCTCGGCGACCAAGGAGGGCATGAAGCGACCACCGCGTTTGAAGTAACCACCCTTGGGGTCAAACACGCCTTTGAGCTCATCAACCAGGAAGGTGGCATCACCGCCCTTGCGAAACACGGCGGAAATAATCAGGGTGAGGGCAACCACCCACTGGAAGTGGTCCATGTTTTTGGAGTTGATAAAAATCTCGAAGGGGCGTCGCTGTTCGTGCTCGGTGCCCTGATTGAGAATAATGTCGTTGATCGTAATGTAGAGCGCGTGCTCTGACATTGGGGTCTTTACCTTGTAGGTGGAGCCCACCAACATCTCGGGGCGCTGAAGCTTTTCGTGCATTTGCACCACTTCGGCCTTGACGGGTTTGGGCTCTTCGGCGAGCACGGCTTTGGCGCCAGCCACCACGGCACAGTCAACGATTTTAGTGTCTATTTTCAAGCTCATTTTGGGGTTCTCCAGGCTATAACTTGCCGTAGTAGCCTTCTTTTATTGCGTCATAGAGGTTGCCGGCAGTGTGCATTTCGCCGTCATATTCAATTTCTTCATTGCCGGGCACTTCAACTTCGCTGCCATCTGCCAAGGTGAAGCGATACACCGTGTTGGCCATGTCTTCGTCGCGCACCAGCACGCCCTGGAATGCCTCGGGATTAAAACGGAAGGTGGTGCAACCCTTCAAACCTTTTTCATGGGCATAGCGATAGATGTCCTTGAACTCCTCGTAGGGAATATCGGTTGGCACGTTGACTGTCTTTGAAATACTGGAGTCTACCCAGGACTGAGCAGCGGCCTGCATGTCGACGTGCTCCCTTGGCGACACATTGTCGGTGGTCACAAAGTAATCGGGCAGGCTGTCCTCGGGGGTTGTCCCCGAGGGCGATGCCTTGGGGTTTATCAGATGTTGGTAGGCCAGCAGCTCGTAGGAAAAGACATCGACTTTCTCTTTCGACTTCTTGCCCTCGCGAATGACATTGCGTGCATACTGATGAGCAAAGCTAGGCTCAATACCGTTGCTGGCATTGTTGCCCAGCGACAAGGCAATGGTGCCAGTTGGGGCTATGGAGCTGTGATGAGTGAAGCGGCAGCCCTCCTGCGCCAGTTGCTCTACTAACTCGGGTTCTACCGAGGCGATTTTTTGCATGTATCGGCTGTAGCGCGCGTGCAAAACCCGACCCGGAAGTATGTCGCCGGCTTTGACGCCGTCTTCGCGCATTTCGGGGCGCTGGACGAGCATCGCTTCGGTAACGGTGTACTCTTCATCCATTATAGGGGCAGCGCCTTTTTCTCTGGCGAGTTCGAGGCCTGCTCTCCAGCCGCTGATTGCCAGTTCGCGAGATATTCTACCGGAAAACTCTACTGCTTCGGGGCTGCCGTATTTCATGCCCAGCATTGTGAGCGCCGAGCCCAGGCCTAAAAAGCCCATGCCGTGGCGTCGCTTGCTGGTGATTTCGCTGCGCTGCCCCTCCAGGGGCAGACCGTTGATTTCGACCACGTTGTCGAGCATGCGGGTAAACACAGCGACGACTTTGTCAAAGTGGCTCCAGTCGAAGCTCGCCTCGTCGCAGAAGGGCTGCTCGACAAAACGCGTGAGGTTGACCGAGCCCAGCAGGCAGCTGCCATAGGGAGGCAGGGGTTGCTCGCCGCAGGGGTTGGTGGCCCTGATGGATTCGCAAAACCAGTTATTATTCATTTCGTTGACGCGGTCAATGAGAATGAAGCCCGGCTCTGCATAGTCGAACGTTGACGACATGATAGTGTGCCAGATGTGCTTTGCCGGTACCTCACGGTAGATGCGGCAGGCTGTCTCGCCGCGTTCGTTGGTCAGGTAACCGTCATTGCCTGACCATGTGCGCCATACAATGCCTTGCTCTCCCGCTTTGTGTTCTGCTTCGGCCAGGCTGTTAGCTTTAATGGGGAATACCAGTGGCCAGGAGGTGTCTTCTTTAACGGCCTGCATAAATTCGTCGGTGATGAGCAGTGAGCAATTAAATTGTCGCAGACGGCCGTTTTCACGTTTGGCGCGAATAAAGTCAAGCACGTCGGGGTGGGAGACGTCGAAGGTGGCCATCTGTGCGCCGCGCCGTCCACCTGCAGAAGACACGGTGAGACAGGTTTTATCGAAGATGTCCATAAAGGACAGCGGCCCGGATGTTTTTGCACCTGCACCTGCCACCATGGCGCCCGCAGGGCGCAAGGTGGAAAACTCATAGCCTATGCCGCAGCCTGCCTTCAGCGTTAAGCCCGCCTCGGTGTTTTTTGTCAGTATGCTCTCCATGGAATCGCTGAGCACATCTGACACCGTGCAGTTTATGGTTGAGGTATCTGCTTTGTGCGCGCCGGCGCCGGCGTTGGAGAGGATGCGGCCCGCGGGAATGGCTCCCTGGCGCAGCGCCCATAAAAATTCTTTGTACCACAGTTCGCGTTTATCCGCGCCTTTTTCAACGTCGGCAATGGTTCTTGCCACGCGGGTAAAGGTAGCGTCGATATCGCTGTCGACTTCCAGTCCGTCTATTGTTCTAAGGCAGTATTTCTGGCGCCAGATATCGAGGGAGGTGGTTTGTAGAGGGACAGTTGGGGTGTCACGGCTAGCACGTTGTGCCGCTTGGGGATCAGACATTTGAATCACTCACTATTTTGTTATATCAGAACTGTTTTTTTATACCTTGTATTTATATGTAAACGCTATATATGGTAAGAAACACTCCCCTAGAGGTGCATATATGGTGTTTATAGGTGAATAATAGGGCTTTCTGAACCTATAGCAAGCACTAACCCAGATAAATTTATTAGAGGGCTTTTTGAGGGAGGATTTGAGTGACATCGTCGCGGAATTTTTACATCGTCTGAATCGGGTCAGAGTGGGGTGTTGCAAGGTTTGTTGCTGCGGTCGGGCTACGCTCCGAGTGATTCCAGCTCGTCCTGTTGTTCCAGCCACGCCTCTTCCAATTCATCGGATTGGGTTTTGAGTTGACCCTCTAGCTTGAGCAAATCGGCCAGCTCGTCTTTGCGGGTTTTGCTGTAGAGGTCGCTGTCCGCTAACCGTGCCTGCATCTTGTGGAGTTCGCTTTCGGTTTTAGACATCTGCCGCTCGGTTTTCTCAATAAGACGCTGCAGTGGTCTGCGCCGGTCCCGTTTAGCTGCGGCGTGCTGACGTTTTTCCTTGCGAGACGTGTCGGATTCGATGGCGCCTTGCCTATCGGGAGACCTGTAGCTACTGATTATCCATTTCTCGTAGGCCTCTAGGTCATCGCCATACTCTTCCACCACGCCATCGTGGACCAATAGCAGCTCGTCGACGGTATTGCGCAGCATGTGGCGATCGTGGCTGACCAGAATAACCGCGCCTTCGTAGGCTTGCAGGGCCACTTCCATAGCATGGCGCATCTCGAGGTCCAGGTGATTGGTCGGTTCATCCAGCACCAGTAGGTTGGGACGTTGCCATACCACCATGGCCAGAGCGAGGCGGGCCTTTTCGCCACCGGAGAAGGGCGCTATTTCGCTGGTGGCCGCAGCGCCGCGGAAATTGAAGCCTCCCAGAAAGTTGAGAATGTCCTGTTCCCTGGCGGTGGGACTCAAACGTTGTAAATGCAGGGCTGGGCTGGCGTTCAGATCTAGCATCTCCAGTTGCTGTTGGTCGAAATAGCCGATGCTGCAGTGTTCGCCCGTGACTCTTTCTCCCGCCAGCAGAGGCAGTTCGCCTATCAGCGACTTCAGCAGGGTCGATTTACCCGCGCCGTTTTTGCCCAAGAGGCCGCAGCGACTGCCTGGGCGAAGTTGTATGTCTACCTTGGATAAAATGCAGGTGTCTTTATAGCCCAGGCTTGCCAGGCTCAAGCTCAGCAGCGGATCGGAGCTTCGCAGGGGGGGTGGGAAAATGAAGTCGAAGGGCGAGTCGATGTGTGCCGGGGCCACCTTCTCCATGCGCTCCAGCTCTTTTAAGCGGCTCTGTGCCTGTTTGGCCTTGGTGGCTTTGTAGCGAAAACGCCGCACAAAGTCATTAATTTCCCCCACCCGGCGCTGTTGCTTTTCATAGGTGGCTTGCTGGTTCGCAAGGCGCTCCGCCCGTTGCAGCTCAAAATCACTGTAGTTGCCGGTATAGGCGTTAAGTTGCTGGTGTTCTATGTGTAATATGCGTTGGCAGGTGGCATCTATAAAGTCTCGGTCATGGGAAATCATCACCAGGGTGCCGGGGTATTGCTCTAACCACTGTTGCAACCAGATGGTGGCATCCAGGTCCAGGTGGTTGGTTGGTTCGTCAAGCAGCAGCATATCCGAGGGCGTCATCAGGGCCTTGGCAAGGTTGAGTCGAATACGCCATCCGCCCGAAAAATCAGTGACCGGTCGCTTTGACGCGCCGTCGGCAAAGCCCAGGCCCTGCAGCAGGCGTTCCACCCGCCGTTCAGCGCTGTAACCATCAATGCTCTCAAGTACGCCATGAACTTTTGCCGCGGCGCTGAAATTTTCGCTGGCCTCGAGTTTCTGAATCTCATCACGCAGGCTCGCCAGCTGTGAATCGCCGCGTAAAACATACTCCCCAGCCGGAAGATCTGTAGCCATGACCTCCTGTGCCATGTGGGACAGACGCAAATTGTTCATGCCATCAATTTCGCCCTGATCTGCCCCCAACTCGCCCATTAGCATGGCAAACAGGCTGGATTTACCGCTGCCGTTAGCGCCAATCAGGGCGAGGCGCTGGCCGGGTTGGATGGTGACGTTGGCGTCCTGCAGCAGAACTTTTATGCCGCGTCTCAGGCTGATGTCTTTGAGGATAATCATAAGGCTGGCGATTCTACCTGCTGGGAAGGTATCAAACCAGTTGAAACTCAACAGGATTAAGGCGGTTAGACACTAGCGTTAATGGTATTGGGAGTAGTATTATTCGCTCCCATTGCAAGACCTACTCTTGTTCCATCTATCCTTAACTCATAAAATGGACCCCAACTATGAAAAAGTACGTACTTCCACTTGCCCTGATCAGCATGGTCACATTGCAGGCTTGTAGCGAAAAAGCAGCAGAAATCGACGCCGATGCCCCCGTTGCCCTGGAAACCAGCGAGCAGCGTCTGAGTTACGGTATTGCCTTTGGTCTGGGCTCACGCATGGCGGTAGATTCTGTTCCCATGGACATGGACGCATTCACTGCCGGTATGAGCGACGGTCTGGAAGGCGCAGAGCCTCGCCTTACACAGGAAGAAATTACTGCCGAGATGCAAGCATACCAGGAGAAAGCTGTTGCAGAGCAGCAAGCTGCTCAGGCTGAAACTGGCGCTGCCAACCTTGCAGCTTCCTCTGAATTTTTGGCTGAAAACGCTGCTAAGGAAGGTGTTGTAGTCACCGAATCTGGCCTGCAATACGAAGTAGTGACTGCCGGCGAAGGTGCCGTGCCAACTGCTGAGGACACCGTGGAAGTGCACTACCGCGGTACATTGACCGACGGTACCGAGTTTGATTCTTCCTATTCCCGCGGACAGACGGCCTCTTTTGGCGTAACCCAGGTGATTCCAGGATGGGTTGAAGCGTTGCAGCTGATGACTGTGGGCTCCAAGTGGAAGCTGGTTATCCCATCTGACCTGGCCTACGGTGCCGGCGGTGCTGGTGACACTATTGGCCCCAACGCGACTCTGGTGTTTGAAGTAGAGCTGATTTCTATCGTTGACCAGGCTGCAGAAGTGGCCGCTGATACACAGTAATGAAATAGCAGATTTGCTGCTGTGAAGAACGAGGAAAGCCGACATTTATGTCGGCTTTTTTATGTTACTTAAAGATTGATTGCAGCAACTAGCGGACGTATTGCGGCTTTTCGAACGGTTTAGCAACGTGCTGAGCGAGGCGGTCACGGTGTCGATAGCGCTCAATTTCATACACCTTACCCATTAGATAAGGTTAATTATGCAAACGACACTTCTAGGTACCTGGAAACTTTTGAGTTGGACGATTTCGGACAGCAGCGGTGAAACAATTTCGGAGCCTTTCGGCACCTCGCCCGAGGGCCTGCTTGTATACACCGAAGCGGGCTGGATGAGCGTGGCGATCTGTCGCAGTAATCGTTCGCTATTCCCTGCGCGGCAAAGCTTGCGCTCGCTTGAATCCGGTTTACTTGTGCAGGCCTATACTTCCTATTTTCATTACGCAGGGCCTTTCAGGGTGGGTGAGACAAGTGTGACTCATTCGGTTGCAATGAGTCACAACCCTAATTTTGTGGGCACGCAGCAAGTTCGCCAATTTGTTTTTTCTGACAAGGGGTTAACCCTCGCTGGTGAAGAAATCTTTGGCAAGCAACTACGCAAGCATCAACTTCGATGGCAGCGTTTGGAGTCAGATGACAACATGTTACTTACATAAAAAAACTGTAAAGATGCACCGCAAAGCCGTTACTAACTAAGCCAGCGGCTGCCGTTGCCATCGGCGTGCGTACCAAGACGGTCTACGTTAATGGCTGCGTTGAGGTTTTCGGCGGTGGGACAGTTATGCCATAAGGGTGTGACTACACTGAACTAGCCTGCATACTTACATCGACACGAGAGTTTCTCTTAGTTATGCAGGTCTAATTATGCAAAGTAGTTAAGCTGTCGAAAAACAGGATGGCAGACCCTCTTCCAACGAGGGATAACGTAATTTCTCACCCAGCTGATCTAACATTTTTTGATTACGTATGCGCCGCGACTCTGAAAGATACGATAACAAACCTGGCGAAAGAGCCTCCAATGCCTGTTCTGCGTCAATTAGCGGTGGACGGCGTAGGCCGGCTAAATCTGCGACACGATTAAAGTAGTCGGTCATATTGCCCGGTGTTCCATCGCAGACATTGTAAACCTCACCATCAATTCCTCGCGCCATAGCGGCCAAACAAACCTGCACCAAGTCATCGGCATGAATACGGTTTGTCCATGGAGCATGTTTTTCCGCAACGATAGGCAAGCCTTTCTGAAGTCGTGCCAAGGGCAATTTTCCCGGGCCGTAAATGCCAGCCACGCGAAGGATAACTAACTCACCGCCAGTGGTTGTGCGCCAGTCTTGCAGCAATTGCTCGGCATGCCAACGGCGCCTGGCGCGATCAACTTGAGGGTTGGCTGGTTGTGTTTCGTCGATCCAATTACCTGAACAATCACCGTAAACACCGGTGGTGCTAATATAAACAATGCGTGTCGGCTGGCCACTTACGGCTAATCTTTCGAGGAAAGACTGCATACGAGTGTCCAAAGCACCATGGGGCGGGGGTGGGGCAAAATAAAATATCGCCTGGTTCAGCGTGCTCGCCAGAGGTGCAGGCGATGTGTCGAGGTCTAGTTGAAGTACACAGACCCCCATGGTACGCAGCTTTTTTGCCCCCTCATCGGAGCGAACAATTGCGCTAACCGCCTCGCCTTTAGACAACATTTCTGTCGCGACGCGTTCTCCAATGTAACCACAGCCTGCGATTAGCATGTGAAGCAACTAATTTTTTTCAAATTTCACGCACCGCTAGCTTTTAACTTATGCAGATGATGATAGTGGGTGGAGAAGTGACATGCACGCTCTATTATAGAGTTTTGCGGCATGTGTGGCTGGCAGGTAACCGGCAGGGCATTTGACCTCGGTGCCGGGTTAAGCGTCTAGAGTCATCAAGAGGAGGCGATCTGGGAGTCCATGCGCGTATCAAGCGAATTAATATTCCGCTTTGAAGTTGCCCTTAAACGCTTGCTCTTTTTGCTCGCCGATTCGAAGTACTCGCGTGCTTCCTGGTTGTTTCCCTGCAGGGCGTGCAGTACCCCCAGGTTGATTAAAGCCACTGCTTTACCCTCTCGTCGCGCGAGATAGGACCGGCCACTAAGGTGTGCATTGACGTTTGCCGATTCACTAAGGCGCAAGGAGAGATGACACTGGTGTTCTGCGAGGCCAAACTCTTTCTGTGCAGTATAGGCGGCACATAAATTCGTGCTCTTATCGTACTTTGAATCCAGAGATGCCGTGGTAAGGATTGTCTCGATCGCGGCGGCGTATTCGCCAGCCATAATTTCACTGCCCCCCAACGTTTCTTCCGTAATTTTTAATTCGAATGCTTCTGCGCTAACCCGTCCATCGGATGCGTAACTGCCACCGGTATAGGCGAGTATTCCCGCAAAACAAATCCCTAGTTTGAATGTCCCTGAGACATTTTTAAATTTCTTGTTCATATCTTCTTCCCCACAACTGTGAATGATCGTTTAGTGATTGCACTCAAGGATTTGTTTCCTCGGTACCGCCACTAAAGTATCGTTCACTCGGGGCTTAAACAAACGAAGATAGCTTGCCACTGTGATGAGAAAATTTCATCAAGCATTTCCAAACTCCTTTACTGCCCACTGACGAAATGCCTTTACTTCCGCGCGTTGTGCATCTTCCACCCGTGAAACCACAAAGTAGCCATCAGGTGTATCCAGGTTGTGATCTGACAGTCGCACCAGCTTGCCGGTTTGGAACCAGCTTTCGCTAAGCGGCAGAGGCACAAGAGCAATTCCAAGGCCCTGCTCTGCCGCTCTGGCCACGGATATCATTGTCTCCAAACGAATCACGTTAGATTGATCACCCAGTTCAGCGCCCGCCGACCGCGACCAGTCAAGCCAGGCGTTGGGCCTTTTTGAATGCACGATCAAAGGCAGTCCCTTCATTGATCCGCCCATAATTTTGGGATGTTTTCTGAGCAGTTCGGGTGAGCAAGCCGGGCACAGGCGCAGTCGACAAAGCTCCTTCACTTGCAGATTTTTGGGCGCCGTACGAAACAACCGAATGGAAACGTCAGCCTGGGCCGGGTGCCTTTCGGCGGACTGATCTTCAGTGTCTATATTGATGGCGATGTCAGGATTTTGACTGATAAAAACCGATAACCTGGGCAGTAGCATTTCGGTAGCAAAAAATGGTTGTACGGTCACGCGCAACGGTTGCTGGCTATAACGTGCATGAAAACGACTGGCTACTTGATCGAGTTGGTCAATAAGTGAACTGGACTCTATGCGAAGATTGGCTCCCGCTTCTGTTAGTCGCAAATCACGCGTGCTCCGATCAAATAACTTTACATCGAGTTCGTCTTCCAGGCTCTTTATTTGGTGACTGATTGCCGATGGGGTGAGGAATAGTTCTTCTGCTGCCAGACGAAAGCTGCCGCGCTCGGCCGCGATGCAAAAGGTACGCAGGCCTCTCAATGAAATTCGGTTTCTGTTGTTCTTCATGGTCTTGGTGAGGATATCTTTTTGAGGGTGTAGCCTATGGCTGCATGGTCAGGCGAGCATGCAGTAAATGCTGGGTGCCTATTCTGCAGTTGCGCAGGATTGGCCTATTACTTCAATTGAGGCTAGCAATAATTGAGCCAACCCTCTCAAGGCCGGATTTTCTGTTATGCAGCGCGCCCCCGCCTCGCTATGGGACAAATTCCGGGCTATTTTGGTGCAGGGCGAACATTAAAGGTGCAATTCTGTCATTGCCGGCGAGCTCACCTTGCCTCACACAGAGGCGAGTGAAGCCTGAGCCATAAAATCAACCAACTTACGACGCTCATCCGGTGTTTCATGAGTGCTGCGCATCAGGTGGGTTGGCCGCTCTTGCCTGTCCAGAAACAGTTTACCCGTTGCCTGTGCTGCCTCAGTCGCAACCGCCATCCAAACAATCGTATCGGCGCCCTGTTCGGGCGTACGCAGCGCGCTGCGCGTGATTTTACGAAACAGGGGTAGAGCCTGTTGCACGCCTGGTGTGTCTGCCCAGCCCGGGTGCATTGCATTAACGACAATACCCTGGTCTGCCCAATCGCGGGACCATTCCTGCGTCAGCACCATTAAGGCGCGCTTTTCTTTCGCATAAGCAGTGCTACCAGAGTAGTCTGCATCGCTTTTATTGAGCAGCGTATCAACATCGAGTTTCTGGCTGTACATGCCGCCAGACACAACATTGATAACTCGAGCAGCCTCGGCTTTGAGCAATAGTGGCTTTAGTCCCTCGGTGAGACGGTAAGGGCTGAGTAACAACAGAGCGTAGCTTTGTTCAAGGCCCTCGGCAGTTTCACCCCTTGGATTAAACAAGGCACCCGCATTATTGATCAGCACATCTATTGCCCGGCCGCTCTTTTTCAACCGGGCGATCAGCCTATCGACATTGCTCATTAGGCTGAGGTCGGCCAGTTCATAGCCAATCTGAGTGTTACCTGTTTCGAGCTGCAGCGCCTTCACCGTTTTTTCTGCCTTGATTTTATCCCTCATCACCAATGTTAGTTCGGCTCCACGCCTTCCCAGCTCTCTTGCCGTCACATACCCAAGACCGGCACTGGCTCCGGTAATAACCATATGCTTGCCTTTGACAGAGGCCGACATCGGGTGAAAATGTTTTTGGCTCAGGTGGTAGCCCAGACGGGTAAACAAGGACAGCTCCGGTAATAGTCTTTCACCCCGGCTTTTTTTCTTTAGGGCAAGCGGGAACTTATCCTCCAGCGCCAATGCTAATCCTGCAACAGATTTTTTACCCATGCGCTCAAGCCCACTGTTGGAAATGGACGCGACAGAGCTAATCATAGGCTTGAAAAAAAACTCGGCGCTATACTCAATTATCGTGCCGCGCTGTGAAGGAGAGAACGTAATGGTGTCGCGTATATCAAAAAACCGACTGCGCCCGCTTAGCACAAAACGCTTGTTGTGTTTTAGCTCTTCTATTTTGTAGATGAGTTTAATACTGCCTACGGGGAGTGCACAAACGACTTCGAACTCGGTTCCTTCAGCGATTTTCCCCAGGGTTAATTTGCGAGCTCTTATAGCGGTCGCATCCCATTCGCGGGTAGTGGTGAAGTCGCTCACGTAGGCAAACACCTCGTCGATCGGTCTGGCTACATCAACTGTCTCCTGTAATACGGTCATCGTTTATATCCTGCAGTGTTAAGAGATAATGGATACGCAGTGTTTCGGTAACTGGCTCACTTAGGGGCATTAATTTCGCCTAATGCTGCCAGTGCTCCCTCTCGTGCATAACGGTGGTCCACCATCGGCAGCGGGTAGGTTTCGCCCAGTTGTAAACCGCACTGCTGCAGAGTTTCCACAGGCGCTTTCCAGGGTTCGTGAATATACTTGTTGGGTAGTCGCGACAGTTCTGGTACCCATTTTTTGATGTATTCGCCAGAACCATCAAATTTCTGCGCCTGGGTGACTGGATTAAAAATGCGGAAGTAAGGGGAGGCGTCTGCACCACTACCTGCAACCCACTGCCACCCAGAGGCGTTATTGGCGATATCGGCATCGACTAGAGTGTCCCAAAACCATGACTGGCCTGCTCGCCAGTCGATAAGAAGGTGCTTGCACAGAAATGACGCCACCAGCATACGAACCCGGTTCTGCATATATCCTGTAGTCCAGAGCTCGCGCATGCCGGCATCGACGATAGGATAGCCTGTCTTGCCTTGCTGCCAGCGTTGCAGATTTTTTTGTGATCCAACCCAGGGGAACCGGTCAAACTTAGGTTTGAATGCGCTGTGACATATGTGTGGGAAATGAAACATTAAGTGATGAGAAAACTCTCTCCAACCCAACTCACTGAGAAATTTCTCTCCATCAGAACACAGCGCAGGCTCCACTGCGATGATCTCTTTGGTTCGTTGAAAGACTCTGCAAGGCGCAATTTCTCCAAAATGTAAATGTGCCGATAACATTGATGTGCTGGCTTGTGAGGGGTAATCCCGACCGGGTCCATAACCGCCTAGTTTATGCTGGAGAAATGATTCCAGCTGGGTTTTGGCTCCCGGTTCTCCCGGATTCCATATTTGTGACCAGCCCGACGCCCAGTCTGGGCTAGAGGGTGTTAGTTGCCAGTCCTGTAGTGACTCGCCAGGTGGTGCGTTCATGTACCACGCACACGGCTCTATTGGTTCGGGCATTGACGGTGGCGGCTCGAGGGTAAGGCAATTACGCCAAAATGGCGTAAAGACCTTGTAGGGCAGTCCAGTTTTGTTTCTAACCCGCTCGGGCTCCCACAGTAGGCTGCCGTGGTAACGTTTGAGATTAACGGCGTTCGCATTGAGGTGGCTATGAACTCGCTTCTCTAACGGTTCGGCCCACGGCTCATATTGCCGTGAGCAGTAGATATCGGTAGCACCGGTTTTCGTCGCCAGATCGGCCAATACAGTAACAGGGTCGCCACTGGCCAGGAGAAGTTGCCCACCTTGTTGTTGTATTTGGCTAGTCAATGAGATGAGACTATGGTGCAGCCACCATCGACTGGCACCGCCGAGCTTCCAATTGTCGGGCGACACGTCATCCAGAATATAGCATGGCAGTATAGGCCGGCCTGTGGCTGCCGCGCGCGCTAGTCCGGGAAGGTCCGATAGCCTTAAGTCGTTGCGAAACCAGTATATGATTGGTTTTTGCTTGGGGTCGCTCATCTATGTGTCGCTATTAGAGATAAAAAGCAGAGGCTGTGGCTTTCCATGCAGGGTCGAGTGTTAACACTTCCTCCAGGTATTCATAGTGGATGTCGACATTTTGCGTCTCTCCGTCCTCATCTCTTATATTGCTCATACCACTGAAATGTAGCAGTCTCTTGTCAGAGCGTGAATAGGACAGCTCAATTGGAGCAATGATCATAGCCAGTATCCACGAGTCCAGCTTAATCTCTAGACACAGCTGCTGCGCTTCACAATCAGCTTTCTCGCTGCGTAATGCTTTCATATTGAGGGGCTTATCAAAGCCAGCGGGGAGAAACGGGAAACTGATCTGTTTGCCATCGTTTAGTTCTTCCCAGCTGCTGCGAACAAAATTATCAAAGCCGGCGTCTATGACTAAATTATTGTCTTGGCTGGCCGGGATAGAGATTTCCTTCTGGTTTCTGTAGCCGCTCATAACAAGTGACGGACCCACTAGGCTCTGCCGAAAATCAAGAGATTTTGTCGCAAACACTTCTCCCGAAGCATCGCTGTATTCAACCTTACACAATAGCCGTTGTTCGCTGCAAAAGTGTTGTTCGCTGTACAGAAACACGCCCGTATTTTTTTCATAGGCTTTTCCCAACACCAAAGGCATAGTCCACGATTGGGTAGCCGCCGTGCCCGATGTGGAAATGATAGCGAGAAGAAATACCAGTGCCACCTTAGCAGTGTACATTGTTTGTAACCTCGGCTGGCATTTTTGATCCTGCTACCTTTAGCAGCAGTGGGAATAAGACCGACCATAAAACCGCCATAAAAAATGGCCCCCATAGTGGCGAGCCGAAATCTACGTCGGATAGCCGAGTGCCGGCTATATAAGACCCTCCACCGCCTATCGCGCCCGCAATGCTGGCGAGAATATAACGGCGCTGCAGTGCGCTAAATGCGTGCATCATCGTCGTTGCCAGCACCGGCCAAAGACAGCTGATCCAAAGCGGCGCAAATGCGACGCTGTTGGGTGACAGGAATACACCTGCGGCAAATAGAGCCTGGTCAAGCAACAGGCCGAACAGTGTGACGCCAAGTATGAACCGGGCCTCCACTATTCCCCGTCCAATGGTCGAAAAATGGCACAAGAGGTGAACTGCCACGGTCGCTGGCGCCCAATAAGGCGAGTGCATATACACGATCGCAAACCAGCTGATGTTGAACATTAGACCGTTAGTCAGCGCACGTATAAAATCGGTTTTAATGTCAGGGTTTTCCACTGCGAAGTGTAATTGAGTGATCAGCAGCCACGTACTTAGTTTGTCGGGCACATAGTAGTGGGGCCTTTGTGTGTGTCAATATCCAGCATGAACCAGATATAGCAGCGGGAAAAGACACCGTTGAGAATTAGGGACAAGGAAATAATTGCGATGAACCAATCTATACCGCTCACGGCTGGCTGGACGGCCAACCACAGGAACAGGGCGCTACCGGTGCATAGTCGGATTATTCGTTCAACATTTCCCAGATTTTGTGCAATCATGGTCGTTATCTCTATTGGTTAGTAAACATTATCTCAGGCAAAAAATTCGGCACGTACTTGCTTGTCAGACTTAAATTGTCCACCCAGGGCCATTGTTTGTGTCGTTGAGTTTGAATCCATCACGCCTCGTGCTTTTACACAGAAGTGCGACGCATCTACGTATACTGCTACATCATTTGTCTCGAGTAGCGTTTGTAACGCCGCAAGGATTTGCTGTGTCATTCTCTCTTGTACCTGTGGCCGCTGGGCAAAGAATCTGACGATTCGATTTACCTTGGATAAACCAATAATTTTTTTCGCGGGAATGTAAGCGACGGTTGCTAAACCATCGATAGTAATAAAATGGTGTTCACAGGTACTAACGACTGAAATATCTTTAATCTTGACGGCTTCCTCAACTCCCATCTTGTTCTCAATGGCAGTTGCCTTAGGGAACTTCGCATAGTCTAATCCCGAGAAAATTTCGTCTACATACATGCGAGCAATTCTCTGCGGGGTCTCGCGCAGACTGTCATCAGTGAGGTCCAGTCCAAGCGTATGCGCTATGTCGGTAAACGACCCTCTAATTCGATCATACTTTTGATCACGACTTAATCCGTTACGTACCATGGGTGTTTCCAGACCACGCTCTATCAAGGCGTCTCTGACCCGCCGCGCATCATCCGAGATGACCTGAAGTGGGTTTACGACGGTTTCCATTAAAGCTGTTTCCATACTAATTACCCCTTTGTATAATTTTGTCTGGCTCACTTATTGTTTAGATCAGATTTCGCAGGCTAAGTTGTTCCGCATAAGGCTGCATGAATATCCATGGGCAGCAGCGGTCAAGCCTTCTCAGTTCGGCAGTAAAAATACCACCAGAGCCATTAACTGGGGTTGAGCTGTCCATAAGCCGCTCTGTGCCCAGGTCTCCCTCTAGACGCACAGGCTCTCTTGATACAGTCAGACCAGTGCCTGCCTCGGGGCAAAAGGTGCGCAGTTTTACGTGCTCAATCGGCCCCTCTATATACTGATTTTTGCGCTTACTATCACCGTTGTAGCGAACTGACATACCAACAAGGCAGGCACCGATGCCAATTGTGGGGCTCTTCTTTTCCATGAAATGCTTCTCTATAACGGTGTCTCAAATTAATACGCTATGGTGGTGCGATTGGATCAGTTTATAAATCTATAGCCGGGTTTGGCGAAGGCCAGCTGAACCGTGCCAATAATACGTTCTCTGAAGCCGCCCTCGCAGTAACATAGGTAGTAATCCCACATGCGGATAAAGTCCTCATCAAACCCCATCTCTTTTACTTCATCAAGTCTTGCCATGAATCGAGTACGCCAATGCGCCAGAGTTTGCGCATAGTCCTGGGTTATGTCGCGCAAATGCACAATTTGCAGGTCAGTATCACTGGCTATGTGATTGGCAATGACGCCCACGGACGGTAGGCAGCCGCCGGGAAATATGTAGCGCTTGATAAAGTCCACCGAGTCGCGTGCCTCTTCATAGCGCTGTTCTGCGATGGTGATCGCCTGTATTACCATTTTGCCGTCTGGTTTGAGCAGCTTGGCGCAGCACTGGAAATAATTCTTGTAGAACTCATGCCCCACTGCCTCTATCATTTCAATGGACACCAGCTTGTCGTACTCGCCGGTGAGCGAACGATAATCTTCACACAGCAGGGTAATTCTGTCCTCCAGTCCCTCCAGCGCTACTCTCGCACAGGCATAGTCATACTGCTCACGTGAAATGGTTGTGGTTGTTACCCGGCAGCCGTAGTGCTTGGCCGCATGTATCGCCATGCCACCCCAGCCAGTGCCTATTTCCAATAGATGGTCGTCCGGGCGCAGCTCCAGTTGGCCGCATATTTCATCCAGTTTTGCCTCTGAGGCTGCTTCAAGTGAATCTTCAGAGTTACCGAAAATGGCTGAGGAGTACATCATCGTAGGGTCCAGAAAAAGCTGGAAGAATTCGTTGCCCAGATCATAGTGAGCTGCAATATTTTCTTTGGAACCCTTGTGTGTATTTCGATTGAGGCGGTGAGCAAGCTTCAGCGCCAATTTCATCGCCCAGGACTGGCTGGCGTCAAGTCGCTGTAAGGCAGGTAAGTTGGCGCTAAACAAACGCGTCACCTCTGTGGGTGCGGGAGATGACCAGTGCCCCCGTATATAGGCCTCTCCGGCTGCAATTGAACCGTCGGTCAGCAGCTGTGCGTAAACTGCCGGATTGTGTACATGCAATTCAGCCTGCGGCTCTCCGAGCAAATCCGGTGTGCCAAAGTGGTGAGATGTCTGGCCCTCGTGCAGGGTAAGAGAGCCTATTTCCAGACTCGAAAACACTTTAAACATGGCTTCACGTGACACTTTCGCCCCAATTCGAGCAGATCTGCTCTGTGGAAGGCGTACGGAACCGACAGATAATTCACTCATTACTTGCTCCTTTGTAGTTGCTTGTTCGGGTGCCCGTGCAGGGGTACACCTTTGAGGTATAGGCGCAGCGCTTGCCAGTAAATAGCAAAGGCTATTTTCACAGTCATAAACGGGTATTTGATTAGGTTCTTGTTGAGATTGGCAGCGGTGATCGGTTGGGCCGACAGGGACAGGGTTGCGTCGAACACCTTGTTGTCATCGCAGGTATTTTCCATATGCAGGAATAGCCGCCGCTTGGGTGTATTGCTGCGCCAGTTGTAGCTCATTGCCATTGGATTAAAAGGTGAAACGTGGAGCGCTTTATCAAATTTAGTCTTCAGCCATTTGCCGTCCGCCGCACCTGGCAATACATAACTGTGACGCTCGTTCCAGGGCGTGTTGTTTACTTCTGCTACGAGAAACTGTAACTGACTCTCGTCTTCGCTAAAGCAGTAGTAGCAGGCAATGGGGTTCATTATGTGCCCAAAATAGCGCAGGTTAGCCAATAGGTAGATTGGGCCTGTGTGGTCCACACCCGTTTCTTCCCGGATACGCCGGCGCACTTCATCTGCCAGAGGGATATTCGGGTCTCCGAGGAAGTCACTGCGCCTGAATTCAGCAAGGGCTCGCCCGTTAGCCGACCAGAAGGGCTTGTCTTTAAATAAGTCCGGCAATTCATCCAGAGCGATGTAAGGCATAAAAACGCGGTATTGGAATTGGTGACACCGCGGCGTTACGCGCCTGTGCCTGACAATGCCTTCGTACAGGCGTGACTTCACGCGGCAACCCTTTCGCTCCGCCCGATGGCATTGGCTACCCTACGGGCACTGACAACGCCGTCTTCGTGGAAACCATTTGTCCAGTAGGCTCCGCAAAACCAGGTGTCTTCAACACCGTTTATTTCACTCCAGCGGTCTTGAGCGGCCGTGGCTTGCAGAGAAAATACCGGGTGATCGTATTGGAATGTTCCCAGTATCTTGTGTGGGTTTATGGCGTCGCTGTTATTGAGCGTAACGCAAAAGGTTTCGGGTGCTGTTATTCCCTGCAGGATATTCATGTTGTAGGTCACAATCGACCTTTCTGACTTTTGGCCCAAGGTATAGTTCCAGCTGGACCAGGTCTTTTTGTTTCGGGGTAACATGCGAGTATCGGTGTGTAAAACCACGTCATTGGTCTGGTAGGGGATGCCACCCAACACTTCTTTCTCCGCGATGGAAGGTTGCTCCAGAATTTTCAGAGCCTGATCTGAGTGGCAGGCGAAGACAACCTGGTCAAAGTGCAATGGTTGGCCGTTAGCCATGAGTAGGGTAACGCCCTGTCCAGGTCTTCTACGGACCATTTTCACGGCATTTCCGCTATAGATGCGCTCGGAAAAATTCGCGCAAAGTGGCTGTAAGTACTCTCTGGAACCACCCTCTATCACACGCCACTGTGGCCTATTGGTAACGGACAACAAACCGTGATTTTTAAAAAAGCGCAAGAAAAACTCCACCGGAAAATCAATCACCGCTGCACAATCTGCCGACCAGATCGCAGACCCCATAGGCGCCAGATATTGGTCGATAAACGTGTTCCCGTAACCGTTTCTCTTCAGGTAATGGCCCAGTGTCTCGCCACTATTTATTGCTCCCGAATCCAGGTCAGCGACTGCATGCTTGTTAAAGCGCAGTATGTCTCTGATCATGGAGATAAACGGCCATGACAGCAGGTTTTTTCGCTGGGCAAATAGCGTATTCAGACTGCCCCCCGAGTATTCCAGACCTGAGTTGGGGTCACGCACGCTGAACCCCATGGTAGTGGGCTTGCTGCTAACACCCAGCTTATCCATTAGTGCTATAAAGTTTGGGTAGGTCCAATCGTTGAATACGATAAAGCCGGTATCGATGGCGTATCGCCGAGTCCCCAGTTCAACATCGACCGTAGCCGTATGGCCTCCCAACTTCTTGTTAGCTTCAAATACCGAGACCTCGTGCTCTCCACTGAGGTAGTGCGCACAGGACAAACCCGATATTCCCGATCCTATAACCGCAACTTTCATACGCAATGTCTCCTGTTTTGAGTGCCACATTTTTGGCGAGCGCACAGTGTGTAATGCCTATATTACGCCGCTGAGTCCATCATGGATCATTTTTGCTTCCCACGAATTTATATATGATCCATTTCAGAGATCGTACGTATATATGTAGGCAATTAAAGTTTTTATACCAAAAGTGATCCAAATACTGTTGAGCGCGTATACTTAGGAGACCATGTTGAGAGAGAGAATGTTGCTGGTGACAGACAACCCGGACACAAATGGAACTCAATCGCCGCAAAGGCGCACGGACGAATGGAGTGAATGCCTGACTCTTATCGCCCAAAATGAGGACAGGGCAGCTTTTAGTCGATTGTTCAGGCACTTCGCCCCGTTGATGAAAGCCTTCGCTCTATCCGGGTCTACGCTTTCGGGCAACAATGCCGACGAGTTGGTGCAGGAGGTTATGCTAAAGGTTTGGCAAAAAGCTGGAGCTTTTAACCCCGACAAGGCAGCTGCCAGTACATGGGTATACACCATTGCAAAAAACTGCCGGACCGATATGTTTCGGCGCCTGCAAAAATTTGACACAGCGGTTTCGGCTGATGACATATCTCCCGATTATGAAGCAGAGGAATCGTTTCTCGTGCTGCATAACAAGCGGAGCAGGGAAAAAGTGCGTGAGCTTATGACAAAACTGCCTGCCGACCAGGTGCAAATTTTAGCCAAGGTCTATATGGAAGGAAAAACTCATTCTGAAACTGCGGGCGAATTAGACCTTCCGCTGGGCACTGTTAAGTCCAGAGTTCGCTTGGCGCTGCAAAAACTACAGGTTCAAATTGAAAGATGAATACTATGACTAAATTTCACCCAGATCTAGATCTTATGACGGAGTACTCCGCCGGTTCATTGTCGCTAGCGCAGTCAACGTGTCTATCCGTGCATATCGGTTTTTGCGAGCACTGTCAGCGCGTTGCAGGTCAGCTATCCGATATTGGGGCAGCTTTATTCGAAGAGTTGGAGCCGTTACCTGTAAGTGACGTCCAGCTGGAAGCCGTGCTGGCAAGGCTGGATGATGAGCCTCCGCTGAGATACGTGACCACCGCGCCTGTGGGCAAAGGTAGCGCTCCGCCCATATTGCAGCGCCTTATGAAAGGCGACTTTAGTGATCTCACCTGGAAGTCTATAGGACGAACACTGCGTATTAGCTATTTGAAAACGGGTGACCCTAAGTTTGAACTGGCTCTTTACCACATCAAGGCCGGCGGACGTATCCCCGAGCATGGGCATCGCGGCAACGAAATGACTCTGGTTCTGCAAGGCGGTTTTTCCGATGCCGAGGGCAGCTATCATAAAGGAGATTTTATTTATCGTAGCGAGGGTGATATTCACGCGCCGACAGCATTTCAATCTGAAGACTGCATCTGTATTGCCGTAGTCGACGCGCCGCTAAAGTTCATCAATTGGAAGTTTCGTTGGATGAACCCCTTCCTCAAATTACGTACTGCATGAGCTGACGTGCTGTTTGCGCCAGGCACGGGGAGAGACACCGAAAAATCGCCGAAAGGATCGAGAAAAACTGCTCAGGTCGGCGTACCCCAGTATGTCCGAAATCTGCGTAATGGGCATCTGTATTAAACGCAAATAGCGGTTGGCAAGGTCCATGCGCGTCTGCTCCAGAAGATCTCGATAGTGATAGCCTCTACCATTCAACCTGCGTTGTAGTGTGCGCCGATGAAGGCCCAATGCTTTGCTGACGGTGTCGATATTGGTGTCGCCCCCTCGCAGCGCATGAATCAGTTGTTCGCGAACATCAAGTAAAAAGTCGCGCTTTACCGTCCGATTCTGCAGGCATAGATAGTCGTATAAAATCTGGTGTTGGCGTGAATTAAATTGCTCCCGCAGTAAATCCAATGCGCTCGAATTAAAGGTATAGCCGTTAAACTCATGCCCATAGTTAACTGGACAGCGAAATAGCGCCTGTGTGCTTGAGGAACCCGAGTCTTTGCAATGCTCAAAATATGCTTCGTTGGGGCACCAGTCCTGTCCAAGCAAGCGGCGGATGAATCGCAATCCAATGCCAAGTGACAGCTCCACCTGCTGACGATATTCAGGGGAGAATGGCATGACTATCTCCAGTGTAACCAGGCTAATTCGACCGTGCTCCTGAAAACCCACTCTCATACCATTCATATGTAGATGGAAAAAATCAATCAGGTCTTCCAGGGCTGCTCTAAACGTCGGTGCCTCATACATGGCGCGCCCGGGCAGTCCGATAACGGTCATATCCTGGTAGTAACTCAACAGGTTGCCAAAATCCTTGCGCCCGGTAATCTCGGCACAGTAGTTGAGTAGATCTAGAAACCGTCGATATTCGATATTTTGATTCTTATTATCTCCTTCCAGGATATCGGGTGTTAAGCCTACCTGCGCGAAGGCAGCCTTGGAGTCAATGTTCAATTCGCTGAGCAGCGTATCTATCGAACCAAATCCCTCTGCCCGTATCACATAGTCTGCGGTTTCGCTTTTGGTGCTAGCAGGTTTCATGCGTCGATTATGTCACTAAATGTCAAGTTAGTCACGGGGTCGAGTGCTACCTTTGCTTCAGATAACTTGAGTGACGTGAACTCAACACGATAAAGCCTTCGTCTTTACCCAGGACAGCAAGATTATGCATGATTTACAGTTTTATCTGGATGAGTTTGCCAAAGACGATCTGGTTTACGTTTTCTTGCCGATTTTCCTGTTGGCACTAACCGTCGAAGTTGTTGTTGATCGCAGGAGCAACCTCCAGCTATTCGATAGAAAGGATACGATAGCATCGCTATGGATGACCTTTTTCGTGGTTTTCATTGATGTTCTGCCCAAATTGGGCGCGCTTGTTATTTTTTATTTTCTGCACAGTATCAGTCCATTGGCAGAGATTGTGCAGCGCCAGTGGTGGGCGTGGCTACTTCTGTTCTTTCTGGATGATATTGCATACTACTTTATGCATCGGGCGAACCATGAGGTTCGTCTATTCTGGGCTGGCCATGTCTCACACCACTCCGCGATCAAAATGAACTTTGCAACGGCTTTGAGGCAAGGCGTCACGGAGCGTCTGCACAAATACATTTTCTGGTTGCCGCTGCCATTATTGGGTTTTGACCCGTTAATGATCTTCACCATGATCTCACTAAACTTGTTTTATCAATTTTGGTTACACACAGAACTGATTGATCGGTTGCCAACCTGGTTTGAGCGAGTTTTCAATACACCGTCGCACCACCGTGTGCACCATGCGTCCAACATCAGGTATCTGGACTGTAATCATGCCGGGGTGCTGATTCTGTGGGACAAACTTTTCGGAACCTTTTCGGCTGAAGTTAAGGGCGATCCGCCTGTTTACGGCTTGACCGAGAATATTACCTCCTATAACCCTATACGTGTAGCAACACATGAATACTCGGCTATTGCCACTGATGTGAGTCGCGCCACTAATTTGAGAGACAAGCTCAGGTATATTTTTCTGGCACCGGGATGGAGCCATGACGGCGAGGATAAACGCGCTGTGGTTCTGAGAGCAAAGTTACATGGAAATGAGCAGCCATAGATTGACACCAAGGCAATAGTGAGCCGTGGGCGTTTTGATGTCTAAAGAAGAATGTACTCGAACACCATCGCAGTCACCAGTATGGACAGAAAATCCGATAATGCTCCGAGTATATTGATCCAAAACCACCCTAACCCAGTGGCTCTTCAATGCAATAGATTCGCAGCGAAATGAATCGACCGGTCCGGCGTCCCGGCTTCACAAACTGTCTTTCATATGACCTATAAACGTTGGCCAGGATGGACCACCACCAGACGGCAGCTTATCCTTGTTTTTGCGCAGAATTCTGCCGACAGCGAAGCGGCTAATGGTAGTCCCGAAAGCTTTGGATATCTGCATTGAAATGCGGCCATAGCCGAAGGACGGATTGCGCCCCATACCCCATCATGAGCCGCCAGACTCGGGTAAAGTGGAGAGGCGCTCTTTCATCCAGCTAATCAACCCCCCGCGCAGCAAGAACAGCACTTGTCGCGGCGACATGGTGTGAGCCATCTGAAACTTGCACTGGCGCGTGAGGTTTTCGACCTCCAGTTCGCCCCCCGCTTTCAGCACGCGCCGCAGATCGGTCAGGCGCAGTACGTCGTCGGCCTCGATGCTGTCGTAGTCCGCAGGATCGACGAAGGTTAGCGGCAGCACGCCGAAGTTAATCAGGTTTTGCGCGTGGATCCGCGCAAAACCCTTGGCTAGAACCGCGCGCAGCCCGAGGTACTGCGGGCCTAGTGCCGCGTGCTCGCGGCTCGAGCCTTGTCCGTAATTGCTCCCACCCACCACAACGTGGCCCGGCACCTGCTTGGCTCGCGTTGCGTAGGTGGGATCGAGCCTGTCGAAGGAAAACTCGGCGATCCTGGGAATGTTGCTGCGAAACGGCAGCACCCGCAAACCTGGCGGCATGATTTCATCGGTAGAAATGTTGTTCGCCACCTTGAGCAGAACCGATACTTCGATCTCATCAGGCAGCGGCTCGAAGTTCGGCAGCGAAGCGATGTTCGGACCCTTCACGATATCCACTTGCAGCGCCTCCTCAAGCGGCAACGGCGGCATGAACATTGCGCGGTTGATAATCGGGTGATCGGGGTCCTCGATGCGTGAATAGGGGATGCCCAGTGTGCGCGGGTCGGTGATTAGGCCGGTGAGGGCCGACGCCGTGGCGGTCTCCGGGCTGACCAGGCAGACCTTGTCCTCGCGGGTGCCGGAACGGCCGGGGAAGTTGCGCGGCACCGTGCGCAAAGAGAGTTCATTGGTGGCCGGCGCCTGGCCCATGCCGATGCAGCCGTTGCAGCCGGCTTGGTGCAGCCGCGCGCCGGCGTGCAGCAGGTGGGCGATGTGCCCGTCGCGCACCAAGGTTTCGAGCTGCGCTCGGGACGTGGGATTAACATCGAACGACACGCGGTCGTTCACTTGGCGACCCTGCACCATCATGGCGGAAACGGCAAAGTCGCGGTAGCCGGGATTGGCCGACGAGCCGATGTAGGTCTGGTAGATCTGCTCGCCCGCGACTTCGCTGACTGGGCGCACGTTGCCCGGGCTGGACGGCATGGCGATCAGCGGCACCAGACTGGACAAATCGATTTCATCGTACACGTCGTAGGTCGCGTTTGTATCTGCGACCAGTTCAACCCAGTCGTCTTCGCGCTGCCAGGCGCGCAGGAAGCGGCGCACCTCTTGATCGGAAGGGAAAACGGTGGTGGTCGCGCCAAGCTCGGCGCCCATATTGGCGATCACGTGTCTATCCATCGCGCTCAGTGTGGCCAGCCCCGGCCCGTAATACTCGACGATCCGACCCACACCGCCGTCCACGCCATGGCGGCGCAACATCTCCAGGATCACGTCCTTGGCGCTCACCCAGTCCGGTAGGCTGCCGGTGAGCTTCACGCCCCAGACCACAGGCATGCGCGTAAAGAACGGTTCGCCCGCCATCGCCATCGCCACTTCCAGCCCGCCAGCGCCGATTGCGAGCATGCCTATCGCACCGCCCGCCGGCGTGTGGCTGTCAGAGCCAAGCAGCGTCTTGCCCGGCTTGCCGAAATTTTCCTGGTGGCACGGATGACTCACCCCGTTGCCAGGTCGCGAGTACCACACGCCGAATCGCTGGCAGGCGCTACGCAGGAAAAGGTGGTCATCGGGGTTCTTGTAGTCCTCCTGAATGATGTTGTGGTCAACGTACTGCACGCTCACCTCAGTCTTCACCCGGTCCAGGCCCATCGCCTCCAGTTCCAGCATCACCAGCGTACCGGTAGCATCCTGGGTCAGCGTCTGGTCAATTCGCATCCCAATCTCTTCGCCGGGCTTCATGTCACCTTGCACCAGATGCGACTTGATCAGTTTCTGCGTGACGTTCATGCTCATAGTCATTCTCCCAAGTTCGATAAGATTACGGAATTACACCCACCGCCACGCACCCGCCGCCGACTCGTTCAGAACAGTGTTGTTCCAAGTGACGTGGATGCATTATGCCGGGCCTATTCCTGAAAACAGCTTTTGTTCTTTGGCCAAATCTGCCGAAGGGCGGACGTTGCCATCATGTTGCGCGGCAAAGCTCAGCATTCGATCAATACAGATGAGTGCTTTGCGGCTGATGCCCGTATCAACGTGAACCTCGTTTCTGCCAGACTCCAACACGTCGGCCAGATTTTGCAGGCTGTTCATCGCCATCCACGGACAGTGTGCGCAACTTTTGCAGGTTGCGCTATTGCCCGCCGTCGGCGCCTCAATGAAGCGTTTGCCCGGCGCGGCCATTTTCATCTTGTGTAGGATGCCACTGTCGGTGGCGACAATGAACACATCGGTATCGAGCGATTGCGCGGCCGCAATCAAGCTCGAGGTCGAGCCCACCACGTCGGCCAGTGCCACCACGGCTTCTGGCGACTCTGGATGCACCAGCACCTTGGCGCGTGGGTGATCGTGTTTCAATAACTCCAATTCGACTGCCTTGAACTCGTCGTGCACCAAACAGGAGCCCTGCCAGATCAACATGTCTGCGCCGGTTTCTTTCTGGATATAGTTGCCTAGATGCTTATCGGGTGCCCATAGGATCTTTTTGCCCTGCGCATGCAGGTGCGCGATGATTTTCAGGCCGATAGAAGACGTCACCATCCAATCCGCGCGCGCCTTCACCGCTGCACTGGTGTTGGCATAGACCACCACTGTGCGGTCAGGATGCGCATCGCAAAACGCATTGAACTCGTCCGCAGGACAGCCCAAATCGAGAGAGCACGTTGCGTCGAGATCAGGCATTACAATGCGTTTATGCGGGCTGAGTATCTTCGCTGTCTCACCCATAAATTTTACCCCAGCCACCACCACAGTCCTGGCTGGATGGTCGCGGCCGAAACGCGCCATCTCGAGTGAATCCGACACGCAACCGCCTGTTTCATCCGCCAAGTCCTGCAAGTCGGCATCCACATAATAGTGTGCGACCAGCACCGCTTGCTGCTCTTCCAGCAGTTTCTTGATGCGCGTTTTAAGAACTGCTCGTTCAGCTGGCAACAGCTCTACGGGCACGCGCGCCCACGCATTGGCGGTGCAACCGGTGCCCAGATCCATTTGCGGACGCTCAAATTCAACGGTTTTGATGGATGGAACATGCATAAATAGTCATCACTGCATAAGTCATTTATGGGTTCGCACAACGGCTGTTTACAGCGTTGGTGCCCCCGAAACAGATCGGGGCGCCGCCTCATTCAGGTTAAGTGCGAATGAAAGCGTCAACCCCCGATATAAGACATCTCAACTTTCTTTCTTCGCGCAGTTTGTTCTGTGCGAATTTCTGAATACTGGTCTTCTCGCTGATTCCAGATCAAACCTATGGCACCCGCGATTTTCTCGTCGCTGTCGCCCGAACGCATGAGCCCGCGTAAATCATGACCAGACTGCGAGAACAGGCAGGTGTACAGCTTGCCATCGGTGGAGAGTCGGGCGCGCGTGCAGGTGGAACAAAAGGCTTGCGTTACGCTGGAGATAACGCCAATTTCGCCGCTGCCGTCCACGTAGGTCCAACGCTCGGCGACTTCACCGGTGTAGTTGGGTTCCGCTTCGACGATAGGCATCTCTGCGTTGATCATGCGCACGATTTCGGCCGAGGGCACGACGTCGTTCATACGCCAGCCGTTGGAAGAGCCCACGTCCATGAATTCGATGAAGCGCACGATGTGGCCGCTACCCTTGAAGTGCCGTGCCATCGCCACTATATCCTGATCGTTGACACCTTTCTTGACCACCATGTTGATCTTAATGGGGGCAAACCCGGCGTTGTGCGCAGCATCGATGCCACTGAGTACATCGGCCACTGAAAAGTCGACGTCGTTGATGGCCCGGAATATAGCGTCATCCAGCGAATCGAGCGACACGGTGACACGCTGCAAGCCAGCGGCCTTGAGCGCCCGGGCTTTCTTGGACAGCAGGGAGGCGTTTGTTGTGAGGGCTATATCCAAAGGTTTACCGTCAGGTGTCTTGAGGGCGGAGAGCGTCTCAATCAAAACCTCGAGGTTTTTACGCAGTAGAGGTTCGCCGCCAGTGAGACGGATTTTCTCGACACCATGTGCAACGAACAGCTGTGCCATACGCGTGATTTCACCGAAGCTCAACAGTTCAGATTTTGGTAAAAAACGGTAGTCCTTGTCGAATACTGACTTGGGCATGCAGTAGGTGCAGCGGAAGTTGCAGCGGTCAGTTACCGAAATGCGCAGGTCGCCCAAGAGCCGGCCGCGCGTATCCGCGAGCGTGCCGCCGGGGGCAGATGTGTACGCCGGAATCGCCGCTACGTGGTTAGCGGCAAGCGGGTCAATAATAGTAATTATATTGGTGGTCATGGGGGTCTCTTTGCACGGATAAACAAATCACGATGAACAGCTATAATAAGACAATCCACCAACCTTAAAGAACTCAGACGGCTTCAGCCTATAGTATTTGTCCTCCACGGTCTGCGACTGCTCAGCATATGGCTGTGTCATGACGCCCTGCAGCTCTCGAATGACCGAATAGTTCCCCGCGGCCGCTTGCTGATACGCAGGCACAACGAACCACTCCCGCAAACTGTATTTTGGGTTAACGAGTTTCATCGCTGTGGAGATCGCCTCACGAGAGATGGGCGCAGTCGCATTGGCGTTCGTCGTATTGCCGATAAGCGATTTCCATTTTGTTAGCCAGTGCGACCAACGCTTGTCCATCTCTTGTGGCTCTGAGTGGCTGTAGAAGCTCTTTTTGAGCGGGCCAATGTCATCTGGTAGCATCGAAAGCTCGCGGAAGAAGATGATGTAATCGACCGGTGTTTGCACCATAAGCGTTTCGAG
>JBLHNQ010000035.1:0-26965 GCA_047650635.1 Halioglobus sp.
GCTCTGCTTGAAATGGATAATATCTCTAACTTTGGTTCGAATGATTATAACGCTCTGGAAAATGCCAATACCCGATATCCCGTTATTGCCGACCCCGAGGGAACCGACCTCAATCAGGCGTATGTTAAGTATGCCGGAGAAAACATGGCGGGAATGCTGGGGCGCCAGCGCATTAACCACGGCAGCCAGCGTTTCATCGGTGGAGTTGGGTGGCGACAATTACTTCCTGCGCGCCGATTACACCATAACGCCTGAGCAGAAGCGCGCCGCGTATAGCTACTCGCTAGATTTCGATGAAAACAAAGACTATTCCGCGGGCAAAACTGTGGACCATTCTGGCACTACCTACGGCATTGAATACAGTGCAACGTTTGACTGGTTCTCACTCGCCGCAGCGTATGCTACACAGTCTGATAGCGGCAGCAGTACTTTGGACTATGACGCTGACTATTTCAGGGTTGGGCCGACAAGTTTCTGGGTACACCGGGCGCCGGCATCGAAGACTTCTATGCTGGGGTGAACGGTAAGCTTGGTCCAGTGAAAATGGCCGCCATTCATCATGATTTCCAGGCTGAAGATACCAGCGAAGACTACGGTGCAGAGGTCGACCTGGTGGCAACCTGGCCTATTAATAAACAGTTTTCTGTGCAGGCTAAATATGCGAGCTTTAGCGCCGATAGCAACCGTTATGACGACACCGACAAATGTTGGCCTTTTTTTCTGCTAATTTACCGCCCCCGTGAATTCGAGGTTGTTCGCCTTTATCTTGTTTATGTGGAAACGAGCGTTATCTAGCAATTTATTACAAAGCGCTGTTTGCAATTTCCGGGCATAAAAAAGCGGCGCCCAAGGCTCCGATTAAAAGGACCTCCCAGATCAATCTATTTAGTAGATATCTTTCCGAGTATTGTAAACGTTGAACTTGCCCGTTGGAGTGATCAGGCGCTCATCCTTTATGACAGCTTTCAATTGGCGCGTTTTGTCATCCACGACTACGATGGCAGATTGCTGGTCTTTGCCGCTCCACACCGGACCGAACTTGGGATCATTGATGTTCGCACCGCGACCAGTGCGATGACGGTGTTGATGATTTTTCCTGAGTAGGCCGATATAGGTGCGAGTTCACCGGCAGCGCCCTTCATGGCGAGCGTGAGCAAGGCCATTGCACATAGCATAAAGGTGGCGCAGCCAAATGTATTTTATTGACTTACACCCTAAACTGAATCGAGGCTGTTTTAACCTCTATTTCTTTTCTTCAATCCAGCGAGTCACTTGATCCTCTAGCATATCAAGGGGCACGGCACCCTGACCCAACACTACATCGTGAAATTCGCGAAGATCGAATTTATCGCCCAGGGTTTCCGTGGCCATTCTACGTAGTTCACGAATTTTCAGCTCACCCATTTTATAGGCCAGTGCCTGACCGGGCCATGAAATATATCGATTTACTTCCGCTTCAATATTGGCTTCGCTTAGCGCCGTGTTATCCGTCATGAAATCAATCGCGCGTTGTTTGCTCCAGCCTTTGCTATGGATGCCGGTATCGACAACAAGGCGGCAGGCACGCCACATTTCATAGGATAAGCGGCCCATATCTTTTGCAGGAGTATCATAAAGGCCCATCTCGATTCCGAGACGTTCTGAATAGAGCCCCCAACCTTCGACGAAGGCGGTGAAGAACGCCCCATTCTTACGGAAATCTGGCATATCGAGTTCTTGCTGTAACGCTATTTGCTGGTGGTGGCCGGGGACTGCTTCGTGAACGCTCAGCGCGGGGATTTCCCAGAATGGGCGCTGGTCCAGCTTGGATGTATTCACATAATAAAATCCAGCAATGCCCACGTCGGGTGAACCGCGATTATAGTAAGCAGTCGTTGTCCTCTGGGCCGTCTCGGCAGGAATTTCCTTGATGCCGTAGGGAAGCCGCGCCAGCTTGCCGATCACAGAGGGCATTTTACCGTCGATAGCTTTGGTAACCCGCGCCACTTTTTCCATCAACTCTTCGGGGGTTTTGGCGTAATATTTGGGGTCAGTGCGCAGATGCTCAATAAAGACCTCGCGGCTGGCATAACCTGCTTCTTTGGCTACGGAGACCATTTCTGCCCTGATACGCGCAACCTCGGAAACGCCGATACTGTGAATATCATCGGCGGACTTTTGGGTAGTTGTCATTTGACGCACGCGGAAAGCGTAATATTTGTCGCCGCCGGGCTGCGCAGACACACCCGGTTGCTTTGCGCAATTCGGTGCGTATTTGCTGCGGTACCACGCTAAATGTTTTTGCAGCGCCGAATTGATCGAGTTCGCGATCGTTGCTGACGCGCTCATCGCCAGCCCCTGGAATACCTCCGCATCAATTCCATTCGGCCGCTTGGATTTAAACGGCTCATAGAAACGTGACTCGCGCGGGTCTTCTTTGATCAATCCGGAAATGCTGGTCTCATATCCCACCATTGAAACACAGGGCTGGACATACCCACCCGCCAGCGCCTGATTAGCCACAGCAATCGACTGATCATTGACCTTGGCATACTGCTTAAGGCGATTGACATAGGTTTGGTAGTCCTGCGCAGTGCGGAATGGCTGTTTGTTTTGCATGCTGGCAAAACTCTGGTGCCACCCGCTACGATTGGTGAAGTTAATTGTGCGTTGCCCAAAACTATTGGCTTCGATCTGTTCGGCTAAGCTTCGGCGCAATATGCCATAGTTGGTTTTGTCGTCCTCGTTGAGGGTGGAAACATCGATTGTATTCAATTGCTTCAACCACACCTTAGCTTTGGCAACGCGCTTATCTTCGGCTTCCAAACTAGCGTCGGTCACTCTGCCTATCGGATCAGTCACACCCAGTGACGAAGCAAACTCCGGATATTGCTCAAGCTCATAGGCCCAATAATCGTCGGCGATAGTTTTCAGTATTTCATCGGTCTGCGCTGTCGCCGGTGTGGTTGTCAGCAATGCCGCTATGCTCAAAAATAAAAAGCGCTTACGCATCCTCAATCCCCTCTAGTTGTTCTTTTCAACGGTATAAACCGCGATCATAATAATGGCCAGCAGGGTCAGTTTAATACTGCCGCCTGAGTCGCCATCAAAACGCATTTCATGACGCTTTAGAATCCATTGTATCGGATTACGAAATTCAGAGTAATCGCGTCAAAAACGAAGAGTCGTAACCTAAGCTCCCTAACTAAAGCGGATCGACAACAGTCAATTAGACGATTAGTGAATTCCATTTAACCTGTGTACCCACAAGCGAGCGGTGCAGGGGGCTTTAGCCTCATCCAGCATCCAACCCAGAGGCGCATCTGAAGAGAATGCTTTGCTTTTTTTATCCGGCGGGTATGAGCCGCCGATGTCGGGGTGTGCACCCGCAAGCCACACCTATTTTAAATTGACTCCTGTTCTGGGTGCCCGGCCCGGTGATTCCCCCACTAAGATGATTGTAATAGGAACCCACGCCCCAGTCGTAAAACACGTGCTGCTTTAACCCTCTGTATTTTGGCTTGATGGCCCGGGCGAGTTTTAGCACATTGGTGGCGTAGTCTTTTTCCAAGTCATCTTCAGGGCGGTTCCAAGTGTGGTGCACACGCAACACTTTAGTATAGACTATGGCTCACATGATAAAAAAAATGCTTACCGCCAGTTTGGTATTGCTTGTCGTAGCCGCTGGGCTCTACGTGTTCAAGTCGCAACTGTGGGACTTCACCGCAAAAGCAATTACTGCCGACATGTTTGTCCAGGCCGATACCGATAACTTTAATCCCGGCATTGCTATTGGCGAACAGTTCCCAGATATTCACGCGCTCTACCAGGGCGGTGAAATTACCGACGCGGGCGAGTTTATCCACGACAAAGGAATGGTTTTTATCGCCAACCGCTCTGCCGATTGGTGACCCTTTTGCATGGCGCAATTCGTGCAATTGCAACAGAACTTACAAGCTTTCCATGCGGAGGGCATAGCCGTTGTGGGAATGACCTACGATACGCCTGCGCAGCAGCAGCCCTTTCTCGAAAAAAATGGCATTGAGTTCCCATTTCTGTCGGATATCGATGCCCACTCTGTGAAGGCACTGCATATACTCAATATAACGTATCAACCCGGCGATGATTCTTACGGGATTCCCTACCCGGGTATATTCATCGTTAGCCCGGATAAGAAAATAGTAGGCAAGATTTTTGTCGATGGCTATCAAAAACGGTTGGATGCAGCGGCGGTTCTGACTATCGCTAAAGAGTTGCTGCAGTAGGGTTTTTTCATCAGGCCGGCATCTGCATGAGATAGCATAGGCGTTGTTGTGGCACTATACTCAGCCACTTTTAGTCAATTGAAACTCCATAGCGGAATACGCGATGTCTCAAGCAAGTCAACCTCAGCAGCTCGACGGTCGACGTCTGCGCAGTGAGCGCAGTAAAAAAGCGATAATCGATGCGGCCCTGGGTCTGATGGAAGAGGGCACCCTTGTGGCCACAGCCCAGCAGATAGCCGAGCGAGCCGGCGTGGGCATTCGCTCCTTTTTTCGCCATTTTGAAGACATGGAATCTCTGTCTCGAGCCATTGACGGGGAGATTCGCGACTCTTATGAATTATTGTTCCTTGGGGGTGAGCGCGAAGGCACCTTACAAGAGCGGGTAGAGCACGCTGTTGCGCACCGTGCTGCCGCCTATGACTCTCTTAAGAACATTATGCTGTCTACAGCGGCGCAGCGTTGGCGTTATGAGGTGTTGCGCGAAAACTACGCGCGCAATCAGCGGGGCTTGCGCAAGGATTTGGAAAACTGGTTGCCGGAATTAAAGAGGCTCCCACGGGCTCAGCGAGAGGCTGTGGATGCGGTCACTTCCTTTGAAATGTGGAACAGACTGCGGGAGCATCAGGGGCAGGGCAAAAAGGCCAGCGAAAATATCGTCGTTCACCTGTTGAGGAGTTTGATGGCACAGAAGTGACTCGGGCAGGGTGGTTTTGCAGTCAGCTAATTTGCTCGCCTTACTCCAGTGAAGCAATGTAGCGCTCAATTCTATCGAACGCCTTGCTCATCACGTGCACGGGGTGAGTCAACGAAAGGCGCACAAACTGGTTGGTAATTTCGCCAAATGCCGCTCCCGGTAAAACCGAAACGCCAGTGTCTTGCAGCAAGCCCGTCGCAAAGGCGAGACCATCGGGCGCTACAGTTGCCACATTAACCATAATGAACATGCCCGCACTGGGCCGATTGGCGCTTAAAGCGGGGATTCGGCCTATACGCTCCAGCGCGTAATCTCTTCGCACTCTGTACTCATCGGCGATTGCCCGCATATACTCTTCGTCATTTTTCAGGGCGAATGCTGCAGCGTCCTGCACAAATTGGCAGCAACCGAATATGGTGCCCGAGGCAAAATCGAGAATGCGCTGTGCTGTTTCCTCTGATGAAACGGTCCAGCCCATACGCCAACCCGTCATTGAGTGAGATTTGGACAGAGCATCAACCACGATGACATTTTCAAGAGTCGCGGCAACGGTGTGCAAGGATATGTGCTGTTGGCCGAAGGTGATCATGGAATACACTTCATCGCATACAATCCAAACCTTGCGCTGCAGGCAAAAAGCCGCCAATTCCCGTAATTGTTCGGCCTGAATCATATTGCCCCCGGGGTTGCCGGGGGTATTCAGGAAAAGAACGCGTGTGTTGGCGGTAAACGCTTTTTTGACCGCGTCGATATCCAGAGCAAAATCGCGGCTGGTGTCCAGCGGCACAGGCACAATGTTGGCCCCGGTGGCAGCCAGCAGACCTTGATAGCCCACGTACATAGGGGCGGGAATGACAATATCATCGCCCTCGTCAAGAAGGCAGGACAAGGTGGTGTAGATGGCATTGGTGCCGCCCGGATGAATGACTATCTGGTCGATATTTGTGGAGTTGCCGCTGGATCGAGTCTCGATGTCTGCTATGGCCTGACGCAGGTCTTCCTCACCAGCACCCGGTGAGTAGTGCGTGCGCCCCGCCTTCAGGCTATCGATAGCGTGATTGACGGTAATGTCCAGGGTGGGCAGATCCGGGTCGCCTATAGAGAAGAGAATAATGTCCTCACCCTTGGCTTGCAGGTCCAGGGCCTTGTTGTGTACGCCCCATACGGTAGAGGTATCCATCGCCATGCGTTCTATAGCTCGACTGAATTTCATTGCTCTAGTGCCTCTAGAAATATCATACGTGACGGTTTATGTCAGCGCAGTCTAAAGCAACTGTGCTTCACTTCAATGCTTGATCCACGCTCGTGACTTCGACCGTTAGTGTGCTCGAAATGAGGCTTGCCTGAGGATAAAGTCCCCCGAGTAGCTCAGACTTACAATTTGATGTCGAGATCGGTAGAAATAAGGCTTTTTGGTACTCCCAATATCGTTTGTTTTCCTGTACTCTTGCCGCCCAATTTTCCCTATTAAAGTTAAAACGGTTGAAAAGCACAATGTCTGATTTATCCCTTTACAGAAATATCGGTATATTCGCCCACGTGGACGCCGGTAAAACCACCACGACCGAGCGCATTCTTAAGCTCACCGGTAAAATCCATAAAACCGGTGAAGTTCACGACGGCGCAGCAACTACTGACTTCATGGAACAGGAGCAGGAGCGTGGAATTACCATCCAGTCTGCCGCCACTACCTGCTTCTGGAAAGACCACCGTTTAAACATCATTGATACGCCTGGGCACGTTGATTTTACCGTTGAAGTTTACCGCTCACTGAAAGTACTGGACGGCGGTGTTGGTGTTTTCTGTGGTTCTGGCGGTGTTGAGCCTCAATCAGAGACTAACTGGCGTTACGCAAACGACTCAGAAGTTGCGCGTATTATTTTCGTCAACAAGCTAGACCGTATGGGTGCTGACTTCCTGCGCGTTGTAGATCAGGTTAAGAATGTGCTGGGTGCTAATCCTCTCGTTATGGTTCTGCCAATAGGCGTAGAAGAAGACTTCATTGGTGTTGTCGATCTGTTGAGCCGCAAAGCACATATATGGCCTGATCCAGGCAACCCAGAAAAATTCGACCTGCTGGATGTGCCAGAAGATATGGTGGACCTGGTTGAGGAGTGGCGTGAAAAGCTGATCGAGACAGCCGTTGAGCAGGATGACGACGCTATGGAAGCCTACCTCGACGGTAACGAGCCTTCCATGGACGTTCTCAAGCGCTGTATCCGTGAAGGTACTCGTAAGCTGGAATTCTTCCCCACTTACTGTGGTTCTGCGTTTAAGGATAAGGGCGTTCAGTTGATTCTGGATGCAGTTGTTGATTACTTGCCTGACCCAACCGAAGTTGATCCTCAGCCGTTAACCAATGAAGAAGGTGAGCCATCAGGCGAATTTGCCACTGTTTCGATTGACGAGCCACTTCGTGCGCTGGCCTTTAAAATCATGGACGACCGTTTTGGTGCTTTAACGTTTGTGCGCCTCTATTCAGGTGTACTGAACCGCGGCGATACCATTCTCAACTCATTTACGGGTAAATCAGAACGTATTGGCCGCATGGTTGAGATGCATGCGAACGAAAGGAATGAAATAGCCAGGGCACAAGCTGGCGACATTATTGCCATTGTTGGTATGAAGAATGTGCAAACAGGCCACACACTGTGTGATCCCAAGCACCCTTGCACACTCGAAGCCATGGTTTTCCCTGAGCCGGTAATTTCTATTGCTGTTGCGCCAAAGGATAAAGCCGGTGCCGAGAAGATGGGCATCGCTATCGGTAAAATGATTGCAGAAGATCCTTCATTCCGGGTTGAGACAGATATAGACTCTGGCGAGACCATCCTCAAAGGCATGGGCGAGCTTCACCTTGACGTAAAAGTGGATATTTTGAAGCGGACTTACGGTGTCGAGCTGGATGTGGGCGAGCCGCAAGTTGCCTACCGCGAAACGATCACACAGGAAGTGGACGATTCGTACACGCATAAGAAGCAATCTGGTGGTTCTGGTCAATTTGGTAAAATTGACTATCGCATCAAACCCGGTGCGCCCGGCACTGGCTTTGTATTTTCCTCTTCAGTGGTTGGTGGTAACGTTCCCAAGGAATTCTTCCCCGCTGTTGAGAAAGGCTTCAAGAGCCTGATGGGTGAAGGTACAGTTGCCGGCTTCCCGGTGTTGGATGTTGAGGTTGAGCTGTACGATGGTGGTTTCCACGCTGTTGACTCCTCAGCTATTGCGTTTGAATTGGCGGCACGTGGTGCCTTCCGTCAAACCATGCCCAAGGCAGGTGCTCAATTGATTGAGCCTATCATGAAGGTCGACGTGTTCACGCCAGACGATCATGTGGGTGATGTTATTGGTGACCTGAACCGTCGCCGTGGCATGATTAAAGATCAGGATTCTGGTGTAACGGGTGCCCGTATTAAAGCTGACGTTCCTCTGTCGGAAATGTTTGGTTATATCGGTCATCTGCGTACGATGACTTCGGGTCGTGGCCAATTCTCTATGGAATTTTCACACTACCTGCCCTGCCCACAAAATGTTGCAGAAGGTGTTATTGCCGACGTTAAAGAGCGTAACGCTAAAAAGTAAGGTTTGTGGCACTGTAAAAAAACCGGCAGTTTGCCGGTTTTTTTATGCCTGGTATTTGTATCTTGTCATTCAAGCCGCTGGGTCAGCGGGAGGGCTTGCTCACCCGAGTGCTGGCGAGGCTGCGCTTTACAGCCAACTGGTGATCGAGAAATGCCTGTCCTTTTACCAGAGCCAGGCTGGTAACCAATATATCGATCATCACCAGCTGAGCGATGCGAGAGGTCATGGGGGTATACAGCTCTGTATCTTCTTCGCTGGTGACACCCAGCACCAGGTTACAGTTTTTCGCCAGGGGTGAGTGTGGTGCTGTGATGCCTAGCACTGTGGCGCCAGTCGCCCCTCCAAGTTTGGCCAGCTCAATGATAGCCTCGGTTCGACCGGTGTAAGAGATACAAATGAGGCAGTCGGCTGAGCCCAGGCCGGTGACGAGCATGCGTTGGTTGATGATGTCTGTGTGAGCCATTACCGGCAGCGGAAACCGAAGCAGCTTATGCTGGGCGTCCAGGGCAACCGACGCCGACGCTCCCAGCCCGCATAACGTTATGGAGCGGGCGCCTGCCAATAGGTCAACGGCCTGGTGTAGTGCATTCAGGTCCATCTGCTCCTGTGTGTTGCTAAGTGTGGCGATAGTGCTTTCAAATATTTTTGCTGCAACCAGTCCGGTTGAGTCATTCGCTTCTATGTTTTGCGCGATTCGGGGTTGTATGCGGGCAAGTTCTCCGGCCAGTGCGAGCTTGAAGTCGGGGAAGCCTTTGAAACCCAGGCCGGTACAAAAGCGATTGACCGTCGGTTCGCTGACGCTGGCCAGCGACGCAAGCGCTGCAGTGCTTATGGAGACAATGGCCTGGGGGTCGCGTACAACGCACACGGCTAGTTTATGGGCAGATTTACTGCGGTTTGCACGAGTGTCGGCTAGGTCGGCGAGAATTGTCATAGTTTTATTCCTGAATATGTAATTAAATGTAATAAAAATACATTAAAATAACAAGAGATAATTTTTATGAATCTTCTCTCTATTCTATGAATATAGATTTTATACTGTATTTTTAGTGTTTTATGCAAGTCATAACGCCATATGGGCGAGCTCTCTCGAGGCTTGCGCATTTCCATAAAAAGGTCTAAAGTTCTAATAGTGTAATAAAACAACAATTGGAATGTGTATGACCTTGCAGGAAAAGCTCCGCGTCAGCCGGGTATTGCCCGTCGTAACGGCGGGGAATGTGAGTTCGACGGTGCAGCTTGCTCGCGCCTTAGCGCGTGGCGGTATGACTGCCATTGAGATTACGTTGCGCACCGCGGCAGCGATGGATGCGATTATTGCAGTGAAGCAAGAGGTACCCGGGCTACTGGTCGCTGCCGGTACGGTGAATACGCCGGCGGAGCTTGCCCAGGTAGTGGATGCGGGGGTAGAGTTGGCGCTGAGTCCGGGGGCAACCAAGGCGCTTCTGGAGGCGGCGGCCGATGCGCCACTGGACTTTGTTCCGGGAGTGGCTTCCGCTTCCGAGGTTATGAATGCCCTGGATCACGGTTTTTCTATTTGTAAGCTGTTCCCCGCCACGACACTGGGCGGAGAATCCATGCTCAAATCGTTGGGTGGCCCATTCCCGGATGTGCTTTTTTGCCCCACCGGTGGCCTGAACCGCACAAATTATCGCCAGTTTCTTGCGCTGCCCAATGTCATTTGTTGCGGTGGGTCATGGATGGTAGCGGCAGATTTGGTGGACAATGGTCGTTGGGATGACATTGAAGAGCTGGCCCGTGAAGCCATGTTAGAACATTAGTTTGTCGATATCAGGAGAGAACTTATGACACAGCAACGCCCCACTCGAGTGGGTATTATGGGCTTCGGTCAAACCGGGCGACAGATATTTGAATTGGCATCGCGCAGTGACGATGTTGAAGTCGTGGCCATCGCCGATATTGGACAACGGGAAATTCTGCATTATCTGTTGTGTTCCGAAGTAGATGAACCAGAGCGCCATAGGCTGGAGGGCAATTTTCTGGTCAATGATCGTTTCCGTGCACGCCTGATGGAAATTGATCGTCCGGGCGAGATGCCCTGGGATATTTTCAATGTTGATGTGGTCATAGATTCCACCGGTAAGTACCGCGATCGCAGCTTCATGGAAGGGCATTTGAGAAACGGCGCGCAGCGGGTTTTGTTGCGCACTCTGCCCACCGACCATATCGACAGAATCGTTATTCCGGGCATTAATGACGCTGCAGCCATGCCCGGCGACCGCATGATTTCGGCTGGCTCAGCGACCACCAGCGCACTCGCGTTGTTGCTCAACAGTCTGTCGCCTTCCTTTGATATTGACTGCGGCAGCATGACGACAGTGCACGCTTTCACCTCCGACCAGCCATTGCAGGACTACGCCGGAAGTGACTTCCGTCGCAGCCGCTCCGCTGCGAAGAACATTATTCCCAACAGCCATGAGGCATCGCTCTGGCTGGGAAATATTCTGCCAGAGTTTGAAGGCAAAATAATGACCGCCGCACTGAATGTTCCGGTGCAGGAAGGCTGCCTGCTGGATGTTAACCTGGTGATGAATGACAGCGCTGTCAGCGTCGAGGACGTGAACGAAGTGATGCGCGCTGCCGCTAATAAGTTGCCGGGCATTGTGCAGGTGGTAGAGGACCCCATTGTGTCCTCCGACATTATTGGCAATCCTCACTCCCTCATTTTTGACACCAAGGGCACTATCAAGGCGGGGGCCAATACCATAAAGACGTTGAGCTGGTACGAAAATCTGGGGCATGCAGCACGACTGCTTGATGTCGTGCGCCTTTACAGCAAGCTTGATCAACAGCAGGAGGGGGCGTAATGAAAGTTGGCATAAATGGCTTTGGCCGCATTGGTCGTTCTGTGTTTCGTATCCTGGAGGAAGTTGAGGGGATCGAGATTGTCGCAATCAATGACCTGTTCGACAACGAGGCGCTTCGCTATCAACTGTGTTACGACACGGTTATGGGGCCCTTCGGTAAAAACCTGAAACTTGAAGACGATCACTTCGTAACGGACAACACTAGAGCGAAGCTGCTCAGTGAGCGCAACCCGGCTGATCTCCCGTGGGGTGAGCTGGGGGTGGATGTTGTCGTTGAAGCGACTGGCGTTTTTCGCTCGCGCGAGCAACTCGAACAGCACCTGGCGGCAGGTGCCAAATATGTCGTGCTCACAGTTCCGGCTAAAGATGAAATTGACTACACCGTGGTGTTGGGTGTCAACGATGATGGCCTGCAAGCACAGCATCGCATTATCTCCAACGCCAGTTGCACGACCAACTGCCTGGCACCCATGGCCAGGGTACTCGACGATGCCTTTGGCATAGAAGAGGGTGTGATTAATACGGTGCACGCCTATACCAATGACCAGCGACTGGCCGATGTACCACACTCGGACTGGCGTCGCAGCCGCGCTGCCGCGGAGAATATTATTCCCACATCCACCGGCGCCGCAAAAGCGGTCGGTGTAGTGCTGCCGCAGCTCGCCGGTAAGTTGCACGGTATTGCGACCCGTGTGCCGGTGGCCGATGGCTCTGTCGTTGATCTGTTTGTGAAGTTAGGCAAGTCAGTTAAGGTTGACGATGTGCATGCTGTCGTTCTTGAGGCCTCTGGTTCGGATCGTTTGCGCGGAATATTGCAGTACAGCACTATTCCCGTGGTTTCCTCCGATATCATCGGCAACTCTCACTCGTCTATCTACGACGCAGGTTTCACTGCGGTTACGGGTGATCGTTACTTGCGCGTGTTGAATTGGTATGACAATGAGTGGGGCTATTCCTCACGGGTTTGTGACTTATTAGCGAGGATTGCCAGCTGGTGAATGATCAAATTTCCGAGACCGACTCCGACAGCCTGAGGGGCAACGTCAGTCTGTTGGGCCGAATTTTAGGGGACACCATTGCATCCGCTGAAGGCGATGACTTTCTCGCTTTAATCGAGCGTATTCGGGGTCTCTCAAAGGGCGCCCGCGAAGGTGGAGCGCATGAGCGGGAGGCTTTGCTGCAAGAGTTGCGCGGGTTGGATAACGATCAGTTAGTGCCGGTGGCAAGAGCCTTTGCCCAGTTCCTTAACCTGGCCAATATTGCCGACCAGCACAATCTTGTTTCTCGCGAGATGGACCCTCTGTTGTCTGCATCCAGAAATATCAACAATAGCCTGAAGGAGTTGGCGCAAGAGGGTGTTTCCGCGCAGGACATAGCCACCACTATTGAAGAATTGAAGATCGAGCTGGTTCTCACGGCGCACCCCACCGAGATCACACGGCGCACACTGATTCACAAGCACAGTGAAATTGGGCGGTGCCTGGGTCAGCTTGAGCTTGGCGGTTTAACGCAGCGTGAACGCGATGTTTTGCACATTCGCCTGCGGGAACTGATCGTACAGATCTGGTACGGGGATGATTTTCGTGTGCAGCGACCGAGCCCGGTTGATGAAGCCAAGTGGGGTTTCGCCGTGGTTGAAGAATCACTCTGGCGCGCGGTGCCTGAGTTTCTCCGGCGTCTGGAGCACGGCTTACAAAAGCACTGTGATGTGCCGTTGCCGCTGGATGCGGCGCCTGTGTCATTTGTGTCATGGATGGGCGGCGACAGGGACGGCAACCCCAATGTTACGGCCACGGTTACCCGGGAAGTGCTGCTGCTAAGTCGTTGGCAAGCGGCCGACCTGTACCTTGGCGATATCACCAATTTACTGGAAGAGCTGTCTGTCACCCGCTGCAATGAACAGCTGCGCCTGTTGTCAGGGGATGCTCATGAACCCTATAGGCAAGTGTTGCGGGAGTTGCGTTCATTACTGCGCCGCACTCGCAGTTCCATCGAAGCGGAGTTGGACGGCGAGGCGCCCTCCGAGGGCGAGCTACTGTGTAGCGTCGAGCAATTGTGGCAGCCTCTGTTGGCCTGTTATCAGTCTTTGATGGATTGTGGAATGGAACTGATCGCCCGTGGTGCATTGTTGGATGTGCTGCGACGTGTGCGCTGCTTTGGTGTGCATCTGGTGAAACACGATATACGTCAAGACAGTGCACGTCACACGCAGGCGCTGTCAGAGATTACCCGCTGCTTGGGTCTAGGCGATTATGCCGACTGGGATGAGCGCAAGCGGCAAGAATTTTTACTGAAAGAGTTGAGCAGTCAGCGGCCTCTGGTTCCGCGTAAATGGACGCCCTCAGCAGATGTGCAAGAAGTACTGGATACCTGTGCGGTTGCCGCCAATGCCACCTCGGAAGCACTGGGCGCCTATGTTATTTCCATGGCGCGGCAGCCCTCCGACGTACTGGCCGTGCACCTGTTGTTGCAGGATGGGGGCGTGAGCGAGCCATTGCCGGTGGTGCCATTGTTTGAGACTTTGGACGATCTGTCCAGAGCGAGGCAGGTGCTCACTACGCTGTTGCAGAACGACTGGTATCGCAAGCAGATCAACTCTCGTTTGATGATAATGATCGGCTATTCCGACTCAGCCAAAGACGCTGGTGTGCTTGCCGCATCCTGGGCGCAGTATCAGGCACAGGAGTCTCTGCTTGAAGTGTGTGCGCAATACGATGTGCAGCTCACCTTGTTTCATGGTCGCGGTGGCACTATTGGCCGCGGGGGAGCGCCGGCACAGGAGGCGCTGCTGTCTCAGCCACCGGGCTCTTTGAAGAATGGCCTGCGGGTAACCGAGCAGGGCGAAACCATTCGCACCAAACTTGGCTGGACGTCACTGGCGGTGAAAACTTTGGCGCTTTACACGGTCGCTATCTGTCGCGCAAATCTGCTTACTCCTCCAGCGCCCAAGGATGATTGGCGGGGTATGATGGATTTTCTGTCGGATAGCTCCTGCACGGCTTACCGGGATGTGATTCGGGGTGAGCCAGAGTTCGTGTCCTATTTTCGCCATGCAACACCTGAACAGGAGCTGGCAAAACTGCCACTGGGTTCCAGGCCAGCGCGCAGAAAAGGGAGCGGTGGCATCGAAAGTTTGAGGGCAATTCCGTGGATTTTCGCCTGGTCGCAAAACCGCTTGATGCTGCCCGCCTGGTTGGGCGCGGGCGCTGCATTGCGCAAGGCTCTGGATGAGGGTAGCGCAGACTTGTTACGTGAGATGTCGCAGCAATGGCCCTTTTTTGCGACAAGGCTGTCTATGCTGGAAATGGTTTACGCCAAGGCAGAGCCAGAAATTTCAGCCTACTACGATGAATTACTAGTGCCGGAAGCTCTGCAAGGCATAGGGCGGCAACTGAGAGACCAGCTACGCAGCGATATCGAAACGGTTCTATCTGTTCTCGAGCGAGACACCCTGGTGGCGGGCCAGCCCTGGACTGTAGAATCCATTCGCCTGCGCAATATCTACACCGACCCTTTGAACTTCCTTCAGGCAGCACTGCTGCAGCGCAACAGGCTTGACAGTGAAGAGCGGTTGGAGCGCGCGATCATGGTCACTATTGCTGGAATTGCTGCGGGAATGCGCAACACCGGTTAATGAATTCACGAATGGTCGATGCGTATTCGTCCGGTGCCTGAAAAGCAGCAAAGTGGCTAACGTTTTTCAACACTAGATAGTTGGCATCCGGGATAGACTCAGCGATTTTCTGTGAATGTGCAGGGAGAATGCTTTCATCGTATTCGCTGTGCACAACCAGCGTTGGTGCTTTAATGTTTGCAAGTAAACTCAGGCCACTTGGCTTTCCCCACATGGCGGAAATTTCGCCAATAAATGCTTCGTAGTTGTCAGGTGTAGTAGACATCGCGGCATAATCTTCGCCCATCATACCAACATAGCTGGCAAACAATGCATTGCTTTCCACCGCCGGATTAACACCGTCTAGTGTTACATTGCCGGCATGCGCAAAATGGCTGGCGCTTGCGGGATCGACATCCAGCGATCGTCTGTTTGAGCTAAGAAGCTTAATAGCATCAGGGTCGCTAGTAGCACTTTAGTCATGATGATTCCTCATTATTGTTGTATCGCACACTTTGCCTCTACTTTCATATGTCGTAAGTATAGTAAAAAACCACCTATTCGAAACATTTCCCGGCAACCGCTAAAAATGAAGCCGAGTACCACTCGAATGTTTCGTTCTTCGGTGGATTGTTTCTGGAGCGGTAAGTCCAGATAGTGGAGTTGATTGCGTACAAATAGTGAGCGAGGCGCTTGAGTTTGGGTCTCGACCAGGATGACCCTAAATTCTTGAAGCTGTCGACTATACGTTCGGCCATCTGGTCTTCGTGACGCAGGTCTACTTCCATGAGCTTGGGGTAGAGGCCCAGGGCTGTTTCCAGCTCACCGTCAATGTGGTCGCGTGTCTCGGCAGCAGCCATATTTTTCGTTAACAAAACGCAGAAATCTTGCCAGGGTAGATTGCGGTTTTCTTCTGTATCGAATTCATCGTAAGCGGCGCGAATTTTCTCCAGGTAGTCCTCGTAAACTGCAATTAGTATTGCTTCTTTATCGGGGAAGTATTGGTAGATGGAGCTTACTGGAATACCGCCGCGCGCAGCGATACTGTTGGTGGAGAGAGTCTTGATGCCACTCTCTTCCAGTACGTTACAGGTAGCTTCGAGGATTAGCTGGACTCTTTCTCGGGAGCGTTTCTGTTTGGGCTTTTTAAGCATGTTTTTAGTATTCATGTGGCCACAGCACGTCCTGTACCTGATTTAATTTTCGAGAATACTAACACTAAAGGGTTATAATAAGAATGTGAATAAACATTCTGTTTACTTGACTTGGGTTGCCTTGGTGAAATATTGTACGAATCAATAATAACTAGTACTACACACAAAGGGAAAGCAAGCAATGTCATACGCCCCGGTTCGAACAACACTCGCAGCTGCTCTCGCATTCACGGTCTCTACAGTCCATGCCGCTCCGAAAATTGAGGAAGTTGTGGTCACGGCACAGAAGCGTACTGAAAGCGTCCAGGACGTTTCCATTGCGATCAAGGCCTTCAGTGAAGACGAACTCAGAAACCTGAATACCAACAATTTGGAGGAGCTCACCGAGTTTGTCAGTGGTGCTGAATTGTTTGATGATCGGGGTAGCGGTCAGCCCACCTGGGTTATTCGCGGCGTGGGTCTTGCCGACTTCAACTCCAACAATACACCGACCGCGGCCATCTATTACGATGAGTTCTATCTCACATCCAACGCTCTCGGCGGTATAGGCATGTTTGATATTGGCCGGGTGGAAGTGTTGAAAGGCCCACAGGGCGGTTTGTATGGCCGTAACACCAGTGGTGGTGCGGTGCGAGTGATTTCTGCACGCCCCGTGGTGGGTGATGAGCTCAACGGCTACGTCAAAGGTAGTTATGGTCGCTGGGATCGGGCTGGGCTTGAGGGCGCCTTCGGTGGCACATTGACTGACACTACTGCCTTCCGCATTGCTGCATCCACCGATCAGGGTGGTGGTTGGCAGGACAGCCTGGCGACGCCCGGGGACGATGAGTACGGCGATCGTGATTTCATGGCCATTCGAGCCCAGTTCGCCTACCAGCCCAACGAGGCTTTCGACTTACTGTTAAAGCTTGAAGGTGGTAGCGATAAATCTGAAACTACGCTGGGCTACGCGCGTGCACTCTATGACCCCAATACCGGCGACTTCTGCGCCAGCGCCATTGCCGGAAAACACGATGAGAAAAATTGTGTCACGCTTTCTAACCTGACCAATGCCTTCGCTCTCACGCCAGGCGACCCTGGAATTCTGCCTTCGGGACAGCGCAAGGACGGCACCAAAGTATTGTCCAATCCTATTAACGAGTTGGATAACTCCTGGGAGGGTGCAAACCTGCAGATGAACTGGGCGTTAGATTTCGCTACTCTCACGTCCATCACCGGCTACCTGAGTTATGAGAATAATCAGACGTTTGACTACGATGGCCAGCCTCTGGTGTTGGTCGAGGAAAACCCAGGAGAAGCAGAGCTAACGCTTTGGTCTCAAGAGCTGCGCCTGCTATCCAATAGTGACGGCCCACTCACCTGGTTGGCTGGTGTAATGTATGCCGAGGATGAAGTAGAGGACTATCGTCAAGACTCTCTCATAGACAACGTGCTGGTATTTTCCACCGTGAGCACTCGCGGTTTTACCCAGACTACACAGTCCTGGGCTGTTTATGGCCAAGTGGAATACGAGCTGAGTGACGCCTGGACTGTACACGGGTCGCTGCGCTATACCGATGAAAACAAAGACCTCGAAGATGCCTACAACTACGACAATGTGGGCGAATTCTTCTATATACAGGATGTCAACAAATCCGTTGAACTGGACGAGAACTGGTCTGGCCACGTGGGCATAGACTGGGCGGTTAGCGATGATGCAATGGTATACGCCCGTGTAACCCAGGGCTTCAAATCGGGCGGTTTCTTTGGCGGTTTCTCGTTTTCGGAAGAGGATCTGGACCCCTACGCAGAGGAGACGGTTCTCTCCTATGAAGTGGGTTTCAAGAGCGCCTGGCTGGAAAACAGCCTGCAGTTGAACGCTGCCGCGTACTTCTACGACTACCAGGATGTGCAGGGTTTCACCCAGGTCACCAATGAGTTAACTGGCACCGTGGTAACCAAGTTGGGCAATCTGGGCGACGCGGAGCATTTGGGCGCGGAACTGGATATGGTCTGGTTGCCGCTGGAGGGTTTGAGTCTCCAGGCGTCTCTGTCCTGGCTGGATGCGGAGATTACAAATTCAGATACCCTGGCGCTGGATCAGGCCGGAGAAGTCTTTCCCATCGAGGGGCTAAAGCGTAGTTACGCGCCCGAGTGGAGTACCTCGGTTCAAGCTCGTTACGAGTGGAGTCTTTCCGATTCTCTGCTTGCGGCGGTACAGCTAAATTACAGCTGGCGCGACGACCTTAACGGCGAGGACAGTGCGCTGAGTAATATTAACCTGGCGGCTTTTAGCTATGAGGACTATCAAGCGCTCAACGGTCGAATCTCTATCGGCTCTCCCGAGCAGACATGGGAGGTGGCGTTAGTCGGTCGCAACCTGTCTGACGAGGAGTACTGGGCGACTGCCACTGGTGATGACCTGGCTAGCTTTACCAGCATTCCCACGCGGCCCATGAGCTATGCAGTGGAGGCAACCTATTCATGGTAAAGGGTTTGAAAACAGCGTTACTGAGCGGCCTGTTGTGCTATTGCAGCGCCTTGGCTGCTGCCCCAAAAGTCGACCTCGTGGTGATTAACGGCAGTGTTTACACTGCCGATGCGCGCCAACATGAGGCGCAGGCCTTCGCGGTTCGCGGCGAACTAATCGAGGCCGTCGGCTCGACACAGGAGATGCTGGCACTCGCGGGGCAGGGGACGCAAGTTCTGGATCTTGGTGGACGCCGGGTACTGCCCGGTTTACACGACGCGCATATTCACCCAATGGGAATCGTCAAGTACGAGGGCTGTAATCTCGAAACCCGAGCGCTGGACCTGAATGAGCTCGCCGCCTTTGTATCGCAGTGTATAGAGCGCTTGAAGCCGGCGCGCGGTGAATGGCTGGCTGTTAGACAGTGGAACTTTTCTGAGGGCAACCGTCCCTCGCAAGGCGTGGCCAATATACGCCAGGCACTGGATAGGGCGGCCCCCGACAACCCGATAATACTACTGGGTAATGATGGGCATCATCACGGGACCAATAGCCTGGGCCTGTCTCGCGCTAGCAATGAGGCGGGAAAGCAGATTGGTCTCACTGCTAAAACCTTACTATCAGATTTTCAAGCCTATCGGTATTACATTGGGGTTGATGAAGTGGGCGAGCCCAACGGTGCTGTAAACGAGTCAGTTCCGGACTTGCTCGGTGGGCCTAATATGCTCACGGCAGACATTGATTTAATCATCCCCGAGGGGCAGCAGGTTCCAGATCGCCTGAACTCCCTGGGTATAACGTCGATTCAGGAAGCGGCATTTATGCCGGAACTGATTCCTTTCTATAAAAACATGACATCCCGCGAAGGGGGTTTGACGCTGCGCATTCGACTGGCGCAGTTGTTTCCTCCGCAGCTGTTTACAGACGGGAATGGTGAACTCGATATGGATACGTTGCTGGCAGCTGCTGGCGAGATACGCGACCTCTACGCGGATCAGCCCAATATTAGTGCCAGCGCGCTGAAGCTCTTTGTCGATGGCGTCATGGAAGGCAATCCGCTGGAAGTTCCGCCGACGCTACCCAATGCGGCGGCCTTGAAGGACTATCACCAACCCCTGGTGGGGCTGGACCAGAAGACCGGGCAGGTGTCGCTCAAGGGTTATGTCGAACTGCAGGGTAAGGCCTGTTCGAGCTGGACAGGAGGTGGCGCGGAGCTTGAAACCTTTGTTGATACCCACGGTTTTCATCCCGCGCAGTGTCGCTCAGAGAACGGAGTTCTCGCTGCGCCGCGTGAGCATATATTGGAATTTGTAGCCGCGGCTGATGCAGCGGGCTTTGCGGTTCACCTGCACGCGATTGGTGACCGGGCGGTACGTACTGCAGTGGACGCGATTGAGCAGGTCACCAAACCTGGTGTCATAACCAACCGTCATAGCATGGCCCACTTACAGTTGGTGGCAGACGATGAGATAGCGCGGTTGGGCAAGTTGAAAATTCCCCTGGCCATGACTTATGCTTGGGCGGTTACGAATCCTGAATACGATATGACAGTGATTCCCTTCGTGGAGAAGCTGAAAGGGGAGAATGACCTGTATAACCCCACAAGCTACTACTACCAGCACTTTTATCCGGTAGTTAGTATCCACAACAGCGGTGGGATTCTGGCCGCGGGTTCAGATGCCCCGGTTGAGACGGATGATCCGCGCCCCTTTCTCAACATCCAGTCGGCAGTGACTCGCGACCGGGGGTTTGGAAGCTTCAATCCGGCTCAGCGGCTGGACATACTGGATGCCATTGACGCCTATACAATCAACGGCGCCAGACTGATGAACCAGGCGGAGCTGACAGGCTCTATTGAACCTGGGAAGAAGGCTGATTTTATTGTGTTGAACCAGGATATTGTAGCGCTGGCCAATACGGGTAAGAGCGCAGAGATCGATAAAACCCGTGTTCTGCAAACCTGGTTTGATGGACGGCTGGTCTACGGAGAGATGTCCCTATGAAAAAAATATTAAGGTTCGCCTTTATGGCGCTGGCAATCGCGCCAGTGGTTGCCGCAGAGAGTCAGGAGCTTATGCAGGGTTTCCCCCCGTCTGAGGAAGCGCGAGTAAGCCGGGAGAACTTTATGCTCCCGCCCTACAATCGCTGGGCGTTTCAGCACATTCGTGAGTTACAGCCGACCCGGGAAGTGTCTCGGGGCGGTGAATCTGTAGCGGCGCTGGACGTTGCACCCCTTGACCTCGCTGATCGTTCCTACACGGTGAGCGGGAATAAAGAAGTGACTCTGGATGAGTGGTTTGAGGAGGCGGCCACCGACTCTTTTCTTGTCTTGCACAAGGGAAAGGTGGTGTACGAACGTTACCTCAATGGTCAGCGCGAAAGCACACAGCACCAGATGTTCTCTGCCACTAAATCATTTATCGGTACGCTGGCTTTAATGTTGATAGACGAGGGCCTGGTTGACCCGACTCGTGCCATGCACAGTTACGTGCCCGAGCTCAAGGCTAGCGCCTTTGGCGATGCCACGGTGCAGCAGGTGCTTGACATGACCACCAGCGTTGCGTTTAACGAGGATTATGTCGACCCGGAAGCGGATATCTGGGCTTACGGCTATGTGTTTGGATTGTCAGATGTGTCGGATGCGCGTCGGCGCTTTGACTCTATCTATGACTTCCTTCCCACCTTGGGCAAGATGAGTGAATTCAAGCATGGAGACGCCTTTCACTACGTCACACCGAATACCGATGCTCTGGGCTGGGTGCTCAGTAGGGTGAGTGGGCAATCGATTTCCGAATTGATTTCCAGCCGCTTATTACAGCCCTTGGGCGCACAGCGCGATGCGTATATGTGGCTGGATAAATCTGGCACAGAAATGGCCGGGGGTGGCCTGAATATTACCGCCCGCGATGCCGCACGGTTCGGTCAGATGATTCTGCAAAAGGGCTATTACAATGGCAGGCAGATAGTGCCGGTGAAGGTAGCGGAGCGCATTATGACGCCGGGTAATCCCGATAAGTTCACCCGTTTTTATGATGACTTCTGGTATCACACTGTTGGCCATTCGTATCATGACCAGTGGTGGAGCTTTCGTAATAAGCACAACGCAGTGAGTGCAATTGGTGTGCACGGCCAGTTTGTTTACATCGACCCGGTGGCTCAGATGGTGGTTGTAAAGCAGTCATCTCATCCGGATGCCGAGGGTACTGCCAATGAAGTGGACGGACCGCTGATCTGGCAGGCTATTGCAGAGCGGCTCCTCAAAGGCAGTGAAAACTATCTGTAAACATAAACCCGTTTTACGTCCGACATAATTAGCTGCGCTGTCTGGCTAAGTTAATTCGCCATTGCCCATTAATGAGTTAGTATATCTGCAGATAGAGGTGGCTAAAAAATTTCGCTACCTCTTTATTTTGCGGGAAAAACTGCCGGATAGTCATCGCCAGTTTTGCTAACTGTGGGCACCAGCCCTCGACGCTAAAAGAGATTGTTCGATGACACAAACCCACCTTGATTTACGTGACCGTAGTGCGACATTTGTGGCATTGGAAAGGGTGGTTTTTGATCTCCTGGTAATAGGCGGTGGAATTACGGGCGCAGGAATTGCCCGGGATGCGGCCATCCGTGGATTGTCCGTTTGTCTGGTTGAAGCGCAGGATTTTGCCTCCGGTACATCAAGCCGCTCCTCGAAAATGGTGCACGGTGGCATGAGGTATCTTATTCAGGGCGATATTGCTGTTGTGCGTGAGGCCGCGACGGAGCGGCGAACCCTGCGCAAAATTGCCCCTCATCTGGCAACAACGCTGCCGATGGTGCTTACGGCAAAAAACAAGGCTGGCCTGGCGAAATTCCGCACCGGTCTGTGGGCCTACGAAAAGCTTGGTAAGGTCGTCGCCTCGGAAAAACACGAAGCACTGAGCGTAGAGGAGCTGCGGGAGCGTGAACCGCATCTGATCACAGATGCGTTTGCCGGGGCTGTTACTTACCCCGAATATCTTACCGATGATGCTCGCCTGACGCTGGCCAATGTGCGTAGCGCAGCCGCAGCTGGGGCGAGCGTCGCGAGCTATGCGGCGGTCACAAAAATGCTGTCCGAAGCCGGAAAGGTCCGCGGTGCCATTGTGGAAGGGCAGTTGGCGGGAGAAACATTGTCGGCCACTGTCAGAGCGCGAACTGTTGTCAACGCTGCGGGCCCGTGGGTTGATGCCATTCGAAAGCTGGAGGACGGCAATGCAGTGCCGAAACTACAGCTTACTAAAGGTATCCACGTGGTCTTTAGGCGCGACCGTTTCCCGGTTAATAGCAGCGTTGTAATGACCACGTCGGACAAGCGCGTCATATTCACCTGCCCGCGCGGGGACTATGTCTACATCGGTACTACAGATACGTTTTATCCCGACACAGACTATTGGCCAAAGATTGAAACCGAAGACATTGATTATTTAATGGACGTGACCAACGATCATTTTGATATCGAACCCCTGTCTCACGATGACATCGTCTCGGTCTGGTCGGGCGTGCGGCCGCTGCTTGGGCAAGAAGGCAAATCACCGTCGGAAATTTCCCGTAAGGATGAAATTCTCGAAGGGCCGGGCGGCGTCCTGTCGATGGCCGGGGGCAAGTTGACAGCCTATAGAGTGATGGCCAGAAAGTTGGTCGATATGTGTGAAACCCGACTGGGTCGAACTCCCACGAACTGTTCAACGGCAGAGAAAATTTTGCCCGGTGGTAATCTCGGCGGTACATTCATTGAGTTTCAGCAGCGTCTCGAGGAAAAAGGTCTTGGCGCTAGCGACGCTGAACGCCTGACCCGACTCTACGGATCAGAAGCGACAGAGATATTGGCGTCCGGCGGTGACCTGAAGGCCGAAGTAGAGTTTGCGGTGCTATGTGAAGGCGCGTTAACGCTGGAAGACTATTGGGTGCGACGCAGTGCGCGGGCTCGATTTGACGCTGACGGCGGCACCGCATGTCTGGCCTCGGCCGCTGCCGTTATGGCGCTTTTGCTGAATTGGTCGAAGGAAGAGTGTGATCGCCAGGTTAAGGTTTGTCTTGCGATACGGGAGCACGAAATGTCAGCAGTTCGAAAAAGTAACAGGGAGTTATAACTATGACCGTTTTGGATCAATTGACCTCGACCTTAGGGGCAGGCAAAGTATTAACGGATGAGGCCTCGCTTCAGTCACGCCGCCACGACTATTGGTTCCTGAGCGCGTTGAATGAATTCCAGGGTCGCCACGCACCCAACCCACTTTGTATCGTTCGCCCGATTAGCGTTGATGATGTTGTTGCGACAGTCAATATCTGTCGCGAAGCGGGCGCCGCGCTGATTACCTATGGCCTTGGAAGTGGGGTCTGCGGTGGTGTCATTGCAACGCCGGACAGTGTGCTGCTTGACATGAGTTCGATGGATAGAGTCCGCGACATCGACCCGATTAATATGTTGGCCAGTTTTGATGCCGGCCATAATGGGGGGGCTGCCGAAGCGGCTGTTGCCAAAAAGGGTATGACTATCGGTAATTTTCCGCAGTCAATTGATCTTTCTAGCGTCGGTGGCTGGGTTGCGACCCGGGCCTCAGGACAATTTTCGTCCGTGTACGGCAATACCGAAGACATCCTTTATAGCGTAGAAGCGGTCATGCCGGATGGGTCTGTTGTGAACTTTGGAAAAGCGCCTCGCGCCTCTGCAGGTCCAGACCTTCGACACCTGATGTTGGGTAGTGAAGGAATTCTGGGTGTGATAACCGGAGTCACCTTTTCTCTGCGACGTCAGGCGGAAAAACGAGTCTCACAGTCATTCTATGCCCCGGATATGATCACCGGTCTGGAAGCTCAGCGACAGATAGTGCAGCAAGACTGGGCGGTGCCCGTGATGAGGCTATACGATGAAGTGGAATCGGTGCGTCAGGCGGGTGATCATCATCGCGATGGGTGCAGTGTTCTGATGCTGGTTCATGAAGGCCCGGCCGCACGTGTTGACCTTGAGGTAGGCGAGGTGCGCAGAATAGCGCTGGAAGCGGGGCTAGAGGAGGCTCCGGCCGCGATCACTGAAGGTTGGTTGGATCATCGCAATCACGTTCCTTCGTGGGAAGATCTGCTGTCAAAAAGCCTGGTGGTCGATACGATTGAAATATCTGCCCCGTGGACCCGCATAGGTGATGTCTACAATGAGGCGGTCGCGGCCCTCAAATCAGTACCGCATAACCTGTTTGGCTCGGCGCACAGCTCTCACGTTTACAGAAGTGGTATCAACCTCTATTTTACTTTCGTTGCCCAGCCTACCGATGAGGCTGAAATGGCTGATACTTACCTGGCAAGTTGGAAGGCGGTGCTTGAAGCGACGGCAGAGAATGGCGGTGGTATCGCTCACCACCACGGCATCGGTCGAGTGCGAAAAGACTACTTATCCAAGGATTTGGGTGACACTGGCGTGGCCGTTTTGCGTGCGGTGAAAACTGCGCTGGACCCCGAGGGCATCATGAACCCCGGTGTGTTGTTGCCCGATGCCTGATTGCATTCTCGCACTCGATCTGGGGACCACGAGTGTCCGCGCGATGGTGGTCGATGCGTTGGGTAAGCCCCTGTCCATTGCCACGCGATTGAACACGATGAACTACCCCGCGCCGGGGCTGGTTGAGCAAGATCCCGAGAATTTGTGGTCGAATATTATCGAGGCAAAAACACAGGCGCTGGCCGATGCGCGGCTGACGCCGAACGACGTTTGTACCATAGGTGTTGCCGCGCAACGAGCCAGTCTTGTGGTCTGGGACAAAAAAACACTATTACCACTGGCGCCTGTCATTAGTTGGCAGGACCTGCGTGGCGTCGAGGCCACCGAAGCACTGCAAGCCGCTGGCCACCTGGTGACCCATCAGATGGCGGCCACCAAATTGGAAAGCGTAATTGACAGTATTGATGACGGGCGGGCCCGCATGAGAGCGGGCCAATTGGCCTGGGGTAATGTTGATACCTTCGTAATTGCCAGGTTAACCGGTGGTAGAACACATGCCATGGATTTGTCCCAGCTCAGCGCTACAGGATATTTCAACTATGTCGATGGGCTGAATGAGGGCCTGATCATGGCACAGAATCTGGACCTTTCACTATTTCCAAGCATTGGTGACACTGCTCAAAACTATGGTGATACAGACCCGGAAGTATTTGGGGCCCAGGCCATGATTGGTGCTATTGTGGCCGACCAGCAAAGTGCGATGATTGCGCAGGGGTGTAACAAGGTTGGGCTGGGCAAGGTTACCTACGGCACATCGGGCACTATCGATATCAATACGGGAGCTGAGCTGAAGCTGGCTGGGGGAGCATACCCTATGGTGTTGCGCAATCAGGGAGGGCAGATTGAATATCTTCTCGAAGGCATGGTGATTACAGCAGGGGCCATGTTCGACTGGCTTGCCGGTGGCTTGGAGCTGATCAAGAATATCCAGGAAACAGCGGCAATTGCGGCAAGTGTCCCTGACAGCGGTGGTGTGTTTGTGTTGCCGGCCCTGCAAGGGCTGGGTTCGCCGTATGGTAATCCTGACCAGCGCGCTGTGATAGGTGGCTTGTCCAGAGGATCTACCAAAGGACACGTGGTACGCGCTGCATTTGAAGGTGTGGCCTCCCGCGTTCGTGAGGCATTGGACCAGGTTTATGTTGATGCCCCTGAACTGGAGCGTCCACAAAGCCTGCGGGTTGATGGCGGTGCAACGCGTAACGACATGTTGATGCAGGTTCAGGCCGACATTCTGGGCCTGCCGGTTGAACGGCATGCGGTGGCAGAGGCAACCGCACTGGGGGCGGCTATTTGTGCAGGCGAGACGGCCGGCATGTGGGATGCCGACATGGGCGCGAGCCTGCGTCAGGTAGACAGGACATTTGAGCCGCAATGGTCGGATGACCAACGCGAATCATTTTTTGATAACTGGCGTAGGGCAACAGCGACGACTTCTTAAGACTCGCGTAATCAGGCGGTATATCGATGGTAGGAGAAGGAACAAATGAGCCGGTTTTCTGAGGTCAAAAGCAATCGCGCCAGTGTCTGTCCACTGGATTGTGCAGACACTTGCGCGCTCGATATTGAGGTTGTCGATAATCGGGTTTCCCGCGTGCGCGGCAGTGCAGCCAATCCATTTACCCGGGGTAAAATCTGCGCCAAGGTGGCCCAGGGCTTGCCCGAGCAGGTTCACGGCAAACGGCGTTTGACTACACCCCTGCTCAGCGATGGGCCCAGGGGAGGAGGGGCCTACAGGCCTGTCAGTTGGGACGTCGCACTGAACCTGATCCACGCGCGCTTCAGTTCCATTGTGCAGGAGTATGGTGCAGAAGCTATCGCACCGCTCACCTACGGCGGCCCCATGGGGCTGCTGGCAGGGGGCTCAATGGACAAACGCTTTTTTTATCGCCTGGGGGC
>JBLHNQ010000036.1:0-23721 GCA_047650635.1 Halioglobus sp.
GAAAAGAGCTGCAGAAGGAGTGGAGCTTCGAGCAGGGTAGCAAAAATATCTGGCTCATGACCAGTCTGTTTCCGCTCAGTGATAGTGCGGGGAAGGTCTATGCCGTTGGAAGCTTTTCTATCGATATAACGGAACTGAAAGAAGCCCGCCAGCAGGCGGATAACTCCAATCGGGCCAAGTCCACCTTCCTTGCCACCATGAGTCACGAGATTCGCACGCCGATGAACGGAATCGTGGGGATGTTGGATGTACTGCGGCGCATACCCCCGGGCGGAGACCACGGCAATATGCTGAGCACGATCAATGACTCCGCCTTTACCCTGCTGACTATTATCGATGACATACTGGACTTCTCCAAAGTCGAAGCAGGTAAGATCGAACTTGAAGAAACCCTTGTCACACTGGAAGACATTCTTGATAATGTCGGCGAAACGCTTTTGCCGATTGCTGCAAAGAAAGATATCGATCTCATCACCTTCTGCGACCCGGGGTTACCACAATATTCCGGGGATCCGGGTCGAATCAGGCAGGTTCTTTACAACCTGGTCGGCAACGCGATCAAATTCACCAGCACCACTCCCGAGAAGCACGGTCAGGTCATGGTATCCATCGAGACCGGTGTGTCCGCCTCCGGCTTGGAATTAACACTATTCAAAATATCAGACAACGGCATTGGTATCGGCGCAAGGGAACAGCAAGAACTGTTCAAACCATTCATCCAGGCAGAGACCTCCACCACCCGGGAGTACGGAGGCACGGGACTGGGGCTGACCATCAGCAAGCGCCTGTGTGAATTGATGGGTGGTGACATCGAGGTAGAGAGCGAATTGGGCGTCGGTACGGTTTTCACAATGGCTCTGCCTTTGCGGGCCCTTAGCGAGCCGGATCTGAACCGCGACTCCCGACTTGAAAATACAACTGTTCTCCTCCTGCGGGAGGACGACAGCGTCTGCGACTTCATCAGCCGCTACCTCCAATCTAGCCGAGTAAAACTCAGCGAGACACTTTGCAGCGATATCGCCAACCTACCGATGCAACAGCTGCAAGGCACACAACAGCTGCAAGGCAGATCGGAATTGGTGGTTGTAGTGATAGAGACACAGAGCCATGGCGAACAGGCCAACGCTATTCTGGAGCAGTTGCGTGCACAGTTTCCGGCTACGTTACAGCCTAGCTTCATTGTGGTCAGCCGCGGCAGACGCCGGGGCGCCAGGCGAATCGCGCCCGACACGTTACAAATCGATTACAGTAGCCTAAGTAGACGAACATTTATCAATATTGTATCCGTTGCGGCAGGGCTGACATCAGAGTCGGCAGTGTCCGGCTACTTGGGTCGAAAGCCTACGGCTCCTGTCACAGACATTGTCGAGATCGCTAACCACGACAGGCATTGGCTGCTGATAGCTGAAGACAATCCGGTCAACCAGAAGGTCATCATGCACCAGCTGAGTTCGATGGGGCTGACAGCCGATATCGCCAATGACGGCGAAGAGGCGTTAAAGCTGTGGAGTGAGAATAGGGATAAATACAGCCTACTGCTCACCGACTGCCACATGCCGAAGATGGACGGCTACAGTTTGACCAAAGCTATCCGCGAGCTGGAACAGGGTACGAGCAGGTTTCCCATCATCGCCACGACAGCAGATGCCATGTTGACCACCCGCCAGCGATGCCTTGATGCTGGCATGGACGATTACATCAGTAAGCCACTGCTGATGGGGGTGCTCTCGGCAAAACTGGCCACCTGGCTGCCAGTTTTGCCAAAGATTCAGGGGATACCGTCGGTTGAAACGCCAAGCGCGGAAGGTACCGCCACGACGGCCGTCGCCAATGAAATGAGCCTTGGGGTGATAAATCCTAACGCACTGTCTGAACTGCTGGGCTCAGACGATCCCGAACTGCTGGCCGAGTTCTACCATGAGTTTCTCAAGACCGCATCGCCCACAGTGGAGGAAATGTGCTATGCCATAGACGAGGGCAGTGTAAAACAGGTGAGTGCACTCGCCCACAAACTGAAGTCATCTGCTGTCAGCGTCGGCGCACAGTCATTGTACGAATGCTGCCTGCAAATGGAAAGCTGGGGGAAAAGCGGTGACAGTACCCTCCTGAATCAGAATAGGGCGAAACTCCAGCTTCATATGGAGCAGGCTCGGGACTGGATACTGCAACAGTATCCCCAGGCTGATTAACTTAAGAGGGATATAACGTGCCATACATTAAACCAGATTCCCCTATTCTCATTGTCGATGACGATGAGTTTATTCTCAAGAGCGCGGGAATTACGCTCGCAAAACTGGGTTTTAGTGAAGTCCATTGTGCCAACAGTGCGGGGGCGGCCCTTGATGTGCTGGAGCGCAATAAACTATTGTTCGAAGTCATCCTGCTGGACCTGAATATGCCGGGTATGGACGGGATCGAGTTGTTGCGAGAGCTTGCCAACCGGCATTTTCCCGGCGGCATCATCCTGATCAGTGGTGAAGAAGAGCAGACCCTTTCCCTTGCGGAAAGCTTGGCCCGCGCGAGGCAACTCAGGGTCCTGGGCAGTGTGAGCAAGCCCCTGAAGGCAGACACGCTGCGCACACTGTTCGATCAATGGTGCTCCCCCGAAGCTAACCAGGACGGCAGTATCCAGGACCCCGGCGACACTATAACTGAGGCGGAGCTGCGCGCCGCTATCGAGGGTAAAATCCTGCAGCCCTGGTTCCAGCCGAAAATCGACATCCGTACAGGACAGGCTGTCGGTGTGGAAATGCTCGCACGGTGGCCAAAACCGGAAGGCGAGATTTATCCCAATGCCTTTATACCTCTGGCCGAATCCACCGGATTGATCGATGCCATGACCTTCATGCTGCTGAGCAAGGCGGTGCAGTGGGTCAACCAGTGGCAACGCGCCGGCGTGGACTTTCACCTGGCCATCAACGTTTCTATGGAAAGTCTGTACGATCTTACCTTTCCGGAGAAGCTGCTGCAGATGATGTCCGGTACCGATATCGCTCTTACCATTGAGGTTACTGAAAGTCGCCTGATGAAAGATCTGGTGGCCCCTCTGGACAACCTTCTGCGCTTGCGTTTCAAGAAAATCGGGCTTTCCATCGATGGTTTCGGCACCGGAGGCTCTAATCTGGCCCAGTTGCGCGACCTGCCTTTCACAGAATTAAAGTTGGACCTCAGCTTTATACAAGGGGCGATCGCAAGTACGCGCGACCAAAGCATCCTGCAGCACACCATCGAATTGGCAAAAACGTTCGGCCTGACTACGGTGGCCGCGGGTGTGGAGGAAAAAGAGCACTGGAACCTGGTGACATCAATGGGCTGCGATATGGCTCAGGGCTTTTTCCTGGCCCGACCCATGCCGGGTGAGAAAGTGGAACAATGGGCTAAAACATGGCGACATCAACATCAGATCGCGCCACACCCGGATACTGAAGGACTGCCTTTTAATATAAAGATACCAAGTACCCGCGGGGTCAACACAATGTTAAATGTAGTGGATGATGAGCTCGAGAACCTGAGTATCCTGTTGGTTGACGACGACCCCTTCATGCAGCGAACCATCGAGCAGGCACTGTCTAATATCGGGCTGGAGAATATCACCAAAGCCGCGAATGGTCGCGAGGCTCTCGACATTCTGGCGAGTCAGGACATCCAGTTATTGCTGACGGATGTTCAGATGCCTGTCATGAACGGCCTGCAGTTGCTGCAGCAGATTCGCTGCGGCAATACCGAAGCCGAACGTAAACTCCGCACGGTGATCATTACCGGCTTGACTGATGTTGAGACGCTGGGCCTGGCGATAGGGCTGGATGTCAATGGCTTTCTGACCAAGCCTTTCAAACCGGTATCAGTGATCAGGACGATCATGCAGGCCATGTCTGAAGAAGAGATAGAAATCAGGGAAAAGAGCGAGTACCTGGAAATTATTACTGACCTTGATCGCCTGGGACTTAAATCAGGGCCAGGCGTTGAATCGTCCATGGAGTCGGGGCCGGAGACTAAAAGCAAAGCGCTTGGGGTCCATGGGCTTAGACCCGGCATGCGATTGTCCCGGGACGTCTTCAGCAAAACCGGCCAGATGCTGTTGTCCGCTGGTTTCTTGCTCAACCAGCGTACGATACACCGACTGAACGAGCTGAACGATGTGATTGCGGAAAGCGCTTTCTACGTGGAATAGCCTCCCGCCTCTAATGTCCAGGAGTGCCATGCACCGCCTTGATAAATCTCTGCGCGCACATCGTCAAGGCGAATCAGGTAAAGCCATTGGTTATCCACCAACTGGCGCACGGTGGCATGTTGGGCAATGACGTGTTCGATGCTGTGCCGAGGGGCTTCAATCACTACCGTTAATCGCAGCGGTGCGTGGCGCCAATTGTCGCCATCGTGAACCGATTGCCAGGCCAGCCCGACACGCAGATCTCCACCATTGCCCTCAAATACGCCCACGCGCCCGCCAGTGACGTTGTGTAGCGTCTTGTTGCCACTGCCATAACGGTGATTGTCGACGGTGGATGCATAATATTGCATGTTAATCCAGTGAGTGACTAACATCGGCGCTGTCATTATCTGTGTCAGCAAGGTGCCGTCGGTGTCGCCCTTATGATCATAATCATGCAAAAAACTGCGGCCCTCCAAGTTGACTCCACGGGTCCTTGAGCGCGGTGCTATGACAAAAGCGGCGTTGTTTGCCAGCCCCCACTCTGGTCGTGTTTGCGCCCAGTCATTAGCACGCTCAAGCAACACTCGTGACAACTTTGCGGGTTTATTCTGCAGTGCAACAAGGCCCAGAGCCGGCGCCCGCTCCTGGCGCGTGCACTGCCCGGCCGCCGCCAAATGCGCGGTGACCTCAGCTACGTCATTGGCATGGCTGGCAGGAACGCTGGCGAGATCGTATAAAACGACTTCGTCAGTTGTGGTGTTGTGCAGTGCAGCAAGGAATTGCGTGCTGTCAGGAATATCAATACTCGCCTCGCGCAGATGCTTGCGAACGAGAGAATGATTCAGCAGCCCGGCCAATGCCCGTGCATTCACGTCGCCGGTTTGCCCACAACATGCGCCGCAATCGAGGCTGGCCTTCTGCGGGTTATTGCGCGCCTGACTACCGTGCCCCGCCAATAGCACCAATCTCGCAAAACCGCTGGTGAGCCCCATGCCCCGCAGAACTCGCGCAGCTAGCTCTACCTGCCCAGTAATGCCGCCGAGCGCTTCCGCATCGAGTGTCGGGCGCAGAGCATGCGCGCTAGTGTCGCTCAACCCCCGGTCGTCATCAGAAACCAAAGGCGTACCACTGGGCAGCGTGCGCTTCACCAGCTGGCCCAGATAAACGAGACCCAGAGCTTCCACCACAGTGAACGTGGATAAGGGCACTGATTGAAACGTGCGCCAGCTAAACATTCCGTGCAAGCTGCGTTGACGCTCCTTCACGATTTCCTGATCTGCGACAGTGTCCCCGGTACTGTCTGTTATGGCCAGTGTTGGCGCCAGCAACCCGGGCAACTGGGGCCGTCGTGCCGCGGTTCCTAGTGGGGCATAGCTAATCGGCAGACCAAAGAAGCCCGCGAAGCCCAACGTTTGTATCTGCTCCGATTGTGTTTCCAGGTGGCGGCGAAATACTTCCGAGCGTACGTCAATGCAGAACGCCGCCTGTACCGTCGGTGCTACTTTAATTGTTGCCGAGGCAGGCTGCTCGGTTAGCTTGCGCAACAGTTCATTCTGATAGCTAATTTCCGCAGCTCGTTGCCAAATTGACCGGGCCAACAGTGATTTATCGTCACTGGCCTGCATATGCTGGTTCCAACTTGTCCGCCACTGACTCCAAATTGAGCCAGACTGGCGCTCACCGTCATCCAGCAGACATTCCCAGCACAGGCGTATCGCCAGCAGGTCTGTAATCGTATGATCATCTGCACCTGCCAGTCGCGCCTGCCAACGTCGATAGGCACAACAGGCCGCCCAACCACTCAGTCGCATGATGACCGTCTCCAGGTATTCCGGCCAATCCTCAGCAGGTATTTCGAGTTGTTCCAGTGCACGCTTTATTTGCAGCTCGGGCTTTGTAGCCAGTGCTGCGGCCTTGCCGCGAATCCAGTTAGCCTTCATCAAAAGTGCCACACTGTGATCCTTGAGCAGCGACCTGCGCCAGCTGCCGTACAAATCCAGTGGCTGATTTGGCCGCCAGTCTGCCTGCTCCCGATCGAAGTGGGCGGCGCAGAACTGGGATACCTGGTGGGTGATGGTGTCACACCAAGCCGGTTCCTGATGCAAATCACGTTGCGCATCCAACATATCTCCCAACAGTGGCGCGGGAACGGGGTTGTCCGCTGGTGCATCCAGTGCCGCAATGAGAGATGTCGGTGTCAGCGGTGACTGTAGTTCCTCGATCGCCCTATTCAGGTGTGTCCCCAGAACATCACCGCGCTGCCACGCATCGCGGTACCAGGCCAGCGGAAGACTGAGGGTTGAGCCTGCTATCTTGCCGAGTGTGCTGCTGACTTTTTCAAAGGGCTGGTCTATACGACCCCAGTAGGGGTTTACCGCAATCATGCGGTCTAGCGGCCAGCTTGGAGCAATGCTGTCTACTGCCGACGCTATCGCCGCTTTGATGGCGCTATTGTCAGCCGACTTCGTCTCGATACTTGTCGCCTCTTTAAGACTTGGTGCGTTCATAGTATTTTCTCTTTGTCAGCAGAGTTTCGGTTGACCAGCGTTTGTGCCTGAACCGAACTGAGCCTGACAGGCCATAGCTTGAAGGTGAGCCTGGTGAAGCTCTCGTCGAGGTAAAAGCCACAGTACGCCCAGGGGTAGAGTGCTCTTGCAAAGTGCCCGCTTGGATAGCAGCGCAGCCACACCTGGGTTCCGTACAAGGCTAAAAAGCTTAACAAAACCCATCCTGCCAAGACCGTCGGCACATCGCTTGGCGCCGGCGCGAGGCCGCTGAATAGCACATGCCAAAGTAGATAAAGCTGGGTTATGCCAAGCGCCAGTGCGCCACTGCGCAACACCAGTTCGGGCTTAAAGCCTTGTTCCAACCAGAACAGCGGCGCCAGCCCGAGCGCCACAATTACCAGAGCAATGGGAGGCACATTCAGCGTGGGCAACAGCGCCTGCCAAAGCGCAGCTGACCCCGCCACAAGCAGGCCGCTCAGAACAAACGCTCCCAGATACTCGATAAAAGGACGGGGTGAACCGTAATCAATGAAGAAGTCGCTATAGCGGGCCGCTCGCACTGTCTCTCCAGCGGAGAGAAACGCGTGAGCCTTGTAGAGCGAGTGAGCCACCAGGTGCAGGAGCGCCAGCTCGTAAAGACCCAGCCCTATCTCCATCAGCATGAAACCCATCTGCGCGCACGTCGACCAGGCCAGGCGTACCTTGATACTAATGCGCGTCATCATGACCAGGCCGGCTAGAACTGCGGTAAGGCTGCCAACAAAGACCAGTAGAGTCTGGGCGGCGGGAGCCAGAGACAGCAGCTCAGAGAGGCGAATGAGGACAAAGCCTCCCATGTTCACCACCCCGGCGTGCAGCAGTGCTGACACCGGTGTTGGCGCTTCCATTACCTGGATCAACCAGCCGTGCAAGGGCAGTTGCGCTGACTTGAGTATCGCCGCCAGTGCAAAAAGCACCGCAGCCCAGTGTAGCGATAGCGGTAACACTAACGCGCTGTCAATAATCGCGCCTGTAATGTGCGCGTGTAGGTCATCCAGCGTCAGCGTCCCGGCTTCCTGATAAATGAGTATGAGTGCTACTACCAGACAAACTTCTGCCATGCGACTGACCAAAAACTTTTTGTGCGCAACAATTTGGGCTGCCTTGCGCTCACGATAATGCGTCAACAGAAAATGTAATCCGATACTGGTGCTGCTCCAGGCCAGGACAATGACCGCCAGATTGTGGCTCAGCACAAGTACACTCACGCCAGCCAAAGTGAACAACATGGCGCGTGCGAAACGACTTTGATCAGGTTCTCCCATCATGTAGCGCGACGAGTAGTTGATAATCACCCAACCCAGTAGCGACACCAGCAGCACTGCCGTGAGACCCAGTTTGTCGACGGCTGCGGGCGCGACTTGCGAGAAGGCGACAGCGCCAGCGGCCACCACCAGCGTCGCAACCAAACCTAGGCCCGCCACCACACGTGCGATTCGCCATTGTTGACGGGACTGTACTAACACCAGCGCGAACCCGCCGGCGTAAATTATCGGCAACAGCCACCCACTGGAAAACACTGACATTCGCGACCTCCTGTAAAATAGTTTAGCTCCATGCTGGCACGAGACCGCCTTGGAGCGCGTATTCTGCAGGGGAACAATTATTTTTAATAATATATACTTCAACGACTATTGTTCTGTTTTAGAGAACTATTAAATGAGAGACCTTAATTTCCATCATTTGTATTATTTCTGGGTGGTCGCCAAAGAGGGGCACCTGACGCGTGCCGCCAAAAAGCTACACGTATCACAATCTGCGCTCTCCTCCCAGATCCGTCAGTTACAGGAGCAATTGGGACATAAGCTCTTCAGCCGGGACGGCCGCTCATTACGACTGACCGAAGTCGGCTACGTTGTTCTGGAATACGCTGAGAGTATTTTCAATTTGGGCAGCGAGCTACTGGCGGTTACAGAAAGTGGAGAGTTGCAGCAATTGCAGCGCCTGCGCATAGGCTCTGTTGCCACCTTATCGCGCAACTTCCAGGAAAACTTTCTGCGGCCCGTGATTGGCGAGGCCAAGGTGAAACTGATCTTGCGCTCTGCAAGCCTTGAAGAACTGCTGGAACAATTGAAGGTTCACCGCCTGGATCTTATTCTGTCCAATCGATCGGTTGCATCTGATTCTTCGACGCCATGGCGCTGCCAGCAAATTGCGCAGCAAAGAGTGTGTATTGTCGGCCCGCCTGGCAAAGCGGCTGACAAGTTTCGCTTTCCTCACGACCTTGGCGAGGTGCAATTGCTACTGCCTGGGCCGAGCAGCGACATCCGTGGCCAATTCGATTTGATGTGCGAACAATTAGGGATAGAGGTCGACCCCTACGCAGAGGTGGAGGACATGGCGATGCTACGCCTACTCGCACGCGATTCAGGCGGTTTTGCGGTAGTCCCCGAAGTTGTGGTGCAAGACGAGCTGGAAAGTGGACGTCTGAAAAAGTACTGTGTACTAGAGAACGTCGTAGAGCGCTTTTATGCCATCACCGCAAAACGTCATTTTGAACTGGTGGCGCTGAAGGCACTACTCGAGCAATCTCAGTTAAATTTTCAGTCATTTGAATAATACGATGAAGTTCTGCCAGTGACGGTTTTCCGCGGATACGCAGTCTGCCCCAGACATGCGGTGCTCTCAACACGGAAACCCGAGAACCTCCGTGTTGTTTGGAAAGCTAATATGCCGAAAATTACTCGGGCTTGCCGATATGTAAATCCATCTGTGGGTAGGGAATACTTAACCCTGTCTCATCAAACTTGAGTTTGACGGTTTCAGTGGTATCCCAAAAAACGCCCCAGTAGTCCGCTGCATTGACCCACGGGCGCACCAGAAAGTTAACACTGGAGTCGCCAAGTTCACCCACCACAATAACCGGTGCAGGTTCGGCCAAAATGCGGTCGTCCGCCGCAATAATTTCCTCGAGAAGCGCTTTGGCTTTGCGAAGATCATCATCGTAGGAAATGCCAAACACCATATCCACACGGCGGGTTGGGCGGGCAGAGTAATTGGTGATATTTCCGCCCATAATGCCGCCGTTCGGAATAATGATTTCCTTATTGTCCGGCGTGGTCATGGTGGTTGTGAAGATAGTGATATTGTCTATGACGCCTGTGGCGCCACCCGCTTCCACAAAATCACCCTTGGAAAAGGGCCGGAAGATAATAATTAAAACACCCGATGCAAAATTTCCCAGAGAGTTTTGCAGGGACAGGCCAATGGCCAGTCCCGCTGCACCCAGCAGAGCAATGAGTGACGTGGTGTCTATGCCAAGTTGGCTCAGAGCAGCAATGATAACAAACAGCAGAAGTACCCATCTAACGATAGAGCAGACAAAACGAACCAGCATTTCGTCAACTTGCTGAGATCGCATCATTTTGCCGACCACGCCCACAATCACACCCACAATCATACGGCCGACATAAAAAATGGCCAGCGCAATAATGATTTTAATGCCCCAGGGAATAAGAATGTTATTCAATAGTTCAGTAGTATCGATATTTTCCAGCATGATGCCTAACCCATTAGTTTTTGATCTGAGCTATAAATATAACCAAGAACCTGAAATCTGCAAGCAAAAATGTGATTGTGTTCATCGTCATACACGCTCTGCTGGGGTAAAGCGACAAGACGGTCGATTGCCCGCGCAAGCAATGTGTAACTGGTGGAAAAATTTGAACCAGCATGGCACTACCCTCTGTGCTGCAGTGCTATAGTTTCGCTGATTTTTGCAAAGGAAAAAATGGAGCAGGTATGAGCACACAATTTGAAACACCAGCAGCCTTGTTGGACTCAGTGGGGCAACATCTGGGTTACAGCGACTGGCTGAAAATAGAACAGCAGCGCATCGATATGTTTGCGGATGCAACCGGAGACCATCAGTGGATTCACGTTGATCCGCAGAGGGCCGCCACTGGGCCATTTGGTAAAACCATTGCACACGGCTATCTCTCCCTGTCGTTAGTTAGCTTGTTTTTGCCGCAAATCATGCACGTAAATAATGTGTCCATGGGTGTGAACTATGGCTGTGAGAAAGTTCGTTTTCCCGCAGCCGTACTGGTGGGAAGTCGGCTTCGGGCCGGGGGAGAAATTGTCAGCGCCCAGGAGGTAAAAGGTGGAGTGCATGTTGTGGCGCGAATCACTATTGAGATTGAAGGTAGCGATCGTCCGGCCTGTGTTGTAGATGCAATAAGCCGGTTTTACCCTTGAAACCCCTGATAGAATTTGATGACGAGAGCGGGCCGATACTTCCGGCGGCCACGGTCGTATTGATGCGCGATGGCTGCGAAGGCGTGGAGGCGCTGCTGGTTCAGCGCAGTAAGGCGGTGAAGCATATGGGTGGCATGTGGGTTTTTCCCGGCGGCAAGGTCGATGAGGAAGACCGGGCTGAAGGAAGTGATGACTACCGCGCTGCGGTCAATGCGGCTATCCGGGAAACTCAGGAGGAGGCTGGCCTGGTGATCTCGGCCGACCAGCTGGTCTACCTGTCTCATTGGACTACGCCTGAGGGTGCTAAAAAGCGTTTTGCCACGTGGTTTTTTCTGGCGATTTTACATCGGGATCAGCAAGTGAAAGTAGACGGGGGTGAAATATCTGCCCATCGTTGGATATGCCCCCACCGGGCTTTTGCCGAATCAAACGACGCGCGTGAGAAGCTTCGCCTGATGCCCCCCACCTATATCAGCTTGATCGATATTGCTGCATACAACGATTGTCATGAGGCTCAGCAGGCCATTGGCGTGCGACAAGCCATTGTCTATGCGCCGCGTGTGGTAACGGTTGAAGGGGGCATGTGTTTTCTCTACGGCGGCGATGCCGGTTACCGTGACAGCAACCCCGCCGCGCAGGGCGTTCGGCACCGGGCCTATATGGTCAATGGCCAGATGGAGTACCAGCGCGATTGAGCCAGACTAACCTCTGGCTCCCATCCTCTAGCGGGTAATAATCACTGAGCTACCGTGGCCAAACAAGCCCTGGTTAGCGGTAATCCCAACCTTGGCGCCCTCTACTTGCCGGTCGCCCGCCTGACCTCGAAGTTGCCATGTCAGTTCGCATACCTGAGCGAGCGCCTGCGCAGGAACCGCTTCGCCAAAGCAGGCCAGACCGCCGGAGACGTTCACCGGAATCTTTCCGCCCAGAGCGGTGTCTCCGGCACGCAATAGTGCAGCGGCTTCTCCGCGGGGTGCCAGCTGCAAGTCCTCTATCCAATCCAGTTCCAGTGCGGTCGACAAGTCATACACCTCTGCAAGGCTTATATCTTCTGGGCCGATACCCGCTTCTTCGTAGGCTTTCACTGGCAGCGAAGCGCGAAAGGCATGCGCCTCTACGCCCATGGCAGCTGCGGAGTCGGTTGCAATGTCTGGCATCTCTAGCACTTCGCTGGCGAAGGTGGGAGTAACCGTTGAGATGGCGGAGACGCGCGGGGCATTGCCTTTGCCTATTTTTCGTGCATATTCCATGCTGGAGACGATGAGTGCTGCACCGCCATCGCTGGTAGCGCAGATATCCATCAGGCGCAGCGGGTCAGCGACCATGGCTGAAGCCGCGACGTCTTCTGCTGTGAAGCACTTGCGATAGCGCGCTCGGGGGTTTTTGCTGCCTACCAGGGAGTTTTTAACCTTTACTGCCGCAAAGTCTTCCAATGTGTCGCCGTAGAGATCCATGCGCCGCCTAGCGTACAAAGCGAAATAGGTAGGATTGGTAATGCCCAGGTAGAAGCGCACCCAATCGGGATCTTCAGGACGGTAGCCTCCGGCAGGCGCTAAAAAGCCTTTGGGTGTTGTATCGGCACCAACCACTAATGCCACTTCGCACTCGCCTGCAAGGATTTTGTTTCTCGCAGCAGCCAGGGCCTGGGAGCCAGAGGCACAAGCGGCATAAGAGGTGTTGACCTCAGCCCCCTGCCAACCCAAGGCCTGTGCGATGCTGGCTCCCGCCACATACCCGGGGTAACCGCAGCGCATGGTGGCTCCACCGGAAACAAATTTTACATCTTGCCAGGGTACACCCGCATCAGCGAGTGCTTCGCGCGCCGCGGCCACACCGTATTGGACAAAGTTATGACCCCATTTTCCCCAGGGGTGCATTCCTGCGCCCAGGATGGCTATTTCGTTTGACATCGTTTTGTTAACTCCACTGACTTGGTTGTAGGGCTTTCAACATTCTCTGGGCTGCCATTTCCAGGTCAGCTTAATGTCTTCATCGGTTTCATGCAGGGGTTCCAACACCAGTTCAACCGGCATACCAACTTTCAGGTCGGAAACCACCACGCCTTTCACCACCTGCCCCAACACAACCATCTGCTCCTTTTCCAATTGCACCGCTGCGATGGCGAAGGGCTCAAAGGGCTCATCCGCTATAAAAGGAGCAGGGGGTTTGTAGCCGGCGTTGGTATAGCTCCAGATGTGCCCGGTGCGGCTCAACTCGACCTCGGTGAAATCGGTACTCTCGCATTGCGGATTTTTGCAATAGTGTGTTTGTTTGGGGAAAAAATAGCTGCCGCACTCATCACACTGTGTACCGATGAGAGCCGGTTTAGCCCCCATGGTATGCCAGCCTTCAATAGCGGGGGCATAGGGTTTGTTGTCGGTAGCTGAGTTGCTCATTACTTTTCTCCTGCCATGTGACCGAATAGATGCGGGCACAGAGTACTACTGACGTTGAGAAGCTGGCAACTGTTCTGCTGCGGGTCGTCGGTTTATAGCTACCCTTTTGGCGAGGAGTTCAGATATGCATCCGAACGAAGTGAATCCTGCAGTTGAGTTGCAATTCCACGCGGCTAACATTGTGCTAGAAACTTTATTTCTATAGTGTTGTATTGCTGCACTGCTGTACTAATAATTCTAATATTCAGGAGATTAAGCATGTTAAATTCTCGATTATTGAGCCAGGAGGTGTCCGGGGGGGCGTCAGTCTTTACTCGTGCGAGACTTGTATCGTCTGTCGCCGCTGCGCTAGTGGCTTTATCTGGCGCTCAGGCAATGGGGCAGGAGCAACAGAGAACAGGTGGTTACAACCTGCAGTTAGAAGAGGTTGTGGTCACAGCGCAAAAGCGTGAAGAGAACTATATGTCGGTGCCGGTTACCGTCAACGCGTTTACCGCCCAAGACATGCTAAACACAGGCGCGATCACCATTCAGGATATTGACGACTTCATTCCCGGCTTCGAAGTCAGTGAAGGAGGCTCTACACAGGTGGGCATCACCATGCGGGGAGTCAGTAGCCCCAATATCAGCTCCGGTGGTGACCCCTCTACCGCTACGTTCTACGATGGTAGTTATATGCCGCGGGCCGTCACGTCCATTCCCTTTACTGATATCGCGCGAACTGAAATCCTGAAAGGTCCTCAGGGCACCTTGTTTGGCCGCAACGCAACAGCTGGTGTGATTAACATTGTGCCCAATAATCCCGGAGACGAATTTGAAGCGTTTGTTAAAACGCGTCTGGGCAATCATAACCTGGTGCGCGTGGAAGGAATGGTGAACGCGCCGATTACCGATAATGTAGCCTTACGCGCAAACGTGTTTTCCCATCAGCGTGACGGCATTACCGAGAACGTTGGCATTGGTGGCGACATTCGCGATGAAAAATTCTTTGCCATGCGAGCGTCTCTGTTGTGGACACTCTCCGATCAAACCGATTTACAGCTCAGCGCCGACATAGAAGATCGTGACGAGCAGCCCCGCCAGGCCATTGGCGTGGGTAAATACGCTTTCCAAGGCAGTACTAACCCCTATTCAGGCAAGGCCGCGAACGACGTAGTAGGCCAGGAGGAAACCCGCGAAATGTACGGCGTAGCGCTTAAGCTTAATCATGAGTTTAATGATGAGCTGTCAATGTTTGGTGTGTTGAGTTATCGCGACTGGGATACCACCAATCTGGAAGACGAAGACGGCACCGAAGATCCACGGCGCTACTTTGATACCAATAATATTGAAGAGTCCAATATTCTGTATAGCGAGCTTCGTTTTAACTATGTTACCGATAGAATTAACCTGATTTCAGGGGTGAACTACAGTTCGGAAGAGGTTTATCAGCGCACTGATATTGACACAAAAGCTGATAGCTATATGCAATTTCTCACCGGAGTTCTCGGCCCTGAATTTGGCATTCCTGTGGATCTCGACGATCATATATGGGACCTCTTCCCCGCCCCGGATTTTGATGATGGCTTCTATTTGTTCGTCAGCGAGTCCGCAGGCGGTATCGCCGTATTGCCGCCATCTTCTGCCGGTGAATTAGTGACCGAAACCATGGATAACACCGGTGATTTCACCAACTGGGGCGTATTTGCCGACCTGACCTATCAGCTCACAGACACCCTGAGTGTCGCCGGCGGCTTGCGTTACAGTGCAGATGAGAAGGACTATTCCTGGCAGACTTTTGCTTCTAACATAGATTGGCCATTCGCCCCTTTTATACTCAATTATGATCCGGCGTTAACTGGAGCGGACCCCGCTGATTACCTCAATAAATTCAGCGATTCCGAGAGTTGGAGCAAGGTCACCGGCCGTCTTGTGGCCAACTGGCAAATTTCCGACACGGCGATGACCTACCTGAGCTACGCGACTGGTTATAAGTCTGGCGGTTACGATGGTCAGAGTTTTGCCAGTTTCGTTACCGGTCCATTTGACCCCGAAGATATGGCCAATATCGAATTAGGTCTGAAAGGCGATTTCTTTGACAATCGAGTGCGACTCGAGGTGGCCGTTTTTCACCAGGAGCTTGATGGCAAGCAAACCCAGCGCACAACCAAAGACGGCCCGGACGATCCAACGGCTTCACCCAGTGTTGTCTCCAGTGATGAAGAAACAGATGGCATAGAGCTGATTGTGCAGTGGAATGTGCTGGAAAATCTTCGTCTGACCGGGCTCACAACGTATCGTGATACTGAAAACATTTCCGATGAATACTATAACGGTGCCGGAGAGCTCAAGGGCGGCGATGCCGAGTCGGGTAATACCAGTAATGACTATACCTTGCGCTTTGACTGGACCCCCGAGATACCCATAGGTTTTCTGTTGGTGCATGTCGATTATGTGTTTATTGAAGATACCGGCGAGTTTTCAGACGACGCGGTTTTCTTTGAAGGTCCCTGGTACTTCCAGGATAAGAAACGACTCAGCGCCCGTCTCGCCTGGGAGAGTGATGATGCCAGCATTGAAGTGGCGCTATGGGGTAAAAACCTGCTGGATGAAGAATATGCGGGCAATCCGGGCGGTTTTGTTGCGGACGAGCTCGGCGCTGCGTATACCAGTATCGAAGACCCACTCACCTATGGCGTGGATCTGCGTTACGCCTTCTAGCGCAATCTCCTGGCTGCACCTTAGCGCTTAAGGTGCAGCTGCGGTATCGCTACGGCTCGTCACATCTGCAGCAATTTCCGCTGCAATTTTGCCGCTCAGTTGGTAAAGCAATTCACTGTAGGCCGCCGCCACTTCTGCGGCGCTTACCTCTCCTGCAGGTAAATTAACCTGTAACGTATCAATCCTGCGCATCAGGGTTTCTTCACTCTGTGGTCTGCTAAGGTGCCATTCGGCGACCAGCTCGGCACTGTCGTTATTTGCGTCAAGGTTGAGTATTGTTACTGCAATGCCATATTCAGGTCGGCTGCTTTTACTCCACGGAAAGGCTTGTACATCCTGTGTATTTAACATCGAAGCCAAGTTCTGGCGAACCACTCGTAAAATAGAGCTATCCAGGGGCTCGGCCCAGCGCTCAAAACTGGCAATATGCAGCCTGTTCCCGTCCCGGTTGAAGACCATTGCATGGCGGTTGAGGTACTGGGGAATTTCAATTGGGCCAACACCCACCGCCGGTGAGTTGCCGGAAGGGGTTTGCTGTGCTTGCGCACTTAGCAAGTAGTAATTGCTCGCTGGCGTCGACCCACAGCCGAGCAAAACCAAAGGCAATGACAGGGCGATAATCAATTTTTTATGCAGTTTGTTCATTCTGAATCCTTGTTTTTACCGCGTAAAAGGGCCTCTGGATGTTCTTCCAATGTTTTTGCCAGTAATTGCAGTTCTCTCGCAGCGAGGTAAATTTCTCGCAGTGCCTTATTGAGGGCGTAGTTTGTGGCAGAATCTTCGGAAACCAGACCATCAATTTCTACCATGGTTTGCTCAAAGGCGACCATCGCTGTATCCAGAACCTTGAGCGTGTGGATCGCAGCTGTTGAAATTTTTGGTATTTCAGTGTCCAGCGTGTTCAGGGTGACGGAACTTTTATCCAGTAATGCTTCAAACTTAGGGCCGGTCTTTTCCAGCGTCGCGTTGAGCTGTTTGCTGAGCGATTCGAACGAAGTAAGGGTGTTGTGTAGATCGGAGGGTAATTGCTGGAATTCCTTCGTTTTGACAAAGCTACTGAGATTTTGGGCTATAGAATCAAGGTTTTGGGCCATGCCGGCAAAATCCAAAGCTTCCAGCTCTCGTGTGATGCGCTGTAAATCTGTTGGTATAGTAGGAATTTGGGAGTAGTTGGAATCGATGTCCGCCAGGTTCAGTTCTGATTCTGGATGAAAATCAAGTTGTATGTATAACAAGCCGGTCAGCAGACTTTGGCTATTGAGCTGAGCGCGCAGCCCTCTTGAGATCATCTCGTCGCCCAGATAACCTTCTGCGCTGCCGCGGGTTTCAAAGTTTTTCCCGTCAATTTCAGCTTCCACCATCATAGTGACGTCGATGGTGTCGGTGTCGAAAATAAGATGAATCTCGGTAACCTGCCCAATTTGAACGCCCCGCAGTGCTACCGGCGCGCCGACAGAAAGCCCTTTAACAGAGCCGTCAAAAACCATAACGATTTTGCTATTGTCTCCTCCCCAGCCTGAGCCACCGATAAAGATGAGTGCTGAGATAGCAATGAGCAAGGCTCCAACAATAAATGCCCCGATAGCTACCGTATTGGGTTTGTTACTCATAGCCGTTCTCCTGTACTTTTTTCCTTATCGGCTGTGCCCCTGGCCAGGAATTGCTTCACTACTGCCTGCTCACTGTGGTCACGAAGATGACGTGGGTCGCCGTAATCGATCATAGTGCGTGTCTTTGCATCGAGATAGACAGAATTGGTGGCGATGTCGAAGATGCTGGGAAGTTCGTGGGTGACCATCACAACCGTGGCTCCCAGGGACTCCTGCATTTCCACGATCAACTCGTCCAGCAGTCGCGAGCTAATGGGGTCCAGCCCCGCCGAGGGCTCGTCAAAAAATAAAATTTCAGGGTCCAGTGCAATAGCTCTGGCCAGCGCGGCTCTTTTACGCATACCGCCGCTGATCTCTGATGGGTAGTAGTCCTGATAGCCAGCAAGGCCGACCAGGGCAAGTTTATAGGCCAGTATGTCTGCAATTTCGCCAGTGTCGTAGTGGGTGTAGAGCTGCAGGGGCAAAGCAATATTTTCGGCCAGGGTCATCGCGCTGAAAAGGCCGCCGGATTGGTAGGTGATACCCCAGCGTTTGCGCAACTCCTCCTGCTTACCACTTGAGCCGTGGACAAAGCTCTCACCACTGTATAGGACATCACCGCGCACAGGTACAATCAGGCCCAACATGTGCTTCAGCAAGGTGCTTTTGCCGCAGCCGCTGCCTCCCATAATGACAAAAATATCACCGCGATTGATGTTGAAATTCAGGTCATGCTGGATGACAAAGGAACCGTATGCCATGGTCAGGTCGCGGATTTCGATGTGAGGTGGGCTTTCGGTCTTCATCGCTAGATGCCTATCTGCTGGAAGATGATGTTGATGGCTGCGTCCGCAATAATTAAGTACACAATAGAGGTAACGACGGCCTCCGTTGCCGCTTGGCCTACCGCGGCAGAACTGCGGCCGGAGTTTATCCCTGAGCGACATCCGGCGATGGCGATGAGTGCCGCAAAGACCACGCTTTTGAGTAACCCCACCCCGATATGTGTTGCGGTCACTGCGGTTAATCCCTCGTTGATGTACTGCAGCGGGGTTATTCCCATGCCGCCGGCCACGATGCCGCCGCCGACGATTCCCAGGAGGTTGGCGTAGATGGTAAGTAGCGGCATGATCACAATTAATGCCAGCAGACGCGGTAATACCAGAAACTCAATGGGCGATATGCCCATGGTAGTAATGGCGTCAATCTCCTCATTGGTTTGCATGGTTCCCAGCTGGGCGGCATAGGCTGCCCCTGTTCTGCCCGCCATGACAATGGCGGTCATAAGTGCCCCCATTTCGCGCAGGGTGCCAATAACGACCAGGTCGGCCACGTAGATTTCTGCGCCAAATTGCAGCAGCTGCACAGCGCCAAGATAGGCGAGAATCATGCCCACCAGAACGCTGGTGAGGCCTATAATGGAAAAAGCCTCGGGCCCAGCCTGATAGATAAAAGTTCTGAAATCTACCATGCGCGTATTGGCTTTGCCCATGATTAGCCTGGCTAATGCGATCGTAATCTCACCGATGAAGGCCAGGGACTCTCGCATGTACTGCAAAACTTCTGCCACAAGGCCTGCAGGGTTTATCGATTGAATCCAGGACCGGTGATCCTGCTCGGGCCGCCGATGAGGTTTTACAGCGGTCGCTACCTGCAGTAATTTGCTTGCTCCCTCGGGCAGGTCGGGGGTAAAGAAATCGATGTTTTCCATCTGGCAGTAGTCGTGGCATTGCAACAAAAAGGCCATCAGAGTTGAATCCCAGGAACCCAGACCGGTGTTGTCTACCGAGAGTTGATGGACTGCGCCATACAGCTCGGACTGTAGCAAAGAAAAGTTCGCGCCGCCGCGGTCTCTAACCCAGTCACCGCTCAGAATAAGAGTGGCATTGCCATCGGACCCTAAATCTAGCTTGAATGCCGCAGGGGGGCCGCTCATCTGATTATTGTTGTTGGCTTCATAGATACTTTCAGTCTAATGGGACGGTGCTCCAAATACCATATGCTATTGGAAGGGCAGCTTGGGGAGCTGGGGCTTGATAAGGTCTACCGCCCGCTGGTAGATTGCCGCCACCGGAGAACGGTTGTCGACCTCCAACCTTCTGGAGATCATCGTCATGGGGAAAAGATAGTTGTCAGTCTGCTGGTAGCGCAGGGCGCGGCTGCGTCCGAGTCTGTCTTCATAGATAACCCAATGCATGTTCAACTCATGTGCAAGCAAGTTTCCCATGATGACTCCCATTCCCTGAAGTTGCCGCTTTTGTTCTGCGCGTACCCGTTTTTCATCGAGCAAAGATTGCAAAATACCCAGGTCGTTGTCTTTGTTGTGGTTAAATTGCCTGCCCAAATTTACGCGCGCCAGATCATCGAGTTCTGCTCTGCGTTGGCTCATGTACTGCTTGTCCACATAGGAGAGCGCGCTGATTGTTGGCGGTGCTTCGGCTGCAATCGTTAAACAGGGCAGCAGCATCGCCAAAATCAGCAGTGAAATTCTATGGCTTATCGTAAAACGTTTCAAAATCCTAACTCCCGAACCTATATTCAGGCTCTATTGTCTCAATGAAGCCAAATAGTGTCCAATCCAGTTGTCTTCCCGCACAGGGCGTGGATAATACCGTCCTTCCCTGGGAATATGTCGAAACGTCCCAAGCCATTATGGAGATTTCAAATGATTACCGGCAGTATCGTCGCCCTGCTGACTCCCATGCATGCCAACGGCAGCATAGATTGGGTCAGCCTTGAGTCGCTTTTGGATCTTCACCTCGCAAAGGGAACCTGCGCTGTTGCAGCGGTAGGAACCACAGGCGAAAGTGCGACTCTGAGTGTACCTGAACACTGCGAGCTTATTCAGCACTGTGTCACCTACCTCAATGGACGCATGCCTGTCATTGCCGGCACGGGTTCAAATTCCACTGCAGAGGCCATTGAGTTGACGAAAGCCGCCACTAAGGCTGGTGTCGATGCCTGCTTGTTGGTGACCCCTTATTACAATCGGCCCACCCAGCGCGGTTTATTTGAACATTTCAAGGCAATAGCCGAAGAAGTTGCGGTGCCACAGATTCTCTATAATGTACCCGGCAGAACCAGTGTCGATATGCACAATGATACAGTAGAGAAGCTCGCTGCTCTGGAGCATATTGTCGGGATCAAGGACGCCACGGGTGATCTGGTGCGCGCACGGGATTTAATTGCTCGTTGTAGCGAAGACTTTGCGATCTATTCCGGCGATGATGCCACCGCGATGGAACTTATTTTAGCCGGTGGCCATGGCAGTATTTCAGTCACTGCAAACATTGCCCCGCAAGGTTCTGCAGATATGTGTCGTTATGCACTGCAGAAGGATCGCCAGGGCGCTGCGCAAGAGAACGACAAGTTAGCGGCATTAAATACTGCGCTGTTTTTGGAGGCCAACCCTATTCCTGTAAAATGGGCAGCCTACAATAGGGGCTTGATAGGCCCTGGAATACGGTTGCCGCTAACCCTGTTAGATGAGCAATACCACGCTCAAGTTGAAGCAGCAATGGGCAGTGCCGGAGTTTGATTGAACCTAGAGTGGCAAAAAAGATGAAAACAGGCGTGCGTGGAGTATCGTTGGCGCTGGCACTGATGACCCTGAGCGGCTGTGGCTACCTCTTTGGCGATAAAGGTGTCTTCAGGGATTCGTCAGAAGATTATAAACGGGCACCAGAAACGGCCATTATCAAGGTTCCCGAAGGTAAAAACTCCGAATTTTCTCAGGAAATATACGCTATTCCCCCCGTTGAAGACGAGTTAGTGCTCGCGGGAGAGTTCGAAGTGCCAAGGCCGACACCGCTGGTCGCAGGCGCCAGTGATGAAATCGTACGAATACAAAAGCTGGGCGCAGAGAGTTGGGCTCTGGTAGCGCTGGCGCCAGGGGAAGTTTGGCCGCAGGTTCGCAGTTTTGTAACCGCCTCGGGGCTTCAAGTTTTAAGGGTTGACGCTCGCTCGGGTATTATGGATTCTGGATGGGTCGAATTGGAGGGGCAACCTATGGCGTCCCGTTTCCGCTTTCGTATTGAACAGGGCGTGCAACGCGGGAGCAGTGAGTTGCATGTGTTGCAAATGAACCAAGCAGGTGATGTTAACAGCTGGCCTCTACAATCCGATAATACTGAGCTGGAGGGTCAGATGTTGCAAGGTGTTGCGCAGTATATTGCCAATAGCACTGACGCGGCCTCTGTTTCAATGGTTGCAGATCAGGCCATGAGTGCCAACGGCAAGATTGCTCTGCTGGAAGCGCCCGAAGGCTACACCTTTGTACAAGTGGGGCTGCCATACAGTAGAGCCTGGGCATCACTGGCCCGCGCTTTGGACAAAGCCACATTCGAAATAACAGATCGTGATCGCAGTACTGGCGTTTACTACGCCAAATTCATGGGCTCCGAGGCAGACGAAAGCGGGTGGTTCGACTGGTTGCTTGGGGATGATGAGGACCCCTTGATAGGGCGCGACTTCCTCGTGACCATGAAATCACAAGATGAAAATCAAGTCAGTATTCGTCTGCAAGCGTTAGAGGGCACTCCGCCCCTGAAGAAACGTGAAGAGCAGGGTTTACTGTCGCTTATCAAAGGCAGTATCAATTAGGCAATCGATGAGATTTGCCTCCCTGGGAAGTGGCAGCAAGGGTAACGCTACACTGGTGCAGGGCGGCGAAACAGTGGTTATGGTTGATTGTGGCTTCTCGGTGCGCGAGACCACAAGACGATTGGAGCGCTTTGGCCTTACTCCCCACCAACTGGATGCCATACTGGTTACACATGAACATAGTGACCATTGTTCTGGCGTGGCGGCATTATCCAGAAAATTCAGTATCCCCGTTTATATGACCCACGGAACCCAAAGTAGTGGGCGTTGTGATGATTGCTTCGAGACGCTAAATTTCGCGTTCTCGCAAAATTTCACGGTAGGTGCTCTGGAAGTTGAGGCCGTCGCGGTCCCTCACGATGCCAAAGAGCCCAGTCAGTACCGGTTTTTCTGCGATGGGAAGTCACTGGGGGTGCTCACTGATCTTGGCAGCGTCACCCAGCATGTTATAGAGCGGTACCGCGGCTGTGACGCGTTGGTACTCGAATTGAACCACGATCAAAAGATGCTGCAGAGCGGGTCGTATCCCCACCACCTCAAGCGTCGAGTGGGCGGCGACTGGGGCCATTTAAATAATGCTCAGGCGGCGTCTCTATTGGAAGAAATTTACCACAGCGGCCTGCGTCAATTGGTGGTTGCGCACATCAGTGAAAACAATAATACCCGGGAATTGGCCCAACAGGCATTGCTGTCGGTGTTATCGTCGCTGGAAGGTGTGGTGTGGGCTGACCAAGCCAGTGGCTTCGATTGGCTCCTTGTTGAGTAAAGCTGAACGCATTTGAGTCAGCTTGGCTTGATCCCTCTACAGACTTATTCTACAAGTTTGTGACAGCCCTCTCAGAATTATAGCGAAGTGCCATTGAGGCCTTTTTAATGGCAGTCGCTTTGCGCTAGCCTACGCCTACACAAAGCTCTGACCGTTTTTAAAGCCTAACGATCAGTTGCAGTGGTCGGGAAGGGTTAGCGACAGCATGTCGGCGAACGCTGTCTCTTCTGGACATTGCAGTACAGTGTTGCTATCCAGATTGAGCGTATGTAGAGCGGGCAGGGGGTAGAGTGGTACCGGGTCGACTACGGCATTGTCGTCAAGATACAGCTCTTGCAGGTGGACAAGACTGACCAGCGGAGCCAGATTGCGAATTTTATTGGCAGATAGTTTGAGTTGAACAAGGCCGGTAAAGGTCTCCAATCCCTCTAGGGTTTGTATACCTGCGTGACTACAGTTGAGGTGTTTGAGGGCATTGGCTTCACTTATCTTCGCGTCGACGATGGCTTGCTCAAGGCAAGTGCTTAGGCCGGTATCGGGCGTATTGAAGTCGTTAAAAAGAGTTTTCGGAGAGTAAATTAATTTATCGTTGACGGTAAAATCATAACCCGCACAGCCGATTAAAAATGCGAATGTTATACACATTGAGAGATAGACTATACGGCGTTGCATAATGATGAAGCTACTCGAGATAATTAGACCTATAATGCTAGCCTGTTCAGCAGACAAAAACGAGTGCAACCATGTCTGGAATTAAAAAAACTGAACCCCA
>JBLHNQ010000037.1:0-23579 GCA_047650635.1 Halioglobus sp.
GGTAAAGATGTCTTCATCCTGCAACCGACCTGCGCACCCACTAACGACAATTTGATGGAGCTCATCGTGATGATCGACGCCCTGCGTCGTTCATCGGCCGCTAGAATTACAGCGGTTGTGCCCTACTTTGGCTACGCGCGCCAGGACCGCAGGGTTCGCTCTGCCCGCGTACCCATAACCTCCAAGGTCGTTGCCGACATGATGGTTAATGCCGGAGTGGACAGAGTGCTCACCGTAGACCTGCACGCTGAACAGATTCAGGGCTTTTTTGGTTGCCCGGTAGACAACGTCTACGGCTCACCCATATTGATAGCCGACATCAAGCGCTGCAACTATGAGAACCTCATCGTTGTTTCACCCGATATTGGCGGTGTAGTAAGAGCCCGCGCAGTGGCCAAGCAGCTAGATGACGCCGACCTGGCTATTATCGACAAGCGCCGTCCACAAGCCAACGAAGCCCAGGTAATGAACATTATCGGTGATATTGATGGGCATACATGCATCTTGGTGGATGACATGGTCGATACAGCAGGTACCTTGTGTAAAGCAGCCGACGCCTTAAAAGAGCAGGGTGCAGCCAAGGTTATTGCCTACTGCACACACCCGGTTCTGTCGGGGAATGCACTGGAAAACATTAAAAACTCTCAGCTCGACGAGCTGGTGGTAACAGATACGATTCCTCTGAGTGACGACGCGAAAGCTATCAGTAAAATTCGCGAACTCACTATCGCCGATCTGCTCGCTGAATCCATGCGACGTGTTAGCAACGAGGAATCTATTAGCGCGATGTTCCAATAGGAATATCGTTTTTTGCAACGCATTGCTGCACCGGTCGCAAGTACGGTAATGCCTTATCAAGGGAGTCACGACTATGTCTGACCAATTTGAAATACAAGCCGAAGTACGCGAAGACATGGGGAAAGGTGCGAGCCGCCGCCTACGTCGTCTCGCTGATCAAGTTCCCGCTATTATTTATGGCGGCGACAAAGACCCACAGCCTCTTAGCCTGATTCGCAAGGATTTTGAGCGGGCGCTGGAAAATGAAGCGTTTTACTCTCACGTTTTGTCTATTAAAGTAGGCAAGAACAAGGAGAAAGCCATTCTCAAGGATCTTCAGCGTCACCCCGCCAAAGATTCTGTCATGCATGCAGATTTCATGCGCGTCGATGACAAAGTGGCTATCAAGGTGCATATACCCATCCACTTCATAAACGAAGAAACGTCTATTGGCGTGAAGGTTCAGGGCGGTATCGTGCAGCATCAGACCACAGATATTGAAATTCTGTGTCTGCCAATTGATATTCCCGAGTACATCGAAGTGGACATGGCAGCAGTTGAGACAGGCCAAATTGTTCACCTGTCGGAAGTTATCCTGCCTAAAGGTGTGACCTCTGTTGCTCTGGCACTTGGCGAAGACCACGATCTTGCAATCGCCGCTATCAACGCACCCAAAGGTGGCGGTGATGAAGATGCAGTAGCCGATACAGGCGAAGCAGCTGAAGAAGAAGGCAACAGCGAGGACTAACTCCTCGCTGTAAGCGGCACCCGCGTTGACAGCACATATCAAACTGATTGTTGGATTGGGCAACCCCGGAACCGATTACCGGGGCACTCGTCACAACGCGGGCGCTATTTTTGTTGAAGAGCTGGCACGCCAGTGCAACACCGGACTGCAACCCGACTCCAAGTTCTTTGGCCTGTGTGGCCGGGGAAGCTTCGTAGGGCACGACCTGCGACTACTCATTCCCACCACGTTCATGAACCGTAGCGGCCAAGCCGTGTCGGCCATTGCGAGGTTTTATAAAATTGAACCCGAAGAAATCCTTATTGCCCACGACGAATTGGATTTTCCCGCTGGCATTGCAAAATTCAAGCGCGGTGGCGGGCATGGCGGACACAACGGCCTGCGCGATGTCGCACCGGCGCTGGGCAACAACAAAACCTTCTATCGCCTGCGCATTGGCATAGGCCACCCAGGGCATGCATCAAAGGTCAGTGGCTATGTACTTAGTACGCCATCACAAGTTGATCGTACACGCATAGAAGCCTGCATAGACGAAGCCATCGACGCCCTCCCCCTGCTACTCAATGGCGACGAGGAAAAGGCAATGTCTCACTTACACAGTTTTAGCGCTGCCTGAGCACCTGACAAGGTAGCCTGAGTTACACACAGAGGAAGTTTAAATGGGTTTTAAATGCGGTATTGTCGGCCTACCTAATGTTGGCAAATCTACACTATTCAACGCGCTGACCAAAGCGGGTATCGATGCTGAAAACTTCCCCTTCTGCACCATAGAACCCAACTCAGGTATTGTGCCTGTACCAGACCCTCGTCAGAGCCTGATTACAGAGATTATTACCCCCGATCGAGAGGTTCCCACGACCATGGAATTCGTCGACATCGCCGGCCTTGTGGCGGGCGCTTCAAAGGGCGAGGGCCTTGGCAACCAGTTCTTGGCAAATATTCGCGAGACCGACGCCATCGCCCATGTGGTGCGCTGTTTCGAAGATGACAACGTCATTCACGTTGCCAATAAAATCGATCCTCAATCCGATATCGAGATAATCAACACCGAACTGGCGTTAGCCGACCTTGAGAGCTGCGACAAGCAACTGCAGAAAGTTCTCCGCACCGCCAAAGGCGGTGATAAAGAGTCCATTGCGATGAAGGCACTGCTGGAAAACAAGCTGCTGCCACACCTCAATGAAGCGCTGCCAGTGCGCTCAGTCGATCTGGACGACGACGAAAAGGCGTTAGTGGCAACTCTTCATCTTTTGACCATCAAGCCCACTATGTATATTGCCAATGTTGATGAGGAAGGTTTTGAGGACAACCCTTTTCTGGATGTGGTCAATGCGATTGCCGAGCGCGAAGGCGCAGTTGTGGTGGTTATTTGTAATAAACTTGAATCAGAGATCGCCGAACTGGACGATGATGAGCGCGTTGAATTTTTAGCGGACCTGGGCATGGAAGAAGCCGGCCTCAACCGCGTAATACGCAGTGGCTATCAATTGCTCAACTTACAAACCTATTTTACCGCCGGTGTGAAAGAAGTGCGTGCCTGGACAGTAAAAGTAGGTGCCACAGCACCTGAGGCTGCGGCGGTTATTCACACCGACTTCCAAAAAGGTTTCATCCGCGCTGAAGTCATAGCCTACGACGACTTCATTGCCAACAAGGGTGAGCAAGGCGCAAAAGACGCGGGGCGCTGGCGCCTGGAAGGTAAGGACTACATTGTGCAGGACGGCGATGTCATTCACTTCAGGTTCAATGTGTAACAACATTACCTGAACAAGAACACGCCAATTCAGAAGACCTGCTAGTAACTGATCTGGAATACATTAAACGCTTCATCTGAGTCGTTTAGTGAGCCGTTAGAATAACCGAGCTTTATCGCTTTGCCCTTACTAAAGGGGTAAACCGCGGTGGCACCAAGCTTCGAGTCGCGCTGTAAATCATCGAGGCGATTTCCGCCTATGGTGCTGCGCCCTCCCTCATAATAATTTGCATCCAGCGACACCCAGAAACCCCGTGAACAACGACGAATCAAATGCCCCGCCACCGTTATCACCGGTTTTTGCTCCTTGGTGACACCCAGGAACTCATCGTCGTCGGCAAAAAACCAACCTCCCGGAGAGCCAGATCAGGCCGAAAAACAGTAGTGTGCTGGCAATAAAATGCATATTCATGATTATGCGACGTGCACTGGGAAGTCACAACCGAATAATCCCAAAGGATTCCGAATCATTATTGTTACGGATACCTGGCCGTTTTAAGTGCGATTTAATTGCCTGGCCTTAGCCATGATCAGACTGTCCTTTTCCCAACGGCTAAATTGGCTCGCGTGATTACTTCGCCGGCTCTACCGGGATCTCATCGACCCGCAGCCATTTCACGGTGCGACTCATAAAGCCCACCTTGACCTTGAAGCGCATCCGGCCCGGCTCGGGCAGCGAAACCTCGGCGTCCTTGTACTCACCAAGAGCCTCGGCGTAGACCTGGCCTCGCCAAACCCCCTCTTCGGACTCATCGCGTTCCAGACCTTTCAGTATCTCCCTGCCAACACGCTCGGGATAGACATCGTTACGCACCACGACACCTGCGCCGGCGCCATCTTCCATCCGGATTTCGATCCAGGCAGGCTGCTCGCTATGCTTCCATATTCCGGCTATATCAGCTGCTGATGCCAGCGGAGCCGACAAAACGGCGACAAGGGTAAGTAACATTCGAATATTCACTGATGCTTCTCCATTACTGGTCTTTATGCAGAGTATCTCTGCGTTAAGCCAGGGACAGCATGGTTTCCACGCCGGTTTCCTGTAACAAGGTATCTACAAGTGCGCGATCGTGCTCGCTGAGCGCACGATAACGCTCGTTGGTCCACTGCAGGCACTTGGCCTGGTAGGAGAAGCTCGGTTGGGTCCAACGCTCACCATTGATTTGAGCCTCCCAGCTTTTTTCGCCCGCCTGAACCGCGCGGGCATTGGCTAACTGGGCTGGCGCGTACACGCGGCCGATCTCTTCCATCAGCTCGCGCAAGCTGGCGGGCTGGTCTTGTAAGCTGACCCAATGCTGCTCGCCCGGTTCGAGGCCGCACTGGTCGTGCATATGGTCGACCCAGGCCACTGTGCGCGGCGACACTTCATGGGTAATGTTTCGTGGTGTTGGATCGAAACCGACCAGCTGGGTTAGCTGCCCGTACAAGCCAAAGTCACCTGCCCCGGGCCGGCCACCGAGCATAAATTTTTGGTTGGCGAGGTGATTCTCCATGGCCGTGAGAAAACGGCGATAGCTGGCATCGATCACAGGCGCCGTGGTGTCATTAGAACCCACAACATACAGGCGACCAACCTGCGTATCCGTTATCAACTTCTTAATCTCGCTCAACTGCTCCTGCGGCATGCTCACATCCAAGCCCAGTGGCAGTAGAGTTCCGGCATTATCGGCATCGGTCTCCAGGTACCAGCGGTAGTGGAACATATACTTGGTACACCACTCATCGGCGAAGTCCTCGATGAGATAGTCGATAAACGCCAGTGCAGGGTCCTGCGGCAATACCGATCGACCTGGGTACATCTCCTCCAGGCGGCGGATAATCGGCGTCGTGTCGCACACTGCCTGAGTCTCGCCATCGTTGTCGAAGAAGAAGGTCGGCATCAAGGCGGGCTTGGGTTTTTCTACCCCCAGCGCATCGCAAACCATAGCGGGCTGCCCCCATGTGACGGCGTAGGGCACACGCCGATAGCGCAACAGTGCCACCATTTTCTGTGTATAGGGTGATCCCGTACCACCTACAAACCGCACCAGTTCCTGTGACGCCATAACTACACCTCTCGAAGACGTTTGCTGATAAAAGGGCTGGCAGTATCTCTGCACCCGAGCCGGCAAATATATTGACATAGGTAATGTCATTATGCAAAGCTTGACCCATCGGTTTTTAATGCTCAGGCGAAGGAATAACCATGTACAAAGGTGAGTATCAGTTAGTGGGCTCCGAGATGAGCTTCTTCACCCGTAAGCTCGAGGCCCAGTTGCGCTTCCAGAATATTTCGTGGCGCTGGCAGTTCAAAACGGAAAAGCGCAAGGCCGAACTGGAGGCCCGGGCAGGCACTCACTTCATCCCCCTACTCTCCACGCCCGACAAATGGTTGCTACACGACACCATCGCCATTGGTCCATTACTCAATGATCGTTTTCGAGAGCGCCCGGTAATTCCTGAATCACCGTTACAGCGCGCCTGTTGTTTTATCCTGGAGGATGCGTTCAACCATTGGCTGGGCCGGGTCTGTGTACACTCGCGCTGGTGCTATCCGGAAAACGTCGCCTGGGTTGGCCCCCGCTTCGGTGCCAACATGATGCTTGATCGCTCCATCGATGCACCTTTCTCGCCCGAAGAGCTCGAGCAGCTGGCGGGTATCGGGCCGATGATGTACGAGGGCTTTGGAAAGAATGTGTGCGAGTACAACGGCGTAGGGTCAGATCAGGCGGATGCCGTGCAGGGCGACTTTCACGCCATGCTGAACGCTCTGGCGATGCATTTCGAAAAGCACGACTTCCTGCTAGGCAGCCGACCTTGCCTGGCTGACTTCGCGCTCGCAGGAGCGAGTAAAGCCCACTTCATCTGCGACCCAACCCCGGTCAGCTGGCTGGGTAAACACCGGGATATGCTGTTTAATTACACCGAGCGTTTCTTCGGCGACTGGGATGAAACATCGCAAAAGTGGCCCGCCGAAGACCAGATACCAGAAACGCTCAGCGGCGTGCTTGATTACCTGCAGAGAACGTATTTTCAATTCGCCTCCGCCAATATCGCCGCGGGCCTGGCCGGAGAAAAGCACTACGAGTACGATTATGGCTTCGGCCCCACCCGCGCTCGAACCCAGAGACGCCTCAATGTGGCGCGACTGCATGTGCAGGACGAGTTGCTGCGCCTCGAAGCAGACACAAACAATGATATCCAGAGCCTATTCTGTGGGCGCGGCATTCTGGAACACTACCTCGCGTAGCAGCGATCTCGAGCCAACCTTTCCGAATACAGGAATCCGATATGTCTACCCGTAAAAAAATCTGGCTTGTGCCGGCGCTGCTCTACGCGGCCTTCTTCATCTGGTACACCGATCTGGGCGGCCCCTTGAACGACGCGGAAGTGGACGCATACATTGCCACTATGACCGCTAACGGCAGCGCGCCTGATATTATTGCCTTCGTGGAAAAATTTGCCCGGCAGGACAGTGGGCGCCAGTTCCTGATGGTGAACAACATTGATATGAACGACAACCCACCCGACGTGGAGGGGGCCGAGCCCGGCGAAAGCGCCGAGCAGTTAATGGGCCGCTACATGGAGCACATGATACCCGCACTGCTGGCTCGCGCCTGTCATCCGATTGTCATGGGCTCAGTGGTCTACCCCACCATGGACATGGTAGGTATCGAAGGGGCTGAGAACTGGGATCAGGGCGCACTGTTTCGCTATCGCAGCCGCCGCTCATTTATGGAGATCGTGACCAACCCCGTATTCAAGGGCCAGCACCACTTCAAGACGGCGGCGCTGGAAAAGACCATAGCCTACCCCATAGAGACCAGTCTCTATCTGGGAGACCCCAGGCTGCTGCTCGGACTGATTTTGCTGGCATTAACGGCGCTGATCGACGCGTGGCGGGTGTCTATCCGGGGACAGACCACGGTTTGATGATCTCGGCCTGGTCGGCGGTACCCGCGCATTTGGAGGATTCGGGCATTTGCTCGAGAAATACCTAAGCTTCCATTATCTCGCGCAACTCCTCGTCCGTGTGGCTGCAGATAGTACTTCCGACAATGGAACCACCACTTGAGCCAAACATGACGGTGGGAAGCAGGTCCGCCTGCAACAGCGCTCGCGCAACCCCCATGTGGAAATATAACAGCGAACCGGAGCCGCTCACCATAAATGCGGAGTGGCCGAAACAACGACTGGCCCAGCGGAAAAAATCGAGTTTTTCTGCAGGGCTGTTCGTATGGACACATAATCGTATTGTGCCGCTGCGATCGCGCTGAGGCCAGTGGTCCAGGTTGTTGTGATTATCGTAAGCCTTGACTGCCTCTCACCACTCCCGGTAATTTCCAGGCTGCCTGAGCGAGCGCTTCAACTGCCACTGAGTACCTATAATCATTTCCAGTCTCCTAATGAATGTTATACACCGATTTAGAAGATCGAATAACGCCTACCTCTGGGCCTGGGCACTTTGTTCTCTTCTGGCAAGGTACAGATGCGATCCATGCGGGTGGTGCTGCCGTCAAGGTATTCCCATATCAGTTGCTCTCCCTCAAGATAACGCCGCACGACCACGGGGCCCCAACCCAGTGCATGAAAATCCAGTACGTCATTGTTCCATATCATGCTGGCTGAGGTGCGACCGCAATACTCTTTTCCTCCAACAGTGAATAACACCGAGCCCTCGGTATCATTTGAATTTAAACCTACAATATCGACACTGCTATTTGGCCCGCCGTCATGAATAATACCAGCAGTGGTAATCACAACACGCGAACCACACTGCTCTAACCGCTCTACATGGCCAATTTTTCCGCTTACCCCACGCCAAAGGCCACGAATGTCCGCAGCGCCTTCTGGCAGCGGCTCGGTACATTCAGCCAGAATAGGCAAAGGGAAATGATCATACCCACAGCCAGGCGTGTTGCCTTTGGCTATATCAACAGCGTTTTTTCCGCTGCTATCAAGTGCCGGCAGTTCACAGTAATTAATGCTACTGCCATCGCCAGCCAAGGTCGCGGGGTCTGTCATTAGAGGCGGACGCGCTGAAAAATACATCAACCAGAAAAGGAACAAAAAAAGTCCCAGAGGAACGAGTACTATTGTGAGTAGTATTTTTTTCATGTCTTCGGCACCTTTCGGGTGATTTTATTGGGGACAGGCCACGTTTAAAACCTTTAAACGTGGCCTGTCCCCTCTCCGGCGCTCAGGCAGCCTGTATCGCAAGCTTCGCTTCCGGAGCAGCATTCGCAAGCGCAGAGAAACGCTGCTGCTGATAGTCGGCATCACCAAACAGGGTATTGGCAATCATCAGGCGCTTGACGTAGAAACCAACGGAGAGCTCTTCGGTCATACCCATACCACCGTGCATCTGGATGCCCTCGCCGCCAATCTTGCGACCGGCGCGACCCACCATTACCTTCAATGCCAGCAGGCTGCGCAGGGCGTCCTCATCATCTGCAGCCGCGGCACAGACTGCGCGATAAAGCAGAGAGCGGGTGTTCTCGCAGGCAGCAAACATGTCTACCATACGATGCTGCAGTGCCTGAAAAGAACCGATGTGGGTACCGAATTGCTTGCGAGTTTTCAGGTACTCCAAAGTATAGGCATTGAGCGACTCCATGGCGCCCAGTGCATCTGCAGCGATCGCAAGAATCGCGTTGTCCACAACGGGTGTCATGAGTGCATAACCCTCCCCTGTGCTGCCAAGTATTGCCTCGGCAGTCACGTTATCCAGCGTGATGTTTGCTACCTCTCGGCCGTCGGTCATGCGGTATGTTGTGAAGTCAAGTCCTGCTGCAGAAGCATCGACCAGGAACAGGGTGATTCCCGATTGGTCTGCCTGCTCTCCCGAGGTACGGGCAGCCACCACCAACTTCTGCGCGGCGCCGCCGTTGAGCACCACAGTTTTCTCGCCATTGAGCACCCAGTTCACACCCTCCTGTCTCCCGCGGGTCTTGATATCGGTGATCTCGTAACGACTCTGGCGCTCCAGATAGGCAAAGGCCCCCTGCAACCCACCCGCAATAATTTGCGGAATCAGCTCGTTTTTTATCGCATCGCTGGCAGCGGCCTGCAGCAAGCCGCCAAACAGCACGACTGTCGGCAGAAAGGGTTCGGCAACCAGACCGCGACCAAATTCTTGCATGACGACCATGGTGTCGACCGGACCGCCACCAAAGCCGCCGTACTCTTCAGCAAAGGGAATAGACAGCCAACCCAGCTCCGCAAACTGTTGCCAGTTATCGGCGCTAAATCCGTGCGTCTGCGCGACAGTGGCATTCCGTTTATCCAGTTCATAGCTCTCCTGTACGAAGCGAGCAATGCTGTCCTGGATCATGGTTTGTTCTTCAGACAAATTGAAATTCATTAGATTTCTCCTACAGGCCAAGCACGGCTTTAGCGGTAATATTCTTCTGCACTTCACTGGAGCCACCGTAAATGGTGGAAGCCCGACCTCGGAAGTACTGCTTCTGGGCGTAATCAGCAAACTCGTGACCCAGTCCGTTCACGTCCAGCTCGCCTTGCAAGGTACCGGCGTAGTATCCCGCCACATCCATACGTAGTTCCTGGATGGTCTGTTGGATATCCGTGCCCTGCAGTTTCAGGAGCGAGGACTCAGGCCCCGGCATACCACCCTCTGCCGCAGATGCCAGTACGCGCAATTCAGTGAACTCCAGTGCCATCAGGTCAATTTCCACGTCCGCCAGGCGACGGGCGAAAACAGAGTCATCCAGTAAGGACGCACCACCGTTTATCTCTGCGCGCGCCATCTCCCGCAATTCAGCCAGGTTGCGCTTGGAGTCCGCCACTTCGGCAATGGACAGACGCTCGTGCACCAGCAGCGACTTGGCGTAGGTCCAGCCTTTACCTTCCTCCCCGATCCGGTTGGCCACGGGTACTCTGGCGTCTTCAAAAAACACTTCATTCAGATGATGGATACCGTCGATAGTCTCAATAGGCCGCACGGTCACGCCGGGGGTGCTCATGTCGATCAACAGGAAACTGATACCCTCCTGCTTACGGCCACTGTTGTCGGTGCGAACAAGGCAGAAAATCCAGTCAGACACCTGGGCGAAGCTGGTCCAGATCTTGCTGCCATTGACCACGTACTCGTCGCCATCCCTCTCGGCTTTGCACTGCAGTGAAGCCAGGTCGGAGCCGGCACCCGGCTCTGAATAACCCTGGCACCACCAGTCATCGCTGTTAAGAATCCGCGGCAGGAACCGGGCCTTTTGCTCCTCGCTGCCGTAGGTGTAAATAACCGGAGCGACCATCGTCACACCGAAAGGGATAGGCGCCGGGGCGCCCGCATTGCCTCGCTCTGAATTGAAGATGAAATGCTGGGTCACACTCCAGTCCTGGCCGCCGTGCTCAACTGGCCAGCCGGGCGCCATCCAGCCCCTCGCATTCAGGCGGCGCTGGTATTCGATCATTGCCTCTTTCAGGTGAGGGGAAGCCTCTGCACCGTGCAACATCCTTTTCAATTCATCATCAAAGACTTCGGCAAAAAATTGACGTACCTCAGCCTGGAAGGCGATTTCTTCATTGGTAAAACATATATCCACAACTTTCTCCTTTCTTAATGGGGACAGACCACGGTTATTAACCGTGGTCTGTCCCCAAAATATCCAATAGCGCCTGCACACACTGTTCGGGCTGGTCCTGCTGCAGGAAATGGCCGGCGTTTTCGATTGTGCGATGGGCTACACCCTGGCAGCCTGGCACCTCCTGTAAAAACTTTTTATCTGAGCCCGCGGTCACGGGGTCGTTGTCTGAAAAGGCCAGCATAAAGGGCTTGTCGAATTTACGTAGAACCTCCCATGCCGCCTTGTTCTCCTCAACTTCGGGTTCATCGTGAAACACTGGTACCAGGCTTGGAAAACAGCGCGCAGCAGCCATATAACTCTGGTCCGGAAAAGGCGCGTTGTAAGCTTGTCGCTCGGCATCCGGTATTGAACCGGTGATACCTGCAAAGATGCCACCAATTTCCAGATCTGGATTGGCTGCACAGAATTTTCGCCAGTAGAGAAAACCAGGAATACCCGAGGTATCCAGGAAACGCTCACCCAACTCCTCCGCCGTGACCACCGGCAGAGTTTTGTAGGCCTCTTTCAGCGGCTCGGTATATTCAGCGGGAACCATACCGGCAGGCAGCCCGCCATTCGCCAACACCACACGGGAAAAACGTTCGGGAAATGCGGTGACCAGGCGCAAGCCGATCAGGCTGCCCCAGTCCTGAAAGAACACAGTGATGTCCTTGAGGTCGAGTTGTAGCAGCCAATCGCTCATCCAGGCCACGTGTCGAGCGTAGGTGTAATCCTCTACCCGCGTCGGTTTGTCGGAGCGGCCGAATCCCACGAGGTCCGGCGCGACAACGCGAAAACCGGCCTTGACCAGTGACGGAATCATGTGTCGGTACAGGTAGGACCAGGCCGGCTGGCCGTGCATCAGCAATACCACATCGCCATCAACGGGGCCTTCGTCCAGGTAATGGATACGCAGTTGCCCACCCTCAGTATCGTCAGTTGTCAGATAGTTAGGCTCGAAAGGATAGTCTTCGAGGTTTCCGAAGCGCTCGTCCGGGGTACGTTTGCATTGCATGAAAAGCATCTCTCCAATATTGAGTGTTTACCCGCCCACTTCTGCTTCATCGCAGGACGAATCAATATGGCATATATTATGTCATATTAACTAAACAGGCAAGCATCCGCTTTAGTTTAATAAATGTCGACCCCAAAAGTGGCTTATATACATTTACTAACTTAGTGTAATTTAAAAACCAGTTGCAATTCGCATTCTATTGGCATATCTTGCGTCATATGTTTATAGCACTATCTATGCCGATTTATTAGAGAAAATAGTAAAGGTCCTCACCCATGCGCATTAGTAAGCCGCTAGTCACAGCTATCAGTCTCTCCCTGCTCGGAACGGGGGTACACGCTCGGACTGGGGTCCTTGAAGAGGTAATCGTCACCGCCACCAAGCGGGAAGCGAGCCTACAGGATATCGCAGTCACCGTGACAGCATTCAGCGCCGACACTATCCAGGAAGCGGGCATAAACAACGCCTCAGATATCGCCGTGATGACTCCCAGTCTGACCGTCGCGTCAAACACCAGCCCCTTTAACAGCCGGATATCCATTCGAGGTATCGGTACTGGGCAAACCGACCCAGCGCTGGAACCCTCTGTTGGCTTGTTTGTGGACGGTGTGTTTCAGGGCCGTTCGGGCCTTGGCATGTCAGATCTGACGGATATAGAGCGCATCGAGGTACTGCAGGGCCCACAGGGAACTCTTTACGGCAAAAACACCAATGCGGGTGCTATCAGCGTTATAACAAAAGCACCGAATATGGAGGAATTTGAAGGCTACGTCGAAGGATCAGCCGGCAACTATGGGATGGGTAAAATCACGGCTTCAGCTTCAGGTCCGCTGGGCGACACGGTGGCTTACCGCGTGTCGGGCAATGTCCACCAGCGCGATGGCTACTACGACAATACCGGCGGGACCAATCTGAACGATGCGGATGACTGGAACCTGCTAGGAAAAGTACTGTGGGAACCAACAGACTCGCTCAGCTTACTGCTGAGTGGCAGTCACGTCGATCGCGATACCACCTGTTGCGGTGCAGACGCAATCCAGAGTGAGAGCGTTAATCAAGAACTGGTAGAACAGAGTTTTTCGCCCGACAAGAACGATGCTTACGATTACAATATAGGCACGGACCTCGACAGCAATTTCGAAATGGAAGCCGACAATGTAGCGATAATAATCGACTACGAACAGGACTGGGGCTCTATAGAATCCATTACTGCCTGGAACGATTATGATTACGTCACTTCCAGTGATGTCGATCGTTCACAGCTTGATATCCTGTCTATCCAGGATGACAAATTTGCTGGCGATTCGATATCCCAGGAGCTCAGGCTGAGCTCGGATATCGGCGATAGCGTCGAGTACCAACTCGGTCTGTTTTATTACCAACAAACCACCACGCGCGGCACAGGGGAACCCTTCGTAATTCTTGGCGAGGATTTTCTGACCATTGCCGGACAGCAGGATCTGGGGCTACCAGTACCCATTAGTTTTCTGGCAGCACCTGGCGACTATCTTGTTGGTAAAAACGAGCTGGAAACCGAAACCTATGCGGTCTTCGGCCAGGCAACCTGGCATATCGGCGAGCGTTGGCACATTACCGGCGGACTGCGCTGGAGCGACGAGGAAAAAACCGCCGACCTGTTCAGTGCCACTGAATCAACTGCGCCTTCTGCAACCATTCTGGGACGTTCTTTCCTCGACTCTTTGGCCACTCCGATCGATGCAGAACTGGATCGGTCCAAAGACAACGTGGACTGGTTACTGAACGCCAGCACTGATGTAGGAGACGACACTATGGTCTTCATCAGCGCGGCCACCGGCTCCAAATCGGGGGGTTTCAATAGCGTTAGTGGTACTGTTGATGATCGCGAATTCGACGACGAAACAACAATGAGCTATGAGCTCGGCATTAAGTCCACCCTACTCGACTCTACACTGCGGGTGAACGCCACAGCGTTCTATACCGAAATTGAGGACTACCAATCAATACAGCAACTTGACCTGGGCGGCACATTTGTCAGCAATCTGGGCGAGGTAAAATCCTCAGGCGTAGACTTCTATCTGGAGGCGCTCCCCCTACCCAACCTGACCCTCACTGCTGGGCTTATCTACATGCACGACTATGAGGTGACTGAGGGTGTGGATAAAGGGTTGGCACTGCCCTATACCGCCGAGTTTAGCGGCAACTTGTCAGCCACATTCGTCTTGCCACTGGCAGATGGAGGTATGTATATACGAGCCGATTATGCCTACATGGATGACCATAGTACCAACGTAGCTCGCGAAGAAGAATTGCAGGCTAAAGACTTTGACGACAGAAACCTGCTTAATATGAAGGTCGGGTGGCGCAACGACAACTGGAACATATCCGTCTGGGGCAAGAACCTGACTGAAGACGACTATGTGACACAGACTGCAAATACCCTGCCTGTCTCGGGAATGGACGCCTACTTCCTCGCACCGCCGCGCACCTACGGTGCTACTCTGAGGTATGATTTCTAAATTGGTAAATTGGGGACAGACCACCTTTTTGGGGACTATTAACCTATTCCTGCACTCTACTGGGTCTACCTGAACGTCCAGATGTCACCCTTCTGTTGAGCGCAAGCTCTATTTCCCTGCTGAATTGTTCATTTCCCAGCACGAAGTTGCCGTTCGTCGCGGATCGGATAGAGTTAACCAGTTCTTCGCTGACTCCTGATTCCACAAGGGACAGATAAGCTTTTTGTCTTCCGGCCGCATTATCACCCAAGCTCAAGTAGTTCGAATGCGCGCTGACTAGGCCATTCTCTAACCCATCGCCGTTGTGACTGAAGCTCGACCAGCGATAGTCCCTGGGGTGGCTCGTCATATGAGCTCTAACCGGGTTCAATTCAATGTAGCGGTAGCAATGCAGAGCGTAGTTATCATTCTGGGCCAGACAGGATTTGAAGCGGCCTTCCCACAAGGTACCACTGCGTTGGTAGGTGCGATTAATATGCTGCACAAAGCACTGACCCAGATGCTTCATCATGAGGGATGGGCCAGAGGCCTCCTCCGGCGTAAGCAACAGGTGAACATGGTTTGTCATCAGGCAGTAAGCGTGAATTGCGCAGCCAAATTTTACGGATTGTTTCTCTAACTGATACAGGTAGAAAAGGTAATCCTCTTCTGTGTAGAAGCATGACGAGCGGTTGTTGCCCCTTTGAATGATGTGCCAGGCCACATTTGCGATGGCCAGTCGCGCCCTTCTTGGCATCTCGAATTCCTTTTCGACGTCGCATTGAAGCCTACTGAGTATAGACTCGTTAGGAATGACTGAGGGTCAGGCGGGCGGAAAAGACTGAAATTAGTAAAAGGGTAAATGGGGGTAAAATGGGGACAGACCACTATTTGCCCAATTTCAAAAGTTCACAGCGTCAGTCCCCCATCCACGACCACACATTCACCTATGGTATAGCTTGAAGCATCAGACACTAGGTAGAGTACCGTACCCGCCATTTCATAAGGCTCGGCGTGACGATGCATGGGAATCTGCGCCATGGCCGCATCGTAAATACTTTTTCCTGTAAACAGGGCACCAGCAAATTTGGTTTTGGCCAGACCTGGCAACAGCGCATTGACACGAATTCCGTGTTGCGCAACCTCTTTGGCAAAAGCCTTGGTCATATTGATCACAGCCGCCTTGGAAATAGAGTAAATACCCTGTGCGGGACCGGGCTGAAGGCCGGCGATGAATGCGGTGTTAACGATAGCGGCACTGCCACCGGCTGCGGCAATAGCATCTGCCTCCGTCTGACAACCATCCAACTTGCGGCTGGAACCAGTTACCAGCGCGATCTTTCCGCTAAGATCAAACAAATTTGTAGCCATTTCAAACTCCTGAATAACACAATGATCAACGAGGTATTAGACGCCGTCGGGAAGTGACACTGGCCCCTGAAAACTGCGCAGGTTTTCGCCAAAGCGCCACAGGGTTTTAGTGGGGTTAGGTAGCGGTACAACCCAGGGTTCTTTCAGCTCAATCGTTCTGAGGCGGGCACCATCGGGCAGCGTCAATTCGTGGTCTAGCTCTGCATCACCCACCAACTCCACGAAATCACCTCCGGTCATACTCAGGATAACCAGCGTACGACCGGCGGCATAACCCACCACATGAGCCTTGTTGACCATCAGTTCGATCATGCCTCCTGGAAGCGGAGTGGCCTCACCCGGTATAGCAACATTGATAAAACGGTGGCCGCCAATTATCCGCTCTCGCACGGGTTCACCCGTGGCATTGGGCGAATGCAGGAACAGCGCCGCATCCATGCCTGCTGTAGCAATTCCTACGCCGCGCAAGGTGTCGCCTAGCTCCAGATTGTCAAAGTCCTGCTGAGTGACCGCCTCGACGCTCATCCAGACCAGGCCTGTCTGGGTCTCGATGACTTCCATATGCAGTTCGCGGCCACAGGGAATGGCTACGCCACCCGGGGACAGCTGCCTTTTCATCAAGTTATCAAGTGTTTCCATGCTGGAGCTCCTTTGGAAATTGTGGTCTGTCCCCTAATTACCCTAATTAGGAGTGTAAATATATTCATCACCCTCGACGAACTTCTCCGCCAGGGTTTTATCGATCATTACTGGCATCTGAACAGTCGACTCATAGAGTGGTCCTGTGGAGCTGGCCTGATGGGCTGCCAGCAACGCGCTTAACTCTTCTACTTTGTCGGTGCGGCTTGCCGCCAGATTGTTTTGCTCGGTAGGATCTTCCGCCAGATTGTGAAGCCACGTTTGCAGGCCGTCGGTGGGCCGGTCATTAACCTGTAGCTTCCAGTCACCGTGGCGTACGACCTGGTAGTGGCCGTTTTGCCAGAACAGGGTTTCGCGGTTCCAGCTGTCAGCACCTTCACCGGTGGCAAGCGACAAAAGGTTAACGCCATCGATCTCTACGCCCTCGGGCTGCGGTGCACCGGCGGCCGCTGCCAGAGTGGGCATCATGTCGATATGAGCAACGGGGTTGTCCACGGTGGTACCGGGCGCAATTTTCGCCGGCCACTTCACAAACATCGGCACGCGAATTCCGCCTTCAAACATGGTGATTTTCCAGCCACGATAGGGACTGTTCACATCATCGATGCCGATGTAACCCGGGCCGCCATTATCGCTGGTAAACACAACGATGGTGTTCTCGGCTAACCCCTCTGATTCAAGGGTATCCATAATGCGCTCAACGCTGCGATCCAGAGCGCGAACCATCGCGGCATATACGCGCTTGCGATGGGGTTTGATATCACCCACCGCTTCATAGTCTTCGCGAGTGGCTTGCAGCGGGGTATGTGTTCCCCAGTGGGCCAGATAGAGGAAGAACGGACGGTTCTTGTTGGCCTTGATTACCTTGATGGATTCATCGGTCCAGTAATCGGTCAGGTAGCCACCGGGCCTGAACCGGTCTGGATCGCCGGAGTTGAAGGAGTTGGCATAGGTAAGTGCCGACCAGAGAAATTTGTCGATGGGATCAAAGGACAATTTGGCATTGACCACATTGGGGTCGTCTTCGGGTAGATATAGCCCGCTGGCCATCAACAGGCTGTCATCAAAACCTTGTTGATGCGGCGCCATACCGTTAGCACGCCCCAGGTGCCACTTACCGATATGAGCGGTGTAATAACCCTTATCCTTAAGCACCTCAGCGATAGTGACCTCGGATGCAGGGAGACCTTTCAGCTCATAGGGTGGCTGGCCCGCCTCCAGTGACTCGTCGTAAAAACCCGGTGGCATGTTGTTATCCATGCCCTCGGACAGGCTGGAGACCATTTTCCCCATGCCGTCGGGTATGGGGGTAAACTCGAAGCCAGTACGCGTGGGGTAGCGCCCGGTCATCATCATGCCCCGCGACGGCGCACAGGTACTGGCGCCGGAATAGGACTGCATGAACACCACGCCTTCGGCGGCCAGACGGTCAATGCCGGGGGTCTTTATCCGGCCACCGTCAACACCGCCACCAAAGGTAGAAATATCGTTATAGCCCAGATCATCGGCCACAATCAGGATAATGTTGGGAGGCCGTTCACCGTCTGTCGCAGCCGACTCTGCGGGCCCCTGCTGCCAGGGAACTTCGCGGTTTTCGGCAACCTCATATTTCGCGGCGGTTTTATACTTGATCACCGCCAGCAGAATATCGCTGCGTTTAAACCAGGCGGTTGTTCCGCCCGCCAGTACGAGTATCACTAGTGTGACAAGAAGTTTTTTCACAGAGCTAATCCCCTCAACGTTAATCTAATTCATCGATTCGAAAATAGGCCACCCCACACAAGCGCAGAGTGGCTGTGCCCTGTCAGCCCTGCAGTTCTCGAATGGTCAATTTGGCCAACTGAGACATATGCACTTCATCGGGGCCGTCAGCGATACGGCAGAAGCGTGCGTGAGTAAATACGTCGGGAATCATAGTGTCCTCACAGACGCCCATGCCACCAAACACCTGCATGGCACGATCAGCCACATTCTGCGCCATTTGAGGTCCAACAATTTTCACCATGGAAATATACGGCAAGGCAGCTTTCATGCCTTCTTTGTCCATGACTTCAGCGGCTTGCAGCACCAGTAGACGCGCTTGCTCAATGTCACAGCGACAGCGGGCTATTTCGTGCTGCACACTGGTTTTCTTGCTGAGCTTTTCGCCGAACGCCACGCGCTCTTCTGCGCGAGCGCACATCAACTCAAGACAGCGCTGCGCGGCGCCCACCAGCGTCATCGCATACTGAAAACGACCGGGTCCGAGACGACCCTGGGCAATCTCAAAACCACAGCCTTCGCCCTTGATCATATTGCTAACGGGCACGCGCACGTTCTCAAACAGAAATTCCGCTTCGCCGCCGGGGGAATGGAAGTTGTCGAAGACCCGCAGCGCCCGCACCATTTTGATCCCCGGGGCATCGCGCGGCACCAGGATAGTTGAGTGCTGACGATGACGTTCCGCCTCTGGATTGGACAGCCCCATCACCAACATAATTTTGCAGCGCTCACCCACGGCGTTGGTTGTCCACCACTTGCGGCCGTTGAGCACATACTCATCGCCATCGCGCTTAATTTCCAGCTCCATATTGGTAGCATCAGAAGAAGCCACCTGCGGTTCGGTCATGGCGTAGGCCGAGCGAATCTCACCGGCCAGTAAAGGCTCTAACCACGCCTCCTGCTGCTCAGGCGTGCCGTACTTTGCCAGCACTTCCATATTGCCGCGGTCTGGCGCGTTACAGTTAAACACCCCCTGCGCCCACATTACCTTGCTCATGGTCTCGAACAGGGGGGCAATTTCTGCATTGGTTAATCCCGGGCTCCAGGGCTGGTATTCATGGGGTAGAAACAAATTCCACAGACCCGCTTCTTTTGCCCTTACCCGCAAATCATCGTACCAGGGCGGCACCTGCCAGAGGTTGTCCTGGTCCAACGTAAACGCGCTCCAGTCGTGTTCACGTGGATAAATATGTTCCTGCATGAATGCCTCAAGCTTGGCATTCAACAACTGTACTTTTTCACTCACTTCAAAGCCCATTTCACTTCTCCTGTTATTTTCTGTATTTAAATTCTCAAACCATGGACACCAAGCCTTTAGGCCGACGCAAAAAAATTCTGGTGGCCGCGCTCTCAGTCCAGGTACGCCATCGACATTTTGGCCAGCGGGGCTACCAGTGTTACCTTGCCGTCATCCTCTGGCAGATAGTCGGCCAGCCAGGCGATCAGGTGATCCATCTCTGCGATGGTTTCCAACTCGGATCGCGGTATTGCGCCGTCCAGCGATCCAGCTGACGCTGAAAGTAATTACCGGGCCGTCCATAATCAGTTAGCTTCTCCAGATCGACAGAGTGAATCGCTGCCAACACACGATTCAGCTCCTCATACATGTTCGCACGCTGCTCTGGCCGCCAGTGGATATTCCCGTCGCAAAAACTCCATTAGATAGAACATGGAGCCAATCACGGCCCGGTCTTCGCACAGGTGATAGACCTTTGCCACCGGCACATCGGTGTCAGCCAGCGCCTTCAATACCCGATATTCAATATCAACTGCATGGGCTGATTTAAGCAACGTTCCAGGCGGCTGCCGACGCAGCACATTACTCATAACTATATATTGGCACATATAATGCCACTATATCGAAAATGTGTAAACCCTATATAATAATGCCATATCAAATCAGACACTCAGGGAACAGACTATCCTATGAAAAAATTAAGCTTAGTGGACGCCGGCTTTTTGCTCTCTGAGAGCCGCGAAACCCCCATGCACGTTGGTGGTGTAAGCCTGTATACCCTTCCCGAGAGCGCCAATGAGCAGGAGTTTATGCACAGCCTTGCCGACAATCTCCGGAATCTGAATGAGTTCCTGCCGCCCTTTGGTGACCGCCTCAAAACCGGCCGCATGGGTGTCCTGGGGCCGGCCTTCTGGGAGCCCGACCCAGCATTGGACGTTGATTATCATATTCGCCACTCCGCTTTGCCAAAGCCGGGCCGATACCGGGAACTTTTCAATCTGGTGTCGCGCTTGCACGGCACCCTGCTGGATCGCAATCGCCCACTGTGGGAGATGCATCTAATCGAGGGCCTGCAGAACCGTCAATTTGCGGTATACACCAAAACACACCACGCCGCTGTCGACGGCGCACGCTCGATGCACCTGGCGCGAGCCATGCTCTCCGCCGACCCCAATGCACGCCTACCCGACTCCCCTCTGTCGCTAACAGCCTGGAATCGTTACCGTGCCAGCCTGCAGGGTGAACGCAGCAACGATTTCAGCGACAAAGAAATACGCAATGCCGCTGAAGTCCTCAAAGCCCGATTTGACAGCAGCGTACATGTTTACGGTGCACTGAAGCGTTTCGCCATGGCCTAGGCCGGACGCGGTGGCTCACTGACGCTGCCCTTCCGCGACGTACCACGCAGCTCCATCAACACCTCAGTAGACGGCGCGCGCCGATTTGTAGCTCAGTCCTGGTCCTTCGCGCGGATTCGCGCTGTCGGCAAGGCGTTTGACGGTACCTTTAACGATGCCGTATTGGCTATGTGCTCCGGTGCTCTGAAAATTTACATGGAAAAACATGCCGAGCTGCCCAAAGAGTCTCTCAAGGCACTGGTGCCAGTGTCGGTTCGCCAGGCAGGCGATATCGATTCGAGCAATGCAGTGGCAAGTATTAGTGCTGATCTGGCCACCAACATCAAGGATCCCGCCAAACGCTTTCTTGCAATCCAGGCGTCGGTAAAAGCGGGCAAAGCCTTCTACAACGATATGTCTCCGGGTGAAATCACGCTGGTCAGTATGGCGATGCAGGCACCCAATATGCTGCTGATGCCACTGGGCCTGTCCAGTCGGATACCAGCGGTGAACACCGCCATCTCCAATGTACCCGGGATACAGGAGCCCATGTACTGGAACGGCGCGCGTATGGACGGTTCCTACCCCGCCTCGATCGTCATGGACGGCATGGCACTGAATATCACCTTAGTGACCTATGACAAAAATGTGGATTTTGGGATAACGGCCTGCCGCCGTTCCCTACCCAACGCGCAGCGTCTGATCGATTATATGGAGCAGTCTCTGGTCGAACTGGAGGAAGCTGCCGGGCTGGTCAAACCGAAATCGAAAGCAAAGGCAAAAGCGAGAACACCCGCCAAACGCAAAGCATCAGCTAAGAAAGCATCAAATCAGTCACTGCCTCGACAATAATTTGGATGCTTGTTTTCTTACTCAACCTCTGGTGAAAACGCAGCCTGTGCCACATTTCAAAAGAAGCCGCAGCGTCTATCATCTCGCGGCGATTTGAAGATACAGAGCTCAGCTCGGGCAACCAGTCATTGAGGTCCTTGCGCAAGCCGCGCTGGTAGCGTGCATAGTTCTTCCGCAGAATTTCATGACGCCAGCTCTGCGCCGCGGTCGTGAGTATAATGTTTTTTTGATTCTCGTAGCCTTCGGAGCGGCGCTGCACTGCGTGGAGAATGCGCTCCGCGAGTGTGCCATCTCTGTCGCCGCCGATAAACAGGGCTTCGGTGGACTCCCTGTTTTGAAACTCAACTGCTTTAAACAGGCTTTCCATATCGACAAAATGCCGAAAGAAAGATCGAATGCCCACATTAGCTCGCTCAGAAATAAGCTGTGCTGTTGGTACGAGGATACCTTCGTTTATCAGTTCGATACTGGCATTAACAATGGCCTGCCGGCTACGTTCACTGCGCAGGCGACGTCCGTCGAGAGCAGGCTCGATGGTTTCCATTTCGATGTCTTGTGCTTTGCTACTCAAAGTATCCCCCGGACCGCAGTATTGTTTCACCCTGTGAATATTAGCATACGGTATTGCACAGCTGAACCATTAATGACAGTATCAGTGCCATATCATTAAATAAATCATCACCTTATGAATTATAACCTGTATGACTAGCCTAAAACTCTGGGGACTCACTGCTTCCCCTTTTCAATTAAAGATGCAATCGCTGGCAGATCAAACGGATGTAGGCTGGCAACGGTGGCCTGACCAAGCGGGGCTACTTGATGCAGTAAGTACAGTCGTTCGTATTAATAGGGGCCGTCATAATCAGTCGATAGCGCGTATCCCACAGCGCATACCAGATCTCGACGAGTATCCCGCGGTGCCCTACTACAGTTTCGACGGGCGCAAATTCTTCTACGATTCCACAGGCCTTGCCCTGCATCTGGATAAGCTTGATATATCGCCCAGTCGTCTAATCCCGGAGCAGGCAGAACTGCATTTCATTTGCCAGCTGATCGACGAGGCTTTCGATGAATTCGGCCTGTATATGGTGCACCATAATCGCTGGATAACATCTGCAGCAACCAATTGCATGGGGGCGCTCACATCCAGGGAGATGCGCAAGCTAATACCCCCAGGTGGCCGCCAGCTGTTTGCACGCAAGCTGGCGCAGCGGCAGGTACGTCGCTGTCCCTACCTGTTTAGTGTTGCTCCCTCTGGTTTCGATGCTGGAGTCACGCAAAAATTGACACCCCCTGCCAGGCAGGACTTCCCGCCCACGCATGAAATACTGGACACTGCCTGGCGACGTTATCTGGCCGCAATGGAGAGGGTATTGCAGCACCAACCCTATTTGCTGGGACAGCGCTTTACCCTCGCCGATGCCAGCGCCTACGGCCAGCTGAGCATGAACCTTATCGATGGCAAGGCCGCCGACCTGCTGCAAGAGCTGGCTCCATTGACGTTCAATTGGCTGTGCATGATTCGCGATGGGAGCCACAAAAACAGCTCAGGTGACCTGCAGCTGAGCGAGCATCTTGCGCCTCTTCTCCAGGTCATCAGTGAAACGTTCGTTGCCCTAATGCAGCAGAATGAGGCGGCCCATCGGCGCTTTTGCGCGCAGGGTCAAACACGCTTCAATGAAGTCGCTTTTGACCGAGGCGAAGCACTGTATGATGGAGAGCTACTTGGCAAACCGTTCCGCCATGTTGCGAAAAATTTTCAAGTGCCGGTATGGCAAACGATCTGCCAGTGCTGGATTGCCCTGACAGAACAAGAGAAGCGGAATCTGGAGCGACACTACGGCGCACTGAAAAGTGCCGACTTCGCCCCTCAAGCCACCTGAATAGCGAAAACCCCTGTAGAGCCTTGACTTGCCCTGGCAATTTCAGGAAAATGCGCGCCTTCTCAGGGACTCCATGTCCCGCACTGCAATGGCTACGTAGCTCAGCTGGTTAGAGCACAGCATTCATAATGCTGGGGTCGGTGGTTCAAGTCCACCCGTAGCTACCA
>JBLHNQ010000038.1:0-21358 GCA_047650635.1 Halioglobus sp.
GTGAAGTCTATCTGCCCCTCGCTCTGGAGTATTGCGGCGCCACCATATCCACCAGAGCGCTCTGCGAAAAAATCTTTCCAAAGCAGTCAAAGGGACACACGTTTCGGCATAGTTTTGCCACACGGTTGCTGCAAAATGGTTATGATCTGCGTACTATTCAGAAATTGCTGGGCCATTGTGATGTTAAGACAACGGAAATATACACCCATGTACTCAACCGAGGCGCCATGGGCGTAATTAGCCCTCTGAATAATTAAGACGTTACGAACGCCCTATATTTCACCGCAGCTAACAAAACTACAAGCTCAATCGGTCGCTGGATGCGGATGCAGGCCATCTCCGTTGAAAGCCGACTGAGTAACGCTTCAGCCTTGAGATACAACGCCTATTGTGGCTAAATAGGCGCCCTTTTTTCCCGCTAGTCTGCTTCAACAGGAACACTTCATGAGCAAAGATTTCGTAGTAATCGTAAATGGTGCCCGCACTCCAATGGGAGGCCTGCAAGGCGATCTGGCGTTAGCAACGGCTCCCGAGCTAGGTAGCACCGCCATTGCAGCAGCGGTTGAGCGCAGCGGCGTGGACGCGGCAGATATCGATGAAGTATTTATGGGCTGTGTACTTCCCGCCGGCTTAAAACAGGGCCCCGCGCGACAGGCAGCGCTGGGTGCTGGCATCCCCAAAAGCACCGGTGCAGTCACCCTCAACAAGCTCTGCGGCAGCGGCATGCAGGCCACTATTTTTGGTCACGACAGCATTGTGGCAGGCACTAACAACATCGTTGTCACCGGCGGTATGGAGAGCATGAGCAACGCCCCTCACTTGCTGCCCGGCGCTCGCGGTGGTGTTCGCAACGGCCACGCTACCCTGTATGACCACATGTTTTTAGACGGACTCGAAGATGCATACACAGGTAAAGCCATGGGAATATTCGCCCAGGGCACAGCCGACGACTACGGTATCACTCGCGAGCAAATGGATGCCTTCGCTATTGAGTCGCTCACCCGCGCCAAGAACTCTATCGATGACAACTCACTGGCCGCTGAAATTACCCCGGTGACCATTACAACCCGAAAAGGCGATATCGTAGTAAGCGAAGACGAGCAACCGCACAAGGCACAACCAGACAAAATCCCCAAACTGCGCGCCGCATTTGTAAAAGACGGTAGCATCACCGCCGCCAATTCCAGTTCCATTTCTGATGGCGCCAGCGCATTGCTGATGATGCGGGAAAGCGAAGCGGGTAAACGGGGCCTCGCGCCAATGGCACGTATTATCGGCCACGCTCGCCACAGCCAGCACCCTTCCGAATTCACCGTGGCTCCTATAGGCGCAATGAATAAGTTGTTTGAGAAAACAGGATGGAGCAAAGACGAGGTAGACCTGTTTGAAATTAATGAAGCCTTCGCTATGGTTACCATGCTCGCTATCAATGAGATGGGGCTGGACCACGCCAAGGTCAATGTGCATGGCGGCGCATGCGCCCAGGGCCACCCCATTGGCTCCACTGGTTCGCGCATTATTGTCAGCTTGATGTACGCCCTGAAAAAACTCGGTAAAACACGCGGCGTAGCCGCTCTGTGTATCGGTGGTGGCGAAGCCACTGCCGTAGCCATCGAATTAATTTAACCCGCAACGCGCTCAGGCTCACCCTATGGCACTCAGTAGTATTCCCGATATTCTCGATGACATCCGCGCCGGTAAAATGGTCATTCTCATGGACGACGAAGACCGCGAGAATGAAGGCGATTTAATTATTGCCGCAGAGTCAGTCACGCCCGAGACCATAACCTTCTTCTCCACCGAAGCTTGCGGTCTTATATGCATGCCTATTACTCAGGAGCGCGCGAACCAAATTAAACTGCCGTTGATGGTAAGAGACAACCGTGCCCAGCACGAAACCAACTTTACCGTGTCCATTGACGCGGCGGAGCGCAAAGGCCCTGGCATCAGTTCGGTGCAGCGCGCACACACAGTGCAGAGCGCCGTGGCGGCAAACGCAAAGCCTTCGGATATCAATCAGCCCGGGCACATCTTTCCCCTGGTGGCAAAACCTGGTGGCGTTTTGCGCCGCGCAGGGCACACAGAGGCGGGCGTTGACCTGGCCCGCATGGCCGGTTTCGAGCCGGCCTCACTGATTGTGGAAATTATGAACGAAGACGGCACAATGGCCCGGCGTGCGCAGTTGGAAGAATTTGCCGAGAAGCACAAGCTAAGAATGGGCACCATTGCCGACCTGATTGAATACCGCTCGCTGCACGAACAGTCAGTGGAGTTGCGTGACAGCAAAACGATAGACACCGATTTTGGCGAATTTGAATTGCACACGTTCCTGGATCTGGTGGATGAAACCATTCACTACGCACTGACCCGCGGCGTAATCAGCGAAGATAAGGAAACATCGGTACGCGTGCAAACCGTCAACACTTTAAGAGATATTCTGGGCACCCATATCGACACGGAAAAACCAGGCTGGTCACTACGCCGCGCTATGCAACACATTGCCAACGAAGACAATGGGGTCATTGTGTTGATAGGGCAAGAGGCCAGTCCACAGCAAAGCCTCGCTGAAGTACTGCAGTTTCCCAATCCGCCCAGTGTCACCGGCCCTGGTGGCCCCACTGGCGTGCAGAATTACCGTGTTATAGGCACCGGCGCACAGATTTTGAAACGTCTGGGTGTTGGTAAAATGCGTATGATGTCAGCCCCGATTCGCTTTAACGCACTGTCGGGTTTCAACTTGGAGGTCACTGAGTTCATCCAGCCCTGAGGCTGGATGAGGTGCGGTCGATCTATTCCTGAATAGTTTCTCGACGAACTTCCTGCTCATCCCGTGCCGCTTCGCAGAACGGCATATCTATCCAACCACCTTGTGAGTACAGCTCTGTGCTGTCCTCATAGTTTTCATTCGCAGGGTCGGTAGATTGTGAGTAGGAAAGAACTGCGAAGGCGTCGGGACAGTCACTTTCATCCCATGTAACAGCCTGCATATAACTGTTGCCGTGACGAATATTCGAGTAACCCTCGCCATCTACCAGGCTTGACGTTATAACACTGAAACCTATCCCACCGGATGCACCATGAATGGGATAGCGGGTGCCATTTCTTTCGTCAAACTGAATTTCTCCCCAAGGACGATTCATGGGTATACCCGCCGCCAACAGGGTGGCAACACCATCCGCTAAAGCCTGCTTGACTGCCTCGACCACAGCGGGGTCGCCTGAGTTTAGGTCTCTGGGCGTATTGACAGGGTCGATACTATTGAAGGGCACCGCCCACTTATTTTCAGTATCGTTGAAAGCCAACGCGAATTCATAAAAGATATGCGTACCAACGCTGTCCACCTTGCTGGTGGTATCCCAGCTTGCCAAAATGGTACAGGCCTCTTCGACCTCAGCAGCACTTTCGCCTGAGGTATAAGCAGACCAATCGTCAACCGCACTACAAATATCAACGACGTCTGCATTCAGCAATTCGGCAAGCAGGCTGCGAGAACCAAACAACATGTCCCTGATATTATCGACAGAAAACCCGGGGTCACCCAGGCCATCTGTGCCGGCCAGTCGCTCTTCGGCCTGCACAAATGCTTGCCGTGTACGTGTAGATTGCTCTACCCCCTCATTTCCGATAAGAGGCGAAAACCCCTCCAGTAACCTGTCTGGATTGGACAGCCAGTAACTGTCATTGGAGTTGGCCGCATAGCCACGGGTCTCAAGCTTGGGCAAACTATCATAGCCAAACACACCATCGGCGGTATTTTCATCATTACCCCACTCGCAATCGGGGTCAGAGCCGTCCATTGTGACCAGCCCGAAGTCCGTCAACAGTGTTTGCAGAGGGCCACGAATACAACTGCCGTATTGCGCTACAGAAACATTGGGAACAGCAGAGATATCGCCATAAAACGCATTACCGCCTCTATCAGCTGCAATCGTATTGACCCAGGGAATGCCTATAGCGCCGAGTGCCGTTTTAAGCTCGGACAAATCCGCAGCTTGACCCATTTTCACCCACTGATCCAGACCGCGCAGGTTATCCAAATTTGCATCGCGATACGTTAACAAAGTTCCCAGTGCATTAGGCCAACCAGCGAGAAGCGAACTGACAGAACCGAGGTCGAGTATAGGGCCAAAATGACTGAAGTAGAATGTATGCTCCACGGTTTCTACCGTGCCGTCATCCGCCAACTGTTCTGCGCTAACGGTCTGTGACGTAATATCACGCATCTCGCCATCGTAGAGATATTGCATCGGGTTTTCGGAGTTCAAGCTCAGTTCATACAGCGTGAACCGCTTACCGGTACTCACCGTGTGCGACCAGGCCACATTGGCATTAAAGCCCAGCACAACGAGTGGCAGCCCCGATAAGGCGGAACCCATCACATCATATTCGCCGGGAATGGTCAGGTGAGACATATAGAAGCGCTCATTACCCTGCCATGGAAAATGGGGGTTGCCCAACAGTACGCCAGAGTTGCTCTGTGACGCTTGCTCTCCCGCCGCATAAGCATTTGAGCCAATTTGCTCGGGGGTAGGCAGGCCCATAGCCGAGACAAACTCACTCTTATCGATTGCCGCAAAAAGCTGTTCAATATCTGCCGTAGGCTTGAACTGCACGATTTCCATTGGGGCCTGCGCTGCGACGGTAAAATCAACCAAAGGGCCCGAACTGGCACGCAATATAGTTTTGTGAATTAGCTTTGCCAGGTCGATCACATCAACCTGGCGCACCCAGGCTGCGTTACGACAACCCTCCTCTCCCTCGGCAAGGTTTTCCACCCCGGTGTCACTCAAGTAACGATTTAAACCGGCGACATAACCTTCTGCAACCTCATTGATGTTATCGGATTGACCATCGATAAAGATGCGCTGCATACGCTCATCATCGTTCAGCAGTTTGTAAACAAGGTCATCGTTTAGGTTACCCTCATCACCGAGATAGCGTGCCGAGTTGCCATTGGCTTTGACTATTTCTTTCATCACCACACAGTAATTCTGCTGGGAATACGCATAGGCATAGCCATAACCCAAGCTGCCCCAATCTGCGGCAGTAACGTGCGGTATGCCGTACTCAGTCCAGACAATTTCAGCGTCGTAGGTTAGCGCTGGCTCAACAGGGGGAGGCACTTCAGTGGGCGGTGGGGTACCATTATTATTGTTATCACTACAACCGACTGCAGTAGCTAACACCGAGGCGACCAATACTGCCGGCCAGGAACGAGAAAATTTTAAGCTCATAGACACACCCTTTAATTATGATTCTTCAACCTATCATAGGCGAACCCCTTAGACGACACACCACAACCAGTGAAGATTTAGCAGGTTCATTGTGGCCAAATGCCCATGTGGAGGCTCAGCTAACTAGAGACCTTTAAAATTGGCCGGGCGCTTTTCCATAAAAGCAGTGATCGCTTCGATATTTTCCGGTGAACCCGCCTGCCTTGCCATGGCAGACGTCTCCAGGTCAAACGCAGCATCCATGTGCGCTCGATGAGGGAGCTTTAAGCAAGCCTTAATTTCACGCAGGGAATTTACCGGCCACTGGGCAATCTCTTGCGCCTTGGCCAGCGCGTGGTCATAGACACTGTCGTTGGGCAGTACGGCGGCGGCGATACCGCATTCGAGCGCTTTATCTGCGTCTATCCATTGCGCGGTGTAGAACAGTTCAGCAGCACGCTGGGCACCGATATTGGCTTGTAACATGTAGCTGCTCGCCCACTCCGGCGCCAGACCGAGGTTGGCAAAGGGTAGTCGCATGCGCAGGCCCTCCCCCACATACACCACGTCGGCATGAAATAATATGGTGGCTCCGCCGCCAACGGCGATACCCTTGATTGCTGCGACTACCGGTTTACCAAAGGCAGCAACCGCGCGTGCGGCTGATTCAAAGGGGTGCTCTTCCCCCGCGGGTAATTCGCCAAAACTGGACAAGTCGACGCCGGCACAAAAATCATCCCCGTTACCGGTCAGCAAAATACACACAACTGCGTCGTCTTGATCCGCTGCGTTAAACGTCTCTCGCAGGGCGACCCACATTTCAGTGTTGATGGCATTTTTCTTGTGGGGGCGATTGAATGTAACAACCAGCACGCCGTCGGTATTGTCAGTAAGAATGGTGTCCGACATGATGCAACTCCTGCTCGATTATCTTAAGGGTGAAACGTAACGACATCTGCTAAGTCAGCCCGATCAGTGGCGCAACTATTCACCGGTGCATCTGGATCGGGATAGCCAAAGGAAATTCCAAAAACCAGTTTATTGGAAGGCTCTACCCCCAAGTGCTCTCGCACCAGATCGGCCTGAAAGCCCAGCGCAGTCTGTGGGCAGCTACCCAGCCCATGTGCCGTGAGACTCAGCATCAATGTCTGCGCAAACATGCCCAGGTCGGCCGCCTCGCGCAGACCAAAGGGTTCCGGCAAAAACAGAAAGGCCACATGGGGCGCATCAAAAAAAGTGAAGTTGCGCATAAATTGTTGTTGTCTAAGCACTTTCTCCTGGCGGGTAATGCCAACCGAGTCGTAAAGTGCCTGAGCGGAGCCGTACTGACGCTCTTTGTACACACCCTCGTAGGACCCGTCGTAGGGAAAATCCATGGTGAACTTACCCGCCATAAACGCTTCGGGCATAACCTGCTTTAAGCCGGCAATGGCATCCCCAGAGGCAACATGCGCTATCCAGGGCTGGGTGTTGCAATTACTGGGCGCGTGCAAGGCGCAGGAAAACACGGTCTGCAATAATTGGGGTTCTACGGCTTTTGGAAGAAACGCTCGTAGCGAGCGCCTTTTTGCGACAATCTGGGCAAAAATTTTACTGTCAGATTCCATTAAATATTTCCAATATGTGAGGGGGCGCCATTATCACTTATTTGCCGGTGAAAACCGCAGGCCTCTTTTCCTTGAAGGCGCGCATGCCCTCTTTCGCATCAGTGGAAGCAAACACCGGCCCGGCCAACTCGTCGGAAGCGGCCATGGCATCGGTTTCGCTCATACACTCCTGGTGATCGCGCAGTGAATGGATAACAGCCTGCACCGCCAATGGACCATTGCTGCATATTTTGGCAGCAAATTCTCTGGCAACACCCAACGCAGTACCGCTAGGCACAACCCGATTGATCAAACCAAACTGCAGTGCCTGCTGGGCCGTAATGTGGTCGCCGCACAGTAACATCTCTGCTGCCAGACAATAGGGTATCTGGCGGCGCAAGCGAATGGTCGACCCTGACATGGGGTATAAGCCACGGGCCACTTCGGTAACACCAAATATTGCGTCCTCAGCGCTAATACGGATATCAGTGCCCTGCAAAATCTCGGTGCCGCCGGCCAGAGCGTAACCCTCTACCGCGAGAATCAAGGGCTTGTTGGGACGATTGTCGCGTAGCAATGCCTGCCAGTGAATATTGGGTACTTCTGCCATCAAGTTCATAAACTCTTCAGTGGCGCGGTGGTCACCGTCGGCCCCGGCTTTTAAATCCATGCCAGCACAAAAAGTATTGCCATTGGCGGTGAGAATGGCACAGCGCAAGCTGTCGTCTTTATCGAGAAGACGCCAGGCTTTATACATTCCCAGCAGCATCTGAGGGCTTAGGGCGTTCTTTACCTCGGGCCTGTTTAGTGTCACAACAAGCACACCACCTTCGCGTTCGATAATGCAATCGCTGGTACTGATATCCAGTTCGGCCATAATTACTCGCTCGTTCTCAATTAATTTAAATAAACACTCACGCCACTTTGTGGCTTCCAGCCAGGGCAATTTCCAGCGCCCGTGGATAGGCAGGTTTACCGCTGGGGGCCCGAGGCACTTCATCCACAACGTGCAGCTCTCTGGGAATTTTGTAACTGGCTATATGCTGGCGCGCTTCATCCTGCACTGACTGCAGGGTCAAATTGGCGTCGCCGCGCACTGCAACCACTGCGGTTACCTTGCTGCCAAAACGCTCATCGGGTGTAGCCACAACCAGACAATCAAAAATGTCCGGATGCGCCTTCAGCGCCTGTTCAACCTCCTCTGGAAAAACTTTTTCGCCCCCGGAGTTAATGCAATTGGAGCCGCGGCCAAACACTGTGATGCTATTGTCATCCTCCAGCTGCGCCTCGTCGCCCACCAGCAACCATCTAACACCTTCTACATGCACAAAGTTAGCGGCAGTTTTAACTGGATCGTTGTAGTAGCCCGACGGAATATAACCACTGCGCGCAAAAATACCGGACTCGCCCGGCGCGACATGTCGATAGGGCTGCATGTCACTGATGACTGACATAAACTCGCTTTTATTCACATTGCCAAGACCTTTACCTTTTTTCCCTCCGCCGTCCATCCCCATGTTACCGCTCTCGGAGGAACCGAATGAATTGATAATAAAGACATTGGGAAAGTGCTGGCGAAATGCTTCCTGTTTACTTTCGGAAAAAACGGCCCCACCCGAGCCCACACTGAAGACACTACCGAGATCCCAGCGGCCCGGATTGGCGTCAAGAGAATCGAGCAGAGGAACGGCCATTGCATCTCCAACAATGGTAACGGAGTTTACTTTCTCCTTTTCTATAATGTCCCACACATTGTCACCAATGAGAGAGCGGTCGGGGTTTAACACCACGGAATTACCCGCCAGCAATTGTATGCAGGCGTACCACCAACAGGCCCCGTGCATTAGCGGCGCCAGCGGCATACCGACGATGGGAAAGTCACCGACTCGCGATGCAATTTGTTCCGGCGCGGTAATGGCGCCGTCGGGATGAAACCAGCCACCCCCGCCCATAGCGGCAAAAAACACATTTTTTTGCGACCACATAACACCCTTGGGCATACCTGTGGTACCACCGGTATAGAGAATAAAAAGGTCGTCGTCGGAGCGCTCTTCAAAATCACGCTCACTGCTCTGGCCTTGCAGGGAAGCCTCATATTCCACCGTGGAGATAAGTGCAGGGTCGCAGGCGCTGCCATCTTCCACACAGACAAAGGTATGCAAGGCGGGTACTTGCGACTTGATACTCGCGATAGCGGGAATAAATTCTCGATTATGAATGCAGGCCACCATGGTGGAGTTTTCAAAAATATAAACCAACTCCTCTTCGACATAGCGGTAGTTCACATTTATAGGCACCGCTCGCAATTTAAAGCAGGCCAACATCCCCTCCAGGTATTCGTTGCAGTTGTAGAGATACAGACCCACATGGTCACCCGCTACCACACCGCTGGCTGCCAGGTAGTGCGCCAGCTGATTGGCGCGCTGTTCCAATTGCCCGAAGCTTGCCCGCTGCTCGCCGCACACGGTGGCGTCCCGTCCCGGAACTTTATCAGCGACCAGTTCGTACATGTCTGCAAGATTAAAATGCTTTGCCATTACTACCACCTCTTTCGGTTTACTGTGACGTCATGGTTTTTGTGCACCGACGACCCACATGGAGTAAAATTGCGCACCGCCGCCATAGGCGTGACCCAGCGCCAGTTTTGCACCCTCCACTTGATGCGCGCCGGCATCGCCACGCACCTGACGGGCCGCCTCGGCGAAGCGAATCATGCCGGAGGCGCCTATGGGGTTAGAGCACAAGACACCGCCGGAGCAATTCCAGGGAATGTCGCCCCCCTCATCCAGAGACGTTGCGCCTTCCATGGTTAGCTTCCAGCCCTCGCCCTTGGGGGCGAAGCCCAGATTTTCCAACCACATGGGTTCGTACCAACTGAAAGGTACGTACACTTCAGCGCAATCGAAATCTTTGCGCGGGTTGGTCACACCGGCCTGCTTGTAAACGTCTGCCGCACAGTCGCGCCCGGCCTGCGGGCTCACCTCTTCGCGCCCCGCATACATTGTGGGTTCGGAGCGCATGGCACCGCCGCGAATCCATGCCGGGGGCTTGGGCGATTGCTTCGCCACATCTTCCGACACGATCACCATAGCGCAGGCGCCGTCGGACGACGGGCAAGCCTCCAAAAAGCGAATGGGATCCCACAACATCATGGACTCCTCAACCTCTTTCATGGTGATATTTGGCAGGTGCAGGTGTGCCAAGGGATTGCGCGCACCATGTAGCCTATCCTTAACTGCCACCTTGATTCCGGCGTCGTAGGGGGCCTGGGAGCGGCGCATATACTCTCGAATTATCGGCGCAAAATAGCCTCCTGCTCCGGCGTTTAAATGTACCGAAAATGGTTGAGGAGACGACAGCGCCCACATTGCATTGGACTCCGACTGTTTTTCAAAAGTAACGGTGAGAACGCGCTTAAAAGTGCCGCTTTGCACATGCGACGCCGCCACCAATGCAGTGGAACCTCCCACCGACCCGGCCGTGTGTACACGAAACATGGGTTTGCCGTTGCAGCCCAGTGCGTCGGTTAGATAGCATTCGGGCATTACCACACCCTCAAACATATCCGGTGCCTTGCCAATAACAACCGCGTCGATATCGTCAAACGTGAGGTCGGCGTCCTGCAGCGCGTTTACCGCCGCTTCGCGCACCAGCCCCGCGATGGAAACATCACCCCGTTTGGTCTGGTACTTAGTTTGGCCTATGCCCACCACCGCCGCTAAAACTGCTGAATTATTAGCCATTACGCAGCTCCCTCGATGACAGCGACAAGATTGTGTTGCAAACAGGGCCCACTGGTCGCATGGGCGAGCCCCCGCGTTGCGTCCCCGCTGATAATTCTATTGAACACTTCACCAATACGCGACAAACCCGAGGCCATCATGAGATTACCAGCCAGCACACCACCGCTGGGATTGACCTGTGTGTCATCCCCCAAGCCAAGTGCGCGGCTCAGAATGATTTCCTGATGGGAAAAAGGTGCATAGAGCTCTGCCACGTCAATGTGGCCGCTGCCCGCACCTGCGCCGGCCGCAGCCGCTCGCGTTGAAGGAGAATCGGTGAGGTCGCGCATACCCAGGTTGTGAGTTTCAATGCGGTGGTCTATGCCACTGATCAAGGCGTAGGGTTTGCCCCACTGTCTGGCTTTTTCTTCGCTACAGATAATCATGGCGCTGGCCCCATCCGAGATGGGGCAACAGTCGTGCTTACGCAGCGGTGCGACGAAGGCCTCCTCGGCCAGCAACTCCTCCACGGTGACCTGAGCCGCCAGCTGCGCCTTGGGATTGTTCAGCGCGTTGCTGCGCGAACGCGCCACCACGCCAGCCATATCGGCTTCGCTGATCGCCCCGCTATCCAGCATCAGGCGCGCCTGCATGGCGGCCAGCGAGACGCTGTCTACCCACAGAGGCGCGAGGTAGTAAGGGTCCAATTGTTGCGATAGCACAATAGGTAATTCCCCCGGTGAGGACTTGCCAAAACCATACACCAGGGCAGACTCTGCGTGGCCCATTCGAATTTTTAAAATAGATTCGTATAACGCCCACGCGGCATCCATTTCAACATGGGATTCTTTAATGGGTGGCACTGCGCCCAGCGCATCTACGCCCGACACAAAGGCGAAGGCCGCGCCCTGTAAGTAGTCACAACTGCCCGAGCAGACAAAGTCTACGTCCTGCACATTGCGTAAACCCGCCTGCTCAAACACTTCGCGCAGCCGGGGCATAATCAACTCCACCTCATTGCTGGCACCGGCATGAGCCACGCATGCAGACTGACTATAAGCCACAATTGCAATTTTTTGCATAACTATTTTCCCCCTCCGCTGAGTGCAAGTTTGCCAATATCTCCCAGGGCCATATCGGGTTCATCCAGAGGCTTGAAATACTCGATATTGTCCATGGCGTAACCCCACTCTTGCCGCGGCTTCCACACCGCCACAACCCGCTGGCCCATGTGAACCTCTTCGTTCACACAGTCACTCATCAGGTGGATAAAGGAAATATTGGCGCCATCTGCCACCAGGTTTGCAATGACAAAAGGCGGCTTGATGGAGTTGCCTGGAATGGGGATTGCCACAATAGTAAATGACTGCACAGTGGCCTTACCGCTCAGCACAACCTCCTCCTCTGTGGCGACACCACAGGCGGCACAGGAACCGCGTGGCGGGCAGTAAACGTTGTTGCATGACGGACAGCGTTGCCCGGTTAAAATGCCCTGCTTGATCTGCGACAGAAAGCGCGCCGGAGATTCCCCAGCGGTAAAATTGTACTGCAGGTATACAGGTGCCTTGATGTCAGTAATCATGTCTTGTTGTTCACTCATAGCAATTTAAACCAGCGGATATCAGTCACCATGCCAATGGTCTCGTCGGCCCATACGGCTTTTACCCGAGCACCCGTAGACACATCGCTTTGCGATGCGGCCTTAACGCAGTGCACCATGGGCACATCGGCGCCATCGAGTTTAATCATGGCCCAAGCGAAAGGTTTGTCCAGAGGGTGTGCATCACGCGGTTGCGTAACCCAGCACCAGCTGATGATTTCTCCCTCGCTGGCCACGTCCACGAACTCTGACAAGGCATCGGCCGTATCGGGGTCATATTCCATTGGCGGCACAATCACCCGGCCGTCGCTGGCCCTGATACCGGTGATTTTTCTATTTTTGAGATCGGTCAAAAATCGACCAACAATAGGGCCGGTTGACCGGGTGTAGGTAAAACCCAGCTCAAACGCCTGACTTAACACTTTACTTTCTCGCACGTGATAGCGCTCCTTGAAGATTGACGCCAGTATCGACCATGCGCCGCGTGGCCTCAATGACGCAAAGCATCAATCGCAACTGACTTTTCAGATCACGCAAAATTGCCTAACCCCCGCCCCCTCTGGTAATGTCGCGCGTCCGGTAAAATAAGGATTAGTCTAGTGAGATTTATACGCCTATCCACCGTAAAAGGTGCTGCAACAAGCACTGCCACGCTACTCCTCGCACTCTCGCTTATCCTGCCCAGCACACTGGCACACGCCGAGGGCACCGCCGCCGTCGCCATGCCGGAGAAACACGCCGCACAGGCTACGCAACGCATACTGCGCAGCGGCGGCAACGCCGTCGACGCAGCTATTACCGCAGCCTTTGTGCTTGCGGTTACCCTTCCCGAAGCAGGCAACATCGGCGGCGGCGGTTTTATGGTCAGCCACGTAAACGGTGAAGACGCATTTCTTGACTTCAGAGAACGCGCGCCGGGCAAAGCCCATCGGGATATGTATTTGGATGAAGGGGGTAATTTTGTGCAGGCCCAATCGCTCATCGGTGGCCGTGCCTCGGGCATACCCGGCACCGTGCGCGGCATGCTCAGCGCACACCAGCGCTACGGCACCCTGCCGTGGGCCACCCTGCTACAACCGGCCATAGATCTGGCCAGAGATGGATTTATAGTCGGACCCAGCTTGGCTGAATACGCCGCAGAGAAAGTTATCGAGGTGGCCGGTGAAACCAATTTCGCGACCTATTTCTCCGCTATGCGCGATGGAGAGAATTTTAAGCAAGACGAACTTGCGGCCACACTTGCGCGCATCGCCAAGCAGCCGGAAGAATTCTACACAGGGCAGACAGCACGGCAGATTACCGCGCAAATGGCTCGCAGCGGCGGCCTCATATCAAGGCAGGATTTGGCCGACTACAAAGCAGTGTGGCGCACACCGCTGCGAGAACAATGGCGTGACTACACTATCGTTACCGCAGCGCCGCCCAGTTCCGGTGGTATTGCCCTGATTCAGCTACTTAAGATGCATGATTATGCCGGCGTCTATTTTCAGGACGTAAGGCACAACTCCGCGCAGTACATACACCTGCTGGCCGAAATCGAAAAACGCGCCTTTGCCGATAGAGCGGCATATCTTGGCGACCCAGATTTTGTTAGCGTTCCCACCGAAAAACTACTGGACGAACGTTATTTGAAACAACGCGCTGGTGAAATTAACCCACTAGCAATGTCCGCAACATCCACAGTGGCTGCAGGACTTGAGTCTAGCGACACCGCCCACTTTTCAATAGTGGACAAACACGGCAATGCGGTAGCAATAACCTACACCCTCAACTGGGAATTTGGCTCTGGCGTTGTGGTGGAAGGTGCGGGCTTCGTCCTGAACAATCAAATGGATGATTTCAGCGCCAAAGTCGGGGTGAAAAATAAATTTGGGGTCATCGGCAATACACTTAATGCCATCGCGCCCCATAAGCGCATGCTGTCATCCATGACCCCCACCATCCTGCTCAAAAAGGGCGAGCCAGCGCTCATAATAGGAACGTCTGGTGGCAGCACAATTTTCACCTCGGTGATGCAGGTTATTCTGAACCTCTATGACTACGCCATGCCACTGCAAACTGCGGTGGACGCTACCCGCTTTCATCACCAACTGCCGGACGCACTATTGATTCGACATGACCAAAGAGAAATTTCCGAGCAGACACAGAGCAAACTGCGTAAAATAGGCTATGCCGTAGAAGCCAATTCCTGGGGCAATCTGGGCAACATTCAGGCCATAAAAATCGATCAAGGCAAGATTGAGGCCGCGTCCGATATTCGCGGTCGCGGTGAAGCGCGATTGATCAATTAGTAAACAGTCGCGGGTTTATTTTTAAACCAATTCCCACAGAAACATGCACGTTGCTGTTATAGCCAACAAAATTGGCGATAATAGCTCTCGGTTTAACAAGGAGTTACACATGTCGGTAGTCAGCGTAGGTTATCTCAGGTTTGGCATAGCAGACCCTTCCGTCTGGGTAGAATTTGGCACGGGTGTTCTGGGCCTTATGGAGTCCACGAAGCAGGACGCTCAGGGCGCACGCTTTTTACGCATGGACAACCACCCTTTTCGCTTTATGATTGAACCTGCGGAAAAAGAAGGCCTTACCGCCACCGGTTTGGAATATCGCGGCAAGGATGAATGGCAGCTGGCTTGCGACACACTGGTAGCGGCCGGACATGAGGTGGAGCGAGGGTCAGCCGAAGAAGCAGCCAGACGCTGCGTTACCGGTTTTGTCTCAACCCGCGACCCCTCCGGAAATTTGCTGGAACTGTATTACGGCCGTGCTCTGGATTATGTTCGCTTCAATTCACCGGTTGGTATAGCCAGTTTTGTCACCGGAGACGAATTTACCGGCGACATGGGTTTTGGCCACGCGGTGCTACCCGCCCCCAATACTTACGAAACCATAGAGTATTACACTGACATTATTGGCCTGGGTATCTGCGATGACTTGACCCCTCCCATGCCTGAGGGCGCGCCACACACCCGCATCGTGTTTATGCATGCGGACAACCCCCGGCAGCACTCTCTGGCACTGTATAACAATCCCCACCCCGCCGGTGTTGTTCACATTATGGTGGAAGTGGAAACGATAGACGAAGTGGGTTTCGCCATGGATCGGGCCAAAGCGGCCAATGTCCCGGTGATTGCCAGTCTGGGACGCCACGTCAACGACAACATGTGTTCCTTCTACATGATGTCACCCGGCGGTATAGCGGTGGAATTTGGCTATGACGGCCTGCTGATCGACTGGGACAACTACACCCCCACGGTGAGTACTGAAGGCGATCTCTGGGGGCACGAATATAATTTCTAAATCTGATACGCAAAAACGGCTGGCCCTGTGGCTGGCCATCATTCTGCTAGGGGTAGGAGCAGCCTACTGGCTACAGCAACGCGCAACCCACGTTTACAGTGATGACGCCCGCATAGCTGCGGATATGATCGAGATCAGCGCCAAGCTGGCCGGTCAGGTCACCCAGTTTCCGATACGAGAGGGAAACACGCTGGCAACGGGCGACCTCATGGCACAAGTTGACGATAGGGAGGCACGCCTGGTTCTGGCTGAACTCGACGCAGAGTTGTCCAGTCGGCAAGCCACCTACGAAAAAGTGGAAGCTCAGGTCTTGCGCGTCGACCAGCAAACCGGCGGACACCTGCAATCACAGCAGTCACAATTGCAAAGAGTTCTGACCGAACTGGCCTCAGCAAAATCAGATCTGCACTATCGTCAATCGGAGTCCAAACGTTCACAGTCTCTGCTGGACAGTAACATTATTCCCAGGCAGTCCTGGGAAAACACGCGCAATGCACTGCAACAGGCCGAGCAACACTTACAAGGCGCCAAGGCAGAGGTAGACAGCGCTAAAGCCGCCGTTATTGAAGCAGAAGCCGGGCAAACTGAACTGGCGGTGTTGGCCAAAGAGCTCAGGACAATCAGTTACGAAAAAGAACGCAATGAAGCGCAAATATCGCGGCAAAAGGTGGTGATCGAAAATCTGCGTATCACCGCTCCCGCGGCAGGTATTGTCGATCAGGTTTTTGTCGACCGCGGTGAATATGTTGTACCTGGCCAACGCCTCGCCCTGATGCACAACCCCGCGCGGATTTGGGTAGATGCCAACATCAAAGAGACCCAAGTTCGACACCTTAATTTAGGCAACACCGTGGCTGTTTCGGTTGATGCTTATCCCGACAAAGATTTTCACGGCGAAATAACCCGTATCGGCGACACCGCCACCAGCCAGTTTTCCCTCTTGCCCAGCAGCAATCCCAGCGGTAATTTCACTAAGGTGACGCAGCGTATCCAAATCGAAATTTCCATTGAGCAGGGCAAGGAGTGGCTGCGCCCCGGCATGATGGTCGAGGTCGCGATTGAAATCGACTGATGTAGAACGCTACATCATTGCGGTAAACGCCTCCCCCGAGATGGCCACCTGCTTCAGGCAGTACGGCGTTGCCTATCGATGGTACGCAATGCTGGCGGTTATCAGCGCAAACGTAGCGGCCGTGCTTGCCTCAACTATCATCAACGTTGCGGTGCCCGACATTATGGGTGCCTTTGGCATAGGGCAAGACCAGGCCCAATGGCTGGCAACCGCAAACCTGGCTGCCGCCACTGTGGCCATGCTGTGCAGCGCCTGGACTGTTGGCCGAATTGGCTTACGCAACACGGTGCTACTGGGCATGAGTATGTTTCTTGTGGGCTCCATCATAGGCGGTCTGGCCACCAACCTCGAAGTTATGATTGTATCGCGCATCTTGCAGGGCATTCCGGCAGGCTTGCTAATGCCACTTGCGATAACCGTGATCTTTCAGCTCTTCCCCAACGGCAAACAGGGTGTGGCCATGGGCATCAGCTCCATCGGCATTATCCTGGCCCCTGCCATCGGCCCGGCCGTGGGTGGCCTCGCTGTCGATACGCTGAGTTGGCGCTATGTGTTTTACCTTGGCGTGCCGATCTCCGTGGTCAGTTTACTACTGGCGTCTGTGTTCCTGCCCGGCAAGAGTGCCTCAGAGCCCAAACCCTTCGACTGGGTAGGTCTGGTAGCACTCACCATTGCCCTGGTGAGCTTGTTGGTGGCACTGAGCAATGGTGAGCGCCAGGGCTGGAGCTCAAATTTAATCCTGAGTTACTTCAGTGTGTTTATGGTGTGTGGCACCGGCTTTATTTTCTGGGAAATCAGGCAGGAACATCCCCTGCTGGACATTGAGTTGTTTCGCCAAAAAAACTTTACCATCATGTGTCTGGTGGCATTCGTCTTTGGTGCAGGGCTCTACGCCTCCACCTATCTCATTCCGCTGTTTCTGCAATTAGCCCAGCGCATGAGCCCTACCGAGTCAGGCCTGCTGTTGATGCCAGCGGGGTTCATTATGGTGTTGGCTTTTCCCCTTTCAGGGCGCCTCTGCGACCGCTACGACAAGCGTTTGCTAATCAGCGCCGGAATCCTTTTTTTCGCCCTGGCCTTCTGGCTGATGGCCGGCGCAGATGCGGGCACCTCATTCTGGACCTTCGCCTTCTGGGTCATTCTTAGCCGCATTGGAATAGGACTGGTCATGCCCGCCCTGCAAATGGGCGCCTTAGCCGGCATAGAAGTCAGTCGAATCAATTCAGCCTCGGGTTCATTCAGCTTTATCAGACAACTGGGGGGCGCTTTCGGGGTTAACCTGTCTTCCATTCTTCTGGAGCAACGCACCGAACTGCACCGTCAAATATTCGCCGACACACAAACTTACGCCAACGGCGACACCATGGAACTACTGCAAAGCCTTAGCCACCTCACAAGGCAGATGGGTTTTGTGGGCACTGACAGTTGGAACGCCGCCAGAGGTTTATTGCAGCAAATGCTGCAGTCACAGGCATTGGTTGCGGGTTTCAAAGACAGTTTCCTACTGCTTACACTGGCTTTTCTATTGGCATTGATACCGACCTGGATGTTGCGGCGCACCAAGAGTATGTAGCTTCGCTTAGATTAGGTGCCCGGTTTTCACCCAAATCAAGGTTTCCCGCTCAACATAGGGGTTGTGCTCACTCATATGCGGACTGCGAATCCAACTGCCGGCAGGATAACGGCCATTCTCATCGATTAACTCGCCTTCAATAACCACTATTTCTTCACCACCAAAATGACCGTGAGGTTGAAAGCGCTCCCCGGCAGGCCATTTAACCAACGCGGTAGATTCACCCTCAAAGTGATGCAGAGGCATTACTTGTAGCCCACCATTGCCTGGCTGCCATTGGCCGGCACGCGTATCAATGCAAACGTGTTGCGTATCGCCCGACGCGAATTGATGCAGCTTAACCAGAATGACGCAGCCCTCTTTACTAAACGGAGCGTGGATAAAGCCTTCCGGGTTGCGAAAATAGGTACCCGCCGGGTAGTCGCCGCTATCGTCGGAAAAGACCCCTTCCAGTACCAGAATCTCTTCGCCCAGCGGATGGTCATGTTGTGAGAAGCTGGCCCCTGCGTCATATCTTACGATACTGGTTGCATGCCCGCGCTCCGCCTCTTCGCGCGCGAGGCGCTTTCGCCACACGCCAGGCATAGGGCTTTTCACCCAATCCAGTTCATTGGTGTCGATAGCAATGCGTTGTTCGAAATTCATATTCAGCATAAGTGATAGCCCTTTTTCTGCCCGCAACAGATCAATAATCTGTTACAATCTACCAGACTATGACGACACAGCAAGCACCGACAAACGTCCCCGAGCAAGAACCTGCCGAACCGACTCCTCTGTCCATAAGAGAAACCTTATCCATACTGGTGGCAGGTCACATTGGCGTACGTAAAGCCACTCAACGCAAAGAAGATTTCAGCCGTGCCAAAGGCGTGAATATATTTTTCGCTGCACTGGCCTATTTCAGCATCATTGTTTTTGGACTGGTACTCCTGGTCCGGTATATCAGCGCATGAATTTCAGCCTATCGGTTCTCGACCAGTCTCTAGCCCGCTCCGCCGATCAAGCCCCTGCGGCCCTGCGCGAAACCATAGAGATGGCTCAATGGTGCGAGAAGCTCGATTATAAGCGTTTCTGGGTATCGGAGCACCACGCCTTCTCTGCTGTCGCAGGCAGCGCACCGGAAGTTTTGCTGGCGGCCATTGGCGCCGCAACAAGCACTATAAGAATAGGCTCCGGCGGCATTATGCTACCGCATTACAGTGCCTACAAAGTTGCAGAAGTGTTCTCACTGCTCGCTAATCTATATCCCGGCCGAGTGGATTTGGGCGTGGGCCGCGCACCGGGAGCCGACATGTCTACAGCCGTCGCTCTAGCCACCGATGGACGCCCAAAATTTGAAAAGTTTCCAGAACTGGTCGCCCAGCTCAGCGAATACCTTTGGTCAGAAAAAGCGCAGCCCACAGTAAGCCCAAAGCCGCCAGCGGGCATGCCCCTGTGGATGCTGGGCTCAAGTCCCGACAGCGCTATTCTGGCGGCCCAGCGCGGCCTGCCCTATAACCTTGGCTTATTCATAAACCCACAAGCCGATCCGCGCCTGATTGGCCTGTATAAGGAGCGCTTCCAAGCCAGCGAGCAGCAGCGCGAGCCGCACGCCATTTTGACCATCAGCGTCTTTTGCGCCGATAATGAAACCCAGGCCAAAGCCCTGCAACTCACGCACGACATTAACCTGTTTCGCTTTTTTAGCGGACAATCAACCGGTGTCTCACTCACACCACAGGAAGCCCTGGCCTACCCCTTGGGGCCACAGGAGCAGGCATTTATCGCTGGGCGCACTAGCAGCCGAGCCGTTGGAACCCCCGCCCAGGTAAAAGAGCAGGTAACGCAGCTGGCCCAAAGGCATCATGCCGATGAAATAATGGCGGTTACCAACATTTATTACTTCGAAGACCGCAAACGCTCGTTTGAACTATTGATGGATGCATTTGCATAAGCTCTGCTCACCAGCCTTCATCAGCAAGGGTTCGTTGTGTCAGTAGCTTCAATTTCTGTCGGGTGGTGCGCATTCATTCTATTGGCCTTCCAAATTCAAAGGCGGCCGGAAGGTAATAGTCGTGTAAATTACGCCTTAGCTAGCACTGCAAAAACGATGTGAGTAGTATAGCTGACACAAACAAGCCAGCGAGACAGATTTGCAACCCTCGAAAGAATCGAACCATTCAACAACAAATAGTCAGCATTACGACGTCATAATACTGGGCGCCGGGGCCGCGGGATTAATGTGCGCTTTCACGGCTGCCCAGCGCAATCGCCGCGTTTTGGTATTGGAAAAATCCAATAAAGTGGGAAAAAAAATATTGATGTCCGGCGGTGGTCGCTGCAACTTTACTAACTATTACATAGAACCCGAAAACTTTATTTCTGCCAATCCACACTTTTGCAAATCGGCGCTCAAGCGTTTCACCCAGTGGGACTTTATCGCCATGGTAGAAAAGCACGGCATTGCCTTTGAGGAGCGAAAACACAGCCAGCTATTTTGCATTAATTCGGCCAAAGAAATTCTCAATATGCTACTTAAAGAATGCAAGTCGGCTAACGTTGAGATTAAAACGAATTGTGAGCTGAATAACATTGAACAGCCGACAGACGATAAAAATAACTCAATGTTTCAGCTTGCTGCGGTGCAGACAACCTCAGATCATAAAAAGCAGTTTAATATCAGCTGCGAATCACTGGTGGTAGCCACAGGGGCACTGTCAATTCCAACACTGGGAGGCAGCGCTGCAGGTTATGACATTGCACGCCAATTTGCCCTGCCATTGAAAGAGCGACGTGCGGGGCTGGTGCCCTTCATGTTCAGCGATGCCACTAAAGCGATGTGCGAGCGCATGAGCGGCCTGGCCACCGAGGTGGAAGTAAGTTGCAATGGTCAGTCCTTTGCAGAGAACGTGCTGTTCACTCACCGGGGTATGAGTGGCCCGGCCATTTTACAAATTTCCAATTACTGGCATCCCGGCGAAGCGATTAGCGTTAACCTTCTACCCGAATTTAACGCGAGTACGTGGCTAATAGAACAAAAATTTCCACACGGGAAAAGCCTGCTAAAAACAGTGCTTCAACAAAAATTGTCCAAAGCACTGGTAGCCGAACTACAGTCACTGTGGTGGCCAGAACAGGGCAATACACCGCTAGCAGAATTCAATGACAAAACCCTCACGGCTATCGGCGCCAAACTCAATGCCTGGATTCTAAAGCCGTCGGCAACAGAAGGCTATCGAACAGCCGAGGTCACGCTCGGGGGCATCGATACCGACCATGTCAGCTCCAAAACCATGCAGGCAAAAGCGCAAGG
>JBLHNQ010000039.1:0-20837 GCA_047650635.1 Halioglobus sp.
CAAAATGAACCAACAAAAAGGACGTCAGCACAATGACAGAGAGTTACATACCACCCACAGTATGGACATGGGACAGCGAAAGCGGCGGCAAATTTGCCAGCATAAACCGTCCCACCTCAGGTGCGCAGTTTGAAAAAGAACTGACGATCGGCAAACATCCCCTGCAATTGTATTCGCTGGCAACCCCCAACGGCGTAAAAGTGACCGTGCTGCTAGAAGAGCTACTGGCAATAGGAAAGACCGAGGCAGAATACGATGCCTACCTCGTCAATATTAGCGAGGGCGCTCAGTTTGGTAGTGGGTTTGTGTCGGCAAACCCCAACTCAAAGATTCCAGCATTGGTTGATATGAGCACAACGCCGCCAACCCGGGTGTTCGAATCGGGGGCGATTATGCTGTATTTGGCGGAAAAATATGCTGCCTTCATCCCCACTGACTCCTCGCAGCGCGCGGAGTGCCTATCCTGGTTATTTTGGCAAATGGGCAGCGCACCCTTCCTGGGCGGTGGTTTTGGACACTTCTACGCCTACGCGCCGGAGAAATTTGAATACCCCATCAACCGCTACGCCATGGAGGTGAAGCGGCAGCTCGACGTGTTGGACAAAAATCTGGCCTCGCGGCGATACCTGTGTGGTGATGACTACAATATTTCAGATATGGCCAACTGGGCATGGTATGGCGTGCTGGTAACCGGAACCATCTATGAGGCGCAAGAATTCCTCGATGTTAGTTCCTACCAAAATGTAGCGCGTTGGGCCGCAGAAATTGAAGCGCGCCCGGCGGTGCAACGCGGGCGCCGGGTTAACCGCGCCTGGGGACCCGAAGAGGAACAGCTACTGGAACGCCACGACGCCAGCGACTTCGATTAGCCTTTTAGTCCTTATAACCGGTTATGCTTTTTGCCGCCTGATAGGCGAAGGTCATAGCCGGCCCCAGCGTTGAACCCGGGCCAGGGTAACTGGGCAGTAACGGCGCACTGCAATTGCCCGTGGCATACAAACCCTCAAACACCGAGTTATCTTCTCGCAAAACCTGCGCGCTCTCATTGACCAACAAACCACCGTGAGTTCCAAAGTCGCCCAACGAAAGCCGCACAGCGTAATAAGGGGCTTCTGTCATAGGCGCCAGGCAATTGTTTGGCTTCACTTCAGGGTCGCCATAGTAACGGTCATAAGCATAACTGCCCCGCTTAAACTCAAGGTCTTCACCCGTTTCAGCATAGGCAGTCATGTTGTCTATAGTCATTTGCAGATTCTTGCGCTCGATACCAATTTTCTCCGCAAGCTCATCGACTGAACTGGCGATAGTAAGAAAGTCGTCACATAGGAGCTCTTTAGGCAGCTTTTTATCGGGCAGGATTTTGCTGGTCATCATGGGGCCCACGATGTAGTTCGCTCTAAAGCGCGCGTCAAAAACCATCCACAGCTCATCGACTTCAACCCCCTCTTTTTTGGCGGCGTAACACGCTTGAACATAAGCTTGGTAGTTCATCGACTCATTGGCAATCCGCTTGCCCAGACGGTTCACAACACAGCTGCCCGGATAGGATTTTTCCATAATCGATAAAAAGGGATACTCCAAACCCGGCACCTGGTAGGTAGTGCACCACCATGCCCCGTTCATGGCTTTGCTGGCGGCCCCGCGTTCAATGGCCTTTTCTATGGGTAGGCCGGTATTATCCTTGGTGCCACCACTCCATTTAGTACGGGTGGGCTGGGGCAGGTACTTCTCCCGCATCGCCTGATTATTTTCAAAACCACCAGAGGCGAGAATGACTGATTTTCTGGCCTGAATATTAATTTCCTGTCCATTCTTTGTGGCCTTGATGCCAACCACACGATCGCCCTGGACAATCAAATCTAGCATCTGTGTGTTCAACCACAGAGGAATATTTTTTTCCTGTACGGAATACGCCAGACGGGCCACGCCGGCACTGCCACACTTGGCAATACGGGAGCGCTTGCTGCGCAGTCGCTGTGGTATGTCGAGGTAGTACTGCATCACCAACGTTGCCCCCAACAACATCCACCCCTTCAGCTGGCCGATCAGGGTGTGCGCATCCCGCTGGCTAATGGGAATATTCCCCATCATATACATCATGGGATGCGTGGGGCGAAGATCTTCACCGCGGTTAGCAAGCCGGGTGATATTAAAGGGCTCTGGCTCCATGGAGCGATGCCCCTCACGAGACCCTTCGGACGCGTTGTAATAATCCGGATATTGTCCCAGGGACACATAACGCATATGAGACCGATCATGCATAAAGCGCAGCATTTTGGGGCCATTATCGAGATAAGTTCGCAACATCTTTTCGCTGGACTCCTCTGGAGTAATAGTGTCCTGCAGGTAAGTGAGCGCTTCCTCCAGATTGTCGTCTGTGGCGCCCGCTTGCCGTGCATAATGGCTGCAGGGAATCCATACTCCACCGCCACTGAGCGAGCTACTGCCACCATACTGATTGGCCTTTTCTACAATCAAAACTTCGCCGGCGCCCATGTCGTGACAGCATAACGCCGCCGTTAATGCGCCATTGCCAGAGCCAACGACCACCACATCAAAGCTGTGATCCCAGCTGATTACTTCATCGACCATGTAAAATTCTCCAACTCAATGTTAATTTGACAGCAAAAGAAACAACGTGCGGCGGGGCCTTCACAGCAAAGCCTCAGTGCAAAGCCTCAGTGCAAACTTCTTGCGTTCGCAAAAAGGGTTTCACGCCCAAATTCCTCAGCGCGCTGTCACTGTAAGGCACATAGCTCGCTTTATTCCTATCCAGCACGAACAAGGGATCGGTGACATTCGCCGGGTTATAACCCGCTTTTTGTAAATCGACCTTGCGCAATTTGAAGGTCAGCGTCATATGCGTCTGCGCAAGTATTCGTACGAATAGGGGAACGGCGTAATCCGGCAACGTAGAGGCGGCCTGTTCATATAGCGCCGCCGGGTCAAACTCACAGCCGTCTTTCAAGCGAATAGCTAGCATGCCCGCTCGCCCTTCCTGTTCGGGCACGGCAACGCCATAAACATTAATGGTCTGCGCCTGATGGTAAGATTCCAGGGCCCGGGCTACTTCGGTGGTAGACACATTCTCACTTTTCCAACGGTAGTTATCGCCAATACGATCGACGAAATATAGATAGTCATCAGCGTTGCGAACTAATAAATCGCCACTGCTAAACCAGGCATCACCACTGGCGAACACATTGCGCAGTATTTTCTTTTGCGTTGCCTGCACTGACACATAGCCTTCGAAGCGCCCTGCCCCAACGCCGGGGATATTGAGCACCATGCCCAGTAGCTCGCCGACCTCGCCTGGTTCGCACTCCGCCAAGAAGCCCTGGTCATTCTTTACATGACAGTTATTCTCCAGGTCGTATTTGACCAGGCGCGCATTGGAGCGCCCCTTAAATGGAATTCTACCGCAGGAACCCACCTCGCCATCCACATTCATCGTGCTGCAGTTTGCTTCGGTGGAACCCCAGCCTTCATATATTTCAATGTCGCCAAAGCGTTCAATAAATTTACGCCACACATCGGCTGTCATACCGGCGCCAGTTATGCGCAGCAGGGAGTGTTGCCGGTCGGTATCCGTCGCGGGCTGGTTTATCAAATAGCGGCAGATCTCACCTATATATTGCACAGTAGTAACACCGTGTTGACGTACGTCGTTCCAGAATTGTGAAGCGGAGAAGCGCCTGCGCAGAACGATCGGTGCCCTGCTCGACAACGCATTGGACACCAGCGACATACCCGCTGCACCGTGAAACAAAGGAAGAACACAATACAACACATCATTCGGGGTCATTCCCAGAACAGCGGACCAACCATCGCCCACACCCAGCCAACGCATATGGCTGATAATTGCCGCCTTGGGCAAGCCGGTCGTACCGGAGGTAAACACATAAAACAGTGGTGACTCACCAATGATGCCGTCACGGCAGGATGCCGCCGGGTTAACGTCAGACACAGACACTAAGTATTTGGCCAAGGTATCTATGTCAGTGGGCAGCTCGTTTACCGGGCGCTCGCCATCGGCAACACAGAGCGTCTTCACCCTCGCCCCAAGGCCTGGAACGGTGGCAAACAAGCTGACGCACTCATTTCCAAGAAAAAGTATGTTACTGGCTGTTTCTTCAATGGCATGACTCAAGGCCACGCCGCGCACCTGCGTGTTGATAAGCGCGGCGGTAGCGCCAATTTTTGCCAGACCCAACCAGGCATAAAAAAACTCCGGTCGGTTTTCCATCATGACAGCCCCAACATCGCCACTCTTAATGCCCAGGGTTGCGGCTATATGGGCGTATTGATTAGCTCGCCTATTCAATTCAAAGAAACTGATTTTCTGGCCGCGGTAGTGCAGAAAGATTTTGTCGGGACACTGTCTGGCGCACTCTTCAAAGCGGTCGGGTACGAGGTAGGTTTGCTCGGGCACATGACGGGTCACCCCGGATGCCAGTAGGTCGAGTTTTGCCTGTGTTTGTGCGCGACTGACGGTCATGCCCGACACACTTACCTTGCATAGTGTATGAAGGGCTAGCCTATCGAAAGACACTCCCCGGGAGAAGCGTGCGGGGACAACTCATTGAACCAGCGCAAACAATTACAGGGTGTCCATACTGCCCAGCAGTGCACCACCTGTGGGCACGCCAACACCGGAGGTGACCAAAACATGATTCACCTCTTTGTCCGGTTGGTTCACCGACGTTTTACGCACTAGCCGGGCAGCCTCCACAATCCCATTCACACCGTGAATATAAGCTTCCGACAACTGCCCGCCGTGCGTGTTAGTAGGCAAACGACCAGCGGGGCGCAACGCACCATCCATTACAAAATCATGGGCTTCACCGTGCTTGCAAAAACCCCAGCTCTCCAACTGCCATAACACAATGGGGGTAAACGCATCGTAGATAACTGCCGCGTCGATATCATCCGGCGTGAGGCCAGACTGCTCATATGCCATTTTTGCAGCGATATCCATTGATGGAATTGCGGCTATTTCGTCGCGATAGAAGCTGGTCATACACTCCATATTAGCGGCGGCGGCCTGCGCCACACCCTTAACGACAACGCCGGGTTGCTGCAAATCCTTAGCCCTTTCGGTGGTGGTAATGATGACAGCGGAGGCACCATCTGACTCAAGGCAGCAGTCGTACAGTTTGAAAGGGTCGACAATTTTCTTCTGCGCATCGTACTCGGCACGATCAAAGGGTTGATCGAAGAACAAGGCAGCCGGGTTTGTTGACGCGTACTGGCGCATAGTGTGTGCAACTTCAAACAAAGAATCCTGCGTGCAATTAGTGAGGTGCATATAGCGTTGTGTATACATGGCCACCCAGGACGCGGGCGTAACCAGGCCATAGGGCATATACCAGCCCCAGTGAATGGCGTCTGCAGTCAACAAATTGCCTGACACTCCGCTTGAGTAGCGGTGTCCGGAGCGGCCATTCAAACTGCGATAACACACGATCGTTTCGGCCATGCCGGAGGCGACAGCCATCGTCGCTTGGTGGATAAGGCCAGTGGCTGCACCGCCCCCGTGAGGCACCCGCGAGTAAAAGGTCAGGTCGCCTATGCCCACCGCGCGGGCCAGCTCAATTTCATCGGTGTTATCCATAGTGAACGTTGTCATACCGTCGACATCACTGGGCTTAAGCCCGGCATCTTGCAAAGCAGCTGCCACCGCTTCCGCCGCCAACTGCAACTCAGAACGCCCGGAGTTTTTTGAAAACGCGGTGTTGGCGATACCGACAATCGCAGCCTTGTCTTTTACATTAGCCGTCATTGTCATACTCCCTTCGGCAGTTGAACTCGCACAGTGCCCTGCATATGCATACCCCAAATATTGTTTTCGCCCAGCACGTCAATATCCACTGTGCCCAGCGCTTCGTCTTTTGCTTTAACTTCACCGGTTAGTGTCATAATGAAGCCAGGCAAATTTGGAGCTCCAAGTTTGAGGTCTATTTTTTTGGTGCATGAATTGGGGCCAGCCCAGTTTGTGACGTAACTGCCCATCAAGCCGTTGCTGGTTAGTATGTTCATAAAGATATCGGGCAGACCGCCTTTTTGGGCCGCTTTTTTGTCGTGATGCACCGGGGTGAAGTCGCGTGAGGCAATAGCGCCGCCAACGATCAGGCCCGATGTGATTGGCACTTCCCGGGGGGGCAAGATGTCACCGATGGCAACCGTTGAAAAACGTCTAGTTTCGATAGACATGATTACTGCCCTCCTGCAACGGGATAGAACTGCGGCAACATCGTTTTTTCATCGACCTGCTCGATTTTCCCTTTCACTTTCATTCCAATTTCTACTTTTTCATGACCGATACCCACAACGTTCGCCACAATGCGCGTGCCTTCAGCAAGACTGATCACTGCACAACACAGGGGGTAGTCGTAACCCGGAACTTTCGGATAGTGCAACACCGTGAAACTAAAGATTTCCCCATCCAGCGTGGATTCTACTGAGTCCCACTCGATGGACTGACACTCACCGCACATGGGCCGGGGTGGATGACGCAGGCTCTGGCAACTTTTACAACGCTGGATAAGCACTTTGCCCTCATCCACGGCGTCCCACCACCAGCCGTTGTCCTGTCCACGAGGTGCGGCGATTCTTGTCGGAAGCGCGGGCGTATCGTCAGCTTCGCCCGCCGATTCCGCTGGCACATCCGCGGGAATAAATTTCAGCACACGAAAAACCTGCCTACCCACACTCTGGCCATTCTGGTCGGTGAACGCTGTAACCGTTTCGATAAAGTAACCAATGCCACGCGCCGTTGATTTCTGCTGCGAGATACTTTCTATCACCGTATGGTAGGTAACTTCATCGCCGGGCTTCAGATCGAGATAAAATTCAGTGGATGTGTTGGTTCCCAGCACGCCGGTAAAGCCATTTTCATCGAACACATTATGCAATGCGCGCTGCACATCAACTGCGGGCGCTCCCGCCATGGGGTAGCCTTCCATTGACCACGCTTGCAACATGGCCGGGGGCGCGATGATGCCACCTTTAACGGATTTTTCGGCAGCGTCTTTATCAGTGTATACCGGCGACTCATCGCCCATCACCTCGGCCCACTGACGAATCATCGCTTCATTGACCGCATCCTTACCTTTTCTCGGCGGCCCGTTCTCACGACCGACGAAAGCGTGAATTTTTTGTTCAAACACGTTTGTTTCTTCAGGGTTCATTTTTAATTCCTGGTTTCTGGAAATAATTAAAGCTCACACTATTTTCTTCTTCATCTCACCTAAATTAGCGGTATAACGCAATTTCTCAGCCGGGGGGTTTTGCAAAAACAGCCCGCGATAAAACATCACCGTAATCAGTTCAGTCATCTGCTCGACTGTGAGTTCTTCTGCGTGCAACACCGATTCATGATTGATGTAGTAATCACGCAAAATTGTCTCGCCGGTACCGGCCAGTGCATACACCACCATCATTGCCTGATGATTAGACATTCCCGCCGCGGGAAATAATTTGGGCATTTGGCGGGTTAACCAGCTCAATTGCTGCACAAAATTATTGCGCAACAGCTGCGAGAATTCCTCGTCCTCATCTGCCAGCTGCAACAGAGCGCGCATAATTCCGGGGCGCTCCGCATAAGCCAGCACAACGAGACGATTGTGAGCCAGCATGCGTTCATACCAATCACCCTTGGGCACATTTTTTTCGATGTCGTCCAGGTGCAGAGAGTGCGACACGAAGTCTTGTAGTACCTGTAGCGTCAGCGACTTTAAGTCTTTGAAGTAGTGATAAAAAAGACCGGAGGCTACGCCCGCCTCCACCGTTACATCGGTAATGCGCATGCGGTGATAGCCCACTCGCTCCATCACCTCAAGCGCAGCCGTTTTCAGTTTGGCACGGGCTATCTTGCCCTTGGGGCTAATCTCTTTGGTATTGTTCAGCGCCGGTTTCGACATTGCCACTCTCTGTAAAGTGCCCCTCACGCCCTCTAATAGAGCCACGAGAAACAGATTATTTTATCCGAAACAGGATTATTATTGAAATTGAATTCAATTTCAATAATAATGTGCAAATTACTTTAAAATGGAGGCTGTGCGCACCACTGTTGCTCCATCGTTTTGACCGCACAAGAAGGAAACCAACATGATTATTGACTACACCGACAAACAAAATGCGCTGCGCAAAGAGTTACGCGCCTATTTCTCAAAACTGATCAAGCCCCAGTATCGTGAGGAATTACGCGGTGCTGAAGGTGGCGACCTGTACAAACAGTTAATTCGCCAGATGGGTAAGGACGGCTGGCTGGCACTGGGCTGGCCCAAAGAATACGGCGGACAAGGCGCCACCACGACCGAGCAGCTCATGTTTTTTGAAGAAGCCCTGATGGCTGGAGCGCCTGTTCCCTTCGTAACACTGAACACTGTCGGCCCCGCATTGATTGACTACGGCACCGAGGAGATGAAGCAAAAGTTTCTCCCGGGTATTGCCGCGGGAGAAACGCATTTTTGTATCGGCTACACAGAATCGGAAGCCGGAACCGACCTGGCGGCGCTGACCACGTCTGCCGTAATCGACCCGGACGACCCAGATTACTACATCATCAATGGCACCAAGGTGTTCACCTCTGCAGCTGAAGCGGCGGACTATGTATGGCTGGCCGTTCGCACCACGCCAGACTCGCGCCACAAAGGCATTAGCATGATTGTGGTCGACACCACCTTGGAAGGCTTTTCTTTTTCTCCCATCCACACCGTGGGCGACGTGCGCACCAATATGAGTTACTACGAGAATATTCGTGTACACAAATCCATGATGATAGGTGAGCCCGATAAAGGCTGGGGCCTCATAATGTCCCAGCTTAATCATGAGCGCGTTGGGCTGGCGGCCTGGGGTATTCACGGATGGAAACTATATAGCAGAGCACTGGCATGGGCGCGCGCACCCAGCGAGCAGTCGCACAGCAAGGGCATGCGTCCAATTGACGAAGTGCGTATACAGACTAACCTGGCCGAGGTGCTGGCACGCCTGGAAGCCATGCGCATTATGAATGCGCGCATGTCCTGGGACCTCGACAAGGGAAATATGAACCCCGCGCTGGCATCGGCACTGAAAGTGTTTTCCACCGAGGGTTTGATAGAAGTATGCCGCTTGCTAATGGAATGCATGGGGCCCGCCAGTTTGTTGCGCGCCAAATCCAGTGCAGCTGTCTTAATGGGCGACCTGGAACATGAATACCGACTCTGCCAAATCAACACCTTTGGTGGTGGCATCAACGAATTACAGCGGGGCATCGTGGCCAATTTTGGTCTCGGCATGCCACGTCATCGATAACGACTCTGGAGCCCACAATGGATTTTTCTTTCAACGAAGACCAAAATGCAATCCGCGCCCTCGCTAGCCAGATCTTTACCGATCGCACAAGCGACGAATTTATGATGGATTTTAGCCGCGCCGGCCATACCTATGACGACACGCTCTGGTCGACACTGGCGCAGCAGGGCCTATTGGGCATTACCGTACCGGAGGAGTTTGGCGGCACCGGACTGGGTTTTACAGAGTTGTGCTTGATACTTGAGGAACAGGGGCGACGCATCTCTCCTGTGCCGCTGTATGCCAGCCTCGTTTTGGGCGTGCTGCCTATCGTAAAGTTCGGTACCGACGAGCAAAAGGCTAAATACCTTGCGCCTTTGGCAGCGGGCGAACTCAAGCTTACCGCTGCAATCGCAGAGCTGGGCATTTGCGCTGCGGCCGCGGGCCAAGTGAGCGCATCGCAACAGGGCGACACGTGGACGCTAACGGGCGCTCTGGCCTGTGTTCCAGACAGCCCGGTCGCCGATGTCATTATTGTTCCCGCCACTACAGCGCATGGGACGACAGTTTTTATCGTCGACACGCGCCAAAGCGGGGTTAGTGTTGACGCCCAGCTCAGCTCACTGGGGCACAATGAGGGTAATCTGACGCTGAACAACGTCGAACTGAATGAGGCAACTATTCTCGGCGCTGCAGATAAGGGCCAAATCGTTTTAGACTGGCTTGAGCTGCGCGCCGAAACTGCACTGTGCGCCCTGCAGCTGGGTGTAACCGAAGAAGCGCTTAAGCGCACAGCCGCATTCACCTGTGAACGCAAGCAATTCGGTGCACCCATTGGTACATTTCAGGCGGTGGCTATGCAGGCTGCCGATGCCTTTATTGATGTAGAAGCCATACGATCCACCTACTGGCTAGCCCTGTATAAGCTAAACAGCGGACAGGACGCGCGGGCCGAGGTGCGCTGCGCCAAGTGGTATGCCGCCGACGCCGGCCACCGCATTGTGTACCGCACGCAGCACCTGCACGGTGGAATTGGCGTAGATATGGACTATCCCATTCACCGGTTTTTCCTCTGGGCCAAGCATCTGGGATTAATGCTCGGTGGCCGCAGCGTGCAGATATCCAAATTGGGTGCCCTGCTGGCCAGCGACGACTCTGTGGGCATTGCCGCACTACAAATACAAGCCTGAGCGCAACACGACTTCGGCATCAATCAGTACACCGGCAGCAGGTCCGATACGACAAGGACATAGCAGACGATAACCAGGGCGCCATATAAGAACATAAAGTAAATCAATCCATCGGGAAATAAAAGGCCGCCAAATGTGGGGGGCAGGAAAGTCAACGCAGCTGTTTGAACTCATCTCGCGAGAGATTGCCCTGAGTAACGAACAGCCAGAGTAGGTAGACCGATAATGACACCAGGGAACCCACGAGCAGACACCGGCGAATGCGCATGGGATCCTTTCCATAGTACTTCATCAGACTAGGCACGTTGCCGTGATATCCGAAGGAGGTTAGATAATAAGGGAGCGCAGCAAAGAGAAAAGGCGCATAAACCGCTTTGTTATCGAACAATATTGGCAGCTGCACGCTAGTGGTGAGCCCTCCCACGGCGAGCAAGAATGTAATGGACATCCCTCCGACCAATACAGCGGTCATGCGGCCGACCAGTCCGGTGCTATACCACACGATAAAGGCCAATCCCAGCGCAAATATAAGCCCCGACAATTTGGGCGGCAGTGATATGCCTAGTGTACTTTGGAGCGTCTGGGTGACGATGGAACCACCCCCGCTGATATAGGCATAAGTAAGAATATAGAACACGAAAGTCAGTGTTAGGCTATTCAGCGTATTCCAGCGCTTACCCAGAGTCGCCTTAATGAAGGTATCGAAACTGGTGCCTGGCTCAAAATTCAGGTTGGTTTCCAGGATCATTAAACTGGAATGAAACATGCAAAACCAAGTAAAGCCAAGTAATAGAAGCGACCAACTGAACCACATACCTGAGGATACGATCGGCAGCGAAAACATGCCCGCTCCCACAGAAGCACCTGCAATGATGGCGATCCCGACAATCAGCGGTGGCTTGCGGTGCTGGAGGTTATCGTCGATAGGAAGCTCCTCCAGACGGAACAACGCATTGGCATTGTGTCGGGTGAGTCTATTAGCCGGAGTTGCGAAAGTAAATGTATTTGCCTCTGTGCATTTAGGCATGTAGACCTATTTTAGTCAGATCCAGCCAAATACTATGCTGGTACACTATTTCCACAATTTTGCACGTATCAACGAGGAAATAATGAAATTAGGTTTACGCTTTATTGAATTTTTAGGCGCTCCCAGAGAATTGATTAACTATGCCGTATTAGCCGAGCAAGCAGGGTTCGATTCGGTTTGGTATCCTCACGATACTTTTATGCATAACACATGGGCGCTAACGACCGCCACTGCCGAGGCGACATCACGCGTTAAAATTGGTAGTGTCGGCATATCGCCCTACCACGCTAACCCCTGTGAGATTGCAACCTACGCCGCAACCCTTGACTCTCTATCCGAGGGTCGGGCGATATTGGGGTTGGGGTTTCACACCCGAATGTTTGTTGGCTGGACGGGAATCGATACTACCGATTATCTAAATCACACCAGGGAAGCTACCGAGATCATTCGCGCTTTATTTCGTGGGGAAGTGGTTGATTACAAGGGGCAATCCTTCCAGTGGGATGATCAATGCTATTTTCGATTCGAGCCTTATCGCGATCAGGTGCCCATCTATATCTGCCCGTTTGGGCAGGATTATTTGGAATTGAGCGGAGAAATTGGTGATGGTTGTCTACCTATGATTACGCCAACCGCATCGGCTAAAGCCATGGTTTCAGCGATACATACCGGCGCCACGAAGGCTGGACGTAACCCTTCAGACGTCGCTATTTCGGGTTGTGCATGGCTATCGGTTTCCGAAGACCGTCAGGCCGCGGCGGACAAAATGCGTAATATGGTGGCCTATTTTGGTCCACACCTTGAAGCGCACGCGCTTGAATCAGTCGGCTTATCAAAAGAAATCATGCGGCCGCTAAAGGAATTGGTCGAGCAGAGACGATACGAGGAAGCGCATGCCGCAGTAACCGATGATATGCTTAAGCTCGGCATTGTGGGCACTCCGAAAGAGGTTATTGCAGAAATACAGGAGCTTGCTGACGCAGGGATTACCGAAATCGGTTTTGGTGGGCCTATAGGGCCCGATGTCGAAGAATCCATTCGTTTAATGGGCGAAAAAGTGATCCCGTATTTCACATGACACACTAACGGGAGTTCTGGATAAGCGAATAGGGATCGACTCGCCGGGTCCACCCACTTCGCCACAAAACCCTTTTTTTAACACCCTAAAATTGCGCTGATACTTATGTACATTCGACCACATGCATTATTCAAGAAATTTATGGCTGGCCTTGCGGCCGAACCACAGGCGTCGGTGGTTCACTCCCTGGCACAGCCTCCTACCCTTGCTGACTTTCTTCCCGACCTGGATCCCGAGCTGTCTCTCGACTGGTCTGGCAAATCTTTTTTTGGCATGCCAGCCCTGCGCGAACATGTTTTGATGCGCACGGCTACTGATGCAAGCTGCAGCGTTGACGATATCCTAATTACTGCCGGTGCGGCCGAGGCCAATTTTTTGGCTATTAGCCAGCTGGTGCAACCGGGGGATGAGATGATCGTCGATGTGCCCGGCTGGCCGCAGCCTTTGGTGCTGGGCGAGGCAATTGGAGCGGACGTTAAACGCTTGCAGCGGCACGAAGACCGTGAATGGCGATTCGATATCGACGAGCTGAGAGATCTGGTCAGCGACCGCACCCGGCTGATATTTCTTTGTAATCCAAATAATCCCACGGGTCAGGTTTTGAGCGAAGACGAACTGAAAGCGGTCATCGAGATCGCCGATCGGGTGGGTGCCTATGTGCTTTGCGACGAGGTCTATGCCGGACTGGAGTGGGATGATCATCCTATCCCACGGGTTGCCAATCTTTACGACAAAGGCATTAGTACCGGTAGCGTCTCTAAGGTACTCGGCTTGCAGGGACTCAGAACCGGTTGGATGATATGCCGCGACCAAAAAACGCTGTTCGATGCCATGGTCCTGCGGGAGGACACCAGTGAAATCATGAATATCATGGGCGAAGCCATTGCCGAGATCGCCATGCGAGAAGACCGCCATGCCAGTGCCGTTGCCCGGGCCAAGGCAGCCGGTCGCCACAATCTCGATATCGTTGATGCATGGATCGCAGGTCGCCCCGAATTATCCTGGCACCGACCGGCTGCCGGGTTTATCGGATTTTGCAAAATGGACATGACGATCTCGGCTGACACACTGGCAGAGCATTTGATCGGTGAGCCTTACCGAACGTTTGTCATGCCTGGATCGGTATACGACTTTCCCCAGCACCTTCGACTGGGTGTGGGTGGGGGAGCCGGCGCCAATATTGAAAACGCCTTGCAACGACTGGGCTTGTGTCTTGACAATATCGCCAAACAATCCTGAAGTGGTGTCTATGAATCCGTTCGCTGAATTTCGCTCCGACACCTTTACCATGCCCGACCAGGCCATGCGCCAAGCCATCTATCAGGCCGAGGTTGGTAATTCTGCCTATGGTGAAGACCCCAGCGTTAACGAACTGGAACAGACTCTGGCAGATTTTTTTGGCCAGCAAGCGGCGCTGTTCTTCCCGTCGGCGACCATGGCTGGCCAAGCGGCAATCGCGGTTTGGTGCCAACCCGGCGAAATCGTTTTGATTGAAGAGTATGGGCATAATTTTTATTTTGAAACCGGTTCCATGGCATTTATCTCTGGTACCCAGGCCCAACCCCTACCCGGCCAACACGGGATTCTGGCGCCGGAGCTGCTGGCGCGTTCCATCCGGCATGTGGAAAATCCGCACGCCCGTACTGCCCTGATGGTTCTCGAAAACACCTCGAACTATGGTGGAGGCACGGTCTATCCGCTGGAAACCCTGGATGCCACTTACCAACTGGCGGTCGCACACAACGTGCCCGTCCATATCGACGGCGCACGCATATTCAACGCGCTGCAATACTACCGGCAGTCCGACGCCTCTTTTCGCCCAGACAGTATTTTGCCGGCCAAAGGCTCGATATCTGTGTGCTTCTCCAAGGGCTTGGGTGCCCCCATGGGTGCTGCCCTAATTGGTAGTGCCGATTTTATTGAGGAGGCGGCACGGGTGCGCTCACTGCTCGGCGGCGCCATGCGTCAGGTGGGTTTCATGGCCGCCGCCGCTCTGCACGGTTTCAGGCATAACTTCGATCGTTTGAACGAGGATCATGCTAACGCACGCCACCTGGCGAACAGGCTGGCGGGTATCGACGAACTGTCCGTCGAGCTGGATTCGGTGCAGACCAATATGGTTTATGTCGATGTTGAGGCCGGGCCCGAACGGGCTGCCCGACTTATTACCCAGCTAGAACCACGCGGTATCCGGGCGTGGAACCTGGGTAGCCGCCTGAGGTTTGTTACCAGCATGCTGGTAGACCGGGCCGATTGTGAGCGTGCGGCTAATGCTATCGAAGAAGCCCTGGCGGAGGGATGATTCAGTGAACAACACAAAACCTGTTGAGCTGTGGCGCATGAATGCCTTTACCGACAAACCCTTCAGTGGCAATCCGGCTGGTGTTGTTCTTGATGGCGATTACCTGTCAGACCAGCAGATGCAGCTTATAGCACCACAGTTAAATAGCATTTCGGAAACAGTTTTCATCTGTAGCGCAAATAGTCCATCGGCCGATCTGCGCCTGCGTTATTTTACTTCCACCATCGAAGTCGACCTGTGTGGCCATGCCACCATCTCGGCACTGTTCGCGCTGGCGGCCAGTGGCCGGATTAAGGGCGGCAATGAAACTCGGAAACTGAAGGCGCAGACCCGGGTAGGCGTGCTTGATCTCGATCTGGAGTTTGTCGATGGGCGACTGGTCTGGGCTTCAATGACCCAGCCGGTGCCAAAACATCAGCTGCCCTCGGCTCCAGAGCTGGCTACAGCGCTACTGGGGCTGGATCCATCGGCTGTCCGGAACGATCTGCCCATCGCTTGCGCCAGCACCGGAATCTGGAGCTGCTATGTGCCGCTGGTAGACCTGGACGCACTCGCCGCAATTACCATCGACCATGCTCTCATTGAGTCACTATGGCCCGAGAATCAGGAACTTTGCGGTGTCTACCCCTTCGTGATCACCGGTCGGGACTTGCAAACAAATAGCTTACAAACCCAGGGTCGATTTTTCTGCCCGCCTAAATTCGGCATCTCGGAAGATCCTGTTACTGGCACAGCCAGCGGTGCACTGGCGGCTTACCTGATCCGGTACGGTGCAATGGCTGCGGCCGATGAACTGGAAGCGCATCAGGGTGTTGAGATGGGCAGCCCCGGTAGATTACTTATTCGTCAGACCAAAACCGGAGCTATGAAAATCCGTGGGCAGGCCGTTTGCATCTATCGTGGACAGCTCACGCTTTCATAGGAGAACCAGACAACGGGTGGGGTTTCATGCGGCTGATATAATAGCCATCAACTTCCTACTAACGATGAAATTTATGGAGCAGCAATGAAACATAATATTGGCTTACAACTGAAAAAAAGAGCGCAGATCAGCGCAGACAGTGAGGCCTTTGTGGAGTTTGAACGGGGGCGACGCTTTAGTTTCTTGCAACTCAACCAGCGCTGCAATCGAATAGCCAATGCTCTGGTAGAGCGCGGCGTCAAACCGGGCGACCGTGTTGCAACACTACTAAAAAATGGTATCGAGTTTATTGAAACCTATTTTGCTGTCGCCAAGATTGGCGCTGTACTGGTTCCGGTAAACTGGCGTTTGGTGGCAAACGAAATCAGCTATATTCTCAGCGATGCCACAGCCACCGCTCTACTCTATGACACAGACTTTGACGCAACCGTACGCCAATTGCAGGACAGTGGCTCACTAGCGGTTGACAAGTATATCCGTGTAAATGCCATCAGTAGTGAGGCGCCGCTGCCAGCTTTTGCCGAGGACTACGACCTTGTGTCTGCGGCAGCGGCCAACGACGAACCCGAGATAGGCGCCTACGACGACGAGCTGGTTTTTATCATGTACACCTCGGGCACCACTGGCTACCCCAAGGGTGTTATGCACAGTCACCGCTGCATGCTTTGGGCCGAGCTCACCAGCTTAACCACTTCCGATATGCGCGGTGAAGACCGCTTCTTGCTGCCCATGCCCATGTTTCATGTGGGGGCTCTGGTTCCCGTATCCCAACTGGTGCATCGCGGTGCAAACGGTGTGATCATGCGAGACATCGACATAGGTATAATGTTCAACGCTATCGAGCAGGAGAAAATTACCATAACCATGGCGGTGCCTGCGCTGCTGCAATTTTTGCTGGTTGCACCGCAGCGGGAGCAAACAGACATGTCCAGCATACGCTGGATAGCCACCGGCGCATCGCCCGTTCCGGTATCCCTGATAAAACAGTACGAGGACATTGGCATCGCTATTTACCAGGCCTATGGTCTCACTGAGTCCTGTGGGCCCGGCACCTTGCTACTACCTGCAGATGGCAAATCTAAAGTGGGCTCCTGTGGCAAACCGCAAATGCATACCGAGGCCAAAGTGGTTGACGATGCAGGCAATGAAGTCGCAGCGGGCAGTGGCGAAGTGGGTGAACTGATACTCGCAGGGCAGCACATTATGCTGGGCTACTGGAACAAACCCGAGGCAACAGCCGAGGCACTAAAAGATGGCTGGCTGTATACGGGCGACTTATGCAGCGTTGACGAAGATGGCTTCATTACTATATGCGACCGCAAAAAAGACATGGTGATTTCGGGCGGCGAAAATATCTATCCCGCCGAATTGGAAAATGTTCTGGCCGGTTCGCCGGAAGTACAAGAGGCTGCGGTGATCGGCGTAAAGTCAGAAAAATGGGGTGAAACACCGCTGGCGATTGTTGTCGCCGCCCCGGGCACATCACCAACAACGGACTCACTCAAGGCCTACTGCAAAGAAAACCTGGCGAGTTACAAGGTGCCTCACTTGTTTGAATTTGTAGAAACCTTGCCTCGCAACGCTTCGGGTAAATTGCTGAAACCACAGTTGCGGAAAAAGTTTCCAGGACCTGCACCGTTTTAGCGTTAAAGAAATGCGCTGTGATGGGGTGAAAGGCAGCTGATTAATCACAGGGGCCATTAGTGAAAACTCAGGGTCCGCGTTCTCAATAGAGATATTTCCGTCTATGCACCCCACAGCCCAACTGTCACCCCTAAGAACCTCCGACTTCGCAGCACTTCAGGCGTTGGCAAAGGCCATTTGGCATGAGCACTACTCGTCGCTGTTATCGCAGGCGCAAATTGACTATATGCTGCTGGACAAGTACACCCCGGAAGATCTTGCGCCCTTCTTAGAAAGCGCCGATCGCTGGTTTGACGTGCTGCGCGTAGATGCCGAGTTATCGGGATTTGTGCGTTGTCTACGAGATGGCTCTACGCAGTTCAAGCTCTCGGAAATTTATCTCTCCAAAGCGTGCCGCGGCAAAGGCCTTGGACAGTTACTTCTTGGCCGAGCACAGGCCCTGGCCGAGGCCTCCGGCTGCACCTCCATTATTCTCTACGTCAACCGCCGTAACACACAAGCCGTCGAAGCGTATGAACGAGTGGGCTACGTGGTTAAACGTGAGTGCAACTTCGACATCGGGGAAGGCTATGTAATGGACGACTATCTAATGCAGAAATCACTGTCGCCCCAATGACTCCCTTCGTGCATATCTCATTACAGTATTGAAAACTTGGCAACCTCGGATAGAGGGTCGGAAGAAATGCAACTGTCCAATCAGTACCTGACCGGTTGTTCTTCTCACTGTAAACCGGAGAAAACTCTGACGTCTAGCCCGGCGGAACTGAAAAACCACCCCACACTGGCATATGGTTTTCATCAAAATACTCAGACATTTTGCTGTGCATATCGTCCAACTGCCACTTGCCGCCATCGCTGCTATTAAAAGTTTGTCCCAGCGTTGGCCGCTGCAGAACGGTAATTTCACCGCCCCATACAATCATCACTTCACCGGATATATGTCCGGCTTCAGGTGATGCCAAATACCCCACCAGAGGTGCTACATTTTCCGGATTGAAAATATCAAAGCCATTTTCCGGTGCAGCAAACATGGCCGCTGTTTGGCCAGTGTCGGTCATGGCTGTTCGAGCGCGCGGCATAATCACATTGCAGGTAATACCGTATTTGATCATCAACTGTGCTGCGCCCATGGTCATGGCAACGATGCCCGCTTTGGCAGACGCGTAATTGGGCTGGCCGGCGGAGCCGTAGATGGCAGCCTCGGAAGACGTGCTGATCAGGCGGCCGTACACCGGGTCGCCCCCTTTGGCTTTCTCGCGCCAATATTTGGTGGCATTGCGCATATTGACGAAGTGGCCGCGCAGGTGCACGCGCACAACTGAGTCGAACTCATCGTCACTCATGCCGAAGATGGTTTTATCGCGACAAAACCCGGCATTGTTAACCATGATATTAATGTCGCCATAGGTATCCAGCGCCGTCTTGAACAGATTGTCGGAATCGGCGGAATTGGCACAATCGCCAAACACCGCTATGGCTTCACCACCGGCGGCTTTAATATCTTCAACCGTTTGCTGCGCCGCTTCTTCGGCATCGGGCAGATTGATATCGTTAATAACGACACGGGCGCCCTGACGTGCCAGCTGCATGGCTTCTTCGCGCCCAAGACCGCGCCCGGCGCCAGTAATAATGGCTACTTTTCCGCTGAGATCACTCATTTACTGCTCCTCAAATACGTTCAATGATGGTACCTGTACCAATCGATGCGCCGCAGCACATGGTAATCAAGGCGGTCGTTTTATCCTGACGCTCCAGCTCGTGCAGGGCGGTTGTTATCAAGCGTGCTCCTGTAGAGCCAACCGGGTGACCGAGAGCAATTGCACCGCCGTTAACATTGACTTTGCTCATGTCGGCGTTATACACCTTTTGCCAGGACAACACGACCGCAGCAAACGCTTCGTTGATCTCAACCAGATCGATATCACCCAGGTTCATGCCGCTCTTCTGAAACAAGAGTTTGGTCGCCTCCACTGGCCCATCCAGCAGGTAGTAGGGATCGGTGCCGGTTACTACGCCGGTGATGATTCTTGCTCGGGGCTTGAGGCCCCGAGCTTTGGCTTCATCCATGCTCATCCACAACACAGCGGCGGAGCCATCTGAAATTTGCGACGCATTGCCGGCAGTATGGATGCCGCCGCTGGCCACCGGCTTTAAAGAGCCGAGCGTTTCCAGGGTGGTATCTCGCAAGCCCTGGTCCCTACTAACAGTGCGCGTCTCGCCAGTGGGTTGGCCATCTTCTCCCAAAATTGGAGCCTCTACAGCTATGACTTCACGATCAAACCGCCCTTCTGCCCAGGCATTTTTGGCCCTGGCCTGTGACTCACAGGCAAACTCATCGACATCGCGGCGCGTAAGACCGCGATTTTTGACGATACGCTCTACTGCAGAGAACTGGTCTGGTGTACTGTCCCATGGCCAATCGGCGGTCTGGAAAAACCCCGGACCATTGTAGGCATTGGCGCCCAAGCCAACACGGCTCATCGCTTCAACGCCTGCCGCAATACCGATGTTTATCTGACCCGCTGCAATCAAAGCAGAAACCAGATGATTGGCCGCCTGCGCCGAGCCACATTGCGTATCCACTGACACCGCACCGGTCGAATAATTTTCGCCCATGGACAACCAGGCATTGCGGGCAATGTTGTTGGACTGTTCCCCCGCCTGGGTCACGCACCCGGCATAAACCTGCTCAATATCTTCATAGCTGAGGCCGCTCTTTTCCACGACGCCTCTATACGACTTGGCCAACAAGTCGGCAGCATGCACGCCGCTGAGTTCGCCGATAATTTTTTTGCCGCGGGCAATAGGTGTGCGCACCGCTTCAATAATAACTGCTTCTGCCATGATTATTTCTCCTAAATCTTGTTCCAATTATTTTGCGGCGCGCGTAGATGCACCTGAGCACTTATCTATAAGAAAACGAACATTAGCTCATAGATAAGCGCTGGCTTTTCAGAGCCCGCCACGTGAACATGGGTTTCCATAACCACCCGGGTTTTGTTCTCGGCAACGTCGATTTGCTTAATGCGACTGCGCGAAGCAATTTCTTTATTCACGGGTACCGCGCCCAAAAAGCGGAGTTTGTCGGAGCCGTAGTTCATCATGTGGCTATAGCCGGTAATGTTGCCTATTGGGCTGGGGCCAGTGCTCATTCGGGTGATGAGAGAAAGAATCAGAAAGCCGTGAGCTATAGTGCCGCCAAATGGGCTCTCTTTAGCACAGCGCTCTACGTCGACATGCATCCACATGTGGTCGCCACTGAGCTCTGCGTATTGGTTAATCATGGCCTGATCGACAAATACTTTATTGCTCCACGGGCAGAAGTCGTCACTGACCAGGGCATTCAATGCATTCTGGTCTTTGTAATTAATTTCTTGCATAGTTTCATATGGGTTCAA
>JBLHNQ010000040.1:0-19665 GCA_047650635.1 Halioglobus sp.
CCTATAAATCCAAGCCAATCCGGAAGCTCTCCAGCTTCGCCCTGTGTCACCGATTGTGGACCAACTGTTACCAGCAACATCATAAGCAATCTAATTACTATCAGTGTCACCAATACCTTCCACACCGGCACCTGGTGCAGCCAGGGCCGCCCCAACGCCTGTCGCTTGACTGATGCACTACCATCGACCTGTATTGTTAAAAGGGTCTGGTATCTGGTACCCAACAAAGTTGCAGGATCCGACGAAGGTGCGAGGCCCACAGTAGCGTTTGTAACTCCGCTGACTCCTGCACCAACCAATGTCGCAGCACCTGTGGTTACATTAAGTTCAAATAAGCCATTGGAATTGCTATCCTGGCTAAAAAATAGTTTCGAGTAAACCTTTGCTGATAAATTTAGCCATTAGTTTCCACCACTTTTGTGAGATTTCAATATAGATAAAACTCTTGCCATTCTGAACCAATTGGTTCAGAATTTGTGCATTCCATAAGACGAGACCTGAAATGGCCAGACCTCCAGAGTTCGATCGAAGCAGAGCTCTGGAAGCCGCCATGAAGCTGTTCTGGTCTCGCGGTTATACAGCCACGTCGCTATCCGACCTACTTAAAGTGATGGGTATAGCCCGGTCCAGCTTTTACGCCAGCTTCAACACCAAGCGAAAGCTGTTCACAGAATGTCTGGAGCTGTTCGGCGACCGCACTCTCGCTGTTGTTGACAAGCATGCCTCGCAATTGTCTTCTAAAGACCTGCCCCGCGTTTTTTTTAATACCACTCTACTGGATGTATCCCAGCGCCGGGCAAAGCAGGGCTGCATGATGGTAAACACCCTTCTGGAACTCGCCTATGTGGACCCGCAGCTCAATCGACTCGCGGCGGCAAAACTCAGCGCCATAGAAAGTTCCTTTGCACGCGCCTTCGAACGGGCGCAACGCAATGGCGAACTTGACTCAACACGCAGCCCGGAACAACTCGCCAGTCTGGTAATGACTATTAACCTCGGGCTGCGCGTACAAAGCCGTCTAAACGCTTCGCAAAAAATACTCAAACCCCTGATCGAAAGCAACCTGTCCATGCTCGGACTGGCCACCTGATCCTTCATCTAGAACCCAGACCCAAGGAGGTCTTGTTATGTTGTCAGAAACCATGCCCTACGAGAAAAAATTTACCCGTGTAAACGGCAAGCAAATCGCTTATGTAGAGGAAGGCAGTGGCGATCCCATTGTGCTGCTGCATGGCAATCCAACCTCCTCCTTTTTGTGGCGCAATGTCATACCTGAACTGGTGAAGTCCGGTCGGGTCATCGCTCCAGACCTGATCGGCCAGGGCGATTCCGAAAAACTCCCGGCCAGCGAGGGGCCCGGCCGCTACTCACTTGAAGTAGCCTACAGCTATGTGGAAGGTTTGCTTGAAGCCATTGGCGCCAACCAAAATGTCACTCTGGTGATTCATGACTGGGGTAGCGGCATTGGGTTTCTATGGGCTATGCGCCACGCCGCAGCTGTCAAAGGAGTGGCTTACATGGAGGCTATCGTAAAAACCATAAGCTGGGACGACTGGCCCGAGAGTGCGGTGGGAATATTCAAAGGCTTTCGCTCTGAAAAGGGCGAGGACCTCATACTCAAGCGCAATATGTTCATCGAGGGCGTACTGCCCTCATCGGTCATCCGAACGCTGAGCGAGGCAGAAATGCAAGCCTACCGCGCGCCTCACCCCAACCCGGACGACCGACAACCTCTACTGAACTGGCCTCGGGAGATACCCCTCGACGGTGAACCCGCCGATGTGTTCGCTCTGGTAAACCAATACAGTGCTTTTATGGCCGCTAGCGAAATACCAAAGCTTTTCATCAACGCCGACCCGGGCTCTATTCTGGTCGGACCCCAGCGGGAATTTTGCCGCAGTTGGCCGAACCAGCAGGAAGTGACAGTAAAAGGCCTGCATTTTATCCAGGAAGACTCTCCGGTTGAGATTGGCCAGGCCGTGGCCAGCTGGTTAGAAGAGATTTAATCAACCACCCTTTCCAAACAACAGATAAGGAATTTAACAATGTCAGATTTACCCGTTTATATCATTGCCAACCTGGTGCCATACGAAGATGACGCAGGCTATAAAACCTATGAAAAGGGGTTTTTCCCCATCCTGAAAAAACACGGGGGCACCTTCATTACCTATGATGACAATATCAAACATCTGGAAGGCAGTGAACCCAGGCCCGGTCGCATTATTATTTTCCAATTCCCCTCGGAAGCTGTTGCGCAGGCGTGGTACGACGACCCCGAATATCAGGCGTTGTCGGAACACCGCAGAGCCGGGGCTGAACTCAAATCGCTGACCATAGTGCACAGCCTACCACCGCGCTAGCAGCGAGAGTGGGGGTCGGACCTAACCTGCTATTTGCAGTAGACTCCAGACTCTCACAGACCACCCATTGGCTTACCATTCAGTGCGCCATGCTCCAGGGCGTTTTCTGTGGACTGTTATTTAGAGTCTCCACTGATGGCGAGAGTGCCCGCATCGAGGCATCGTGGCCCAGCCTGTTGGCCGCACGGTACGATCTGGAGCACAAGGCTCTCAAGGCCGCTGCACGCTGTACGTCGTCAGACCTTATGGAACCATTTTGCCCTATTTCTAAGAGACACTTTTCTGCCAGTTGCTTCTCCAGTCTAGACTGCTAATTGCCGGCAGTGTACTTTACTCTGTCAACGCTATCCTTCTAATTTACTATAAAAAACGTCTATACATTAGCCCCACTATTGCGAACTCAACTCCGACGCCAGCTGGCGAGCGGTAGCCTCGGGGGAACTGGTACCGCGGGCCAACAGGCTGTATGCAACAGGAATGACCAGCAGGGTGATCGCAGTTGCACAAAGAACACCGCACATAACAACCACACCAATCACGGTTCTCGCTTCGTGTCCCGGCCCGCTGGCCAGCACGAGGGGCAATGCGCCCATGACGGTAGTAATTGCAGTCATCATAATCGGGCGCAACCGGGTGGCAGCACCGCGCAAGACCGCCTCCTCAAAAGCCACACCCTGGTCACGCAACTGGTTGATAAACTCGACGATCAAAATACCATTCTTGGTTGCCAAACCCACCAGCACAATCAACCCAACCTGGGAGTATATGTTAAGGGTTTGGTCAAACAGCAGCAAACCACCCAGGCCACCAATCAAGGCCAGTGGCACTGTGAGCATAATAACCAGTGGATGTATTAAGGATTCGAACTGAGCCGCCATCACCAGATAGACGATCAGAAGCGCTAAGCCAAAAATCATAAACAGGGATGACCCCGCCTGCTGATACTCCAGTGATTCACCCTTGTAGTCTATCGAGGCATCCTCTGGCAATTCGGTTCGTACCAGGTTCTCCAAATAAGCCAGGGCCTCCCCAAGCGAGTATCCCTCAGCGAGACCCGCCGTCAATGTAATGCCCCGGACCCGATTATAACGGTGCAGCGTGCCTGCATCGGCCTGCTCACGTACGGTCACCAGATTGGACAGAGGTATAAGCTCGCCGCTGGAGGCACTGCGCACGTAGATGTCTGTCAGGTCGGTGAGAGTACGCTGTGCTTCTCGCTCGCCCTCCACAATCACGTCATATTCGCGCCCACCCATAATAAAGGTCGTCACCTTGCGCGACCCCATCAGGCTTTCCAAGGTGCGACTGATGTCCAATACCGTGACCCCAAGATCGCCCGCGCGACTGCGATCGATGGACAAGCGCAGCTGCGGTTTGGTTGGACGCAGGTCGGAGTCTACGCCGACCAGACCCGGGTTTTCACTGACTGCCTGCAGTAACTGGTCCTGCCAGACAACCAGGTCTTCGTAGGTGTTGCCGCCCACAAAAAATTCTACCGGATCAGAGTTGCCACCCCCCAATCCTCTGGCTCCCCGGATAGGCACCCTCGCACCCGCGATATCAGCCAAGCGATTTCGGGCATCTTGCAAAACCTCTGCGGTGGAGCGTGCCCGGTTTTCCCATTCGGGTAACACCAGGATGGCAAAACCTGCGTTATACGCCTCGCCATCACCAAAGGATGGTGCGCGCAGCAACAACCGCTTGATGTCACCCGCCTCAACCAAAGGCATCAGACGCTCTTCCACCTGCATGACCTGATGCACCGTATATTCAAAGGACGAACCTTCCGGTGCACGCAACTGGAGAAATGCTACACCCCGATCTTCTGTCGGGACATATTCCTGAGGCACCATTGTCATCAACCAGACGCTGCCGGCAATGCTGCTGGCAATCACTAGCACCGAAATTAGGGGCCAGCGCAGGACGGCGCGCAACACGGCCTGGTAGATTAATTCTGAACGTGCCGACACAGCCTCGGCAGTATTCGCGAAGCGGTTGTGCAGCTTTGCCTCACTAAGTAGCTTGCTCGCTATCATCGGGCCGAGCGTGAGCGCTACCAGACTAGAAAACATCACGGCCATGGCCATGGTCACGGCAAACTCGCCAAACAGTCGTCCCACATCACCGGGCATAAAGGTAATAGGGATGAACACCGCCACCAGCACTACCGTGGTCGCCACCACGGCAAAGCCCACCTGTCGTGCACCGCGGTATGCCGCTACCAAAGGAGTTTCTCCCGCGACCAGACGGCGGTGGATGTTTTCCAATACAACAATACTATCGTCCACCACCAGACCTATCGACAACACCAGCGCCAACAGCGTAAACAGATTAATGCTGTAGCCGAAAAAATACAGTGCAGATAAAGCACTGATCAGTGAAATGGGAACGGTTAGAGCCGGAATCAAAACACTGCGCAGATCCCCCAGGAACATAAATATCACCAGCACCACCAGGCAGGCAGCTATGCCTAACGTTTTGTAGACTTCATCGACAGCCGCTTCAACGAACTGGGAGTTATCGAAACTCTTCACCAGTTCCATTCCCTGCGGCAAGGAACGATTAATGCGATCGACCAGCGCTATCACCTGACGGCTTACTTCAAGCGCGTTGGCGGTGCTTTGCTTGACCACACCAATCCCCACCATGGATTCGGTATTACCTCGAAACAGGCTGCGGTGTTCCGCACTGGCCAATTCCACACGGGCAATGTCGCCGAGACGCACCAGGTAGCCATCATCACCACGCTTGATCACAAGCTGTCGAAAATCATCGGCCCCGGTATACGTGCGCTCTATACGAACAACAAAATCGCGCTCAGTCGATTTCACCGTCCCCGCGGGCAGCTCAACATTCTGTTGACGCAAGGCATTTTCAACGTCGGCTACGGTCAGGGATCGACCAGCCAGTGCGTTGCGGTCTAACCAGATTCGCATGGCGTAAACCTGTTGGCCGGAAATTCGGATTCTCGCTACGCCATCGAGTACCGCGAAACGATCCTCCAGATGGCGGCGCACATAGTCAGTCAATTCCAATGCGTCGAGTCTGGGCGCTACAAGGTGCACCCAGGCCAGGACTGCTTCATCGTTCTCCGCTTTCTGTACTTCAGGGGGCTCTGCTTCGTCCGGAAAATTTGCCGCCACGCGGGCCACCCGGTCACGAACATCATTGGCGGCGGAATCGATGTCGCGACTTATCTGAAACTCCAGATTAATTTTGGATCGGCCATCCTGACTCTGCGAACTCATGGACTTGATGCCTTCAAGCCCTGACAGTCTGTCTTCGAGCACCTCGGTAATTTTGTTTTCCACTACGGCGGCAGATGCACCTGGGTACTGAGTCTGAACACTGATTTTTGGTGCATCGATATCGGGATACTCGCGCAGCGGTAGTCTTTCGAACGCCAAAAGACCAAAGGCCAGCAAAAGTATATTTATCACTAGTGCCAGCACCGGACGCTTTACCGAGAGGTCAGAGATCAACACGGCTCAGGACTCTACAATTCGCACGGCCGCTTCTGTGCCACGCAGGTTACCTACCCCATCGCGCACAATGCGGGCTCCCGCGCTAACACCGGAAATAACTTCCACCCAACCCGGCTTACGTACACCAATGACTATGTCAGTTCGCCGCGCCAAGCCATCCTCCACTACCCAGACAAAGTGACGAGCAGATTGGGATATCAAGCTTTCTTCGGGCAACAGCAACACCTGCCGCTTCTGGGTAAGTAAGGTCACCTCAATCAACATCCCGGGTTTCAAGAGTCCATCGGGGTTATCCAGGGCTGCCCGTGTGATAATAGAGCGAGTGAGGGGATCAACACGGGCATCAATGGCGGTGATGCTACCGGGAAACTCCCGGTCGAAAGCCGGCGTGCGCGCCCTGATCGGTTGCCCCACCTGCAATGAGCCTAGCAGCGTTGCCGGCACAGAGAAATCCAGACGCAGACGGTGCACATCATCCAGCGTAGTAATGGTTTGTCCCACAGAAACCAGTGCGCCGGGACTGACAATGCGCAAACCCAATACTCCGGCAAAAGGGGCGACGATGATACGGTCGGCGATACCGGCCTGTAATTCATCTAATTTGTGACGAGCGATGGCAGCCCGGGTGCGCATGGAGTCCAGCTCTGTTTGTGCTACCTGGTTGCGCTTGGCCAGTTCGAGAAGGCGCTTTACTTCTCGATCGGCCTCTTTACCTATTTCCTCTTGTTCACGCAGAGCTGCCTGTTCTTCGTCCTGACGCAGGGTAATCAGCACAGCGCCTGCGGCTACCGTATCGCCGTCTTCAAAATGCACAGATTCAACCCGCTCAGAAACACCGGCTGCAATAACCACTGACTCCCAGGCACGCAAGCTACCCAGAGCCGAGATTTCATCGACAAACTCCGCACTGGAAACTTCCCACAAGGTCACGGGAGTTGCCGACTTTTGCTTGGGAAGTTCGGTTTGATGCGGTTGCATCTGTAGCGTGAAATAGCCTATCGCTACAGCGCTGATGAGCAGGATCACTAAAGCTGTCTGTTTCATACCTATGTTCCAAAATATCTACATGTATCGATTCAGACAGCAATTTTACATGCAAAATGGTTGGATTAACGATAAAGGAACATTATTCTAAGTAAATCCCGCCATATGGATAACCCGGTCTGTGCAAGCACAAACGGCGATACGGCAAATGTTGACCTCGGGCAAATAGGCCCTATTTATCTGTTATTATCAAAAAACACAGCGCAGGCGGTTATCTGCTGAGCGCACGCTAGAGTAATTTCAATATACAAAAGCAAGGGAACCACTATGCCACGGATTGTCAAAAACATTCCCATCATGGACTTGATATCCTATTTAATCGAATCTGTAGACAGTCCCACGCATGTGGGAATGCTGCAGATCTATAAACCTGCCAAGGGCTCAAGCGCAGAAGCTGTGCAGCGTATATTGAAGGGATATCGCTCTTCCGAAGTGGCTCCTCCCTTCAATTACTACCCCGTTTTCCCTCGCTTTGGCATGCCAAAGTGGGCTGAGGCTGAGTCGTTTGATGCCGATTACCACATTCGCCATACGGCGGTACCCAGTCCCGGCACCGACCGCCAGGTAATCGACGTGGCAATGGATTTACATGCCGGCATAATGGACCGCAGCCGCCCCGGCTGGATAGCCTATGTTATCGAGGGCCTGGAGGATAATTGCTTTGCCGTCTACTGGAAGGTTCACCATGCATACATCGACGGGGCTTCTGCGCTCATGCGCATGGAGGCGGCCATGTCGAAAACCCCCGGCGATCTGGCGGTAAGGCCGATGTGGAGCCCTCTGTTTGAACAACCACCTGCTTCGCAGGCACTGAACCTGTCCGAGCTACTACGCAAAACAGGCAGAGATATGGGTGCGCAGGCAAAGGCCATGGCTGATATCACAAGGGCTGTAGGACGAGCGGTGAAACAGGCTCGCGGGCTATCGGAACGACAAGCACCCGTGCCATTCTCTGCGCCGCAATCGCTGTTCAACAAGCCAGTTTTTGCGACGCGCAAGCTCGGCGTAGGTAGTCTGCCGTTGCAGCAATTCAAAGATATTGCAAAGCACGAGGCCGTCTCTATCAACGAGGTGGCGCTGACACTGGTCGGCGCAGCACTGCAACGCTACAGCCAACAACAGGGCGAACAGCAGCAAAAACCTTTACTGGCTGCATGCCCAATGTCAGTGCGAAGTAAGGGCGACACCAGCGCATCGACGCAAATAGCCTCTATTACCGTAAAATTGGGCGACCCCGATATCAATATCTATCAGCGCTTACAGCAGATACACCAATCGTCCGAGGACGCAAAAGGCGACGCCAAAGACATGTCCAAAGAGGCGCTTATAAACTATCTGATTTTGCTAGGAGGTGCAGCCACTCTTTTTTCCAAGTCTCCTCTGGGTAATCGCATCCCTCCTCTTACCAGCGTTAACGTCTCCAATGTGGCAGGCCCAAATTGTCGCTACTATCACAGCGGTGCAGAAATGGTTCGCAACTACCCGTTGTCGACGCTCGCGGGGGGCACAGCGATCAACATCACCTTCGGTTCCTTCAATGGCAAGATGGACTTCGCTGTCATTACCGACGCCAAGGCAATACCCGGAGCGCAAGACATCGCTGATTTCATGCTAGAGGCTATGGATGACCTGCAAGCTGCGACCGTGGGTACTGGAAAAACCGCAACAAAGAAAAAGATCGTTGGCGCTCGCAAGAAGCGACGCACCGCCAAAGCATAGCCACAATAGACCACAAAAAATCGACTGGAGATAAAATGCAACTGGAATCAAAAGTAGTAGTCATCACCGGAGCTGCACGTGGATTGGGTCGCGCTTACGCTGTAGCGATGGCGGCAGAGGGCGCTTCGATTTTTGCCTGCGATATCGGTGACTGTAGCGAAACGGTAGCCGAAGTGCGTGCGGCAGGTGGTCGCATCGAGTCGGCCACTACCGATGTTTCCGACATGGATAGCTGTCGAGCCATGGCAGAAGCCACTGTCGCTGCATTTGGAAAAATTGATGTGTTAGTCAATAACGCCGCTTTGTATGCCACGCTCAAAGGGGCTCGGTTTGAAGACCTGGATGAAGATCAGTGGGACGCTGTTATGAACGTGAATGTCAAAGGCGTGTGGCAGTGTTGCAAGGCCGTGGTAAACCCAATGCGTAAGGCAGGCGGGGGCTCAATTATTAATATATCCTCACTCGCTGCCGTATATGGGCTCCCATACGGCTGCGATTACGTGGCGTCCAAGGCGGCGGTAATTGGTATGACACGGTCCATGTCACGTGAATTGGGCAAAGACAACATCAGGGTCAATGCAGTGGCACCCTCAGCCGTCATGACCGAGGGGACGCGGGAGTTTTTTGGCGAGAAGTTCGAGAAGGCAAAATCAGTTATCGCCTCGGGACAAGTCATACCGCGCAATCTGGAAACGGCTGACCTCACGGGAACACTGATATACCTCGCCTCAAACGCGAGTAGCTTTGTTACCGGACAAACGCACATGGTAGATGGCGGCTCCTGGTTTTTGTAAGGAATAAGTAGGTGAAGGCAATTCAATCCAGACAACTCCGGCAGGGCTCAGCTTGTGTTGAACTGCTGCAAGGCGAAGTTCATAAGGGGCTCCAATATCTCAATCGCCTATGCATGCTAAATGGGCAATTCTCACCCGCTCTGCTGGAGGCTCATCAAAAAGTCAGCTATGAATTAGCGTTTTGCGTTGCGGAGCTACAATCCTCTGTCGTTATGCTGAACTACGCGGACAGTGTTTCCGCTGACGACGTCGCATGTGAGCCATTATCACTGGCATTCTGCGCGGACAGTTTGCGCACGGTATGGCAGCGCTTATTCACGCACTCGGCCGAAGCGGGGCTTTCCAACGCTGTCCTGCTTCAGCTGGCGGGAAGCGAACCACTGACGGGTTTTCTGGCAAAACATGGTGATGTGGCCTGTTTTGCCGCCCTCGGAGCGACACTTCTGCAGCGCGCAAGCGTTCGCCTGCCCAGTGGACTGGATGAGGAGAAAGACATGATTCAGCAAAGTTTCGCACGTTTCGCGGAGCAGATAGTGATGCCTCAGGCCGAACATATTCACCGTTTTGACACGGATATTCCCGATGACATAATCAATGGCGCAGCTGCGATGGGCTGTTTTGGCACCTGTATACCAATGCGATTTGGCGGCCTGATGCCCGACGAGCGCCATGACAGTATCGCCATGCTGATAGTGACCGAAGAGCTGTCTCGTGGCTCGCTGGGTGCAGCGGGAAGCCTGGTCACTCGTCCAGAAATAGCAGCGCGAGCCTTGCTGGCTGGCGGCACCGAAGAACAAAAGACCTTATGGTTACCCCGTCTGGCTACGGGTGAAAAACTCGCCGCTATCGCCATTACCGAACCCGATTATGGTTCCAACGTGGCGGAGCTTGCGCTCAAAGCCACTCAGGTGGATGGCGGGTGGCTTTTAAATGGCGCCAAGACCTGGTGTACCTTTGCCGGCAAAGCCGATGTGATGATCGTAATCGCCCGCACTGACCCTGATCGCAGCAAAGGGCATAGAGGCTTAAGCATGTTTCTGGTAGAAAAGCCGCGATTCCCCGGCCGCGAGTTTTGCCATGACAGTCCCAGTGGAGGTCGAATAAGCGGCAAAGCCATCCCCACCATCGGCTACCGCGGCATGCATTCTTTTGATCTGGCCTTGGAAGACTATTTTGTACCCGACACTGGATTGGTGGGGGGCGACAGCGGCCTGGGCCAGGGTTTCTACCTAGCCATGGCAGGCTTATCTGGCGGGCGCATACAAACATCAGCGCGTGCCTGCGGTGTTATGAAAGCAGCCCTTGAGCGCGCAGTGACCTATGCTTCTGAGCGCAACGTATTCGGCGCTCCGATAGGCAATTATCAACTCACACAAGTTAAACTGGCGCGCATGTGGGCGGCGCTCATCGCTTCCCGGCAGTTCAGCTATAGCGTGGCACGCATGCTGGATGACGGTGCCGGCAAGATGGAAGCGAGTCTGGTGAAATTGTTTAGCTGTCGCGCGGCTGAGTGGGTAACCCGCGAAGCGCTGCAAATTCACGGTGGCATGGGTTATGCGGAAGAATCCGACGTGAGTCGTTATTTCGTGGATGCACGGGTGTTATCCATTTTTGAAGGCGCGGAAGAAACCCTTGCTCTCAGAGTTATCGCTCGTGAATTGATCGCCAACGCCGGAGAAACAAACTAATGCAAGACGTTCTGTCGGGTCTGCGTATCGTTGAAGGCAGTGCCTTTGTTGCAGCTCCTTCCGGCGGCATGACGCTCGCCCAGCTGGGTGCAGACGTGATTCGATTCGACCCCATTGGCGGCGGCATCGATTACCGCCGCTGGCCGGTAACCCAGAATAACCAAAGCATTTACTGGCACAGCCTCAACAAAGGCAAACGCTCAATCGCGGTGGATTTTAAAAACCCCGAGGGGCGCGAATTGTTAACCCGGCTAATTACCGCTCCCGGAAAAGATTGCGGTCTGTTCCTAACCAATTTCCCCGCCCGTGGCTGGCTGGCAGATGACGTACTTCGAGCGCACCGCGAGGACCTGATATACCTGAATCTCACCGGTGACCGCCATGGTGGCAGTGCATTGGACTATACCGTCAATAGCAAAATTGGGTTCCCCCATCTAACCGGAAGATCTGGCAATGGCGAACCCATTAATTCGCCATTGCCGGCATGGGATGTGATTGCGGGACAACATATCGCACTGGGACTGCTGGCTGCAGAACGCCACAGGTTGCGCACGGGCAAAGGCCAGTTCGTGAAGCTGGCACTGGCCGATGTGGCGCTGGCGACTATGGGCCATCTGGGTTATATCGGCGAAGTGATGATTAACGGCACTGAACGAGGTCCCATCGGCAATCATATCTACGGCACCTTTGGTCGTGACTTTAAAACTCGCGATGGTAACCGTTTGATGATCGTTGGTGTAACTGCCAATCAGTGGCAAGCCATTATTAAAGTAACCGGACAGCAACAAGCTATAGCCAATCTGGAGAAGACATTGGGGCTGGATTTCAATCGTGAAGGTGACCGCTACACGGGTCGCGAAGCTATCTCACAGCTGTTGGAACCCTGGTTCGCCGAACGCGATTTTGCCTCACTAACACCGCTACTTGAGTCCGCCGGCGTTTGCTGGGGCAAATATCAGACGGTGTCGCAGCTGGTGCACTCTGACAGTGACTGCTCAACCGACAACCCCTTGTTTGAACAGATACAACAGCCAGGCGTCGGTGAGTACCTGATGCCCCATAACCCTTTGGGATTTGGCGCCGCCAATCGGCAGTCAGTGCGCCCTGCCCCGCGGCTGGGACAACACACCGATGAAATTTTGACGGAAATTCTAGGCATGGACAGCAGCGAAATCGGCCGCTATCACGATGCCGGAATTATCGCAGACGCGAGCTAAAATTTTGCGCTGACAAGGTCTCTCTTTTCACCGCCAAACGCGATAATATTGGCCATCAATATCCAATGTTCAGTTGCTCCCTTAAGAACACAAGAGAAAAACATTATGTCAGTGAAAATTGGTACACCGCTAAGCCCGCGTGCTAAAAAGGTATTGCTGTGTGGTGCGGGGGAGCTTGGAAAAGAAGTGGCTATTGAACTGCAACGTCTGGGTGTCGAAGTCATCGCCGTTGACCGATACGAGAACGCGCCAGCCATGCAAGTCGCCCATCGATCACATGTAATTAACATGCTAGATGGCACCGCATTGCGCAAAGTCATAGCGCTAGAAAAGCCCGACCTGATCGTCCCCGAAATCGAAGCCATAGCGACCGACACATTAGCCGAACTGGAAGACGAGGGATTCACCGTCATCCCAACCGCCAGGGCCACTCAGTTAACGATGAACAGAGAGGGCATACGCCGCCTTGCAGCCGAGGAGCTCGGCCTGAAGACCAGCGTCTTTGAGTTTGCCCAAACCAAGGAGGAATATTTAAAAGCGATTGAGAATATCGGCTTACCCTGTGTTATTAAGCCGATTATGAGCTCGTCCGGCAAAGGTCAATCACTGTTACGAGAGCAAAACGAAATCGATGCCGCCTGGGATTATGCTCAAGACGGTGGCCGCGCGGGTAAAGGTAAGGTGATTATTGAGGGTTTTGTTGATTTTGATTTCGAAATCACTCTGCTAACGGTTCGGCACCGGGACGGCACTTCGTTTTGTGCACCCATCGGCCATCGGCAGGAAGGCGGCGATTACCAGGAATCCTGGCAACCGCAGGCAATGAGCAATAGTGCATTACAAGCCGCGCAAAATATGGCAGAAACAGTTACGACCGCCCTTGGGGGCAGAGGGCTTTTTGGCGTTGAGATTTTTATCAAAGGCGATGACGTTATCTTTAGTGAAGTGTCCCCTCGCCCACACGACACGGGCCTGGTAACCCTGGTTTCCCAGGATTTGTCCGAGTTTGCCCTACACGCGCGGGCCATACTCGATTTGCCAATTCCACAGATAAGACAACTGGGGCCCAGTGCCTCAAGTGTCGTTCTTGTCTCTGGGGAAAGTAACAATGTACAGTTTGGCGGCCTTGAAAGGGCGCTTGCCGTAGCGAACACTCAGCTGCGCCTTTTTGGCAAGCCAGAAGTATCGGGACGCCGCCGAATGGGTGTCGCGCTAGCTACCGCCAATAGCATTGAGCGCGCACGCGAAATCGCAAATGAATGCGCAGGTTTAGTCGAGGTGGAGCTGTAGTCGCTCAATCACTACAAGCTTGCCCCTTTCAAATTCGCCGCATGAAATCGCAGGTGATCTTCAATGAAGCTGGCGATAAAAAAGTAACTGTGGTCATAGCCTTCCTGCACCCTTAACTCCAGTGGATAGCCACTCACTTTAGCCGCGGCTTCCAGGGCTTCAGGTTTTAGCTGCTCAACTAGAAAGTCATCGGCCCCGCCCTGGTCTACCAAAGCAGGCAAGCGTGAAACCGTGGACCTCATCAGTTCACTGGCATCGTACTGCGCCCAACTTTGACGATCATCGCCAAGGTAACTGCTCAGGGCCTTTTGCCCCCAGGCACAATTGGAAGGGTTACAGATGGGGCTAAATGCGGACACAGAGGCATAGCGCCCTGCATTATTCAAAGCCACAATCAAAGCCCCGTGCCCACCCATGGAGTGACCTGAGATAGCTCGCTGTTCACTGACAGGAAATGTAGACTCAATGAGCGCAGGTAACTCTTTCACCACATAGTCATACATCTGATAGTGTTTGTTCCAGGGCGCTTGGGTGGCGTTCACATAAAAACCCGCACCCAAACCAAAATCATAAGCGGCATCGGGGTCGTCGGCAACGCCCTCGCCTCTGGGGCTGGTGTCGGGCGCAACTATAGCAATACCCAACTCTGCAGCCACTCGCTGAGCACCCGCTTTCTGCATAAAGTTTTCATCGGTGCAGGTCAGGCCCGACAACCAATACAAAACCGGCACCTTTTCACCCGCTAATGCCTGCGGGGGTAGATAAACTGCGAAGCGCATTTGGCAGGCCAGCACCTCGGAGTAATGGCTGTACTGTTCGTTGCTGCCACCGAAGGTCTTATTGCTACTGATTTTTTCTACGCTCATGATAAGTATTGTCCTGTACGAAATACGGCTATTTATCGAAATGGATAACCGAACGAATACTCTTGCCTTCGTGCATCAAATCAAACGCTTCATTAATTTTATCGAGACCCATAGTATAGCTAATGAAGTCGTCCAACTTAAATTCGCCTGCCATATAACGTTCGACGATTTGAGGTAATTCAGAACGGCCTTTGACGCCACCGAAGGCTGTGCCACGCCAGACCCTGCCGGTGACTAACTGGAATGGGCGTGTGCTGATTTCCTGCCCCGCTCCGGCAACACCGATAATCACCGACTCGCCCCAACCTTTATGGCAACACTCCAGAGCAGAACGCATGACATTCACGTTGCCAATGCACTCAAATGAGTAGTCCACTCCCCCGTCTGTCAGGTCGACAATAACTTCCTGAATGGGCTTATCGTAATCAGCGGGGTTTATGCAATCCGTAGCCCCCAACTTCTTCGCCAGTTCAAATTTTGACTCGTTAATATCAATAGCAATAATGCGGCTCGCCTTTGCCATAGTTGCACCGATAATCGCTGCCAAACCGATACCACCAATGCCAAAGATAGCAACCGTGTCGCCCTCCTGCACCTTTGCCGTATTCATAACCGCCCCCATACCGGTGGTCACGCCGCAACCCAGCAGACAGACTTCCTCCAGTGGCGCTTCTTTATTTACTTTAGCCAAAGATATCTCGGGTAGAACCGTATATTCAGAGAATGTTGAACAGCCCATGTAGTGATAGATTGGCTGGCCATCTTTAGAAAAACGGCTCGTGCCATCCGGCATCAGCCCCCTGCCCTGGGTCTCGCGAATTTTCTGGCACAAATTGGTTTTTCCGGACAAACAAAACTTACACTCACCGCACTCAGGCGTATAAAGAGGAATGACATGATCGCCAACTTCTACACTGGTCACACCTTCACCGATAGATTCCACAATACCGCCGCCCTCATGCCCCAGCACACAGGGAAAAATACCCTCAGGATCGTCGCCAGACAGAGTAAAGGCGTCAGTGTGACAAACGCCGCTTGCCAGAATACGCACTCGTACCTCGCCAGCCTGCGGCGGCATAACATCGATTTCCTCGATAACCAGTGGTTGGCCAGGGCCCCAGGCTACTGCCGCTTTAGATTTGATCATAACGTGTCTCCATTGGACGACTTACTTGCTCCCGTAAGGCATCTCTGTCGATGCACCTTGGATAGGGATTGTAATGGTTTATTTTAAAATTATAAGGGTGAATGGCAGAAAATCACCCTTATTCGCAAGCAACAGTTGGTTTGGCATATTTTTCCAGGTTATTTTGCCAGGACACCATTATCTCTCGCTGAACCACACGGAAGCGGTGTGTGACAAAAGCGAGATCAGTAAGGCAAGCATTACGCCTACCCCTAGTCATTGTTATATTTTTGGTCAAATATTGTATTATGCCCCCTATATACCACGCTAAACTATCAGGTCTTGCCTAAATGTTTTTAGCACATACCTTACTGAAGGGCCGTCGGTGTCAGAAGAAATAGAAATAGACTACCTCCGCACCTGGATTGGTAAGCAAGACCGCGTCAGCGACACTATCAGCGCAGAACTCCTGAAGCGTTTCAGGGCAACACTTAGTGGCTACTCTGAACTTTCACTGCAGATTCCCTTGGGTATTCACTGGTGTTTGGCACAAACCGCTGTAGCGCAGAATGAACTGGGTGTGGATGGGCATCCAGCCAAGGGAGGGTTTCTACCACCGGTGCCTTTGCCCCGCAGAATGTGGGCGTCAAGCCAGCTGCGGTTTCACAAACCACTGAGCAGCGGCGTGCCCGTTGAAAAAGTATCGACGATTGCAGATGTTGCGTTAAAGCAGAGTGCCTCATCCGGGCCGTTGGTGTTCGTGCATGTTGACCATGAGTATGTGCAGAGTGGCGAAACACTTGTACAAGAGCGGCAATCTATCGTTTACCGACAGTCTTCTGTATTCAAGCAGCCTGAGGTGGCAGTACCAAAATACTCTGCGTGCTCGTTGAATATTTTTCCGAACACCACCTTACTGTTTCGTTACTCCGCGGTAACCTTTAATGGGCATCGGATCCATTACGATAGCCGCTATACCACTACCGAGGAGGGTTATCCCGGGCTTGTGGTGCACGGCCCCCTGATAGCAACACTGCTGATGAACCTGGCACAAGCCAATCGACCAAACAGCTCTATGACGGAATTTACATTCCGGGCTGTGGCGCCGGCGTTTGTAGATCAAGCATTGCAACTTGCCATAAATGACGAAGACGTCAGATACCTTGAAGCTCGGAATCACGAGGGAGCATTGGTTATGAGTGCCCAAGCAAAATTTGGAATCAATGATGAGAGCTAGCCCATTTAAATCACTGCTCTTTGTCCCCGCATCGCGATTGGATTTGGCCGAACGCGCACACCAGCGCGGAGCCGACGCCATCATCCTCGATTTGGAAGACGGCGTTGCTGAAGCAGATAGACCGGCAGCGCGAGAAACACTAGGGGCTCTGCTTGAAGGCTTACGCCGCACCGGTACACATGCCCTGGTGCGTATCAACGCTCTGGACAATGGCGGTGTTATGGATATCGAAGCTATACCCGACACGTTCACACCACCTTTGCTAATTCCTAAAGTCACAGACCCAAGCCAAATGTTGTCCGTCGAACAATGTTGGCAGTCCAGCGGCAAAGGGCTATCAACACTGCAGCTGCTCCCGATGATTGAATGCCCCAGCGGCCTGTTCCGGGCAGAGCAAATAGCCTCCGCCACACATAGTGTCAGTGCACTGGTTTTTGGCAGCGAAGACTTTGCAGCGCAAGCCGGTTTGAGCACGGAGATAGAGGCTCTCACGATGCCGGCCCAGTGGCTTGCTCTGGCGGCAGCTGCTGCGCGAATTCCAGCTTATGGCCTGCCGGGCTCGCTGGGCAACTACCATAACTTGGAGCTTTTTGAGGCAACTTTACAACGCGCTAAAACCGTAGGTTACTCCGGCAGCCTATGCGTTCATCCCAAACAAGTATTGCTGGCGAACAGTGTATTTAAAGCCAGTGACCAGGACATCAAATGGGCTGAGGCGGTTATCGCCCAGGCAGGTTCCGGCGGAGCCACTGGCGGAGATGTTGGTATGGTCGATGCCCCAATACTAGCCCGGGCGCAGGCCATTTTAGCTGACGCGGAGTATTAGAGTAATTCTTCTGCTAATAAAGTCAAAGCTTCCGGCTGTTTCGCAGTAAGGTTCATTAAATCTAACGACCCTCTTCGCCCTGCCTCTTTCCAGGCCGAGAGTCTCTCCCTGATACGCTCAGGTGGGCCAACCAAACTAGTGCGATCAATCAAGGCGGTGGGCACCGCTTTTGCTGCCTTTTCTTTCTCACCTGCAAGGTAAAAGTCCTGAATCTGGTCCACTTCGGCGTCGTATCCCATTCGACGCGCAAACTCGGCATAGAAGTTTTTACCTTTACTGCCCATGCCGCCCAATTGGCGTGCCATAGATTGCTTCAATACAGCATGCACTGCTGCAGCGTCCTCGTGCACCACGACGTTCACAAATGTACTGACAGTGAATTGCTCCCGAGTGCCGCGAGCGCCATCTTTCAGCAAACCATCCTTTACGTGCTTATCGACAATGGTTTCCGTATCGGTTGGATCCAGAAATGAAAGCAACACACCATCGCCTATTTCTGCTGCCAATCGAATACCGCCAGGACTTATGGAGGCAAGATAAATGGCCTGCTGGGGATTGCCATGAGCCACGCTTTTAAGCGCCTTACCCGCACCTGTCGCGTTGGGATCGATGGTTGGTAACTGGTAGTGATCTCCCTCATAGTGCAGTGGTTGTTCGCGCGCCAGTATCTGTCGTACTATATCGACGTACTCGCGCGTTCTACCCAACGGTTTGTAATAGGCACTACCATGCCAGCCCTCTACGACCTGCGGTCCTGAACTACCCAGCCCCATAATAAATCGCCCCTCAGACAAGGCGTCCAATCCAATCGCAGTCATGGCCGCCATCGCCGGTGTGCGAGCAGGTATCTGCATGATGGCGGTACCTACTTTCATCCGCTTCGTGTGAGCGGCCAACCATGTCGAACTGGTTACAGCATCACAGCCATAAGCCTCCGCCGCCCACACTGACTCAAAACCCAGTTCTTCAGCATGAGCTACTAAATTTAAATCTATTGTAGGATGCGCACTAAACGCAGTATCGATTAACGCTAACCCTAGCTTCATCGGTCCGTTCTCCATTTATCCAAAAATTTCATTTCAGCAGCCACGGATTGAGCATGCACCTCTGGATCATACACCCTCACCCAATCTTCCTGTAAATCAAAGCCGTGGTCTACTCCAGGATAAACGTACCATTCCAGGGGGTACCCCTTTTCTTGTTCGCTATTGGCAAAGTTTATACAAGGTTGAGGCGGCGTTATGCGATCTTCCTGTGCCAGCAGCATCAGTACAGGAATGTGCGTTTGCAGGCCACTGGAATATTGAGCAGCCATACCGCAGTAGGGATACCAGGCAATGAGACCGCGAACACCGTCTAAATGATGTCCGGGGCTATCTTTCAAGCCCCTGGGCAGGTTGTCACCCAGTGCCAGCGCTTCGAGTATTGTCCAAGCTCCGTGAGAATACCCCGTTAGAAATAATTGGTCGGGATCAACCGAAGGCATTTTTCTCGCTATATCGAGTGCCACGAAAACGTCTCCTGCTCGCTGAAAACCAGGCATTCTTTCGCCATTGCAGGTACGTTCCCACTTAATTTCACGCCCCGTATAACTGTCAAAAATAATTGCTACAAAACCTCGGTCTACGGCTTCTTGCGCACGCCATGCTCGAGATTCTCGTGGACCACCACAACCGTGGAAATAGAGTATCGCAGGATGCCTGCCTGCAGTTTTAGGCTGCATTATGCGCAAATGCGGAAGCAACAGATCTCGAGTTTGTTCAAAGCTCCGATATTTTATAAACACAACATCGCGAAGACTCCACAGACTATATGCTGCTGCGGCCACGACCAGTAATAACAGCAACATAACCAATTTGCGGACACTCGGTTTCATTGATGTACTCTTTTATTTACGTAACACAACTTTGCTCCTCATTATGACAGGAGCTTGACACTGGCCGCTACCAGGATAATGACTGGCAGCGCCAATTCCCTTTTTCGCGGGCATAAAAAAACCCCGTAGCTCGATGA
>JBLHNQ010000041.1:0-18440 GCA_047650635.1 Halioglobus sp.
GCAATGCGTGTTTCAGCTTGGGCACAAACATAGACATCGGTTTCTCCGATCAAGTGAAGTTAATGGCGTAACATTATCATAATTTGAAATAAATGCACGATGCAGAAGCCCTAGCCAGTTTATTGAACTAGCCCAAGTCGCACGCCACGTCCTGGGGCAATACAAACCAGCGTAAACGCTCGCTCTCACTACTCAGTAGTAGTGGAATCATGTCACCACTGCGACCTTTACGGCACAGCTCTGTTTCGGCCGCATCACATACGCCATCCAGACTTAATTTAGCCGGCACGTACTGCGCGCCGTTATGGCAGTAGTGCGAAAAATTTAACGCTGACAGACTACCGGGGAGAGGCTCGTTTTGGCCCTGATATTTCCACACCCCGCAGCTGTCGTCGAAGCGATAAAAAGGCAACAGACGCCAACCGTGCTGCGACACAAGCTCTATGGCTCGCAACAGGTACTGAAACTCTTGTTCATCAATAAAGTAATTGAAGTTCAAACGTACCCAACCAGGGCGCAGCACAGTACTGCCTTTGCCAATTTCATTTTCAATGGCTTTACTGTGCACCATGTCTATGCCCAATAAATTATGGCCGTACGGGCCAGCGCAGGAACACCCACCCCTAACCTGGATACCAAACAAGTCATTCATCAGGGCAACCACAAAGTTATAATGTAAATCCTTCGCACCATGCAAAAAGCGCAGTGACATGATGGACAATCGCGGCGCGTCCACGCCACCCAAAATCTCAATATTTGGCAGGGAACTCAGGCGCGACATAGCGCGTTGTACATAGTCATGTTCTCTACGTTCAATTTCTTCGATACCTACTTCCCGCTGTAATTTGAAAACCAAACCCGCTCTTATAGACTCAACAATTGCAGGTGTGCCTCCCTCTTCCCGACGCTCGTGATCCTGCAGATACTGGTGCCCCTCCGGCGTTACATAAAGCACCGTACCGCCGCCAACAGTCACGGGTATGGTGTTGTTTAAGATAGATTTTTTTGCGATCAATACACCGGGGGTTCCGGGGCCGCCAATAAATTTATGCGGAGAAATAAAGACCGCATCAATCGGTGCATTGCCATTTACATCAATGCCAACATAGGGGCCGGCGGCCGCGTAGTCCCAAAATACGAGTGCGCCATGCTGTTTTAAAATAGCGGTCACACCCCTCACATTCGACATAATTCCGGTTACATTGGACGCAGCCGAAAAACTGCCAATTACCAATGGGCGATCGGCATAAACAGCGAGTCGATCGGCCAGGAACGTCTCGTCTATTTGTCCGTTGTGGGTGAGAGGCACCGACACAACCTCGGCGATGCTTTCACGCCAGGGAAGCTCATTGGAGTGGTGCTCGTAGGGTCCGAGGAAAACGACAGGACGCTGATCTGCCGGAATCGCTTGTTCCAATTGGTAGCGTTGAGCCAGATCCCTAGGCAATCGAATATTGAGAATATCAATCAACTTATTAATAGCGGCCGTAGCACCGGGCCCACAGAAAATGACTTGGTCCTCTTCGGTGCCATTCACCGCATTGCGAATTTGGGCTCGCGCCTGCTCCCGCAGCAATGTGGTCTGGGCGCCGGTAAACGATGTTTCGGTGTGAGTGTTGGCATAAAAGGGCAGCACCTGGTCTCGAATGTAGTCTTCAATAAAGGTCAGCGCCCTCCCCGAGGCGGTGTAATCGGCATAGACCAGTGGTTTGTCACCGAATGGGGTTTTTATGGGGTGTTTGTCCCCAATGACGGAATTGCGAATATGCTCAATTAAGGTTGTCATGCGGCGCTGCCTATCGGTGAATTGAATGTGACTATGATAGACACATTCAGCGGAGACATTGTTTCTAATAGTTACGTAAATAGAGCCTAAATCGACATTAAGTTTCGATATATTATTATATTACGCTATAATGTGTCACTTAATGAACAGAATTTGCCAAAATAATCAGGTATGCCACGATGCACAAAACAGACAGCACGATACTCATTCATCTACAGCGAGATGCGGCTCTCTCTGTGGGCGATCTGGCGGAGATAGTGGGAATATCAAAATCCGCCTGCTGGCGACGAATACAAAAACTGCAGCGCGAAGGCGTTATCAAAAAACAGGTAACACTGCTCGACGCCAGCTCTCTCAACTTATCCCTCACCGTATTTATAGCGATAAAAACAAATCAGCACAATGAAAAGTGGGCGCAACAGTTCAAGTCTGTCGTTGGCGATATATCCGGCATACTCGAGGTCTACAGGATGGGAGGCGAACAGGACTACCTGATTAAGGCCGTTGTAAAGGACATGCCGGATTACGACAAGCTGTACCAAAAACTGATTAAAGCCAATCTGTTTGATGTAACGTCGAATTTCGTCATGGAAGAAATCAAATTTACCACTGAGTTGCCACTGTAGCCCGGATGACTGCAGCGGCACAGATCGGGCAGCCGCTACGTCATCAACCCTCCGTCTACGCGTAAAAAGTCTCCCTTGATATGCTTGGCATCATCACTGGCGAGAAAGGCAACAACACCTGCTACATCTTCAGGGGGAGCGAAGTAGCCATCGGGGAGCATCACCTTGGTCAGTAGTCGTTCATCAATACCTTCGGGCAAGCTGACATCTGCCACCATGGGTGTCTCTATTCCTCCAGGGCATACTGCATTGCAGTTAAGCCCCAGCAAACCATACTCGATGGCTATGCACTTGGTTAGCGAAAGCACCGCGCCCTTAGAGGCGGAGTAGGCCGCTGTCCATGCATGAGACCCCAGCGCTGCGGTGGAAGCCATATTTACAATAAAGCCTTTGGTTTCCAGCAAATGTGGAATTGCTGCCTGGCACATCATCAAAACGCCGTAGCAATTTACTTTCATCACGCGGTCAAAATCTTGCAGTGACAGCTCAAGCGTGTGGTCGAATCGGAGCATACCGGCAATATTGCAAAGCGCATTAAGCTTGCCGTATTTCTCGACAGCGGCAGCTACGGTTGCCCTGACTGCATCCTGACTGGAAACATCACAGGTAAGCGCCAGCGCCTCCCCACCATTGGCAACAATTGAATCGGCCACCGCTTCAACTTGTTCAGTGTTGATATCAACGCATACCAGTGTTCCGCCCTCGCTGGAAATTCGCAGCGCAGAGGCCCTGCCAATGCCAGATCCCGCGCCGGTTATTAAAACAACCCGACCATCAAAACGTCCCATGAATGCACCCTATAATGATACTTATATTTGAATTTAATCCTTAAGAACCCGGGTCGCCTCTTGCACCCGTGGCTCCAGTATTTCCCATACCGCTTCACTACCTTTAGCGATGCGACTGGTAACGCTCAACACTTGCTGTTTCGAGATATTATTTTCACGCCAGCTGTGACAGTCGCCGTTCAGATTTTGCAATAGAGGCGGAATACGATCAATGGCTTTTGCATAGCGCGAATCGGCAGTTTCACCCGCTTCAAACTCCACCCACAAAGCCAGATACTCCTCGGCAACATCTTCAGAAAGCATAGCGAATAACCTACGCAGGCCAGCGGCCTCCTGTTCTTTTATCTCCGGAGTTTCACTGGAAAAAATTATCGTATCACCGGCGTCGATTTCACCCAGGTCATGTATGAGTAACATCTTTATGACGCGGTCAATGTCGATGTCATCGTTTGCAAAGTCCTTTAGCATGAGCGCGGAAATGCACACATGCCAACTGTGCTCAGCCGAGTTTTCATAACGATCAAGGCCCGCCGGGCGAGTTTTTCGCAGCACTGCTTTTAGTTGGTCAATTTCAACAATGAAATCAAGGACACGCTCAATGGCGTCAGCATCAACATGAGTAGACATAGATTTGGACCGATAAGTTGCGCTACCGAAAACAGCCATCGGTAAGTGTCGGTAGCGCAGGAACCCTAGAAGCTCTTTGGAGCACCATTTTTTCCAGGCCAACGAGAGCCAGAAATAGTATCCGCAAAAGGTGCAAAACCATCCGGGTCCAGCTTACCGGCTAGCTTAATTTCACGGTCGAGAAAAATGGGCCACCACAGGTGGGCAGATAATTGTTCGCGCATGGGAAGCTCAGTAGCAAGAGGATCCCATGGACTGTCGCGCAACAGCAACTCACCCTGCACTTCTTCCCGCCATGCCGTGCCGTAACGGCTGCGCACGTGCACAACATGGGGCGGAAAATCATAACCTTCAGACATCATGCCGCAGGCGCGTGAAACCTTGATCCACCATTCGTGCTGATCAAAATCTTCAAGCTTATCAGTCGGGCCGGTGGACAACCCCTTGAACTCGGCAAAGGTGTATCCGTGATGTACACAACGCGCAGTAACTGACGGCCCTAGACGATAAAACTCTACATCACAAGGATACTTTGGCTGACCGTTGGTCTCCTGACTGATAAAAATTGCCGATTCCTGATCAATACCATAGCCCAGAGTGTACTCACCCTCAATGCCGTTGTAGTTCGCATCAACTGTGGTCACAACGCCAAACTCGGGCACGTCCGGCACGGGGAAGTTGTAGATAGTCAGGTTAACATTGGGATTGGCGCCGGGCTCAATTCCGGGCGGCAGCAAGGCCGCAATTTTTTCCGGATCTGTGCGGTAAACAATTTTAAGCATAGGCCAGTTGACGATATCACCGGTGTTGCCCTGAGGTGCTGAATCATTCGACATAGTGTTACTCCTGATTTCCTATTATTGTAAATTAGTGTCGTCTAGCCGCCGACCATATTGGCGACCGGGGTTTCACGGTTGAGAATTATGGTGGCTCTAGCCTGTATTTTCTCGTCGGTATCTGCTGTTGTCGCCAGCAGCCAGAAAGCGTCCTTCTGCAGACCTTCAACGGCCATCTCTGCCACTTCATCCGGGTGCGTCGTTTGCAATTCGATTCCGTACTGCGCGGCCATTTTTTTCATATCATCCACGCAGTTAATTCCGGACTCGTTGCCCGCGCCCTCTTTTTGCAACTCTTGCGGGCGCACCCGGCCGGAATTGAAAAGGCCTGTGTCTACAACGTGAGGGCCTGGAAACAGCGCACTGACCTTGACCGGACTATTAGCGCCCTGAACCTGGTAGTGCAGGTTTTCGGTAATAGCATGCACTGCCGCCTTGCTCGCGGTGTAAATAGGAGCATCGGGGAACACAAGAAAAGCGCCATTACCCGAACCGGTCACAACAAAATGTGCCTCTTTATTCGCCGCCACCAAGCGTGGCATAAACGCCGTAATAGTATTGATAACACCCCAGATATTCACATTGAAGCACCACTGCCAGTCTTTTTGCGAATAGTCCCACATAGCACCCGACTCACCGGCGCCAATGCCGGCGTTGGCAAACACCAGATCGATGCCGCCAAATTCACTTTCGGCTTTTTCAGCAAGTTGAGTAAGACTCTCCACAGCGGTTACATCACAAAATTGCGCCACCGCTGCAATGCCTTCACTACCCAGTGCCTCCAGTGTTTCTGCCATTGCGCTTTTATCCACATCGCCCACGACCACCTTGACACCGCGTCTACCCAGAGAAAACGCCAGGGAACGGCCAACACCACTGGCGCCACCGGTTATCACTGCCACCTTATCTTTAAAGTCCTGCATGCTTACACCGCCTCCTTCTGCTCGGGGTAAAATTGCCTAACCCATTTTCGAAAAGTGACCAGCGTTTCGTCACCCTTACAAAACAGCGGGCGGTGTTTATGCACTTTGTTTGCCCAAATAGGATAATCGTCGGACAGGCCGTCAATGATGCCACGCATCACATCGTCGCCCGCTACATCTTCAATGTCACGATTGACAATGAGTGTCCAGCGCATACGTGTTTCATGACGGTTTATAGGCTGCGCGCTGTTATACATAATCATCTCGGCATTCGGGCCATAGCTGTTGCGCACCAACGCAAAACCGGGGCTGAAAACCGCCGCGTGTAACTGACTGGGGAACGGCGCATTCGACATGTCGCTGTTCAGGTGAAGGATGCGCCCGTCCTCTTCGATGGTAACTTCTGAGGGCGGCACATCGGGTTGGCGGTGCACATATTGAAAGTGAATTGGGTCACAGGAATTCTCCGCAATGTCCTGTACATGAGCGGGAACCAGAAATTCGGCGTAACGTGGCTCTGTCCAGTTAGGATCCCCCAGCTCAGGAAGTTCTGGAAGCCCCCATTGTGGCGCCGTATTTTCAGGGTGATACCAGACGTAAATTTCGCCGTTTTTCTCCTCTGCATGCCAGGTGCGGATGCGAGCTCGCTCGGGAATTTCGTCACAATAGGGTATCTCAACACATTTGCCGTCGGTGCCATAACGCCAGCCATGGAAAGGGCAACGAATAGATTCCCCTATAACTCGGCCTTCAACCGCCAGATTGGCACCCAGGTGAGGGCAATAGGCATCCTGCAGCACAGGCACACCAGAGCGCGTACGGTATAAAACCAACTCGCGATCAAACGCCTGCACCTGTTTCACTTCGCCCACAGCCAATTCGTGGCCGCGCGACACTGAGAACCACCCCATGGGAAATTCAGGTGTGGAATTTGTTTGTGACTGGCACGCTTCTACAATTGCCATGATTGTTCTCCAACCGTTTTTGTGTGAAATAGATTAATCAAATAATGAAGGCTCTGGGCCAATTTCGTCCGCAATACCCTGTAGTGCTGCCCTGTCCAGTCCATACCAATCCACTGCATTCTCACCGAGAATTTTTCGCCCATCAGCCTCTGGCATACCTGAAAATACGTCGGAAAAATAGCGGCGTGTATTGGGCCACGTTCCCTCCGGATGGGGGTAGTCGCTACCCCACATCATTTTGTTCACGCCTAACAAATTACGCAGCTCAATATCGCGGCGTGGAATGCAGGACGCCCCTATATTGATATTGCGAGCAAAATATTCGCTGGGAGCCATTGAGAGGTGGCTGCGGAAATCTCCCAACTTGGCTGAGAACTGCACATCGGTATAATTGTGATCCAACAGGCGCAACCAGGGCGGTAACATAAACACAGTGCCGCCCTCGGTCAGCACCATTTTCAGGCGCGGAAACTGCTCAAATACGCCACCCCAAATCATAAATGTGAGCGGCCTGTACAACCACCACATCACCTCCGAGACATACATACCCATAGCGCCGGGAAGCTCATCTCTTTTGTCCTCTACAGGAAATTTTTTACCGAAGTATTCCGGGTGGGGAGCGGGGCCGGAATGAAAATGAATCACCACTGAAAGGTCTTCACATACGGCCCAGAACGGGTGATATTTTGTATGGTGGTAGGCATCGTGCTCACCCCACATAGTGGGAATCATGACCGAGCTCAGGCCATTGTCAACACACCAGCGCACGGCCTCGACAGCCTTACCCACATCCCACAGCAGGGGGATGGAAGCCACCCCGATGTGGCGCGCGGGATTGTTACTGCAAAACTCAGCAAGCCAGCGGTTGTGTGCCATCGCACCGGCCCACTGCAGCTCCGGGTCCATGTCACGTGAGGACAAACCCAGGCCTGCACCAAAGGGCGGCGTGTTCATCTCGGTAATACCGTCGGGGAAAATAACCTCGGCGGCAATACCATCGCCAGTGAGCATCTTCAGACGTTCCTGATAGTCCCACGCACCGGTCAATTGTTGCTTTATAGGGGCGCGCCACTCGTCGTTAATCTCCTTGATAAGAAAGGTCGACTCCGCCTTCTGCAACATGTCGATGGTAATAGGTACAGCCATGTCGAGTATCTCGTGGTACTTCGATTCGACATAGGGCTTGTAGTCGGCAATGGGCAATCCAGCATGGCAGTCAGATGAAACTACAATGACACGATCGTCGCTTTGCCTTGCTTGTGACTCGACCTCGGACACCGGTGCATCCCCATCTCAATAATTAGACTGCAGACAATATACACACATTTGAGCAAGCGTGCACATATGTATACACTTTTTTTCTACAACGGTTTAAACTGCTCACTTCGATTTGATTGCGGGGTATTCATGCAAACGGCAGAGGCACCAACGGGCAGGCGTGAAAAACGCAAGCAGGAACTGCGGGCACGTATTGAAGAGGCCGCCTATAAACTGTTTGAGTCCAACGGCATAGAAGAGACCAGTATTGAGCAAATTTGTGTAGAGGCCGACGTCGCCAGACGTACCTTCTACGGCCATTTCCCCAATAAACACGCACTGATAGGCGGCATGGGAATCAGCCGGCTCTATTCACAGTCCGGGCCGATGCTGCGGGATATGATGCTAAATCACCGCTCGACACGGGCGCGCCTGGAAGCCATGATCGACTACATTGAGGCAAATTTTTCCGTCTACAAAGACATAGACAGACAACTATTTTTGATGGGCCCCGTCGCCTTTGCCCAGGACAGTGAACAACAGCGCGTCATCGGTATGTCTGCTATCGAGGGCTTTGAACGGCTCATTGTTGCCGGCGTTCAGATAGGCGATGTGCGCACCGAATTCTCCTCGGAAATTCTCGCTACTATGGTCGTCGGCACACTGAATACGCTGACCACCAGCTGGTCGCTGGACAGTAGCTACCCAGTATTTGCCAGACTGCAAGAAGCCCGCTTGATGTTCGAAAAACTCATCTGTAAAAGCTGAAGCTGACCCCACCATCACACCTTGATTCCTGCTAAGCTGGCGGTATTACCAGCTGCACACACCGGAATCAATATGACTAAGAGCACACTATCAAAGCGCCGTTTTGTGACGGTAAACCCAGACGATCACAGCCTTCATATAGAGGTAGATGCAGCACCAAGTCCAGGTGCGGGAGAGTTACTCATTGAAGTGGCCACCGCCGGCATCAATCGCGCAGACCTATTGCAACGTGCCGGCCTATACCCGGCCCCGCAAGATGCGTCCCCCGTCATGGGCCTTGAAGTTGCAGGAACGGTAGCAGCGATTGGCCGTGACGTGGACAGCTGGAAAGTCGGCGACACTATCTGCGCCCTGACACATGGCGGTGGCTATGCCAGCTATGCTCTCGCCCCCATCGGGCAATGTCTGCCCATTCCTACGGGCTTTAGCATGGGCCAAGCAGCCGCACTACCAGAAGCGTTACTGACGGTATGGCATAACGTTTTTCAGCGGGCGCAGCTGCAAGCGGAAGAGAATATACTGATACATGGCGGAGCCAGTGGCATTGGCACTATGGCCATCATGATGTGTGTGGCGATGGGTGCAACGGTCTACACCACCGCGGGCAGTGACGAAAAGTGTCGTGCGTTGGAGGCACTGGGGGCCCGTCGCGCCATCAACTACAACACGGAGCAATTTGAAAACGTACTCGAAGAGCTGGGCGTGAGCGGCAAAATCAATGTGATCTTTGATATGGCGGGTGGCGACTTTATCCAAAAGAACTTCAACGTGGCCGCCGAGGAAGCGCGCATTGTAAACATAGCGTTCATCCGAGGCTTCAGTGCGGAAGTCAATTTTGCACCACTGCTGATGAAACGACTTGTCCTCACAGGCTCAACATTGCGAGCCCAGAGCCTTGCACAAAAAACCGTGATGGTGAAAGAAATTGTCGAGCATGTTTACCCACATATCAAAAGCGGCGCTATTCACCCCGTGGTACAGCAGGTCTTTCCTTTGGAAGAAGTGGAGCAAGCCCATGAGCTGATGAAAAGCGGCCAGCATATGGGGAAAATTGTTTTATCGATGTAGGCCTGCCGACAGACGAAAGTAGAGATAACCGCCAATCGCTCCCGCTATACCTTGTGCAATCAGACCAAACAGGGTGCGGGTGGCCGCAATACCACTAAGGCCCAAGACAGCCTTCATAATCAGATGTAAAGCAACAATGGCGACAAAGCCCGCCAGCACAAACAAAATTAGGCGATGTGATGGCATCAGCCTGGTGAGACCCGCTGCCACCGGCAGACCTATAATAAAGGCAACCAGAATCAACACCAGATAGCTTGAAACCAGACCAAGAAGATCGTGAAACGTCGCATCGATACGCACCATGGTGTTTACTTCTACACCCATGGACTGCAAGTTGCCTAAAATAAGCTGAGTCGAAAAAATACTCGCCAATACATAGGTGAGTAGCACTGCGGGGAAAAAAGCTTTCAATACACGTAGCATGGCAAAGTTTGTCCTTATATAGTCACAGAGGTAATATCCACCGCCGCCAACCCTGCTGTCAAGCCAACAGGGGCTATCTTGCCATCTACTTACGTCTATAATGAAACAAACAGTGGGAGACAAATAATGCACCAGACACAACTTCAAGCGCTTGCAGCGAAAGTTGCTAAATGCCTTACCTTTTGTACGCTCTATCTCATCACCGCCGCATCCACATGGTCTGCCGATTACAAACTTGAAACCCTCGCCACCAATCTGCAATACCCCTGGTCAGTTGCATTTCTTCCCGATGGTGAATTTCTGATAACCCAACGCGGTGGACAGTTGCTGAAGCTGTCGGCGGATGGCAGTGAACGCCAAAATATCGCCGGCGTACCAGAAACCTATGCGGAATCACAAGGCGGCTTTTTTGACATAGTACTGGACCCGGATTTTGAATCTAACAAGAGGCTATATTTGGCATACGCACATGGTGGTCCACACGCTAACGGCACTGGCGTTGTACGCGCCACTCTGGGGGGAAACAAGTTACAAAACTCGGAACTGATTCTGCTGGTTGAAACCGCAAAAGATACACCCGTACATTACGGTGGCCGCATGCTTTTCCTGCCCGATAGTACTCTGCTAATCACTACCGGCGATGGGTTTGAATACAGAGAAGAAGCACAGAACTTAACGTCAGAACTGGGCAAGGTGTTACGCATCAACACGGATGGAACACCACCGCCCGACAACCCCTTTCTACAGCAAGGCAGCCCCAGGGTGTGGACCTACGGACACCGCAACCCTCAGGGTCTGGCCTTGGATGCCAACACAGGCAAAGTTTATCTGCATGAACACGGGCCCAAAGGCGGCGATGAGCTGAACCTTTTGCGAGCGGGTAACAACTATGGCTGGCCCGCTATCACGTTGGGCGTAGATTATAGCGGCGCTCATGTTAGCCCGTTCAAGGAACTCGACGGCATGGAGCAGCCAGAGTGGTTCTGGGTGCCAAGCATTGCACCCTCAGGCCTCACCTGGTACGACGGACAGGCATTCCCACAGTGGCAGGGAGACCTTTTCATCGGCGCGTTGGTCAACAAGGAAGTGCGTCGCCTCGATCTGGAAAACGGCAAAGTGGTAGCAGAAGAAAAACTATTTAGTGAACTCGACGAAAGAATTCGAGACATACGGTCGGGGCCAGACGGCTATCTGTATATTTTGACCGACAGTGAGAATGGGAAACTTATTCGTGTAGTTCCCAAAGAGTAGGAACCACTCGGCATTGCCCGGAGCAGGAATGCCGGAGTTGACTTCAGCCGATCAACCGTTTTATTTGCGTTTGGCTGGTGCCTTTTTCTTTACAGCCGCTTTTCCCTTGGGTGCGGCTTTCTTCTTTACAGCAGTTTCCTTTTTAGTTGCCGCCTTCTTCTTTACAGCGGCTTTCTTTTTAGGTGCCGCCTTTTTCTTTACAGCCGCTTTTTTCTTCGGCGCGGCCTTTTTGGCTGTAGCTTTCTTCTTCGCAGCAGCTTTTCTAGCCTTTGCTTTAGCCTGCTGAGCAGCGGCCTTTTCTACCAGCGAAGCTGCCATCGCTGCCGCTTTTGCTTTTCGCTCTTCCAAAAGTGCATCTGCCTTCATTGGCATCAGTCTTTCTGCTGAGTCGTATGCGGCTTTGGCGATACTTGTTACAGCATCGCCCAGACCTTGCACCTGGCTAATTAACTCATCAACCTTGTTTTGATTGGCGGAAGTTTTCTTGGCGCGAAGTGAACCACGTGCCTTTTTCAGTCGAGCATTTGCGGTCTTATGCTGTTTGCGTGCAGCGGCAAGTTCGCGTTTCGCTTTGCCGTGAGCCTTTTCGGTTTCAACGAGCAATTTTTTCTTTAATTGCTCCACTTTTTTATGGGCTTGCTCGGCCATCTTTGCAGCTTGAGCTAATTCTTTTTCTAACATGTTTTACACGCTCCGTTTTAAGGTGGGTACCACTTTGGTAGTCTATGCCTAATAAAAGAAATATGTAACGACTATTTTTTGATCTATATCCATTTTAGAAACACGTAAATACAGATTCTAAAAATGACTAAACAAGCCAAGTGGGAAGCGAACAGGTGTTAGCGAGAACAATGTCCCGACTAAAATTGTGCTAAAGTTATGCTCAGCAAATAAGTGATGGCGCCATGACACAGAAGAAACCTCCCCTGGTTCGAGCACCAAAAGTTGTGCGGAAAAAGCTGCGCAGACTGGCAGTCGATCGTGTGCGCAAAGACATTATTCACGCGGGGCGTAAGGAAGAAGATTATTCCGTGGAAGACCTTGAGTATCTGGTCGCCGACAAAGAAAAGGAAATCTGGTCAGGGATTGGCTGGAAGAGCTTTGGCATCGTTGCCCTCCTTCTCGGCATCAATATCGGTATATAGCGGTGTCTCTATTTAGACTCTTTAAATATTCATCGATCCTGTTTTTTTTGGGAAAATACAAATCGAAGTTATTTCGGGTTGTAGCCGTTTTGCTATTCGCCCTGATTACCTCATTGCTTTATCAGGATGTCGCAGATTACTTACAACAACAATATCCCGAAACCGTGATCTACGCGCTTATCACCAAAATCATCATTGTCTATGGGGCAATGGCTTTTGTGCTATTGCAGTTTCGCCCAACTGGGGATGACAAATCAGTCATCGCTGCTGAAACACCACGTTCTTCGCTGCACAAGGACAAAGATAAAGCCCCGCCCGCCGACCGTTTGGCTCAGCTGAAAGACATCGAAAAAAAAACCACCTTACGCAATCGATACGACAAGGTGGTTAATAAAAGTAAGGACAATCAGGTTTAGCCCATAAACGGCGCGAAACCTGTATCACACACTAATTCGTGCGGCCTAGCATATGCTTCGCCACTGCCATCCGCGTGTCCTCGTCGAGGTAATTCTGTGGCGGCATCTCTGGATAGTCTTCGCGCTTTTTAAACGGGTTGGTAATGTAATCGACGATACCCTGCGGATTATCCATATACAGGGCTTGAATAATTTTAACCGGTGGCCCAATCATGCGGCCAGTATAAGTGTGGCAACCAGCACAAATCGCCATATAGGTTACTTTAGCCCGCTCTTCTGCACTGCTCTTGTCTCTGGGCGCAACCGGCGGCAACAGGTAGTTGCCAATAGTGTCGGTGTTTGTATGTGAGCATTCTGCAAAGTCATTCACGCCGAAGGTCAGGTAACGATGACGATTGATTATGCAGCTGCCTTTGCTGGGCCCAACCGCAAAAATATCGGGGTTGCCGGTCTTCATTTCCGTCAACATAATGCCTTTAATCGAGTCGATAGCTTCATAGCCATTGTTGGACATTAGGTTGTCGAGAATTTGCAGTCGATCGGAATTGGGGTCGGACTCCGGATCAACCGTCACATTGGTAAGCTGTGCCGCTGTGTTGTGATCCACCACCAGAATACCAACATTCTTATTATTGGTAATGATGTTGTTTTCAATAACAACATCGTCTGCCGCCATTACCATAATGCCCGTACCCGCCGGAATTCCACCGACAGTCGAACCTGGTGCGCCAAAGTTTTTAGTATTGTTTCCGGAAATCCAGTTATTCCGAATAATGACATCGTATGTCGTCTTAATCGGTAGCCCCGGTGTAATAAAAGCAAGAATGCCGCCGGTGTTGTTGTAAACATAATTGCCTTCAACAATGGCATGACGGCTGTTTTCAATTTCAATGCCCGCCACACTATCAAACACTTCGTTCTGCGCTACATGAATATTGTCACTCATGCCTATGTAAATGGCAGCATCTTCAATGCCGGAAACCACGTTGAGTTCAACGATACCGTTCTTACCCAGCTGGGGAAAAATACCGTAAACGCCAGTGTTTACAATAATATTATTGCGGATTTCGAAATTGTTCCCCGCCTGACCCATAATGCCATTACCTTTGTACCGGGTAATGACGAAGCCTTCGATAACAATATTATTGCCACTGTATAAAATGGCATCATTCATGTAGCCCTCACCATCCAGGGTGGCTCGGCGACCTTCCTGAATAACACCGATCAGGCGGATATCGTCTTTATCAATGTATATTGTCTCATGGTAGGTGCCAGGCATAACCCGAATAATCGTACCGGGCTCTGCAGCGGTAACCGCGGCCTGAATGGATTCACCGTCCTTAACGACCGCTGTCGCAAAACCGGCGGCCGACCCTGCAACATGTGAATTGGATCCAGATAAAATGAGCTCACCGGGTTGAGTGTTATCGCCACCCTCTTGCACCGGGGCTACATAGCTAGCACCAGACCCACTGTCTGTCATAACCAGGGCTGCATCACTGCCGCCGCCTTTGCCATAAAACATACCACCGGCAAAAGCGGCCACGGCAATTATCAAAGCGAAAATAGTGCCTTTACTCATGAGGATTCTCCTTCCACGATTTTTATTGTATTTACTACTGCATTATTGGATAAATGATCTTGTGGCGTTAGCCCCGAGGGCAACCGTTTCGGTATTTTTGGTTTGAATGTTTCATCGGTAAGCGTGCCCAGAAAATCAACCAGCCTATCCAGTTCGTAATCGGTAAGATTAGGCTCCCAGATATGCCAGTGCAATTGCATCTCGACGCCTTCGGGAACTGCGTGCCCTCTTCCCTGGGTATAGAATTGCACGGTTTCCCGCAGTGTCGCAAACCGGCCAGAATGCATATAGGGCGCTGTTTTGGCTATGTTGCGCAAACTGGGCACTTTAAATCCGCCTTTCAGTCTGGGTGCACCATAGGTCGTCTCTGCGCCGACATCCAGCTCCCTGCCTTGCGGTTCTGGTGTGCCGATAACCGCGATTTGCTGATTGGTAAATAGCGGAGGAGTATGACATTCCGCGCAGCGCGCGACAAAAGAGCGGAATACGTTCATTCCCTCAATCTCGTGCTGATTTAACGCTTCATGGTAGCCCAGCGCATAGTGGTCATAGCGACTATTGAGCGAAATCAGGGACGACTGAAAAGCAGCCAGTGAAGTATAGACCTGCTCGAGCTGTATCTCAGCTGACTCCTCTTTGGGAAACGCCTGACGAAATAGTTCTCGGTAATTGGCATTATCATTCAGCGTTTTGTGCAGTTGCTCTTCACTATTCCCCATCTCGTGTGGATTATAAAGCGGCTCCTTGGCTTGATCTTCCAGGGAATCGGACCGCGCATCCCAAAACAGAGACTTAAGAAACCCCACGTTCCACAACGATGGCGCACCTCTACTCACCTGCGCGCCGTGAATACCAATACTGAGACCACGACCATCGCTGAACCCTTTATCAGGGTCGTGGCAGCTGGCACAGGAAACGGAGCCATCGGCCGAAAGCACAGGATCAAAAAATAAGTAACGCCCCAAGTCAATCTGGCCAGGGCTAAAACCATCGCGATGACTAGGGAGAGACGTTTGTGTACCCCCCACTCCCTGCCCTTGCAATGAACCATAGAATTGGTACAAATTACGCAGCTCGCACACACCCTCGTCAGTTTTTTCAAAACTTGCGGGGCAAAGTTCACTGAGAACGAAATCTGATACCGCGCCAGCGGGGCTCGCCAGCAGCAGGGTGGCAATACAAGCCGGTATCAAAAAAGAGCCGAAGCGCATCGTGTCTACTGGCTAACTATAAAGGCAACGACGTCATCGAGGTCTTTCTCGCTGGGCAGCATGGTGGCCATCATTTTCATCTGCTGACCCAAGCGGTCATCAGGATGAGAGCCTCGGATACCCGCAGCAAAATTGTGATATTGTAACTTCAGGTAGGCGGCGTCCAGGCCCGCAAGTCTTGGAGACCTCAGCCCCACGTTACCCTGCGCTTGGCCTCCGTGACAGGCTCCACAGGCGCCATTGTATTGGTTCTCTCCGTTGCGCATATCGGCACCGTCGGTTTCTGCGTTCTGCGCTTGTTGTGGCAATCCCGCGAGATACCCGGCCACATCACCCACAGCGGCATCATCGGCAAGTGTGGCCGCCATACCTCGCATTTGCATCCCTTTCACATCACTGGCATGTGCCCCGCGAAGTCCCGCTCTAAAGTTCTTTAATTGGCGCACAAGGTATGCCTCATTTTGACCCGCCAGAACGGGAGCACCCAGTGCCGCATTTCCCTCGCCACTGTTGCCGTGGCAGACCGCGCAATTGGCATAGGCTTTCTCGCCTGCCGAGGCATCGCCCGCCTGCGCCACAGGTGCGAGAGTAAGCATCAGGCCTATGCAAAGCATTAAAAATTGTCTCATATACACATATCCCGCTAGGCTGCGCCAACTAAATTGTACGATTGTACAGTTTAAGCACAAAGATTGAAACTAACCAATATTACAGGAAAGGTAGTTTAAAATTACCCATCACGCAGAGACAATTGCCGCGGCGTGAGCTAGAATCCTACAGCTGAACCCCTTAGCGGGTCGTACATAACTAAAATAACTGAACTAACTGAAAATCGATGGGGAACCCTGATGGAATACAACCCGGACATACATAGCATTGAATGCCCAAAATGTGGACACGGCATGGAAGAAATCACCTACGGTGGTGATCTGGCCGTAGACCGCTGCACCAATTGCAAGGGCATGTGGTTTGACACCGGGGAAGCAGAACTCCTGAAAGAAAAATGGATGGGGCACGCCCTCGACACCGGGAGCTCGGAACACGGCAAGAAGTGGGATGCCGTGGAAGACATCGCCTGCCCTCGCTGCGGCAAAGATATGGAAAAAGCCTCCGATCCCCTTCAGTACCACATTTGGTACGAGGTGTGTAACGATCATGGGATGTTCATGGATGCCGGCGAATTTACCGACTTCAAACACGAAACGCTGGCAGACTGGTTTAGAGGTCTGATCAAAGGGAAGCGTTGATATTGCGGTGTTTATGCGAAGGGCGATATATCTCGCCCTTTTTTGTACCCGTCAATTATGTAGCGCCGCTAGCTAATGGTAAGTCTTAAAACCCGCATTCTTTACGGCTCGGGTGGCGCAGTATACGCCGTCAAGGAAGCGGCTTATTCCATGTTTGTGCTGATATTCTACACTCAGGTGCTAGGCCTGAGTGGCACAATAACAGGCGTGGTTTTATCACTGGCACTTATATGGGATGGCATAACAGATCCGTTGGTAGGCGGCTGGTCAGATAAACTACGCAGCCGCTTTGGTCGGCGCCACCCGTTTCTCGCCCTGAGCATACTGCCCTTGGGGCTGGGTTTTATTGGCTTGTTCACGCCACCTCAAAGCGTGGTTGAAAACACCACCTGGCTTGGGAGCTGGCTTCTATTCTGGACACTTTGGATACGCACCTTTCTCACCACTTTCTCCATCCCCCATCTCGCACTATCAGCCGAAATTACCAGCGACTATCAGGAACGCAGTAACACCATGGGCGCTCGCATGGTGTTCACTTTCCTGTTTGCGGTACTACTACCCGCCGTGGGCCTGCTGTGGATATTTTCCAGCAATGACGGCGTAGATGGTCGTTTCGTCAACGCCAACTACCCGATCTACGGCGCGCTGTCATGTGTCGCCGTGCTGGTTATGGGCACGCTAACCACCTGGGGCACAAGAAACTATATAGTGCCCTCCACAACAAGCGGACTCGCCGCAAAAGGTCCCCGGGGCAACATGCGTGCCCTGCTTCGAGATCTGGTGCGCACCCTGGAAAACAAAACGTTCCGCTATATGATCGGCTACGAAATTGCCGCGATGGTCTCCTGGGGCACTATCTCAACACTGAATATTTTGTCCTGGACCTATTTCTGGGAATTTAGCGCAACGGAAGTGTCCATCATACTGGCGCTCCCCAGTTTGGTGGCGATTGGTCTGGTGATGTTCACTTTACGGGGCTTAACCGCCCGCTTTCAAAAACACCACCTGCTTCAGTATGCGCTGGTAGCCCTGATTCTGAATTGCCTGTGGCTATACCCCGCAAAAATGCTGGGGCTCTTCCCCCAGGGTAACGAGACAATCCCTTTCGTACTCAATTTGGTCTTCATGCTGATCTTCATGTACTGCTACCTGATACGAGCCATTACATCCTATTCCATCATTTCCGACATTACTGACGAACATGAATTGGATCACGGCTTACGCCAGGAAGCGGGTTTTTTTGCTGTGCTGAACTTTATTGCCAAGTTTGCCGCAATCTTTGGCCCAGTCTACGCCGGCATCGCGCTGGATGTTATAGGTCTGGAGACCGGAATGCTGCCGGGGAACGTGCCGCTGGACACTCAGAATGGCCTCGTCTATGCCATGGGTCTGGGTATCATTCCAGCCTTGCTGGTGGCTGTATATTTTGTCTTAAAAATTAACCTGAGCAAGGCTCGGGTTGAGGATATTCAGGCACAATTGCGCAAGCGCCGGGAACAGGAAGCCAGCTAGCGGTAGCGG
>JBLHNQ010000042.1:0-17510 GCA_047650635.1 Halioglobus sp.
GATAATCGAACCGTCTTCCATAAAGTTATCCAGGTAGCGACCATCTTTGCCATCGAACACAATAAACAGTTCCGCGCCCGTATCGCTCCAAGGTGTATGGTCGTTACCCTCTTCTTCCCACGCGGTTTCACCCGGCCCAAAGCTCCCTTCATCATAGGCCCACTCGCCGCTCACCGTGTAGGCTATGGCTCTGCAGTAGTGACTATGACGCGGCATTTTACTACCAGGCTCAAATTTAATTTTTACCACAGCTCGATCCATTTCTACATCGGCCTTCAGTACCTTTATCGACACGCCTTCAGAACCGGGTAATGGGATTTTAAGCCACTCTTGCTGGCCATCGCGGATAATGCTCATTGTTTCGGTGTTCATATAAAACTCCTTCTGGTTAGTGTCTGAAGCAACGATCCATAGCATATCTATACACCGCCATCTAAACTTAATATTTAGCGACACACTATTGCGAATATGCGCCAGAAGGAACACTTCAAAAAATTGATAGCGAGTGCTATAACTGGCTGGCCACTTCCAGTGTCAGCGCGCTCTCCCACGACCGCCGTTCTGAAAATGCCCCCGATAGTTACCCATATTGCCCTTGGCTTACCAGCCCGTTCTGATACATTGTGTTTCACAGTTAAGAAATAGCGAGTTGATGGGACTCCTGGTTTGCCCTGATCTTGCCAGCCAAAAGTCTGTCCCCACAGGAACAAGACATGAATCCAAACACCCATTGTTGGCGCCCGACGCACTGCTCAGCTTTTCTTCTGATAATTTTTTTAGTTTCAGTGACCGGATTCGCACGCACCGCGAATGCAGCTCCTACAGCACGACAAGCTACCTTGATGCTTAACAACTGTATGCAATGTCATGCACGACCCGACACGGGGGCGCCTTTTGTCGGCGTTGCAGATGAGTGGCAAGAGGCCGTGGCGCGGGGCGAAGACGCCATGTTGGTCAATGTAGTACAAGGCATTCGCGGCATGCCGCCTTTAGGCTATTGCAGTGCATGCTCGGAAGAAGATTTACGGGTTTTGATTCGCACGCTATCCGGCATGCCCGATGCGGTAGGAGAAGCACAATGAAACGCAGAACGTTCGTGCAGAGCTCTCTAGCTCTGGGTGTGGGTACTGCACTGGGAACTCTCAGCGGTTGCGGGTCTGGCGGCAACGCACCACAATCGCCCCTCACGTATACGCCGGGACAAAAAATGCCCTGGATCAATTGGGCCGGCAACCAGTCTTGCACGCCAAGCTGGCGCAGCGCACCGGCTTCTGAAGATGAACTGGTAAGCGCACTCAAATCGGCCAAAGGTGTCGTGCGTGCGGTTGGGGCGGGCCACTCCTTCAGTGGGGTTGTGCCCACTGACGACACCCTAATTTCAACCGACCTGCTCAGTGGCCTTGTGCGCCACGACAGTGAGAAAATACAGGCCACTTTGCAAGCGGGAACGCGGCTTCACGACATGGGGCCACTGCTTCATTCTATTGGTCAGTCCGTACCCAATATGCCAGACATGGACTACCCCGCTCTGGGTGGCGCCATAGCCAATTCGGTACATGCCACCGGTACCGATTTCGGTTCTATGAGCAGTTATGTCACCGACATGAAGCTTGCCACCGTCTCGGGCGAGTTATTGGACTGTAGTGCCGAGAAAAACTCAGCAATCTTCCAGGCGGCACGCACGTCTATTGGTGCACTTGGCATCATGTCGGAAATCACCCTGCAAAACCTGCCGTCCTACCAGCTAACCGAAGTCAACAAAGTGGAGCAACGGGAAGATGTGTTTGCCGAAATGGATACGCGGTGCCGGGCACACAGGCACTTCGAATGCTTCCCTATTCCCTATTCTTCACTGTGCATTACCGTTGCCACCGACATCGCTAAAGACTCCGATAAAACAGTGGGTGAAGACGACCCGCAGGCGATAAATACCTTGCGGACTGTTTTTGATTCAGTTTCATGGGTGCCCGTGGTAGGCGAGGCGTTATATGACAAAATCTTGACTGTTGCCATGGCCGATTCTGCAGAGCTTGTTCGCACTGGCCCCGCCTACAAAGTCTTTCCCCATATACGCATGGTGCGTTTCCGCGAGATGGAATATACCGTCCCCGCAGAGGCAGGCCCTGCGTGTGTACAAGAAATACTGACTACTATCAAAGACAAGAAAATACCGCTGTGTTTCCCTATGGAATATCGCTATGTAAAAGCCGACGACATCTGGCTATCGATGTTTGAGGGTCACGATGGCTGCTCTATCTCGGTGCACCAGTTTGGTGACACTGACTACAAGGCTGTGTTTGCTGAAATAGAGCCCATCTTCTGGAAATACGAGGGCCGCCCACACTGGGGAAAAATTCATACTCTGGAGGCCGAGCAATTAGCTCAACTTTATCCACGGCACTGGCAAGATTTTCAGGAAGTTCGCCGAGAGCTCGATCCACAGGGAAGATTAATGAATGCGCATTTAAAAACACTATTTGGAGCCTGAGATGTTAACGCGACGTAAATTATTGTTGGCCACCGGTGGCATCGCAGCAGGTGCAGTTCTGGTCAGGCCCGATGACGAGGGCGGCGCTTATTCACCCTACTTCGCACGATTAAACAAAACACTGCGGAGCAACGGCATAGACACTCCCGTGCTGGTGATAGACCTGGATAGGCTGGACAGAAATATCGACCGGGTTGTGCAGTCAGTTGCCGCAACCCCTGCGAAAACTTACCGCGTAGTAGCAAAGTCTATCCCCAGCCCCCTGTTGGTTGATTATGTAGCACAGCGTGCCAACACGCGATCGCTGATGGTATTTCACAGACCGTTTCTTCAGGAGATGGTACGTCTGAATCCGCAGGCCGATATTTTGATGGGTAAACCCATGCCCGTAGCCGCCGCAGAGACTTTCTATGCTGCGCCTGTAGATGGTTTTAATTCTGAACAAAATTTGCAGTGGCTGATTGATACCAACCAACGATTGAAACAATACCTGCAGCTGGCGCAGTCCAAAGAAATCAAAATGCGCGTAAACCTGGAACTGGATGTGGGATTACATCGCGGCGGCTTTGAGCCAGGCACAGAACTGGCACAGGCGTTAACAACGATTCAAAACAACCCAAATCATCTCAAATTTGCCGGATTTATGGGTTATGACGCACACTTAATGGGCTTACCAAAATTTTTAGCAGACCGCGAGCTACCGAAGGTAAAGAGCAAGTATGCGGCCTGCGTAACGCAGCTCAATGAGAGTTTCCCTGCACTAGTGGGTTCCGACAACTGCTTTAACGGCGCGGGCAGCCCCACCTTCCGACATTACGAGGGCGATACTGTGGTTAACGACTTGTCGGCTGGCTCCTGCTTGATGAAACCCACCCACTACGATCTGCCAATTCTGCAAGACTTTGAGCCCTCCGCATTCATTGCCTCCCCGGTGCTAAAGCATCTTCAAGGCTCGCGCTTACCCACACTAGAGTGGGCTGGGCCCATGCTGCGAGGCTGGAACCAAAACCAAAAACAAATATATTTCTGCTACAGCGGCAATTGGCTGGCAGAGAACGAATCACCCCCCGGTTTGACGCCTCACTTCGCGTATGTCAGCTCTAATCAACAGGGTTACAGTGGGTCGGACTCGGTGCAACTGAAAGTCGATGATTTTGTCTTCCTGCGGCCCACTCAATCAGAGGCAGTTCTGTTGCAATTTGGAGATCTGGTAGTGATACGCAACGACGAAATTGTTGATCGCTGGCCAATACTGCCAGTGTCTACTTAAGTGAACATTTTTAGCCCGATACCCCCAACAAAAGTTGTCACTAAATTTCAGCAATAGCACGGAGTGCATATGTCTATAAAACGTCTATCGATCTTGGCAATGGGTACCTTGATAATCTCCGCGAGCGGACTGGCACTAGCAAAAAAACCACCCAATATCGTGTTCATGCTGGTAGACAATTTTGGCTATGGAGACCTTGGTTCATACGGTGGTGGAGTTATTCGCGGTGTACCCACACCCAAACTTGACCGGCTGGCGGCCCAGGGTATGCGTCTTACCAACTTTAATGTGGAACCCGAATGCACCCCTTCTCGATCTGCCCTGCTAACCGGGCGCTTACCAATTCGCAGCGGCACCTCGGCTGTCGAGCTGATGGGTGGACTGCAGGGCATCACTCCCTGGGAATATACGCTGGCCGAATTGCTGGCCGATAAAGGCTATGTGTCAGCGGCTTATGGTAAATGGCACTTGGGTGATATTAAGGCGCGCCACCCCACTGACCAGGGCTTTGACGAATGGTATGGCTTCCTGCATTCCAGTAACGCTCCCTTACGAGAACTGCAACCCGGATATGATGCAAAACTCGCTGGTCTGGACGGTATCTACGAGGGCAAAAAAGGACAGGCGAGCAAGCGCATAGGTGAGTACGACATGGCCATGCGCCGCCAGGTAGACAGGGAAGTTACCAACAGGGCCGTCGGCTTCATCAAAAAACACGCGAACACTAGCAAGCCATTCTTCCTCTACCTGCCCTACTCGCTACCCCACAGCCCCCCTCTGCCACACCCCGATTTCGATCGCAAAGGTTACAGTGACTATCAAAACGCCCTAGCCGAAATCGACTATAACGCAGGGCAAGTGATCGATGCCGTCGACAACGCAGGCATCTCCGACGACACCATCGTGGTTTTTGCCAGCGACAACGGCCCTGAGTCTATGGCGGGCATTGGCATTCAGTACGGCGGGCAATCTGATTCCGGGCCATTTCGCGGAGAGTTCCCCAGTGGCTGGGAAGGAGCGATACGAGTGCCTGCAATTATCCGCTGGCCAGGGCATACACAGCCTGGACGGGTATCCAATGAGATTGTCGCTATCCTGGATTTTTATAGCACCTTTGCAACTGTTGCAGGCGGCGCGGATAAAGTTCCAACCGACCGACCCATAGATTCTATCGATCAGAGTAATTTTTTATTCGGCACTCAAGAACGCTCCAATCGTGAACAAGTAATGATCTTTCACGGCAAGGATTTACTCGCGATCAAATGGCGCAACTACAAAATCCATTTCCAGGTTCGCATGCCTTCACGCGGCGCGGTGGTGCAAGCGGGGCAAGGTGTAGTAACTGCAACGCACGAACGATTGGCGGTGCCTTATGTCTTTGATCTGGAAAACGACCCCAAGGAATTATGGAATATAAACGCGGCAAACAACTGGTTGAGCGCGGTGTTAGCGCCTATTCTCAGGGATTATGCGATCAGCACCAAAAAGTTTCCAAATCTGAAACCGGGAGCGGCAGGGCCCTCCCCAAAACAACAAGTCAGATAGTGGCGTAGACATCTGACTAGAGGACACCATGGCCGCTTTGGCCAAACCTAGTCCGCAGGGCCATACCAAATAGGTGACGACCAGGCCCGCTCTGCTGTCGTGGCAGGCACGCTATCCAATAGCGCAAGCCCTGCACGCACTGCATCGAAGGTTGTCCAGCGGGGAGTCGGAATTTCGAGCACTCGGGCGTAGTAAAGCGCCGATGTAGCGGGATCGAATTCAGGGTCTTGCCACACCGTTGCTAATTGCACGTCGCCTATTGTGTTGCGATAGGTGGCAGTCTTCAGGTCCACTGTATTGCCCACTGAAGGCAATTTTCCATTCTCAGCAATTTGACGTTCCCCGGACCACACCACATCAAACACCTTATCGTGGGTTACACCCTGAGCATCCACCCAGCCCTTAATAATTTGTATGCGGTCCAGATTGGCACCCAAGGCATCCTTGCTGGCCATCACCAGAAAACGTGGCGCGCCATCACGTTTTCCCGCGGGCTTCAGGTCTGCTCCCATGGGTACACCATGTTGGTATGCCCGCTTTAGAACATCAGAGCGAGTGTGCAAGTCGTCGGCGTAATTCCAGCCGCCAAACAATCTGACCACAATGCGCGAACCGCTAGTAGCGAAGGTCTCACGATTGTAAATTGCATCCCAAATCCCCTCGCGAGTATTACTGGTTGCCCACGCGCCAGTGAGCGAGCCAGGGGTCTGATCCTTCGATGTAATCCAGCCACCTACTTCGCTGGTTTGACGACGCTTGGGTGTTGCATCTTCAAGGCCATGACCACCGACAAAATTGTCCTCAGCAGTATCGCCCATCAATCCGTTATGGCTATCGGTGCCTCCGACGAAGCCCAGCTTGTAGGGGTTCACACCCAATGTTTGTTTATGAGCCAAACCTTTTACTACACCGTAGCGCACGTAGTTCTCTTTCATGGGGACACGGTCGCTGAACTTAGCGATTGAATCGGCATTTTCATAATCGGAAAACTCATCGGCGCGCCAAAAATTGCGATTTACTTCGGAGTTACCCTTAATCTGCATGATTTCAATAGAGCGCTCGAAATGAGCCCGTAGTTCTGCATAGGCTTTATCGATAGGTGCTCCGTCTGAATTGGTCTCGGAAAACATCAGGCCCTTGCTGGCATTGGAGTTGTGAGGCACTGCCATGGACTTCACCCCCACCTGTTCCTGCTCTGCCAGCCAGGACCACAACTTTTCTTCACTGCCAAGACCATAACGGCCAAGAGGCAATTCGGGCACAGTGCCATCGCGGAATAAAATATTGCGGTGCAAGTTTCCGCCCTTACGAACAAACGTCCATTCAAAGGCAATCAAGGTTGAGAACACGCCTGGCTCATATTGCTGTTCTGCCGCTTCTATTACGCTTTTCCAGCCACTTTTAACAAGCTCTGGGCCGGGGTAGAAATCGGTGCGTTTCGGCGTTGCGCTGCGACTATTACTAATCACATATTTCATAAACCAACTTCGGCGCTCGTCCGGGTCAGTCAACTTAGTAAGTTTTTGAATGGTAGGATTATCGTGCGCGGAAGTGCTCGGATTAAGAGCTGCAGTCATCTCTCCTAAATACTCCACGTGGTCTGTCACTGCGGCAAAGTCCAGTGGCCTACGCATGGAGTGCGGCCGACCATTGACCACAACGGTCTCACCTTTAGCCGCGCGATAGGCATCGAAAGGCATTTGCCGAGTGCCACCCAGGAAAGCGTCCAGCGAATAAGCCGTGTGCACGTGGGTCTCACCAAAGTAGACGTTGCGCAGCGGGTTTTCGGGAGGCTGCTCTGAGAAAACCTGGGCCGAGAATAAAAAAATAAGCCCGAGACTAAAAATGCGGATAGTTGAAATCATGCATACACCCCCAAAGAAAAAGCGGCGATTAAACATTAATTTAATCGCGTCCAGACTAGAATACCCCACAAAAAATGAAGGCGGGAAAAGGCTAAGACTTCGGTGAGTACCAAATTGGTGAGGTATACGCGCGCTCCTGAATACTCACTGGAGCACCTTCGGCAATCTTCTGGCCAAACCTCACCGCATCGTAAGTAGTCCAGCGCGGCGTAGGTATCTCGATGACCCGCGCGTAATAGAAGGCTTCTACTGCAGGGTCAAAATCGGGGTCCTGCCAAACGGTAATGAGTTCTGCATTGCCAATGGTGTTGGTCCAAGTCGCGGTTTTCACATCAACAGTATTACCGACTAGGGGTAGTTCACCACGCCGATTTAGCTTGCGTCTATCGGCATCTCCCCATACAGCATCGTACACCTGCTCTTGCGCTTTTCCATTCCCATCGACCCAGCCCTTAACAATCTGGATGCGATCAAGATTGCCACTTTGCGGATCTTTCATGGCGGCCACCAGGAAGCTTGGGGCTTTGCCGTTGGGCGCTGCACTTAAGTCACTGCCCATGGGCACACCCTTGCGATAGCCCAGGACTGCGGGTTCACGCGTTAAGCCGTCCTCAGCGTTAAAGTTATAGCCGCCGAATAAACGTACACGGATACGTGGCCCGGTGGTGGCAAAGGTTTCTTTGCGTTGCATCGCATCAAAAATTTCGCCTCGTGTGTTTTCCCTTGCCCAGACGGCAACCACGCCGGAAGCGACTGTCTTCCAACGCTCGCGCTTAATGCCCAACTCGCGATTTATTTTTTCCAAGCCGAAAGATCTACCTGGTCTCGGTTCCATCGGCGTCATCTTGCCGAAAAAATTATTCTCAGCATTGGTGGAAAGTGCCGTGTGAGTATCGGTGGAGCCTATCATGCCAAACTTATAGGGATTGATGCCCCGAGCAGCTTCAATTTCCAATCCGCGCTTCAGCGCTGAGCGGGCGTATTCCCCGGGGAGCATCTGCGGTGTTTTTGCCTGACTGACATCGAGATTGCCCATATCCCAGGTCTCGAAGTCGGCGAAGTCGTCATCGGGCGACAGTAGTGGGTGCGTTTCACCGTCACCTTTGTTTTGAGTCACTTCTACCAGGGGTTCCCAGCGAGCGCGGTTTTTCAGATACGTCTCATCGAAAGGATTATCCTGATTAAAATTATCCACCAGGGGAAACATCCAACCGTTGGATAAATTGCCATTGTGGGGAATCGCCAGCATCTGCCCACCGGTCTTTTCCTCCCAGTTTGCCATCCACTTCCACAGGTCGCGCGGGTTTGGGCTGCCCAGTGGGGGCGTGGTGGTATAGGGCTCAATCATAGTGGCCTTGTCGGCACCGTCGCGCATTAACACGACTCGGTGCAGGTTGTTACCTTTAACCAAAGAGGTCCATTCAAAACCAATGAGCGCGGTGAACTCACCGGGAACATTGTAATCTTCCGCCGCCTGCACAATCGTTTCCCAGGTCGCCTTATAGGCCGGATTCCCGGGTTGATAATTGAGCGCTTCGTTAGCTTCACCCTGGGCAAATCTCGCGATCATGCCTACTGTGGCCTTTCTCGCGGCTTTTCCGCCTTTATTGAACGCTGCATTTAATTCGCGCCCGTAGGGATCCGCCATGATATTGGGCTTGCCGGCGAGAATATCGAGAATTACACCCATGCCGTCGGTGTGGTCAGCCACCGCAAGGAAATCATAGGGCTGAGAGATGCGTACGGGTTGACCCGTGTTGGAGATGACCTGCTCGCCTCTGGCAAACTTGTAAGCATCGCTGGGCATCAGACGCGTTCCACTGCCGCCTGCATCACCGGATAGGCCGGTGTGCACATGTACATCGCCAAATAGAACTTGCGTTGGAAAGTTCTGGTTGGCGTAAGGTGAATAAGCCGCACTTGCAGCCATTCCCGAGTCAGCCGCCACTGCGGCAATACTCCCGACGCTGGCAACGCCGCAACTGACAACACATAGCAAAAATTTGGCGAGTTTGGTGGCTGCATGCTTCAACGACATAGTCATCTCCAGAATAATTTTTTATTCAAAAAAAAGGGGCAGACTTTATTCCGCCCGAAAGTAAATAAAGTCACTATTTCTTGTAAACAGCTTCCATTATCTGGTCGACGGTAAAGGTACCCGGGCGCTGTCGTGGCGGAAACGCCTTCAGCGATCCAACAAACTGTGTTACCGCTATCATACCCTGCCCTGCCACTGCCGGTAACTTTTGATCCCACCACACGTTATAGCTATTGGAATCGGTATCGGCGCGTTCAAACGGATCGCGACGCAGGTTAAAAATCTTGGGGATACGCAAAATCACAAAAGGGTCACGCCACACATCAAAACGATGTGCTCGTTGCTCGGCAAATACCATCTTCCAGTCACCAACCCGAACAGCAGTTAACAATCCATCATCGCTGAAGTAAAAAAACTCCCGGCGCGGTGCAATTTTTTTCTGGCCCGTAAGAAAGGGTAAAAAATTATAGCCATCGAGGTGAACCTTGAAGGTGTCGTTTCCCACTAGTTTGCCCTTCTTTAAGTCGGCCTTAACACTAGTGTCGCCCACCGCTGCCATCAGCGTAGGCATCCAATCGAGGTGTGACATCACCTGGTTGCTAATCACTCCAGCTTTAATCTTGCCCGGCCAGCGCACCATAGCGGGCACACGATAACCACCTTCCCAATTGGTGTTTTTCTCTCCCCGGAAGGGTGTGATTGCCGAATCAGGCCATTGGTTAAAGTGCGGACCGTTGTCCGTGGTATAGATAACAATCGTGTTGTCGGCAATCTTCAAGTCATCGAGTTTCTCCAGTAGCACGCCTACCATTCCGTCGTGCTCTACCATGCCATCATTGTAGAAGCCCTGACCAGAGCCGCCCTGGGAGGCTGGTTTAATGTGTGTGTGATAGTGCATGCGGGTGGAATTAAACCAGACGAAAAAGGGCTTATCGGCTTTGTGAGCCTTGTCGATAAACTTCAGTGAAGCGGCCAGAAACTCCTCATCAACCGTTTCCATGCGCTTTTTAGTCAGCGGACCGCTGTCTTCAATTTTACCGTCTGCATAACTGTGAATAACGCCGCGTGGTCCAAATAACTTGCGATAAGCAGGGTTCTTCGGATAGTCGGGATCCTCTGGTGCCTCCTCAGCGTTCAAGTGATACAGGTTGCCAAAGAACTCATCAAAACCGTGGTTGGTTGGCAGAAATTCATCCTTGTCACCCAGATGGTTTTTACCGAACTGCCCACTGGTATAACCCAGTGGCCTGAGCAACTCAGCCAAAGTGGGGTCTTCCTTCTGAATACCAATATCAGACCCTGGAATACCTACTTTGGTCAAACCGACCCGCAACGGGCTTTGACCAGTGATAAACGCAGAGCGTCCAGCGGTACAACTCTGCTCGCCATAATAATCGCTGAAGATCATTCCTTCATTGGCAATGCGGTCAATGTTGGGGGTCTGGTAGCCCATAATCCCCATGCTATAGCGACTGATATTGGTGATACCAATATCATCGCCAAAAATCACCAGGATATTGGGTTTTTCAGCGCCCTGAACGAGGGGACCAAAAAAAGCCCCCATGATCATAAATGCCATCGAAAATACTGTGGTTTTTGCTTGATTCAATGCCATGAGGGCCATACTCCTTTGTGGTGTGTGCGCGCTAGTATAGGTTAAAAACGGTATCTTGCCTGCACGGCGATGGAACGAGGACGCTCCGGAATGCCAAAGTACGAGTTACTATTGGTTAGGGCTACATCGTTTTTCCACACGAGGGTCTTTTCATCCGTGAGGTTCTTACCCACCAGCGCCAACGACCAAGTGTCATCTACGCTAGCCAGCGCAATGCGCATGTTGAGTCGTGTTACGGCATCGTGCTTGGTATTTCTATCAAGATCCAGCGCCGAATAGAATTCATCCGTGTAGTTCACATCGGCATTAGTGCGAATTTCCATCGTATCGCCCACCGGAACAATCCACTGCGCATTGATGCTGGCACTGTACTGCGGTGCAAACAAAAGGGTGTCTCCGCTCAGGTCTTGCCCTCCTTTTCCTCCAGAGGCAATGTTAGATCCATCGACCGCCAGACAGCCTGGATTGTTCTCAGGGTCAGTTGCCTGGGGCACGGTGCAGGTTGCTCCCGTGAACGTATCGTAAGTCGCATCCAGGTAGGCAAAAGAGCCCCCCAGGGTGAAACCTTCCGACAGCAACCAACGACCGTCCAGCTCGATGCCCTGACTGATCGCCTCACCGGCATTACCCACCTCGAACACATCGCCTACCAGAGAACTTACCTGCAGGTCGTCATATTCCATACGGAACACAGCCACATTCAATTCAGCGGCACCGCCAGCCAGGCTCATTTTTGCGCCTAATTCATAAGCGATAACGGTTTCTTCGTCGTACTCCAAAACCGAGCCATCAGTGCCAGTGTCGATCACGCCACCATCGAGCTCACCGGTGAATATATTCGAGACGGTTCTCAACTGCGAACCCTGGCCACTGTAGGCTTCGTCAAAACCGCCTCCCTTGAAGCCCGTGCTCACACTGGCGTAGACCATCATTTCATCGGTTGCATCCCACTGCACATTGCCAGACCAGGTGACGGCATCCTCCTCGCGAGACAAGCCGGTAAAAGAGTGGCTGCGTATATCGCCGGCCAGCGCTCTGTCTGCAGGGCGAGCCAGAACAATAATATTGGCCGCCGGGCCGCTGGTTCCCGCCCTGAAGCCCAAGCCATCGGCAGTTGTGACTTTATCCAGATCCTTGGTTTCCTCGTTATACCGCACACCCATACCGATGCGCACGGTATCGGCTACATTCCAGGTTCCCTGAGCAAAAATCGCCCATGAATCAGACTCCTGGTCGAACTTGGAGGGCTGGAGGGAAATTTGGTCATCATTAGCGTCCACCAATGCCGCCACACTCAGCTCACCCAGAAGAGCAAAATCCAAGTCAACATTCACCCGGCTTGCGTTAAGCTCCGACTGCTGATAATAACCGCCCACTATCCAATCCAGCGTTTCGCCACCGGGCGATACCAGGCGCAATTCCTGACTGTATTGCTCATACTCTTCATCCAAAGTACGATTCAAGGCGGCGGTTACTGAGGCATCCGCGTCTTGCGTACGCGCGGTATCATAGGTGGCATAACCGGAGATAGAGGTGAGTGTAGCGAACGCCATATCCCAATTAACCGTCAGAGCGAAGACATCAGTTTCTGTTTTATCAGTGGCGGCAAAGTCGTAGGCGCCTTTATCGCGCTCACTAATCACGGGAAATGGTTGCTCTCCCAGAAAGTTCGTAGGTTGGTCGGATTGATAGACAACCGAAGGCCTGTTAGCCACATCGAAATCACCGTGCTCATACTTTGCCAACACTTCCACCGTATCGCTTGCATCCCACAACAGGGTGCCCCGTATATAGAGATTCTCTTTGTCGGGCCCCTCCTTGTTCAGCTCAGTGTTATCCCACCAACCATCCATTCCCTCATAACGCACGGCCAAACGGCCCGCGACAGAATCGCTAAGGCCACCGGAAATTACACCTGTGTATAACTGCTCGCCGGCCTCTGGTTCATACAGAGCTTCAACGTATGATTCAAACTCGAAGTCAGGGCGGGCACTGGTGATGTTAATCGCACCACCGACTGTGTTTTTGCCAAAGAGAATACCCTGAGGCCCTTTGAGAACCTCTACCCGCGCTAAATCCATAGTCAGGGGAACCGAAGCCAGTTGAGCCCGACCTGAATAAATACCGTCTATGTAGAGACCGACAGATTGCTCAAAACCGACATTGGTGCCGGAACCCACCCCACGGATAAACAGGTTTGGTGTAGCTGAGCCCTTATTGATGTTTACATTGGGCATGTAGAGGGCCATCTCTTCCAGGTTCACAATACCGGCATCGTTGATTTTATCGCCGGTCATAGCGGATACAGATATTGGCACATCCTGCAGACTCTGCTCACGCTTTTGAGCGGTAACGATGACCTCCTCAAGCACTAACTGCGCCATAGTTTGTGACACCGGTGCCAGCACCAATGCCAGAGTGGTAAGAACCATTTTTGGCCGGCTCAACAATATTCTGCTAGTTTTCATGATGCAATCTCCTGATTATTATGTAGTTAGTCATGTTAAACCTGCCGATATGCGGGGTAATTTAACAAAGCTTTCCTATAACAACTTTATATTTGGCGACAAATAATTATGATAAAGCGACATGTTGTCGCACCACCTCACGCTTCGGACATCGCCGGATCTAAGTCGGTAGAGGCATAGAGAACACTCTCTGCGAGAAACTTGCCCAGCTTTTAGCGTGTAGGGTTTACAACAATTCCGCCCAGTGTATGCCGACTGCGATCAGAAAACTTAGCAATTCACGACTGCGAGTTAAGTTTTTGTGACAGAAAATTTTGTACTAATCTGAATGGGCCGGAACAATTCATCCTGAATCTACCCAGCGCAGAGGCAAATATTTGCAGGGTGCAATTTTACTAATTTCAGGATAAATTACTTACTTGGACCAGTATCCTACAATGACTCATTTTGATCATTTTCTTATCACAGAGGGAGCACGGGTATGGCTTATTTCATTACTGGCGGCACGGGTTTTATCGGTCGTTTCTTTATCGACAAACTAAAGGCGCGCGAGGGAGATATCTATGTGCTCACACGCGCGGGGTCGCAGCACAAATTTGAGGCACTGCAACAGCGCTTTGGGGAAGGAAGTGACAGATTAATTCCGGTACAGGGAGACCTAACTCAGCCGCTACTGGGACTGGACGAGGCAACAATTGCGGACCTGAAGGGGAAAATAAATCATTTTTGTCACTTCGCCGCCATCTACGATATCAGCGCCTCCGCCGAGGCTCAGAGCACCACCAATATCGATGGCACGCGCAACGCGGTGAAGCTGGCCAAGGCTATTTCTGCCAAGTGCTTTCAGCACGTGAGTTCTATTGCAGCCGGGGGCTTGTATAAGGGTACCTTCCGTGAAGATATGTTTGAGGAAGCGGAGAACTACCAACATCCCTACTTTTCCACCAAGCATGACTCTGAGGGTATTGTGCGCGATGAGTGCGAGGTTCCCTTTCGCATCTATCGGCCAGCCATGGTTGTGGGGCATTCGCAGACCGGTGAAATCGACAAAATTGACGGGGTCTACTATTTCTTCAAAACCCTGCAAAAACTTCGCGGTGCTCTGCCCCAATGGATGCCTTTAATTGGAATAGAAGGCGGCAAGTTTAACGTTGTGCCGGTGGACTACGTGGTAAGCGCCATGGACCATATCGCACACCAGAACGGTTACGACGGCCAGTGCTTTCACCTGACCGACACCGAGCATCACAGCATGGGGAACCTGATGAATATTTTTGCGGATGCCGGCCACGCACCGCGTTTCAGCATGCGCCTGGACACCCGTATTTTTGGTTTCATTCCACGCTTTGTGCGCGACACTATTGCCGGCTTACCCCCAATAAAGCGCATTGTACGCACGGTACTAGAGGACATGGGGCTGCCCGATTCAGTTACCATGTTTATGAATTTCCCAACTCGCTACGACAATCGTGACACCGAGCGCGCCCTCAAGGGCAGTGGCATCAAGGTTCCCGATTTACATCAGTATGCTCCGGTAATATGGGATTACTGGGAGCGCAAGCTGGACCCCGACCTATTTCTTGATCACTCCCTTGAAGGCAATGTGCAGGGCAAAGTGGTATTGATAACAGGATCGTCTTCGGGAATTGGTAAAGGCTCGGCACTGCGCTTAGCCGCCGCTGGCGCCCATGTGTTGTTAGTGGCGCGCAGCGCCGACAAGCTGGAGGAAACAGCCGCTGAAATTGCGGAAAATGGCGGTGTGGCCAGCATCTATCAGGCCGATGTTTCCAACATGGAGGACTGCGATCGTTTGATTGCCCAAGTGCTGGAAAATCACGGTTTTGTCGATGTTCTTATTAACAATGCCGGGCGCTCAATTCGCCGTTCGCTGGAACTGTCCTTCGATCGTTTTCACGATTTTGAGAGAACTATGCAGGTCAATTACTTTGGCGCTGTGCGACTGATCATGGGCTTGGCGCCATCGATGATCGAGGCCAAGAAAGGTCACATCATTAATATTTCATCCATTAGCGCACTCACCCCCAGCCCAAGGTTTTCTGCCTATGTGGCTTCAAAATCTGCCTTGGATGCCTGGACCCGGGCGGCAGCGGTGGAATTTTCTGACCGCAATGTGCGCTTTACCACCATCAACATGCCGCTGGTGCGCACACCCATGATTGCCGCCACCAAGGTATACGACTCGATGCCAGTACTCACCACAGATGAAGCGGTAGATATGGTCACCGAGGCTGTTATTAAAAAGCCCAAACGCATCGCGACAAACATGGGCATCTACTTGCAGGTAATGACAACCGTGGCACCGAAACTGTCAGAGGTGATCATGAACATCGTGTTCCGTATGTTCGGCGACTCAGCTGCGGCACGTGGGGAGGAGCACACGGGAAAGCTGGAAGCATCCAATGAGCAGATGGCACTTGCCTCACTGATGAAAGGTGTGCATTTCTGAGGGCCTTGGGATCATCTTTTGATCTAGAGTAAATTCCTGCTTTAACGTACCGTCAATGTCGTTTCCGCATCAGGCACTCATCCATTTCCTCTTCCGACCGGCCCGGCGTATCGAAACAGCGCCTGGCTTGGTAAAGATACTCAAATCTCTCAAGCAGGTCGTAGCACATCACTATTTCCTTGCGATCCCGCTGCCAAAAGGCGGTTTCTTTACCCAGGCACGCCATAAATACAATGCTTATATCATTGGGCAGCACAACCAGTCTTTCCAGATGGCGGGCAACAAGCGTGGCGACGCCCGCTTCCTCTACAATGGCCGCTATGCGCCGATGCTCTTCACTCAACGGCTTTTCATAAATGACTCGAACCTGGCCACGAGCATTATCGCTATCGTACAGTCGGCCATAAACTTCGATGACGCGATTAACGGCCCGTCGTGCTTGTTCATGTTCATAATCCGCGCATGAAAAGGCTCGCTGATAGGGCAGTCCGAGCTGCCTTTCTACCTTCTCATATTTATCGGGGTCGCTACATCTGGCTGTTCACTGTGTGCCGCTGGTGTAAGGATGAGCAAAGCCGTGAAAAAAACCATACCCAATAATGTGTCGTGCATATACGGTACTCTGTTGGATAATGGCAACTGGCTCTTCTGGAAACCAATGCCTGCATACCAGGGCCACTTGAGGTTAAACTTAGGTCAATTGGGAGCTAATCGATAGTTTCGAAGCCCGACCCGGCAAGGTTGCCGCTATCGTACGACTCTTTGACACGCTTAGCGTACATTATAGATTCCAGACTTGCGCCTTCATTCACGCGACAACGCGCCGTACACTATGCAACCTGGCAATTGCGCTTTCAAAGGTCGTAACATGAAACATAGAAAACTGGTACTACCGGAGTTCCTGAATGATCAGGGCTACCTGTTCGGCGGTAATCTGCTTAAATGGGTGGACGAATCGGCGTACATCACCGCTAGCCTGGATTTTCCGGGTAACCGGCTGGTAACAGTGTCGTTAAGCGAGGTGATTTTCAAGAACCCCATTCAACCGGGTGAGCTGTTGTGCTTCGACGTGCAGCTGGTGCGGCGCGGCAACACTTCAGCCACCTATACCGTTGACGTCATCGGCGAGAAGCTAGCGCATACGAACGCCCCACTGTTCGTCACCAAGATCACCTTTGTGAATGTAGCCCCCGACGGTCAGCCCATGCCTCTGACAGAGTGACGTCCATCGAGCTTGCTGCCGATTATGCCTACACTTGTTTTGAGTTTTCACTCTGACAGTTCCAACAGGTTTCAAAGGAGGCATCATTTATTTCTTTGCAGCTAGCGCACACCCACTCTTCGTCATCTTCTTTGCTAAGTGAGTTTTCAATAATAGTGAGGGCCTTCTGATAATCATCATCATTCAACACCCAAATTTCAACCCAGGCATCGAATGCTGACACTTCACCAATAACACTGGAAGCAAATTCGTTTTTTAGTGTTACCTCTATTCCCTGTAATTCCAGAATGTTTTTCGCGTTGCCAACCAGGAAACGATTCTCGTTTGTATACACCATTTTCATACGACAGATACTAGGCCGCATCAAACATTTGCACAACCGGAACTGCATCTTTCCCATGGAAACGCGCCAGCAAGTCGTTCTCCAGGGCTTGCATTTTTTCCCGGTTGCGATCTTTTACATGGCCAAAACCGCGCAGCTTTTGCGGTAGGCGAGCGATCTCTAGCGCGGCCTCATAATTGTCATCGCTAA
>JBLHNQ010000043.1:0-17402 GCA_047650635.1 Halioglobus sp.
GCGCAGCCAATTTCCTCTTTGATGCGCTCAGCCGTGGCATCGCCAATTAGACTGCCATAGCGGCGGCGCACATGGGCAACAATAGACTCATCAAAACGGTCGCCGCCCACCCGCACTGAGTCGCTGTACACGATGCCATTAAGGGAGATAATGGCCACCTCTGTCGTACCGCCGCCCACGTCGACTACCATGCAGCCTGTGGCTTCATCGACGTCCAGCCCAGCACCCAGCGCTGCAGCCATGGGCTCCTCGATAAGGCGCACTTCTCTTGCTCCGGCGCTGAGAGCAGACTCCCGGATCGCGCGGCGCTCTACCTGGGTAGACTTACAAGGCACACAGACCAGCACTCTGGGGCTGGGGCGTATGAACTTAGTCTCATGCACTTTGGCGATGAAATGCTGCAACATCTTCTCAGTAACGAGGAAATCTGCAATTACACCGTCTTTCAAGGGCCGTATAGCTGTAATATTGCCTGGCGTTCTGCCCAGCATGCGTTTAGCTTCGGCGCCAACTGCTTCGATGGTTTTTTGGCCATTGTGTATTCGAATTGCTACGACAGAGGGTTCATTGAGAACAATCCCCTGGTCGCGCACGTAAATAAGGGTATTCGCGGTTCCCAGATCGATGGAGAGATCGTTGGAAAACAATCCGCGTAATTTTTTCAACATGAATACTTGCTACCTTCTTAAAACCACAGGGAGACTTCTTTGCGAAGCCATGTAAACTGCCCTACTTCTATGCCACCACCCTATAAATTTTGCTTGATATAGGGATGGTAACGTCACTTTTTTGCTTTCCTATTTTCTAATTGTAATAATCCCGCAACTGTAACAACCACGGGGATTTTGGGCAAGACTCAAATGTGATAAGTTTACTCCCCGCGGCGCCAAAACGGCTCCAGCATTTTGTTTTCACAAAGTAAGTTATCCCTATGACAATTGAACAAAGCGAAGTAGAAAAAATTGCAGAGCTCGCCCGCATCCGAATTTCTGACGATCAGATGGGAGAAGTCACCCAGCGCATCACAGAAATTCTGGGTATGGTCGATCAACTACAAGAGGCTGACACCACGGGTATTGAGCCCATGGCCAACCCACTCGGGGACACGCAGCGCCTGCGCGCCGACGAGGTGACGGAGGTCAATCACCGGGAAGCGTTCCAGGCTATCGCGCCTGCGGTAGAGAATGGTCTCTATCTGGTCCCCAAGGTTATCGAGTAATACGGCGCAGTCTGCCCCACGGCGCGCCATTAGAATCACTGACATTTAGCACAGGAAAAACCCATGCATACCAAAACTGTTGCCCAGCTGGCACTAGGGCTTCAACAAAGAGATTTCTCCAGCACCGAATTGACCAGGGTTTATCTGGATCGTATTAATGCTCTGGATGACACCTACAACGCTTATATCACGGTAGATGCAGAACAGGCCCTTGCTGCCGCCGCAGTCGCCGACGCGCGTCTGGCCAACGGTAGTGGCGATGTTCTAACCGGCATCCCCATCGCCCACAAGGATATTTTCTGCACCTCTGGTCTGCGCACCAGTTGCGGTTCGCGCATGCTGGACAACTTTGTTCCTCCCTACGATGCCACGGTTATCAAACATTTTAATCAAACCGGCGCGGTGATTCTGGGAAAGACCAACATGGACGAGTTTGCTATGGGCTCGTCCAATGAAAACAGTTATTACGGCGTGGTAAAAAACCCCTGGGACATCACCGCGGTACCTGGAGGGTCTTCCGGTGGCTCGGCCGCTGCGGTCGCAGCCATGTTGGCCCCTGCGGCCACAGGCACCGATACCGGAGGCTCCATACGCCAACCTGCGGCTTTTTGCGGACTCACCGGCCTGAAACCAACCTATGGCCGCGTATCTCGCCTGGGCATGATCGCTTTCGCATCCAGCCTTGATCAGGCTGGCCCCCTTGCGCGCAGCGCCCAGGACTGTGCCATTCTTCTCAATGCTATGGCGGGTCACGATAAACTCGACTCCACCTCCTCCGAGCAGCCCGTGCCGGATTACACTGCCCAACTCGACCGCCCTCTGCAAGGCCTGCGCATTGGCTTACCACGTGAGTTTTTTGGTGATGGTCTGGCGCCGTCCACTGCCGCTGCCATAGATGCGTCGTTGAAAGAACTGGAAGCACAAGGTGCAACACTGGTGGAAATATCCCTACCACACAGCAAGCTGACCATTCCCACTTACTATGTCATTGCACCGGCAGAAGCTTCTACCAACCTGTCTCGCTTTGACGGTGTACGTTATGGTCATCGCTGTGATGACCCAAAAGACCTGCACGACCTATACACCCGCACGCGGGAGGAAGGTTTCGGTGATGAAGTAAAACGCCGTATTCTGGTGGGCACTTATGCACTGTCCGCCGGCTACTATGATGCCTACTACAAGAAGGCCCAGCAGGTGAGGCGGCTGATTCAACAGGACTACCTGGACTGTTTTAAACAGGTAGATATTATTGCAGGGCCCACCACTCCCGGACCAGCCTTCGCACTGGGCGCCAAGTCGAATGACCCTCTGGCCATGTATCTGGAGGACGTCTATACCCTGGCAGTGAACCTTGCCGGCTTACCCGGCATATCGGTTCCCGCAGGTTTTGTCGACAAAAAACCCGTGGGCCTGCAGCTAATTGGCCAACACTTCGACGAGGCACGCCTGCTCAATGTGGCTCACCGTTTCCAGCAGGCCACCAACTGGCACACACAACGCGCAGCAATGCCTCAGGGGAAATAGACCATGCAATGGGAAACAGTTATAGGTCTGGAAGTGCATTTGCAATTGGCCACTCAATCGAAGATCTTTTCGGGTTCAGCCACAACCTTTGGCGCCGAGGCAAACACTCAGGCCAGCGCAGTCGACCTGGCGATGCCCGGGATGTTGCCCGTGCTCAACGAGAAAGCGGTGCGCTACGCAGTACTTTTTGGGCTGGGTATAGGCGCAGAAATCGGCAAGCGCTCTGTCTTTGATCGCAAAAATTATTTTTACCCGGACTCGCCCAAAGGCTATCAAATCAGCCAATTCTCCGACCCGATTGTCGGTACTGGAAATTTTGATGTCCAAATGGAAGACGGTAGTACCCGCAATATTGGTATCACCCGGGCCCACCTGGAGGAGGATGCGGGAAAGTCGCTACACGAAGACTTTCACGGGCAGAGCGGCATCGACCTCAATCGAGCGGGTACACCGTTATTGGAAATAGTCACCGAGCCCGACATCCGCACCGCGGAAGAGGCTGTTGCGTATCTCAAAGAACTGCATAGTCTAGTGACCTATCTGGGAATATCCGATGGCAACATGGCCGAGGGATCGATGCGCTGCGACGTAAACATTTCACTGCGCCCTATGGGTTCTGACACCCTCGGCACACGAGCGGAGATCAAGAACGTCAACTCCTTCCGCTTTGTTGAAAAGGCCATACGCTACGAATTCAATCGACAGTCTGACATTCTAAACGACGGAGGCACTGTGGTGCAGGAAACACGCCTGTATGACTCAGACCGCGATGAAACACGCTCCATGCGGTCAAAAGAAGTCGCTAACGATTATCGCTATTTCCCCGAGCCAGACCTCTTACCGGTGGTCATCGATGACAGTTATATTGAAACCCTAAGAAAACAACTGCCCGAATTACCGCGGCAAAAACGCGCACGCTTCGCAAGTAAATACCAACTCAGTGCGTACGATGCGGCACTATTATGCAGCTCGCGCCAGATGGCTGATTACTATGAAAGTGTGGCCTTGACGTGTGGCGACCCCAAAATGGCAGCCAACTGGGTTCAGGTAGAACTGCTGGGAAGATTGAATCGAGCCGAACTCACTATTGAAGCCAGCCCGGTCTCACCAGAGGCCTTGAGCGCTTTGATAAATCGCATCCTCGACAACAGTATTTCGGGGAAAATCGCCAAGGCCGTGTTTGAAGGTATGTGGCAAGGTGAGGGAAGTGCCGACGACATCATCGAGACCAGAGGTCTTAAGCAGGTCAGCGATAGCGGTGAACTGGAGGGCATGGTCAATGACATTATCAGCACCAATACTACACAGGTAGAACAATACCTTGCTGCAGACGCTAGTAAACGCAAGAAACTGCTGGGGTTTTTTGTTGGCCAGATTATGAAAGCATCAAAAGGTCAGGCGAATCCGCAGATGGTCAATAAAATACTTGCCCAGAAACTAAAATAAACAGGAACAGAGCAGATGAAAAAAGATAAAGCAAAAGTTGTCGATGAAGTATGGACAGAAGATCACATACGCTCCTTCCTTACGGCTCGCCCCCACGATAATAGCGACGAAAATTTTCACATCCTGTTGAAGGCATACCAGAGTATGCGGGCAGATGATTTCAAACTTTTTGTTGGTTTTTTTTGCACCGAGGGTCGTCAGGTCAATGCCACTGGGCGCGATGGGCGCACAGTTCTTGATATCGTTTCAGAGCATCGCCAGAGCACCGACTACGCCGATATACTCAGGGCTGCAGGCGCTAGCCAATAAGCGCATTGAAACGCTCGCGGTTTTCACGCTTCTTTTCCGCACTTTTGCGCAACAGCACGTATACAGCCCCAGTGCCACCGTGCTGAGGCCGCGCACTGTGGAAGGCCTGCACGGTATCGAGCTCGCGCAGCCAGTGGTTGGTACATCCCTTCAAAATTGAACACTTACCCCGCTCAGAGGGCGTTTCGCCCTTGCCATGAATCAGCAGTACTGAGCGCAGACCCAACTGGTGACAGTCGTCGACAAACTGAAACAGCTCCGCACGCGCAATAGCAACGGTCATACGATGCAGATCAATACTGGCCTCTGCCTCATAGCGGCCCTGTCTCAGCTTGCGATAAACCCCATTTTGAATGCCGGGGCGTTTAAATTCGAGCACGCTCCAGGGGTCAAGGGATTCTATGCCATCTTCAGAGAGTATATTTCGATCGATGGCAGGCCCTGTTACAGCAGCGGCGCGCCTGCGATCCAATGAGGAGTCTTTTGCGGTCAAGTCTTGTCGAGAGAGGGCAACACGAGCTTCACGTTTCAACGGTGAAACGTCGGTCATCTCCTCGAAAAATAATTTGTCGTCGTCGCTCATATGCTTACTACCCGTCACTTATTCGTTATTATAGCCGCAGCTTCAACAATCTCACAGGCTACATGACACTAACATCTAAAAATTTAAGCTCGCAGTGCCCACTTTGTAGCCAGCCCAACAGTTGTGCCGTGAACTCGGGCAAGTCTATAGACGAATGTTGGTGCGCTCAGGTAGAGTTCAGTCAAGCAGTTATAGAGAACATCCCCGAAACAGAAAGGCTAACGCGCTGTCTGTGTCCGGCATGCGCAAAAGGAAACGGAGGCTACACCCGTGCAAGGTAACTTTTCCCACGGCACGCGGTACTTGTTGCGCGGTGCAAAAATGCTCAACCACAAGTCTCTCAGGTTGTTTGTCATTATCCCCCTGCTGATTAACATTATCATTTTTGGCTCCCTGATTGGCTTCGCTATAAGCTACTTAAGCGAACTGATGAACAGCTTGCTGGGCAGCATTCCCCAGTGGCTGGGTTTTATTGAATGGATTTTGTGGCCATTGATTGCGATCAGCCTCAGCCTCATTACGGGCTATGCATTTACCTTCATCGCCCTGCTAATCGCCTCCCCTTTCAATGCACTGCTGGCCGAAAAAGCGGAAGAACTGATTACCGGCAAGCCGGTCGATTCGCTGGAGGGTTTAAGCGCTGCACTACTGGCGATTCCGCGCAGCATCGTCCGGGAATTTTCTAAGCTACTGTATTACATCCCCATGTTTTTGTTTGTATTGGTGCTGAGTTTCATTCCGGGGCTAAACGTGGTGTCGCCGTTTTTATGGCTACTGCTAGGTGCCTGGATGATGAGCATACAGTTCTTGGATTACCCCATGGATAACCACCAGCTGAGTTTTGTCGATGTCAAAGAGGCGGCGCGATATCGACGCCTCAGCACGTTGGGGTTTGGTGGAGCAGTGGCGCTATGCGCCAGTATTCCCGTAGTAAATTTTTTTGTGATTCCCTCGGCGGTAGTTGGCGCTACGCTAATGTGGTGTGAAGAGCTGGCCGACTAGTCGAGCAGTTCCTGCGGGGGGTAAGTGCACTCCAGCTTGTCGCCCAGCAGCTTTTCGATATCGGGGAGCAAAAACGCCTCATCCTCACTCGCAAAACTGATTGAAATGCCGCTCGCCCCTGCGCGACCCGTACGGCCAATACGATGCACGTAGTCTTCAGGGTCTTCCGGCAAATTGTAATTCACAACGTGACTCACGCCGCTCACATGAATGCCTCGTCCAGCCACATCGGTGGCCACCAGCACTTTTACTTCACCACTTTTGAATTGCTCCAATGTGCGTGTGCGCTTATTTTGCGGAACTTCTCCCGAGAGCATACCGCAAGACACACCAGCCTTACGTAACTTCTCATGCAGGCGGCGCACCTGGTCGCGTCTGTTGGCAAACACAATCACACTGGTGGCATCGCCTCCACGCAGTAAGTTTTTGAGGATGCGAAAACGCTGCTCAGAACTCACCAGAAATACTTTCTGGTCCACGGAATCGGTGGCGACATGCTCCGGCTCAATTTCGATCGTTACCGGCTCGTACGTCCATTGCTGCGAGAGGTTAATAATGTCTTGGGTGAAGGTCGCAGAAAACAGCAGTGTCTGACGATCTTCCTTGCGCGGTATGGCTCGCACGATACGCTTTACCTGCGGGATAAAACCCATATCCAACATTCTGTCCGCTTCGTCCAGCACCAGCACCTCGATGTGGTCCAGGTACAGGTCACGTCGACCCATAAAATCCAGCAGCCGCCCCGGAGTAGCAACGACCAGATCAACCACATTGTTGTGTAAACGATTGAGCTGTTTCTGGTAATCCATACCGCCAATCAGTGTGACCACTTGCAGATCAGTGTGTTTGGCGAGGTCTACAGCATCAGCCGCAATCTGCATAACCAGCTCACGTGTGGGCGCAATAACAAGCCCGCGGGGCTCTCCCACAAAGCGCTCGCCCTCAATGGGATGAAGCAGCATATCGTTAAACATTGTGATGAGAAACGCAGCGGTTTTACCTGTGCCCGTTTGCGCCTTGCCTATCGCATCGTGGCCCTGCAGCGTATGAGGCAGAATAGTTGCCTGGATAGGTGAGCAGTATTGAAAACCAAGGTCCGCAATCGCGTGCATCAACTCATCGCGCAAACCAATGTCGTGGAAGCGTGCCTTGCCTTCTTCGGGCTCAACCTGAAAGTCATCTACCGACCAGACGTCGACTGATTTGGCCTTGTTTTTCTGGCGATGATGGCCGCCTTTGCTCTCTGACGGCTTATCGCCTTTGTGCGCAATGGTGCTTTTGTTCAAAATGGTAACCTGCAGCTATTAAAAAACGCGTTAGTCTATCAGTTCGAACACACAATTACTTAGTTTCTTGAGGGGAACACCTTCGACATGAAGTAATCCAGACTGACGTAGCGTCCGCCGCCGGTAAAAAGCAGTGACAACAGCATAATCAAGTAGGTGACAGCGAACTCGATGCCGTTATTCAAAATAACGAAGCTACCCGTCTCTGTTAACCAGTCGTAGTTGCCGTGCTCCTGCAACAACTCCCGCGCAGCTCCCAGGCGAACAGCGACATCCTGCGCCCCGGAGTCGGCAATCACCGCCCAACCATTCGGCCAGTGCACGGCAAAAATTGCCACCAACATGGTGACTATGAGTGGAATTGATATCCAACGGGTAGCTAAACCCACCAGCAGCAGCACCGCACCCACAGCCTCGGTGTAGGCCGCCATATGAGCGAGCAGTGACGGAAAAGGCAGACCCAAACCCCAATCGGGGTTACCAAACCACTCAATGGTGTTGTCCATGCCGGCTATTTTCTGCGAACCCGCCATCCAAAAAACGGGCACCAGATACAACCGCAGGGCCAGCGGTGCCAAGCCATCCAAATATTTAAGGCGAGAAAAAATTGCATTGTGTATACGATAATACAGCTGTGTGAGAGCGCCCATTTAACCAATCCCTGTTATGCTTACGTTGTGGGTTTCGACAGCAGAACTGTGCAAAAGGTTTCATCGAGGCCGCAGCCCCCTTAAAAAAACTGAAATAAGCGCCAAAACCACCATGCACTCCCCACACCAAACACCCTCCCACAATACGCCGCCAACACGCATGCAGCTTCATGTAGCTGAGGTCAAAGCGCTACTGAAGCTTAGCTGGCCGATAATGATTGCGCAGCTGGCACAGATGGGCACCGGAGTTGTGGACACTATAATGGCGGGGCGTTACAGCGCTGTGGATCTGGCAGCGGTAGCCATTGGTTACAATATATGGCTGCCCGTGTATCTGTTTATCGTTGGCATGCTACTGGCAACGACAGCCATTGTGGCGCAAGAATTTGGCGCGGGAAAAATTCACCGCATCAAAGAACTGTTACCCCAATCAATCTGGCTGGCAGTTATTCTGGGTTTGATCGCCTGGCCACTGTGCTATTTTGCCAACCCATTACTGGCACTGCTGAACCTGGACATCCAGACCCAGGAAAAAAGTTTAGCTTATTTGCAGGCAACCGCGTTTGGTATGCCCGCAGCGGCGCTGTTTCAGGCTCTGCGTTGTCACACACAGGGCATTGGAATTATGCGCCCCTTCGCCATCGCCAGTGTGATCGGTTTTATTGCCAACGTGCCTTTGAACTATGTCTTCATCTATGGCGTGGGCGAGCTACCGGCCATGGGAGCTGAAGGCTGTGGGTGGGCTACCGCTATTTCCATGTGGCTGGGTCCACTGCTGGTTGCGTTTTATATGGCTCGCGCCGACGCCTTAAAACCCTACCTTCCCAAAATGCAGTTTGTCGCGCCAAGGCTCGAACCGCTGAAAGCCATAATCAGTCTGGGCATGCCCATTGGCCTGACGTACTTTTTCGAAATAGGGGTCTTCTCGATTATCGGCCTGTTCATCGCCACATTGGGTAATACCGCAATGGCATCTCACCAGATTGCCTTAAACGTCTGGGATGTCATTTTCATGCCACTGATTAGTATCAGTGCCGCGATGGCCACACGTATTGGGCATGCGATTGGTGCTGGCGACAAAGATAGCGTAATCCTGTCCGTGCGCTGCGGCACCGGTATCGCTGTATGTTCGGGGTTATTGGTTATGATACTGTTGCTGCTCAACCCGCACGCCATTATTCGAGCCTACACCGACGATGCAGCGATACTCGCCATGGCCACAATTCTGGTCCGTCTGGCGGCATTTTTTATTATCATTGACGCTATTGAGGTCTCAGCCGCCTCGACACTGAGGGCATTTAAGGACACGCGTTTTCCATTTTTGGTGATGGCAATTGCCTACTGGCTAATCGCCCTTCCACTGGGATATTGGCTGGGGTTCATCAACGCCGAAAATGCCACCGACGGCACCGTGGGCTTCTGGAAAGCCATGATCGTTGGAATTGGCATTGCTGCGATATTGGTGTTGTGGCGACAAAGACAGTTGCTGCGAAGACCACTGCCTACACCGGAGCGCTAGAGTCCAGTTTAAGCCAGGTGCCCGCAATCAGGGCAGTCTTTCCAGCGCGGAACGCTAAGCTTGCGACTTTCCATGGCTTTCAAGTCCATTATCAGCACGCTTGCGGACAAAGGCTCGCCATAGCCTGCCAGCACTTTCATCGCCTCCATTGCCAGCAGCGAACCAAACACGCCCACTACCGGCGCCAACACACCGCTTTGGGCACAGCTCAACGCGCTTTGTGCACCCTCGTCCCGATACAGGCACCGGTAGCAAGGGCCGCCACGCACCGGATCAAATACAGAAACCTGGCCTTCGCTGCCCACCGCAGCAGCCGAAACCAATGGCACAGCCTTCTCGATACACGCCCGGTTCAAAGCGAATCTGATGGGGTAGTTGTCACTTGCATCCACCACCAGATCGACGCCATCAAGCAGCGGAATTAAGTCTGTCTCGGTTAGATTTTTCTCGACCACTTCAACACTGAGATCGCTATTGAGCGCTGCAGCAGAAGATGCTGCTGAGCTCGCTTTATTACGACCAATATCAGTCTCCTGATGCGCGATCTGGCGCTGCAAATTACTCAGCTCTACCCGGTCACCATCCGCCAGGATCAACTTACCTACACCCGCTGCGCCGAGATACAGTGCCGCTGGACTACCCAGCCCCCCCAGCCCCACTATCAGCACTGTGGCGGCCTGCAGTTTTTCCTGCCCCTGAACATCAAAATCGGCTATTAATATCTGGCGAGCGTAGCGCTCCAGTTGTTTGTCATTCAGCATGCCATTGGCCTCCGCTGATTCGCTCCAGACCCGCAAGATCCAGACGAGTTTCGACCTGAGTAAACCCGCGTTGATGCAAAAGCGCTCTTACGGCCTCGCCTTGATCAAAACCGTGTTCGAGTAACAACCAGCCGCCGCTGTGCAGGTGCTCAGGCGCGTCCGACACTAACGCACGCAAATCTGCCAGACCTTGCTCAGCCGCGACCAACGCCGAGACCGGTTCGAAGCGCACATCTCCCTGGGATAAATGACTGTCACCCCCCTCTACATAAGGCGGATTACTCACTAGTAAATCAAAGCCTTGCCCTGCTACACCCTGGTACCAATTGGATGCAAAAAAGCAGGTGTTCGCAATAGTGTATTCGATGGAATTAGCAACTGCCACCTGCAGCGCCTTCTCACTGGCATCTACCCCAACAACCTGCCAGCCAGACCTCTCACTCGCCAACGCCAGGGCAATGGCTCCACAGCCCGTGCCCAGATCGAGCACCCCCGCATTGCTTGGCAACGGCAGTGAGAGGGCCCACTCCACCAGGGTTTCAGTTTCAGGCCGGGGAATTAAGGTGTGCTCGTTAACCAGCAAATTAAGTGTCCAAAATTCCCGTCTACCCAGTAGGTAAGCAACTGGAACGCCCGCACGACGAGAAGCAACAAGAGATAAGAAATGTTCTGCCTGCGCGACAAGCACAATCGATTCAGGCCAAGTGTATAGCCAGGTTCGCGATTTTTTTAAACAATGACAGAGCAAAATTTCGGCATCGCGCCTTGCACTTTCCCCAGGCCCGGTGGAAGCATCGGAGAGCAGCTCGGCCACTGTGGGCATTAGTTGTCAGCCAGTGCGGCCAGTTGGTCTGCCTGATACTCCCTGCGCAGAGGGTCTACCACGGCACCCAGTTCGCCTTCCATTACTTCGGCCAATTTGTACACCGTAAGGTTAATACGGTGGTCGGTAATGCGTCCCTGAGGGTAATTGTAGGTGCGGATACGGTCTGAACGATCGCCAGTTCCGACCAGATTACGACGCTCTGCCGCTTGCTCGGCGTCTTGCTTGTCCTGTGCGCTGGTAAGCAGTCTGGACTGCAGTAATGACATCGCCCTCGCTTTGTTTTTGTGCTGCGAACGCTCGTCCTGACACTCCACAACAATGCCCGATGGCAGGTGAGTAAGGCGGATAGCGGAATCAGTTTTGTTAACGTGCTGCCCACCCGCTCCCGACGCCCGAAAGGTGTCCACCCGCAGGTCGCCCTTATTAATGTCTATCGCCTCAACCCCCTCAGCTTCTGCCATGATGGCAACTGTGCAAGCCGACGTATGAATACGTCCCTGCGATTCTGTTTCTGGCACCCGTTGTACCCGATGAGCACCCGATTCAAACTTGAGGTGAGCGTAAACGTCTCGCCCCGCTATGCGGGTGATAATTTCCTTATAGCCGCCGTGGTCTCCCGTACGCTCTGACATGACTTCTAACTTCCAGCCCTGCTTTTCACCATAGCGGGAATACATGCGAAAGAGGTCGCCAGAAAAAATAGCGGCCTCATCACCACCGGTGCCAGCTCGTATCTCCAGGAACACGTTATGTGAGTCGCGGGCATCTTTGGGCAGCAATAAAGTTTGCAGCTCCGCTTCCAGCTCTTTGCGCCGCTCTGTCCCGGCGTCAATTTCTTCCTTGGCCATTTCTCGCAAATCTGCATCAGCGTCCTGCAACATCACTTCGGCTTCTTCAATGTCCTGCGCCACCCGAGAATATTTTTCATAACAGCGCACCACCGTTTCCAGCTCGGAATATTCCTGCGACAACTCCCGAAACCTGTTCTGATTAGCGATGGTTTCGGCATCGCCAAGCAGGGCCGCAACTTCTTCGTGTCGTTCGGCCAGTGATTCCAGCTTACTCAGTATGGATTTTTTCATTGCAATGTTGGTTCCGATGGGTCGGTGGGAAGCGAAGTAAAAGTTGCCTCACTGATGTGCGCGCTAGCCCTTTTCTGATCGGTATCTGCCTCGGTTATTGATTCTTCAGTCGGGGGTTCGTGTGGGTCAGGCAAACCCAGTAGCTTTCTCGCATTCGCAATTAAATCTTGTCGCCCGGAAGCACTCACAGTTTTAAGCCCTGCGCTGGGTGCATGAATCAATTTCTGTGTCAGCCCTCTCGCCAACTGCGAGAGAACATGCGCGGGGTCATCGCCGCGAGACAGCATGCGCAACGCACGCTGCAACTCCCGGCCCTTCAACTGCTCTGCCATCGTTCGATATTCTTTTACTGTATCTACCGCTGCCAGGCTGCGCTCGGCTTCCCTATGGCGGCGCACGCCCTCAGCGATGATCAGGTCGGCCTTGCGTGCCTCGTTCTCTCGGCCGCGTATATTCTGGTCGACAATATCGCGTAAATCATCAACGCTGTACAAATACACGTCACGCAGGTCTCCTACCTGCGCTTCGATATCTCTGGGAACTGCGATATCAACCATTAGCATGGGACGGTGCTTGCGTTGCTTCAAAGCCGCCTCTACAGCGCCCTTGCCGAGAATGGGCAGCTGGCTGGCAGTAGAAGTAATGACGATATCTGCGTGCGCTAATTGCTCTGGAATTTCAGACAGTAAAACCGCTTCAGCGGAAAACTTCTGCGCCAGTTCACGCGCACGACCCAGAGTGCGATTGGCAATCACAATTTTATTGACGCCGGCCTCGATGAGATGGCGCGCTACCAGTTCGATAGTCTCACCCGCACCCACCAAAAGCGCACTGGTGTTAGCCAGGTTGGAAAAAATATGCCCTGCCAGATTTACCGCGGCGAAAGCAACCGAAACCGGATTTTCACCAATTGCGGTGTCAGTACGCACGCGTTTTGCAATTGAAAATACTCGAGAAAATACTCGCCCCAATTCGCTGCTCACTGTACCTGATGCTTTAGCCACCGCGTAGGCAGACTTCATCTGGCCCAAAATTTGGGGCTCACCTAAAACCATAGAATCGAGCCCGCTGGCCACCTGCATAATATGTGTCAACGCCTCGTCAGACTCATAGTGATAGGCGCACTGGTGCAGGTCCTGCGCCGAAAGATGGTGATAATTCGCCATCCAGCTTATTAACTGCTTCGCTTTCTCCGCCGCCTCCAGCTGGTCGGATGAGACCGCATAGACCTCGGTGCGATTGCACGTTGAGAGAATAACGACCTCGTCAAGACCGGCATCCGTGCAGGCGTCATTGAGAGCTTCGCTAACCTGCTCAGGGGCGAAGGCGACTCTCTCCCGCACTTCAATGGCGGCTGAGTTGTGATTGATACCCAGAGCGATAAGCTTCATAACTGGTGAATGACTCTTGTTTGGCCCACCGGGCCGAGAGGGGGCAGGCATTGTTACTTTTGAGGAAATTACCGGCAATTCTAACAAGTTACGGACAAAATTGTAGGAAATGGCATTTCTTTACACCAACTGCCACAAAGTTGGAATCGCTATGGCGCGCAAATGTGGGTTTCGACACGCAGCTGTGTCATCATAGAACCCTTATTGAGTAGGAAATAAGTGTTGCACATAACTATGCTACGTCTCATTGCAATCGCCACGCTTGCCTCGCTATTAAATGCCTGTGCCACTACTAACACCGCCGACGCCGTGGCGACTGATGCCCCTGAATCTGTTGCCAAGCCTGTAAAGGCCGCTGAACGCCATATTCCGGCGGACAGTGTCTATCCATTATTGCTGGCTGAATTTGCCCTGCGAAGGCGCTCCTATGACATCGCCTTGAGTAACTATCTGGCTCAGTCGGTAATTCTGAATGATCCTGCTGTCAGTGCGCACGCCACCCATCTCGCTCAATTTATGCAACGTGAAAATGAAGCCTTGCAAGCGGTTGAACTGTGGCTTGAGCTGGAACCCGACAACATAGAAGCTAACAACACCATGGCGACGCTGCTGGTTCGCAAGGGCCGCACTCTCGAAGCAATTCCTCATCTTACCATCGTTGCGCACAGTGGGGCCGACGTGCACTTCCCCATTTTACTCACCGGTTTTGACAAGTTGAGTGCTTCCGAGCAAGCCAAGTTGGCTGCGGGCATCAATGATCTCGCCGTTGAATTCCCCGATGACTGGGGTTTGCCATTGAGCCAGGCCATCATCCATAACGAACTCAAACAATACGACTTGGCTCTGAAAAAACTCCAAATCGTTTTCAAACAAAAACCCTACCAGCAGCAGGCTCTGGCGCTGGAGGCTCGCATATTATTAGTGCAGAAAGTAAAAAAACCTTTATGGCGTGTTGAAAAGGCTCTGCAAGATCAACCGGGAAACAACAAGCTGCGCCTACAATATGCCCAGCTACTGACCAGAAGCAGCATGAGCGCTGCACGGGCGCAATTCGAAATTCTCTCCGCACAGTCGCCAGGCAACGGCGACCTACTGTTCTCTCTGGCGCTGATAAACCGGGAAACGGGCAATACCAAAGAGGCTAATACCTACCTCCAGCAGATGTTGGACCAGAATCTTCGCAGCGATGAAGCGCACTATTACATGGGCCGTATTCTGGAAGATGACGGCGACTTTGAGGGAGCCATTTCGCATTATATGGAAGTAGAGGATGGTCGTGATTTTCTCAGTGCCAACAGCCGTATCGGCAGAATTTTGATTGCAACCGATCAGGGCGACCAAAATCACGCCTACCTGAACTCACTACGTAACAAATACCCACAACGCAAAGAGCAGCTCTACGGACTTGAAGTTGAAATGTTAAGTCGGGTTGGCAATCTCGATGGTGCCATGGCAGTTTTAAATATCGCCTTACGCGATATGCCTGAATCCACGACATTGCGTTACACCCGTTCAATGTTAGGCGAACAGCGCAATGATCTCGATCTGATGGAAAGCGACCTGCGAGAAATTATCCTGCAGGAACCCGACAATGCGACTGCGCTTAATGCCCTGGGCTACACATTGGCCAACCGCACCGAGCGCTATGCGGAAGCTTTTACCTTGATTTCCCGAGCGCTGGAGCTGCAGCCGGAGGAGCCGTCCATTCTCGACAGCATGGGCTGGATTCTCTATCGCCAGGGCAAATATGCTGAATCGGTAGAGTACCTGAGCCGGGCATATGCCAAATTCCCCGACCCGGAAGTAGCCGCCCACTTGGGAGAAGTGCTGTGGGCTTCTGGTGATACCGCTTCAGCTCTGTCAGTGCTGCATGATGCAGCTGCTAAAGATCCGGACCATCAGGTATTGATTGCAACCATGAAGCGCCTCGGTGTGCCAAAGCCCACTGACGTAACACCGTAGATGCGGGCCCTGGTTTTTGTCTGCCTGTTGGGAGCCAACCTACTGGTGACGAGTTGTGCAGACATCAGCAAACAGCCCCCTAGCGCTGCCAGCTGGAATCAGCGAGTAGAGCAGCTCTCTGCTTTAACTCGCTGGAGCGCGAGCGGCAAGCTTGCCATTCGCACCGAAGTACAATCTCAATCGGCCAGCCTGGATTGGCAGCAAGACGGCCACAGCACACACATTCTGCTCACTGGTCCGCTGGGGCTGGGCGCCACTGCCATCGACAGTGACCGCAATACTCTTCAGGTGAGCCGTGATGGCAGCACCAAAATCTTTGACATTTCATCCGCAGTCGCCAGCGAAGCCACTATCGGCTGGGATTTACCCTTACAACAGCTGCCTTTTTGGATACGGGGGCTACCCTCTCCCGAGACTCCGATAGAGGGGCAAGTTTTTCACCAAAACCTGCTACGGCAGTTTCAGCAGGAAGGCTGGACAATTACCTGCGAGAACTATTCTTTATTTGATCACTTCACTCTGCCCACGCGAGTGACAGTTGAGCGCAGCAATACCCGAGCGCGCATCATTATTCGCAACTGGTCGGATTTTTCCAGCTGATGCCTGAACCTTGCACCCTGACAATACTTTCTCCCGCCAAGCTGAACCTGTTTCTGCATATAACAGGGCGAAGGCCAGACGGCTACCATACGCTGCAAACAGCCTTTCAATTACTCGATTGGGGCGACGAGATGCACTTCAGAGCCAACAAAAGTGGCAAAATTAGGCTATCAATTCGAGACTTGGGCATTCCCGACGAACAAAACCTCATTACCAGAGCAGCGTTTATGTTGCGTGACACCGTCGCTGAAAGGGTTCTGGGTGCTGACATTCAGGTAGACAAGGTTATTCCAGCTGGCGGCGGACTGGGTGGGGGCAGCTCCAACGCCGCTACAACATTGGTAGCCCTGAATCACCTCTGGAACCTCAAGCTAAGCAATGAAACCCTGCAAAAAATGGGCGCTAACCTGGGCGCAGATGTACCGGTATTCGTTGCCGGCAGCAGTGCCTGGGCGGAGGGAATTGGAGATAAACTGACCCCTATTGAACTCCCCATAAGCCACTATCTAATTATAAAACCTGACTGCAATGTAAGTACTGCCAAAATATTTTCCCGTGAGCAATTGACACGAAGCACCTCTCCCATCACACTAGCGGCGTTTTTTAGGGGGTACACCCGAAACGATTGTCAGCCAATCGTTAGAAACCTTTACCCAGAGGTTGACAACGCCTTGAATTGGCTTGATAAATTCGGGGAGGCTAGGTTAACCGGAACTGGAGCATGTGTTTTTGCCCGTTTCGAAACAAGAACAGAAGCAGAAATCATAAAACGGCAACTGCCGGAACAATGGATCGGATTCGTTGTAGGAGGAGTCAATGAGTCTCCTTTTCTCTCTGCTCTGGTTTGAGTCAACAGTTTTATTGGGGTGTCGCCAAGCGGCAAGGCACTGGGTTTTGATCCCAGCATTCGCAGGTTCGAATCCTGCCACCCCAGCCATATTCAAGTGTCCAAAGGATTAGCCGCTGTGTCATCTAAAATGATGGTTTTTACAGGTAACGCAAACCCGGCGTTGGCCCAAAAAGTGGTCAGCAGACTGTATTTGTCGCTGGGTAACGCAGACGTCGGGAAATTCAGCGACGGCGAAGTGGCGGTTGAGTTGAAAGAGAATGTACGGGGTAAAGATGTCTTCATCCTGCAACCGACCTGCGCACCCACTAACGACAATTTGATGGAGCTCATCGTGATGATCGACGCCCTGCGTCGTTCATCGGCCGCTAGAATTACAGCGGTTGTGCCCTACT
>JBLHNQ010000044.1:0-11746 GCA_047650635.1 Halioglobus sp.
TGGAAAGAGAAAACTCCGGATGTTAAGTACTGGGTCTATGGCAAAGAACAATTCCGAGAGGATACTACCTGGCCTCCCAGCGCCATTAACGGCAAGAAGAGTTTGTATTTGAGCGCGGGTCCAACGGGGTCAATTAGCTCGCTAAACGACGGTCGTCTAGTCGCTGAAAAGCCCAGCGGTGCACAGCAGACAGAGTTTTCCTATCCAGACCTGAATTGGAAGCTTGGCAACGTCACATTCGGGAAGTTCGGACCTGATGCCCAGCGCTTCAATTTGACGTTTACCTCTGATGTGCTTGCAGATGATTTCGAAGTTGTTGGTATTCCGACGCTTGAATTGTATCTGTCGTCTTCGCAAATCGACACTGATGTTATCGTAAAATTACAAGAGCAATCGCCACTTGATGAGGCGTCAGTATGCAGGGGTAAGCAGCCCGAGTCAGCCATCGTTGCCAAGGGTTGGCTCAAGGCATCGCATAGAGCGATTGATGATGTTATGAGTGAGAAACTCGGACGGACAATGTATAGCCATGAACGACCCAAACTGCTCAACCCGGGCCAAGTCTATAAATTGGAGATCTGTTTGACCGGCTGTGCCCATTTGTTGCGCAAAGGCAACAGGATTCGCCTGGACGTTTCAAATGCAGACTCGGGGCTGACCGACGGTCAATTCGCGTCTATTTACCACTGGGAAAAAGTTGGCACCGATACCTATTATCACTCGCAGGCGTGTCCATCGCGCCTTATTTTGCCAAAAATATAGTGACACAAACGACGTATAAAAAATAACGAGCGTGGCAATAAAGTGGCTCATTGGAGGTTAATATGGCATTACGCCCTGCAATAAATACAGTATTCTGGCCGGTGTGTATTTGGGTGCTGATCTCAATAGGCCATCAGGCCAGTGCCGATACGGCGCTTCTAGCCGACAGCAAATTGATGCGAGTTACCCTTCTGGGTACGGGCACTCCTGCAATCAGGCCGCATCGTTTGGGGCCAAGCACGCTGATACAGGCAGGCGGTGAAACATTGCTATTTGATGCCGGTAGAGGAACGATGCTTCGACTGAAGCAGGCTGGGGTCAGCTACGATCAAGTCGATGAAGTGTTTTTAACGCACTTGCACTCTGATCATCTGGTGGGGCTGCCCGACTTGTGGCTTACGGGCTGGGTGTTGGGACGTCGGGACTCACCTCTGAAGATATGGGGCCCTCGCGGTACGCAGTCGTTACTAAATCATTTGGCTCAAGCCTTTTCCTACGATGTAGATATTCGCAGTACCAAGAGTACGAAGCTATCACAAGTGGGTATAGGAACTATTGTAACTGAGATTGAGGCGGGTATGGTTTACCAAAAAAGTGGAGTAACCGTTACTGCGTTTGACGTCGACCACAGCCCGATAGAGCCGGCATTTGGTTTTCGAGTGGAGTATGCAGGCCGATCCCTGGTGATTTCTGGGGACACGCGGTATTCCAACAACCTCATCAAACATTCGAAGGGTGTTGATGTATTGATACACGAAGTGGCCTATGCGAATGCACTCGAAAAGAAAAATCCCTTTCTGAAGTTCGTCGAAAGCTACCATACAACACCGCTCGAAGCCGGTAAGATTTTCGCTGCGGTGATGCCCAAGCTCGCGGTTTATTCACATGTCATCACCTTTGATATCGCTTCGGACCAACAACTGATTCCCCAGACAAGGAAGAGCTACTCGGGTGATGTGGTAGTCGGTGAGGATTTGATGGTCATTGAAATCGGCGACGAAATTCGTGTGTTAACCCCTTAGGGCTAATTTTAAGTAATTTTTCACCAGAGACAGAAAATTTATGGAAAACAATGATAAAGATGTAATATTGCCGGACGCAGCAGCGAAAGAAAAATCGGGCATTTTCTATGGCTGGTATATTGTATTTACCTGTTTTGTAGGTATGGCAATGGGGTGGGCGGCGGTCGCCGTGTTCGGTTTCAGCTCCTTTGCACACCTTCTGCACCTAGAGTTTGGTTGGAGTTTTTCGTCACTTGGATTTGGTATGAGCCTGTTCGGTTGGACGGTTGTGGTGACGTCTCCGATCCTTGGATGGATGCTTGATAGGTACGGAGTGCGACGTGTTTTACTGCCGTCTGTAATCCTGTTTAGCCTTGTTGTTGCTGCAATGTCGATGATGAACTCCAATATTATTTGGTTCTACATCGGCACCTGTTTGATGGCGATTCTGGGTGCAGGTACCGGCGCGGCGCCCTATTCGAAAGTTCTCCTGGGATGGTTCGATAAAAAGCGAGGTTTGGCTTTTGGCCTTGGGTTGTCAGGTGTCGGCGTGGGCGCTTTCATTCTCCCGAAATTCATTGACCTTGTCTCCAGTGCCTACAGTTGGCGTGAAGCATACTTGGCAGTGGCGGCTAGTATTGTGTTGATTTCTGGTGTAATTATCTTTGTTTTTATGAGGGATTCCGCCAAAGAAATAGGGTTGCCCAGAGATGGCCTAAGAGATGATTCTGGCGAGGGTCAAAATGACGACTATCAACTGATTGGGCTCACTACCGCAGAAGCTTTTTCTTCAAAAGTATTCTGGATGATGCTTGCCGCATTTTTGCTTCTTGGCATTACCTTGAGCGGGGTGCTGGTGCACTTAAAGCAGCTTCTCATTATTAGTGGTGTAGAGGCCAGCAAAGCAGGTGGCATACTTTCCTTTTTGGGAGTTGCGGTAATATTTGGACGGATTCTGGCCGGGTATATGATGGATAAATTCTTCGCACCCTATGTCGCAGTCTTGTTTTTCCTAGGCCCTATCGCCGGTATATACATGCTTGCCAACGGCGTCACGGGAGTAGATGCAATTATAGCGACAGTTTTAATCGGTTTGGCGATAGGCGCTGAGTTTGACATTCTGGGTTTCTTTACCAGTAAATACTGCGGTATGAAAAAATTTGGCACCTTGTTTGGTTGGGTTTTCGCAGCCTTTCAAATGGGCCATAGTATTGGTGCGTTCTTGACAGGATATGCCATCGACCAAAATATATTGAAGGTCATGCTAACCGGATATATGGTTGGGCTAATAGTCGCTTGTATACTGTTCTTACTGCTAGGACCTTATACCAAGTTTGCTATAGCGAATAATACCGAATAGATTCAGGTACCAATTTCAGGAGCACCTTATGAGGAAATGGTTACTAGCGGTTCACCGCAAAGTTGTAGCGGCTAGCAAATGTTATTTCCCTCTCACCTGCCCTGCCAGTTTGGTTGGCGTTTTTCGGCAAATGCCAAAGGTCCTTCCAATGCATCTGAGCTGGCCTTACGTTCCTCTTCCCAATTGTACTGTCGCGACACGGCCTCTGTGAGCGAAGAGTCCATGCCTTGCATCACACATTGCTTGGTAGATCGTATCGCCAGGGGCGCGCACTTCAATATGTCATCTACCCATGTTTGAACAGTGGCATCCAGGTTCTCGGCAGGAACAACCTCGTTGACCAGTCCCACCTCATAGGCTCTTGCAGCCGTCATAGACCGCCCTGTAAGGAGGTGCCCCATGGCGACCTTCAATCCAATTTGTCTCGGTAGCCGATGAACGCCGCCTGCCGTTGCGATCAATCCACGTGTAGGCTCAGGGAGTCCCAGCTGAGCATGGTCCGCTGCGACGATAATATCGCAGGCCAGAGCCAGTTCGAGCCCGCCCCCGTAGGCAGAGCCGTTTAGTTTGGCGATGAGTGGTTTCGAGAAGTCGAAGCGGTCGGTCAGCCTTATAGTCTTTTTCCAGAGTTCTTTTTCCGACTGTTGCTCCGATTCGGGTGCAGTCGCCATATAGGCGAGTTGTTTCAGGTCACGGCCGGCCGAAAAGGCCTGCGCTCCAGCGCCAGTGAGAACACCCAGCCAGATATCATTGTCTGCTTCTATCGCGGTCAGTATTTCACTGAGCTCAAAATAGGTCTGCGGACTCAGTGCATTGCGAACTTCTGGGCGGTTGATGGTAATGTAAGAAACATGCCCATGGTTTTCCTGGGTAACAAGTGCCATGGCTACAGCCCCAGGACCCGTTCGGCATTACCGGCATAGAATCCCTCCAGAACTTCATCGGAAAATCCCATCTCCCCCCATTCTCGGTGCAATCTCTCATAGGGAATACTGGGGTAATCGCTGCCGAACATCATCTTGTCCTTCAGGCGTGTGCGCATGTCCCGCTTTATAGAATCGGGGAGGTATTTCGGCCCCCAGCCGGACATTTCCCAGTAGACGTTACCTTTATGCAAGGCCACGGCGGTCGTTTCCTCAATCCAGGGGTAGCCTGGGTGCGCCATAATAATTTTAAGATTGGGAAAGTCGGCAGCAAGCGCATCGATCGAGGAGGGGTGCGCATGACGCGTTTTTGCCCCCATGCCGCCTGGCGTGCCCGCTCCCATGCCCGTCATGCCAACGTCAATCATAACGGGAACACCCATTGCACTAATTTCTTCCATCAGGGGATAGTAGCGGGTGTCGTCCACAGAAAAATGCTGCATGATCGGATGAAAATGAAACCCGAGCATGTCGAGATCCTTGATGGCGTGTTTCGCTTCGTCGATTGCGACCTGACCCATTGCAGGCTCTACGGCGCCCCATGCCTGAATGATTCCTTCATGACGGTCGCGCATTGCCGCGACATAATCATTGTCGCAGGGAGGCGTATTAACCGTCGCTGAGAGATCCAGCGCAACCAGGACAGCCTCAACGCCACCGTCCTTGAAATCCTCGACAACGTCCTCTTCCTCCTTGGCTGACCAGTCACGCTTCCAATACTCGGCGAGCGGTTTGACGTAGGGGCCCTGACAATCAATCCATTTCTGGGTATTGGGGTAACAGTGTAGGTCGATCCGGCGCATCGTAAGGCCTCCAAAAGAGCATTAAAAAAAGCGTGTATAAATATGAACGCGTTCATTAAAATGCAAATCGGCGCCGTTGTCAACCGGCGGCTATCGGTGAGTCGGCGTTGATCTTATTTCGCGGCGTTTAGTCCGGTGATGAGCGTATTTAACATTGAGCGAAGCGCCAATACCCCGGTCTCGGGAGTTGCTTTTTCAATGCTCAGCCATCGACGGAGTTCAGCAGCGAAAAGATAGAAAATCATCTGGGCGATGGTGCTGTCAGCCGACGCGGTATTTATTAAGCCAGAGTGCTTGGCATCGCTGATTATCTGGCGGATGCGATCAATATTTTTTTGTCGAATTTTGTGGAAACGCTCGCTGTTAATTCCCGTGTCATAAAAAGTCAATTCACGGAGTAGGTCGCGAGAAAACTGCTTATTTCTAGCGTAATAAATAAAGAAGTGGCGAAAGGCGACGGTGAGCTGATCGAGCAAGCTGCTTTCGGGCGAAATGTCATCGAACGCGTCATGAGCGAGTCGATCAAGGTCGTCATTGCACACCAGAAATAATAAATCCCGTTTGTCTGTGGCGTAGAGAAACAAGGTGGCGAGCCCAACGCCGGCTCGCTCGGCAATCTTGCGTGTGGTTGCGGCATCAAAGCCCTGTTCTTCGAACAGCTGCTCCGCCGCAGTCTTGATCCGCAGTAGCTTGTACTGTTTGTTTCGCTCTCGCAGAGATAACTCACTCATCGCTACTGGTCCTCGTTTATTTCACTTGTCCAATTTTTACATATTTGGTCTTGACAAACTATGAGTTTTTTATAAAAATGAACGCGTTCGGTTAATTGGCGGTGTTTAATTTTACCCCGATACAGCGGGGTAGCATGATGAAGGAGAAGATAATGCAGGAAAACAAACGCGTGGCTCTAGTGACGGGGTCTTCGACAGGAATTGGTGCGGCAGTCGCACGCAGACTGGCTCGCTCAGGTTTCAATGTTGTCGTGAACTATAGCCGTAACCCCGATTCAGGGCAGGAGACCTATGAAGCATGTAATGCTGCTGGCTCCGATACGTTACTGGTTCAGTGCGACGTCTCTGACGAGGCTAGTGTAGAAAGCATGGTGGCAGCGGTGCAAGAAAAGTACGGTCGCCTTGATGTGGTGTGCAGTAATGCAGGTATATCAATCGATACACCGCCGCGTAAGTTTGATGAAATCAAAGTGGAAGACTGGGACAGGGTTTTCGCGGTTAACGTGCGCGGGCCATTTTTGATTGCAAAACATACTCGTGCTCTGCTGGAAGAAGCTGAAGATCCCTGCATTGTGAATACCGCGTCAATTGTCGGTCTGCGCCCTGGTGCAGCGCCGCTTCCCTATTCGGCATCGAAAGCCGCGGTTATCAATATGACCCAGACACTGGCCGCAGCACTTGGCCCCAAAATACGCGTGAATGCCATTGCTCCCGGTTGGTTAGAGGGCGAATGGATGGAGCAAATGTTGGGTGATAATTACGACAAGTTAATGGATCGTCGGGCCAAAATGACGCCACTCAAGCGCTGCGTAAGGATGGACGACATTGCGGAGACCGTTCTCACCTTAATCGAGCATATGGGTTTTTGTACTGGTGAAGTCATTGTTATTGACGGCGGTTTTGCGAAGACGACTTGAAGTTAATTCAACGAGGTTATAGTGCAATGAAAAAAACTAACTTAACCGGTTTCGCGCCTTTTCCCGAAGAATATGCGTCCGCATATCGTGAAAAGGGCTATTGGACCGACATAACGATTGCTGATACGTTTAGCGCTATCTGTGAGCAATATGCAAAGCGGATCGCCGTGTGCAATCCCGACGAAGAAGTGACCTTTGCACAGCTAGACCAGCGAGCGGAAAGATTGGCGCTGAATCTTTTGGATACGGGCTTGCAACCTGGCGATATTGCCGTCGTCCAGCTGGGAAATGTCCTCGAATTTGTCTACCTGTATTTTGCCCTGCAGAAGATTGGCGTCAGGCCAATTCTGGCTCTGCATACTCACCGTTACACAGAGCTGCGTCAGTTTGTTGAACTATCAGGAGCGATCGCCACTTTTACCGCAGACAAAAGCAGAGACTGCGATTTCACTGACATTGTCAACCGGGTGGCTGAAGCTACCGGAACCATCAAGCAGAAGTTTGTACTGGGCGAGACGCCAGCAGGCTTCAGTTCTTTGTCAGAGTTGATCTCGCGTACGCCGACACAAAGTCCCTCTGCTCTCGAGAAAATTCAACGAGAGATAGACCCCACACAACCCGCTCTTTTTCTGCTGTCCGGTGGCACAACAGGTATACCTAAACTCATTCCCAGAACCCATAACGATTATATGTGCAACTCAAGGCTGGCGTCCAAGTACACCGCAATTGATCAGGACTCTGTTCTCCTCGATATACTGCCTATCGCACACAATCTGCCGTTGGCATGCCCAGGTCTGCAGGGGTTTCTAATGCATGGCGCCAAAGTTGTTTTGCATACCAGCACGCGCACGGCGGATGTTTTTTCTCTCAGCGAACGATTTGGGGTTACCCATATTCATGTCGTGCCAGCGCTCCTTATAACGTGGATGAATGATGTATCGATAACAGACTATGACTTGTCTACCATCAAAGTTATCCAGTCTGGCGGGCAGAGATTACAGCCAGAGACCCGTCTGCTGACCGAAAAGAATTTACCCAATTGTACGGTACAAGAGAACTTCGGTATGGCTGAGGGCATGCTGATGTTTGTTCGTCTGGATGATCCGGCTGAGGTGAGGTTGCAGACTGTAGGTCGGCCTGTGTGTGATGACGATGAAGTGATGTTGCTGGGAGAGGACGATCAACCCGTTTCACCAGGTGAGGTAGGAGAGTTCTGTTGCAGGGGGCCGTACACCTTGCGAGGGTACTTCAACGCACCTGAGCACAATACTCGCGCCTTCACACCGGAGGGTTTTTATCGTTCTGGCGACTTGATGCGACAGCATGAATCCGGGAACTATATGATCGAGGGGCGCAAAAAGGACTTAATAAACCGAGGTGGTGAAAAGATCTCAGCGGAAGAAGTCGAGAACCTGATACTTGGCCATTCTTCAGTCAAAAATGTCGCATGCGTGGCCATGCCCGACCCCGTTATGGGCGAAAAGATGTGTGCGTGCGTAGTACTTATAGACGGCTCAGCGCTAAGTTTCGAGGATCTATCGAACTATCTTCTGACCCAGGAAATAGCCAAGTTTAAGTTACCGGAGAGACTGGAAATTGTTGGACAATTTCCGCTGTCCACGTTTGGTAAAGTATCCAAGAAAGACCTGGTGTCTATGGTGGAACAAAAAATGGCAGCGGAGCAGGTTTAGATATTATGAGTTTATTACTAATAGACAAGAAAGACTCGGTAGCCGTTTTGACTATCAATGATAATGAACGGCGTAACATTATTAGCGCAGACCTCGTCGACGAGATTATCGAGGCGGTCTCTGCCATCGAGGCGGATGAATCTATTAACGCCCTGATTATTACCGGGGCTGGTCGGGCCTTCTGTGCGGGAGCCGATCTGGGTGATTTGTCGGCAGCACGAGATGGCGACGGCAGTCGAATTGAAAAGGTCTACGAAGGCTTTATGACTATCGCACGCTGTAAAGTACCGACCATCGCAGCCGTTAATGGGCCCGCTGTGGGTGCAGGTATGAATTTGGCCGCCGCCTGTGATGTTCGAGTGGCGGCGAGATCAGCCATATTCGACACACGATTTATGCAGCTTGGGTTGCACCCCGGTGGTGGGCATACCTGGATGCTGCAAAGAGCGTTGGGTTGGCAAGGCGCGGTAGCCACTTTGTTATTTGGCGAGAAGTTAACTGGCGAGCAGGCGGTTGATCGGGGGCTAGCCTGGAGCTGCGTTGACGATGACAAGCTATTGGATGCTGCGAGGCAGTTAGCGGCACGGGTAGGCAGGTTCCCCAGAGACCTTTTAATTCAAACCAAGCAAAGCCTGGTGGATATTGCAGCCATGGCGGACCATGAAGAGGCGGTCATCTACGAAGGTGGGAAACAAATGCACTCAATTCAACAACCTGCGTTTGCTGCTTTGATTGAGGTAATGCAGCAAAAGGTTAACAACAAACCAGGAGGAGTAAAGTGACTGAGGCAGTGATCGTTTCGACCGCACGAACCGCTATTGGCAAAGCTTACCGAGGGGCGTTTAACAATACTTCGATGCCAACATTGGCGTCGCATGCCATTGAGGCAGCTCTTTACCGAGCGGATGTTCGCGGTCAGGATGTAGAAGAATTGATAATGGGCTGTGGCCGGACCGAGGGCACCCAGGGAAAAAATATTGCGCGCCATGTCGCCATTAGGGCGGGGCTGCCGTCTTCGGTCGCAGCGCTGACGGTCAGCAGGCATTGCAGTTCAGGGTTGCAAGCGATCGCGAGCGCTGCTCACCACATTATTGTGGACGGAGCCGGCGTTGTAATTGCTGCCGGTGGCGAGTCTATATCGCTGGTGCAAAACGAACACACGAATGAGTATTTTGGCAGGGATGACTGGCTCGAAAAGCACAGCCCCGAACTCTTTATGCCTATGCTCGAGACTGCTGAGGTTGTTGCCAAACGGTATGGGATTTCCCGTAGTGAACAGGACCGATATGCGTTGCAAAGTCAGCTGCGAACGGCCGCCGCCCAAGATTCAGGCGTTTTCGATGACGAGATCGTCCCGGTTTCCACCGTCAAGCGAGTTACCGATAAAGAGTCTGGAAATAGCCACGAGCAGGACGTTTCTCTCGGCAAGGATGAATGTAACCGTCCCGGTACTAACGAGCAAAGCCTGGCTGCTCTAAACACGGTACTGCAGACAGGCGAGCCGTCAGTCACTGCAGGAAATGCGTCACAACTCTCCGATGGCGTCGCGGCCTGTGTAATGATGTCAAAGGAGGAGGCCACCCAGCGGGGTTTAAAACCTCTGGGAATTTTTCGTGGATTTGCTACAGCCGGTTGTGATGCTGATGAAATGGGTATCGGCCCCGTGTTTGCGGTACCACGACTGTTACACCGCGCTGGTTTGACGGTTGCAGACATTGGTTTGTGGGAGCTCAATGAGGCCTTTGCGGTGCAGGTACTCTACTGTGCAAAAGAACTGGGTATTCCCGAAGATCGCTTAAATGTGAATGGTGGTGCCATTGCCTTGGGGCACCCTTATGGTATGTCCGGGGCGAGAATGGTGGGTCACGTTCTGTTAGAAGGGCGCCGTCGCGGTGTTCGATACGCGGTAGTGACAATGTGCATAGGTGGTGGGCAGGGTGCTGCTGGCCTGTTTGAAATAATTGATTGATGATCGACGAGGGCTGATGATATGTTCAAGATTAACGCTTTGCGCAGTATTACGCTGCGCACGACAAAAAAAGAAGAGTGCGAGCAGTACTACAGTGGTCCCTGGGGGCTCCTTCCCATATATATAAGCCCTGAGCGTACTCTATTTCGGGGCACCGACAGCGAGCATCACGTACTGGAACTTGTGAGTGCCCAAGACACTGGTCTGGACAAGTTATGCTTGTCGGTGGCAAGTCGGGAAGAAGTCATCAGTGCAGCGCAGACCATTGAGGCGGCAGGTTATGATGTGGTTTCCCCGCCAGGTGACTTATCGAGCCTGGGTGGTGGCTTTGGTTTCACGACTCGCGATCCGGATGGCAATGCCGTTGAGATCAGCAGTGATGTCGCCGCGCTTCCGGTGCTTGATGACCAACCTCTTCTGTTGGAGCGTATCAGCCACATGCTACTCAATACGCCTGACGTCAGTAGGATGGTTGATTTCTATGTGGCAACCCTTGGGTTTTCCATCTCAGATCGATACGAAAATGACGTTATGGTATTTCTTCGGTGTAACGAAATGCACCACTGTCTGGTGCTCGGAGAATCGACCAATACAGGCATACAGCATATCGCCTTCGATGTCAGAGATTATGATGCACTGATGCACGGCGTTGGCCGTCTGCGAAAGGTTGGACTTGATCCCTTATGGGGTGTTGGGCGCCACGGCCCTGGCGGAAATATTTTCGCCTATTTTGCCGACCCAAATGGTTATGTCGTGGAAATCACTTGTGATCTGCTTCACCCGGACGATGACTACACTCCGCAGACCTGGGTGCGCTCCGTTGAGAATGGAGATGTCTGGGGGTCCGCCGGTGCACCGAGCGATGAGATCAAGCGCTTGTGGTCTGGAGATCGAGAAGGTTTTGATTTGCAAAGTAAGGGGGGTGCCCAGAACTGGAAGATGGGATAGCTGATTTATGGTCAGTCGCCGTGGTCCGGTTGAGCGCTGTAAGGCGGCGTCTAAAGGGGCGTCTACCTACAGCGCGGAGAGCTCTAATGATCTAGATACCAACTGGACATTCATACTATTGCTTATCGCTATCGGCGTGTTGATGGCCTTACATTTTTTCAAGGTTGCTCCGGCACTACCGGCTTTGCGATAAGATCTAGGGTTGAGTATGGTCCGGGGGGGACAATTGTTCTCCATGGTCTGTGTTAGGGATAGCATTTGCTGTTGTTACTGCTGCTTGTCCTGCTCTTATTGCTGGACAGGCGAGAGAATCGGATTTACGTCAAGCAATGGGAGCGTGGGGCACGTATATGCCGGCGGGGTCTGTCACTGCTCTGTTACTTGGCCCAAGTCTAATTGAGCTTATTGGGTGGCGAGGGCTTTGGCTCTTTTTGGGTTTCGCCAGTTTGGCTACTTTGTTGATGTGGTCCCGAATTTCTCCTGGATTGCGAGTGCCTGAACTCAGGAGTATGCAGGCGTCCATCTTCTCAGATATCAAACAAATTCTTCGAAGACCTTTGTCTATGGTTCTCGCACTGAAATTTGCATGTTATACCTTAATGTTTAACGGGATTATGGCGTGGCTTCCAAGCTACTTCATC
>JBLHNQ010000045.1:0-7960 GCA_047650635.1 Halioglobus sp.
TATTCACACTTGCGGCGGCGGCTCTGACTCTGTTGAGCACGACCGCTTCAGCTACGCCCTGTTCTGTTTGGCTGCTTTTGCATCTTGAAATCGTTTTTTGCGGAATGATGGAGTAAATTGGTTGAACCTATTACGAAATACGAAATTAACGCGGCAGTAGCTTCTACTGCATTTCGAGAGTTTCGAATCTGATACAGTTTAACTGTCACGAAAGCAGATACCATCGATGAGTGACAGCAGAATTGCTTTATGTCGTGGAACATTTGCTACGGTATCTTCAGCCGCTATAAGATTTCCATCCAGTCGCATGCTTATGTAGCCGTGAATCATTGACCATATCGCAATTGCGTCTGTCTCGATGTCCACGCGGCGGTTTACTTGGTCTTGTCGCAGCAATGAAAGCAGGGCTGTATATACGCGCTCCATTTCCTTAGCTAGAGCTGGATCGTCTTGATCGACTAGCTGGCGTTGCCAGAGTAATTGGTAGCGATTTGGGGTGTCAAAAGCAAACTGAAAGCAGGTTTCAGCGAAGGCCTGAATGGCCTGTTCTGGTTTATCCGTTAAATCAGTTATCGCTTCTATGCTTCGATCAGCCAAGTCGGCAAAAATTATTGCCGCGATGGCTGTTAGCATCGCTCCTCTGGATGAAAAATGATTGGCGGGGGCTGAATGCGCTACGCCTGCGTTGCGTGCTACGGCGCGAATAGTGACGCCCTCAATTCCTTGAATATCGAGCAGTGTTAGGCCCTCTCGAAGCAGTTCCATTCTAAGATCGCCGTGCTTTTGTCCCGCAGTACGTTTTTTATCCACTTTTAAATTGACACCGTCCATATTGCTGATTATATTGACAGTGTCCATTTTAACGCAAGGCTGTGTTTTAACCAAGCTGAATATTGGGACTAAGTAGCGATGAAGCGAAAGCTTCGAGCTAGACGTTTTATTAACAATAACGAGGTATCCAATGAGCTCAAATTACATTATTTGGCCTGTCCTTGCGCAAATTTTTCTGACCCTGATGATGTTTATTATGCTTGGGGTGAGGAAGGCCAAGGCAGCAAAAGCCGGTGAAGTAAATCGGCAGCAGGCGGCATTAAGCAATAGAGTATGGCCGGCGGATGTGATCAAGGTCTCCAACAACATTGCCAACCAATTTGAGGTGCCTGTGTTGTTCTATGTGCTCTGTTTGGTGCTCTACAGTATTAACGCTGTAGACATCGTTGCCGTAGTGCTGGCGTGGTTGTTCGTGCTGAGTAGGTTCGCTCATGCCTACGTGCATCTGGGTTCCAATTATGTAGCAGTGAGATTCCGACTGTTCTTGGCTGGGTGTTTGGTAATGATTGCGATGCTCATGCTAGCAGCTTGGAAACTGACTGTAGCGGGCGTAGCTGTATAAACAACTAATGCGTGCGGTAAGCGCATGATTATGGTGTTAGGTATGAGTGTATGTGGCTGTGACGATTTTTTGTAGTGGTGCGTTGGAAGTTGAGTACTCACCAGCCCCAAGCGAGTCATAAAACCCTGTGAGCACAAGGCCATAGGTAGACATTGTCGGGACGGGTGTGGCAGAGGGCGCCGGCGCCCAGAACCATGCGCCGAGGCTAACGCCAGCTGTATTTGGTGAGGACCTGTCCAGTTCGACGTCATCGCCACTACCCGGCGTGCCATCGCTGATTTCAAATATTATGCCGCGAGAATCCGGGGCGGGGAAGCTCTCTTTTGTCCACGCCTCGTTTATAACTCTGCCGGGGAAGCTCCCGGTGAGTGTAAAGTCGCTTAAGAACGCGGGTGCCCAAGAGGAGTCAACCTCGGATGCGCTATTGGACCCAGACGTGTTAACCAGTGGTGGACTTATACCGTAACTGTTAAATAACCCAAAGACTTCGTCGACAGACGCCCAGGTATAACCCGTAACATCAAAGCCATTCAACCTACCCGCACACGCGCCTGCCGGGCAGACCGCAGCCACATCATCCCACGACAGATTGGTAAAATCGGCAGGCTGCAGCCACTCCTTGCCATCCTTGATAACTGATTGCGCTCATGATGGTGTGGCTGTTAGGAGTATCGCTACTGCCAGCAGTTTGTAAATTCTTTGCCTTTCCCTACCCTCGATTTATTTTTATTTCCTGCGGCGATTATACATACCCAGAAGGCCAATCATGCCAGAGAGTATACCAATGCCCCATATGCTCATGGTAGGCACGGCTGTTACTGTTGGCTCCGCGGGATTTGTCCAGAATGCCGGGATAATGTTATTGCTAACATTAGATGCGTAAGCTGCGGCATTCGCGTCATTTTGGTAAACCCAATTGAACCCATTAATGTAAAAGCCCTTTATGGGAGTATCCGGGTCATTGGTTGAAATTACTGAGGGAGAAGTCGTGGAAGAAATGAATGCAGTCCAAGATGAAGGCACCGTTGTAAGCACGCCACCTGCGTCTGTCACAAAATCACCCGCATTACTATTCAGGGCAGCCGCGGAAAATACGGTGGTAATGGTATTTGGCGCATCATTGATGCTGTATGTGATAGACACCGCATCGGCCGATGTCCAGGTTTGTGAAGCTGTGGTTGTCCCTCCATTATCCAGTACAATTGAGATTGTTAATGCCTCTCCTACATTAAATGGCGGTGTAGTGCTCGAAGCATCGATTGTGTCAGAATAAGTAACGGTAAAAGGATCAGCAAGCGCAAGCGATGACATTGATAAGAAAAACAATATAGCATTGAGCTTGTTAATAAATTTAAGATCAGACATGAGTGCTCCCTTGGAATTATTACAATATAAGGATCAGGGTAAGAGTTAGAATAACTCTAACAGACTTTTTTGTATTATGGTCAAACAAAATAAACCTAAGTAGCTGAACGACGCACTGCCCGGCCGATCTGGCCTCAAGCGCTTGTCACTCTAGCGAGCGCCCAGACGGCAACTTCATTCAATGCTGTTTCTGGCATAGATTTATCTCTGGTTTAAAAGCTTATTGTCGCGCGGCTGCGCGCCAGCGAATAGGAAGAGACTTCACTCCTCGTTGGAAATTTGAGCGCAGGTAACGTGCCGGTGCTATCGCCTCGATTGTTTCAAAACGCTGCGTCAATTGTGTAAAAATTGCGCGCATCTGCGCGACGGCCAGCTGACCGCCAATACAGAAATGAGGGCCATAGCCAAAACTCAGGTGAGTATTGGGTTTTCGGTGAACGTCGAATACCGTAGGCTGCTGAAAAACATTTTCATCATAATTAGCAGACAGAAAGGACACCACCACCTTGTCTCCCGCTCTGATATTCTCACCTGCCAGCTCAGTATCGTGGACGGCCGTGCGACGAAAATTCATTACCGGCGACCACCATCGCAACATTTCGTCAACAGCGCCGGGCACAAGCGCGGAGTCTTGTTGCAGTGCCTTCCATGCACCGGGGTGTTCAAGCAGCGCAATCATGCCACCGGGAATGCCGTTGCGCAGCGTCTCGTTACCGGCAACAGCAAAAAGCCAGAACATGTTTTCGAATTCTTCGATGGTAACGATCCCTGCTTCTTCGTCTACCTGCTTCATTAGGACCGACACCACATCATCGCCGGGATTACTGCGCTTTTCCTGCCCAAGCAAGTGGGCGTAATGGTAAAGGTCCTCCATCCCGCTTCGGGTTCGAGGGTCTGGCATACGGCCATTCGCATCGGGCCGAGGGCGAAGTTTGAGTGCCTCACGCGCCATGGCGCTGCCCTGCTGCAGATCAAATGCGCTGGACGCTGAGTACTCCGGGTCCTGGTAACCAATCACCCGGTTGGCCCAGTCGTACATTAAATATCGGTCCTGTTGCGGTATTCCAAAAATATCGGCCAGACACAACAGTGGCATATCAGACGCGATATCCTTGACGAAATCACACTCACCCTCGCTTCGCCCGCCAATCACCTTATCGATAATATCCGTGGCATGCTGGGTAATTTTCAGCTCCAGTTCGGCAATCGCCTTCGACGTGAAAGCGTTAATCATCAGCCTGCGCAAACGCGTGTGGTCGGGGGGGTCCATGTTGAGCATCATCTTCTGCACATAGGCCAGGTCATCGGGAGTTGGTGGATTGCGCAGTTGAGTCCCGCCTAGCTGGGAGGAAAATAGCTTTGCGCTTTTGAGAACCTGGATACATTCTCCATGACGCAGAACCAGCCAGAAACCCGGGCCACCCGGCCAGTGGGACAGTTCGTGTTCGTCCACCCAAATTACTGCCGATTGTTCGCGCAGGCTGGTCAGCTCATCAATGGGAGCACCGCGCTCATAGCGCGATGCGTCGTACTGAAACTCGAGAAAGTCTTGTGATATAGCCATGGGGGTAGAATAGCAGAGTATTTCCTAGGGTTAAGAATTTTGTAGCCCCCAAGTAGTTTATTGGCCTGAAAATTATTAGGGGTAGCCTATGAATAAGCAGCACAACCATAACAATGTGCAGCGCGCCTCTGTACAGAGGCGTTATATTTACGAGATGCCATGCTTAAAGTAGTGCTTTTAACTGTGCTGGCCCTTTTAGCTTTTGCTGGGAATTCAGCTCCACCACTAACAGGCTTCGCACTGATGGCATTGTCGGGAATAGCGTGGGGCTTTTATACATTAGCTGGCAAGGGTTCAAAAAAACCGCTTATTGACACCGCCAATAATTTTTTAAGGACACTTCCCTTTATTGCTTTGACTATAGTGCTAACGTTTAACGACATTCAAATATCTAATCAAGGTGTTTTCTTGGCCATAGCCGCTGGTGCTTTAACGTCTGGATTGGGAGGTAACACACCCCCCGGGTGTCGGCTGTGTGCCGACACCCGGGCCTCAGTAACGCCGAGTTAAAGCGACGGCATAGCCGGTGGCTTTCGAACGCCTTATTAACTTTTTACAGCCCAAGATTACGTTTTAAAACCGTTGCTGACGTAATAATTCGAGCCGTGCGATACAGCTCAGGATGTTTTTCACCGTCTGTGTAGCGCATAGGCTCGCCTGACGTTGGACTAACAAACCAGGAGACTTCTTGGCGCGGCACACCGAGCTGCTTTTTAAGCGCTTGAGGTGTAATGCCAATCGCTTCAGCCGCCGCATTGAACGTGCAGCGAGTTTTTACTTCGTTTAGGTAATCCACTACCACGGTTACTTTTTCCTGCACTTAAAGATGCTCCTTGTAAAGTTAACAGCTAATTATAGTGACGGTCCATATAACAACCATTCGCTGTATGAAAAATGGTTGTCGGTAAATTCCCTATGAAAATCAACTACCTGTCGCTCCAGATTGCACGTGTAATAGCACATACAGAGAATTACGCGCTCGGTTCTCAGTGCCACCAGAGGCTTCGAGAAAGAAGCAGACAGTAGCTATAGTCTAGTTCAATGTGCGCCTTGAGTCGATGAGGATCAGTCAGACTGACCAGCAGTAGGTACATATCTAACATTGAAACTGAAATATAAGGGGAGCAGGCAGCGAAGCTGCCCCTTTTTCAATTTTTGGGCGTAATAGCGACACGACAAAAAACGGCCACGACGATTAAGCCGTAACCAATTGATATATATGATAATTAGCTGAGCTAAGCGGAATCGAACCGCCGACTATGCCAACGTAAGAGCAAAAACATTCTCCGTGTTGACCGCCGTCAATGGGCTAAATCGACAGTCTGAGAAATGTGAGCCTCTTTTGCTGACTTTTCATCGCCAGGCCTCTCTTGTGTATTGATATGCTTAATCAAGTTTTCGGTTCGGATATGTTGCCATCATATTCTCATGTTTTACCATCATTTGTCGCATCGGCTCTATAGCCCACAAGTAGTTGCTGCGGTTCGAATGCCTCTCATTTGGATCACGCATAATGTTGTACACATCAGTCTCGTTAGGATAGAACTTAATATTCTTCCAGCGGATGGCCTTTAGGTGTGTACCTTTGCCCGTACCAAACACACTGTATTTATAATGAAACATGTAATCCCGCCGCGAATATCCTTCACCATTGAGCAGCAGTGACGTTTGGTCGACACCATCAATTATTCGATCGCCAGGTATATAATCGGTTGCGCCGGCAATTCGGGCAATGGTGGTGTACCAGTCAGTGACATGCAGCATGTCGAGGGGATCGCTGCCGGCCTCGATCATGCCAGGCCACCAAGCGATTGCCGGGAAATAAGACCACATCCAGACCAACTCGTACTGGCAGCCTGCCAGCATTGAGTGCTACGCGAGTGACGGTGCAGGAGGGCTCCGTATAATGTTGCAGAAAGCGCATGCCATCTGCCGCCAGTTCATCCCGGTTAGGCGTTGGCGTGCCACGCAATTTTCCACCACCATAGGAGCCTAGTTCGCCCCAGCCGATATCGTCGGCGAGAATAAAGATAATATTCGGTTTACCATATTGCTTTTTCAGATCGCCAAGAGTCTGGTCTATAGCGCGACCTTCACTATCGCGCCGTTCGCTATCTTTCTTTGCTAGTTCAACCTGAGCTGCGTCCGCTTAAAAAGCAAAACAACGCGAGGATAGCAGCAGGAATAATGATGTCGGCAACAACATCACCCTTATTTTTCGGCCAACGGGTCCAGTCATAGTCTTTCCTCGTTTGAGTTCAATTTCGGTAGACAGAAAAGCAGTCTATAGACCATTCCACTAACCTAGTTTTCCTACCCGTAATAAATTTCACCAATTAATAACGATACGTACCCTGCAAAATGTAGCTCCTTGGCGATTCACTCATACCATTGTAGCTGCCAGGAAACAGATTTATATCATTGGAAAAACCTAAAGTTCTCTTATTGCCCAGATTTTTTCCAATCAAGGATATGTCCCATCCTCCGTCTGTTTGAGCCAGCGTCAATGGTTCTGGTCTAATGGAACCGGACACTTTTATGAGAGACAATATAGTCAATCATAGAGGTGTTATTTATGACGCAAAAACGCAGTTACAAACAGTACCCGAAAGCTGCAGAGGCCTTGGGTGCAGCAGCCAATATACTCTATCGTTGGAAAGACAATGCCGAGAAGCAGAAAGCGGGTATAACCTTGTCAAAAGACGAGCGAACTGAACTCAAAAGCCTTCGTCAAGAAGCGCGTGGCTTACAAGGTGACAACGAAGCGAAAATATTCAGATAAAGTGGCGTCTAACCTGCTCAATCAGAACTTTAACCCGTTGGAAAAGATGAGATTTGGGCCGGTGACGTGACCTATCCAAAAACGGCCGAAGGTTGGATGTACTTAGCGATCGTGATGGATTTGTATTCACGACGAATTGTAGGGTGGCATATCGATAAACGCATGACGACTGATTTAATTAGCAAGGCTCTGATGAAAGCGTACAACCTAAGGCAGCCGTCCAGAGGGTTGGTCTTTCATAGTGATCGCGGGTCTCAATACACCAGCAAGCGCTTTGGAAAACTACTCAAGGGCTATGGCATAAGAGCCAGTATGGGTGACATTAGAGCAATGGCGATATGTCGCCAGTATACTTTGAAAACTCTCAAATAAAAGTGTCCTGTTTGGATTGACCAGAACATTCTCTCGTGGTCAGTCATATAAACTTGCAGGTGCAGCCACCGATACCCTCAATTTCAAGGGACATCTCATCGCCTGCAACCACAGGAATCAGTGGCACCAGGGAACCCGACAGAATTATCTCTCCCGCCAGAAATGGAATACCAAATTCACCCAGAGTGTTGGCCAGCCAGGCTACTGCTGTTAGCGGATTGCCCTGCACCGCACTGCTAACACCCTGCGAATGAAGTTCGCCATTTTTGTATATTCTCATCTTCAGGTTTGGCAAATCGAAGTCTCTCGGATCTACCTCGTTCTTGCTCAGCACGTACACGCCACAGGAGGCGTTGTCTGCCACCGTATCCTGGATTTTGATCTTCCAATCATCGATACGTGAGTCAACGATTTCAAAACAGGGAATAATCGTCTCAGTCGCATCTAGCACGTCCTGCTCTGTCACACCTGGCCCTGACAAACC
>JBLHNQ010000046.1:0-7950 GCA_047650635.1 Halioglobus sp.
CGCCTAACACACCCCAGGGATAGGTAAGCCAGCGGTCATCGTGAATACCAACGTGGCCATCACAAAGGAAGCGATAAGCCACTGACAGGCCGTTGCCGCCGCGGTGCAGTCCCGCACCCCCGGAATCCGTGATAGTTTCATAACGCTCTATGCGTAACGGGAAGTAGGATTCAATAAATTCGTTAGGCACATTGGTAAATCCTGGCCACAGTGAATGGCCGTCCGGGCCGTCGCCAACCGGCCTGCCAGGAATACCCCCAAAACCAATCTGAAAGAGTTGAAACCACTCGCCCTTATCGTCGTAGCCAGAATAAAAAAGGTGCGGCGAATCAGAAAAGCCCGCTGCGTTAAGCATTTGCTCGGGTGCACCCATACCCAACAAAGCACCCAACAGATCAAAAATTCGACCCAGTGCATGGGTTCTACCAGACAGCGCCGCAGGAAAATTTGGCTTAAGTAATGTGCCCTGAGGAATACGTACGTCGACAAGATCATAAAAACCGTCATTGAACACGATTTGCGGGTCAACCACATTAATGGTGAAGGAGCCAAAAAACATTTTGAACATGTCTTCATTAAGATAGAAATTTACCGAACTCTGCGCCTGGGGATCGGTGCCTTCAAAATCAAAAATTGCTTTGGAGCCCTCGCGCCACATTTTGCATTTAATTCGATAGGGACCCATGCCCATACCGTCATCGCATAAGTAATCTTCGAATTCACGCGGCTCCTCGGGGATGAACATCTCGATGATGTGCTTCATTGCATCGTAGTTACGCTGCAACATAATATCCATGGTGGACACCAACACCTCATCACCAAAACGTTCCGCCAGTTCCACGCAACGTTTTGCCGCGGTGTTACAAGCGGCCACCAATGCATTCAGGTCGAATCGGTTCCACTGCGGGGTGCGCACGTTGTGCAGAATCAGCTCTAACAACTCGCTCTGCAGCACACCTTTTTTATACAGCTTGCTGGGGGGAATCCGGATGCCTTCCTGATAAATATTGGTTGCTTCAATCGGAATGGAACCGGGCACCATGCCACCGTTGTCGGACATATGCCCGAACATAGCGGACCAGGCAATGTGACGCCCACCTTTAAATATTGGTACCAACACCACCCAGTCTGGCAGGTGCGATACCGCTGCGTTGCACATATAGGGATCGTTGGTGAGAATAATGTCACCCTCTTCAATCTCGGCATCATAGGCTTCCAGGAATGGGCCGATAAAAGAGCCGAACTGACCCACCACCATTTTGCCATCGCGATTTGCAATCATCGGAAAACAATCACCCTGCTCGCGTATGCCCGGTGACATGGCTGTTCGAAATAGCACTGCGTCCATTTCTTCACGAGCATTACGCAACGCATTTTCGATAATATCTACCGTCACGCCATCGACCGCCACAGTGTCAATCGGTGTAAGGTTGCTCTGTATTAATGTCGCAGTCATATTACTGGCCTCCCGCTGTTACCGGTGTAATTAGTAGGTTACCCACCGCATCTACACAGCCCTCATAACCCGGTAATATGACTGTCGTTGAATCCATTTCACCGACAATTGCCGGGCCCGGCACAACCAATCCTTCATGAAGTTTATTTCGGTCATAAATGAAGATGTCGTACCATTGGCCCTCGTGATAGAAGCGACTCTCCTGCACCACACACTCTGCCAGTGACGTACCCTTCTGGCCCACTTTCAATTCAGTAATGGCCTTGGTGGTAGCTTTTGCGACGGCTCGAATCATCAAAATTTCATGCCCGTCATCGAGCTTGAAAGTGAAGAGTTTGTCGTGCTCGGCATCAAACTGTTCAGTCAGTAAAGCCACACCACGGGACGCTAGGTCGTCTTCAGAAAAATTCACGGTTATCTGGAATGCCTGCCCAACATAGCGCAAGTCGGCTTGAAAACTCACGTCCTGGTCGGCAAGTGCAATGCCATCGGCAAGCAGCGATTCACCCGCGCGTTGCTGCAGTTCTTTAAGATCTGCCAGCAGTTTTTTATCAGCCAGGTCTCCGGCCATGGTTAGATAAGTGCGGGCTGCCTCATCCTGTATCTGGGTAGTGGCATCGCCATAGGCGCACAACACACCGGGGCCGGGTGGCACAATAACGGGCCAGGCATTGGTCAAAATACCCATTGCATTGGCATGCAGCGGGCCGGCTCCACCGAAGCCTACCAGGGAAAAATCTCGCGGATCGTACCCCTGCTCAACGGAAACCAGTCGCAGCGCACCAAACATCGATTCGTTAACGATCTTAATAATTCCTTCAGCCGCCGCCATCAGGTCAATGCCTATGGCATCCGCAATCTGCTGCACTGCCTGCACCGAGGCATCGCGGTTAATCTCCATTTTTCCGCCAAGCTGCACGTCTGATGGCAGATAGCCCAGAACCACATTAGCGTCACACACCGTAGGCTGATCGCCGCCTTTCATATAACAGGCTGGCCCGGGTACCGCACCAGCAGACTCAGGCCCAACACGCAGTGCGCGGGTCAGCTCAGGAACAAATGCAATAGAGCCTCCGCCTGCACCCACCGTGCGCACATCAACAGAAGGTGCGCGCACTCGCACATCGCCCACGATAGTTTCTCTTCGCACTCGGGCGCGAGAGTTTTGAATTAAGGCCACATCGGTAGAAGTGCCGCCCATGTCGAAGGTAAGAATATTGTCGAACCCCGCGCGACTGCAAAAGTAAATGGCCCCGGTAACGCCGCCGGCAGGGCCCGACATAAGCATGTTAACCGGCGACTCCGCCGCGGCCCGCGCCGAGGCAAGCCCGCCATCGGAGCGTAAAATGGACAACTGCATGTCGCTGCCCATCTTCAGTGAAAGCGCCTGCTGCAGATTGTTGATGTAAGTTTCTACTTCAGGCCGAACGTAGGAGTTCACCACGGTAGTTTCGGTGCGCTCGTACTCCTGCATCTCAGGCACCACTTCACTGGAGATAGAAATAGGCGTGTCGTAGAATATTTCGCGCGCCACCTCCCGAGCTTGCTGTTCGTGAGCATCATTGATATAGGAATTAATAAAACAAATAGTCAGCGCTTCGATGTCGCCGCGCGCATGCAGTTTTTGCAAACTTTCACGTAAATCGTCTTCGTCCAGAGCGGTAACAATGCTGCCATCGGCAGCAATGCGCTCTAGCGCGCCAGTTGTCAGTTCCAGCGGTGCGAGCAAAGGCTTCTTGACGAAACTCACCCATCCGCCCAAGCCACCCGGACAGAACGAGCGGGCCACTTGTAATGTGTCTTCAAATCCTGCGGTAGTCACCAAACCTACGCGTGCACCACGGCCGGTAAGTACAGCGTTGGTGGCCACCGTTGTGCCGTGCATGACCCGGTGAATATCTTTCGGGTCTACCCCAGACTCATCACAAATTCTGGCCACGCCATTTAACACGCCGATAGAGGAGTCCTCCGGCGTTGAGGGTACTTTCGCCGTATGGGTTTCCCCGGACACTTCGTTCATCAACAGCACGTCGGTAAACGTACCACCAACGTCAACACCCAGCCTATAAGCCATGCACTCTGTCCCCTCTATACTCAATTGATGATGCTACGGCTTCAGGCCGCATTGTTACTTATCCAGTAGTGCGCGCGACCGCCTTGATCGACACCTGTCATCTTGCTAACCAGTGCTACTGCTTCGAGTAATGCGGGCATATTGATGCCGGTATCGAAGCCCATTTGCTCACACATCATCACCACATCTTCGGTCGCAACGTTGCCTTTGGCACCCGGTGCGAACGGACATCCACCAAGACCCCCCAATGCACTGTCGAACCGTCTAATACCACTTTCGATGGCGGCATAGATATTAGCCAGACCCATGGCTCGCGTGTCGTGAAAATGGCAGGCAAATAACTCACTGCCATGCTGCCGCACCAGGTAATCCATCATCACCCTGACCTGTGCCGGATTGGCCGCACCGATGGTGTCTGCTATGACAATTTCGTCGGCTCCCCAACTTGCCAGTTGCGCAGCCTGATCATAAATTTGGCTGGGGCTCACAGCCCCTTCAAAGGGACATTCAAAAGCAACTGCAAGATAGGCCTGCACAGTGACACCTTCGTCGTGGCCCAGTTCGATAATGCTGCGAGCAGCCTCGAAAGCCTGCGCCACACTCATATTGATGTTTTTCTGATTCATGGTTTCGGTAGCAGACACCACCACCGCCACAGTGCCCACACCCGCGGCAGTCGCGTTTTCGTAACCACGCATATTTGGAACCAGGGCACTGAGTTGAACGGCTTCTGGCGCGTTGAGCACAGCGAAAAGCTGGTCGGTTCCCGCCATCTGTGGCACGGCCCTGGGCGAGACAAAGCTGCCCACCTCTATCTGCCGGATATTGGCCGCCAGCAAAGCCTCAATTAGCTGTTGCCGCTGGGCCACACTCAAAATCTTTGGCTGACTTTGCAAACCATCTCTGGGGCCAACTTCATTAATGGCAATAAATTTTCCACTCACGCGATGGCACCCTCATTTCGCAGCCGTTTGATATCTTCTTCGCCGTAACCCAGCAACTCACTCAGCACGGCATCGGTATGTTGACCCAAAAGGGGCGCGGGAGAGAACGACTCCTCACTCGTACGGGACAACTTGATTGGGTTGCCAGGCCCTTTTGTGCTGGCACCACTAGGATGCTTAAGGTCGATGACCATATTGCGGGAAAGCACCTGCTCATCAGCCAGGGCCTCGTCAAAGCGATTAACCTTCGCGCACGGAATACGCTTGGCATTAAATTTTTCCAGCCAGTAGGCTGATGTCTCAGTGGCAAGAATTTCGTTAAGCTTGCCATCGATCATTTCCTGATCTGCCAACCGAGCGGGCTGTGTTTTGTACTTCACGTCTTTGAAAGGTTCATAATCAATCACTTCCAGCAGGTTGTCCCAGAAGCTGTCGACTATAACGGCGATAACGATGTGCCCATCTTTAGTGGTGTAGCTGTTGTAAGGCACATGCACAAAGTGAGAGTTGCCGATAGGATGGGGGTTGTCGCCGGAAAGAAAGTACATGGTTGCCATATAGTTCAGCATGGATATTTGGCAGTCGAGCATCGAGATATCTACGTGCTGACCCTTGCCACTGCGCTCCCGTTCATACAGCGCGGCCAGGATACCCGTGGCCCCGAACATGCCGCCGCCGAGATCGCCTATAGGAATTCCTGCGCGCATCGGGTGCTCTGGGTCAGCCCCCGTGATAGACATACCGCCGCCTAAAGCCTGAACCACCTGGTCGAAAGCCGGCCGCTTAAAATTTGGCCCTGACGAGCCAAAGCCACTGATGGAGCAGTTAATGATGCGGGGGTTAATCTCGGCCAGACGGTCGTAGTCAATTTTAAGCTTTGCTGCCACGCCGGCGCTAAAGTTCTCGATAACAATGTCAGCTTTACACACCAGGTCGTGAAACACTGCCAGCCCCTTCTCCGACTTGAGATCCAGTGCGATACTTTGCTTGTTGCGATTGAGGGTGATGAAGTAGGCACCTTGTCCCTCGAGTGAATTATTGGGGTCGCTGGCCAGTAGCTTGCGCGTGCCCTCCCCTTGTAGCGGCTCTACCTTTATGGTCTGCGCACCCAAATCCGCAAGAATCATGGCGCCGTAGGGTCCCGACAGCATATGCGTCAAATCGAGAACCCTGAGGCCTGCAAGAGGTTTCGACATGCTTAATTGACTCCATTTCTCGCCAATGCGAGGCTATAGTTGTTGTTATAACTCCATTTGCAAAAGCTGTGCCAAGTTGCACTCCCCATGGCGAACGACAATATTGGCCTTTATTTATTCATATTTATCAATATGTTATCGCTTCTCTATACTCCTCACGAGATTGCATCCTATCAAATGTTGCGGAAATATCAGCAGCAGATAGTTCAATATGAAACAGTTAATTTCATATTGAACTATCTGCTGCGTTATGACTAGTCGTTTTCATTCCTCACAGAGCTGGATCTGCGCATCGAAGAACTGGGCTGAATCCAGATCCATAACCTGCCAATTTTCAAGACCCTTTCGAGGAGACTCGCTGACAAACTTCCCCCCTCGGGATTCAACACCCTTTACCGCCGCCTCAAGGGAGTCGACCCCCAGAGACAAAAGAAAGATGCCCTCCCCATGTTTCGCCAAGTGCCGACCCGGAACACTGTCGGGGTCAGTTGGCTGCACCAACACCAACCATGTTTGCCCAACTCGAAAGCGCGCTGTGCGCACCCCCCGCCCGTCCAACTCACCGTATTGAAATGAGTCGACGCCCAACACTGTCCGATAACGCTCCACTGCAACCTTCAGGTCACGGACCAAAAAATTAATATGGTGCACACCGTTGAACATCAAGTCTTCTCCTTTGCAACTATTGATAGTTAACAGAATAGGACATAAAGTCGGTCATGGGTATTGCCTCGCCATGTGAATGTCTTGAACAGGTAGAGACAAAGCATGCCCAAATAAAATATACATAACGTATGTCAAATAGATTATTTCGCCGCACAAATGACGTACAATATCGCCGGTTTACCTGTTTAGAACCCACCAATTGGAGATCAAAATGAGAGAAGCAGTTATTGTTTCCACAGCTCGAACCGCACTGACAAAAGCCGGCCGCGGCGCTTTCAACAATACCCACGGCATCAAGCTGGCGGCCCACTCGATTCATCATGCGATAGCGCGCGCTGGTATTGACCCGGCAGATGTTGACGACGTTATTTTGGGCAACGCGGCCCACAGTGGTACCACTGGCGTCAACGTGGCACGCAACGCAGCGCTTTCCGCTGGCTGCCCCGTAACTACTTCAGGCGTTACCATTAATCGTTTTTGTTCATCTGGCCTGCAGACACTGGCCATGGGCGCGGGACGCATCATCGCCGAGGGCGTAGACGTCATGGTAACCGGTGGTGTTGAAACCATCTCCGTACAGGGCACCAGCAACCCGGCGGAATCTATTGAGCCCGAGCTGTTCGAGAAATACCCCGGCCTTTGGTACCCCATGATCAAAACCGCTGACATCGTTGCACAACGCTACAATATTTCGCGTGAAGCACAAGACGAATACTCGCTCATCAGCCAACAGCGCACCGCCGCAGGCCAGCAAGCCGGCAGGTTCGATGACGAAATCGTACCCATGAACACCATCATGAAAGTGAAGAACAAGGAAACCGGCGAAGTCACTGAGCAAGCCGCCGTTGCAGAAAGAGACGACTGTAACCGCCCTTCCACCACCATCGAAGGTCTGGCCGGCCTTGCACCCATTATGGGCGAAGACATGTTTATTACCGCCGGCAACGCCTCCCAGTTATCTGACGGCTCCTCGGCTCAGGTATTAATGGAACGCTCCGAAGCAGAACGCCGTGGCCTGGACATTTTGGGCACGTTCCGCGGTTTTGCCGTGGGTGGTTGTGCGCCAGACGAAATGGGCATTGGCCCGGTTATCGCCGTGCCAAAGCTGCTCAAGGCTGCAGGCCTGACTATGGACGATATCGACCTGTGGGAGCTCAATGAAGCCTTCGCCAGCCAGGTGATCTACAGCCGCGATATATTGGGAATTCCAATGGACAAGCTCAATGTAAACGGTGGCTCCATCTCCATCGGTCACCCGTTTGGCATGACCGGTTCGCGCATGGTTGGTCACCTGCTAATCGAAGGCCGTCGCCGCAACGCGCGATACGGCGTGGTGACGATGTGTATTGGTGGCGGTATGGGCGCAGCTGGCCTGTTCGAAATCAATTCATAAAGCGTTAAGCTAAATAAAAAACCGGAGCTTCACTAGAAGCTCCGGTTTTTTTATGGGCAAAAAATTACCACGTATCGGGCAGCGAGGCGCGCTCAAGCTGTCGATTCGCTCGTATCATCATGTCGCCCGACTGTAAAATCTTCATCCGCAGTTGCTTGTTGTAGTTGGGGCGTTCCTCTAAAAAACGGGTGACAGTGCGCACGGCGGACGTCGAGTTGTAG
>JBLHNQ010000047.1:0-7813 GCA_047650635.1 Halioglobus sp.
CGGCGGTGAAACTGGGATATATGAATAAAGGCACGGCGCGGGTTGAAGTCGAAATTTTGAATATTGTCGGTGTTGATGATCGACGTGATGCAGTGGGGGGCAGTTACCGATATTTGCAACTGGGAGCTTTTGGCGCGGAGGCTTCGGCGCAGCAACTGCGCTCCAAGCTGCAACCGCTGGTGTCCACTGAAATAGTGGTCAGCCCTGTGCGCTCTGGTGAAAAGCTACTATATAGAGTGAGACTGGGTCCAGTATCAAATGGTGAAGAGTTGTTGCAGCTTCAGGAATTACTACAGGCCAATGGCTACGGCAGTGCCCAGGCTTTGCCCTAGAAGCTTTGAACTAAACAGTATCGTCCTTTCGCTCTTGCGGCGCATGGGTTAAAATTTGTGCCGATTCGCCCATCCTTTTTTATGGTCCCCATTCCTATGACGCGCCTTTTTCTAGCTTTACTACTTTCTGCTTTTTCGTTTACGGCCAACAGCGTCAATATTGTGCCCTCTCCCCCTCAGGTTTCAGCCAAGGCTTATATTCTCATTGATGCCAACAGCGGCGTCGTGCTGGCTGAAAAAAATGCCGATATTACCTTGCCGCCGGCCAGTCTCACCAAGCTGATGACGTCTTATGTGCTTTCCGGTGAAATCTCTGCAGGGAGGGTAAAAGATACCGATATGGTGGTTGTGAGTAGGAATGCCTGGTCGCAAAACCCACTGTTTAATGGTTCGTCCCTGATGTGGATTGAGCCTGGAATGGATGTCTCTATCAGTGACCTTAAACGCGGCGTTATTATCTCCTCGGGTAATGACGCAACCGTTGCCGTCGCAGAGCACCTCGCCGGAAGTGTTTCGGCTTTTGCCGATATGATGAATGGCACCGCAGTAGCTCTTGGCATGGATGGCACGCATTATGTCAATCCGCACGGGCTTCCAGACCCCAACCACATAACAACCGCCCGCGACCTCGCTATTCTGGCTATCGCGCTCATACAAAATTTTCCGGAAGAGTACAAGGTGTATAAGGAGCGGGAATTTACCTACAACAACATTCGTCAATACAATCGCAACACCCTGTTGGCAGAAGACCCTTCGGTTGACGGTTTGAAAACGGGCTACACCAAAGTGGCGGGCTACGGCATGGTTACCTCGGCAAAACGCCGTGACATGCGTCTGGTGGCAGTGGTACTGGGCACCAAAAGTGCCAATACACGTAAGAGTGAGTCTCGTAGCCTGCTCAATTATGGCTTCCGTTTTTTCGAGACACTGACCTACTTTTCAACCTTGGAAGAGCTCGAGAAGCCGCGAATATGGAAGGGGCAGCAAGACTACCTCTCGGTAGGCGTACGCGATGAAGTTGTGCTGACGCTACAACGGGGCAAGAAAAAACACCTCAATACTGTGGTTGAAGTAGACAAGGAAATCTCCGCCCCCGTCGCATTGGGTGACAAACTCGGAACGGTCAAACTTATGCTGGACGGTGACGTTGTTGAAGAAGTGCCGTTGGTGGCGCTCGAAGCTGTGGAACCTGGCAACTTTTTTGCCCGCCTGTGGGATGTCATTCTCATGTGGATCTCAAGCTTGTTCAGTGTCTAGCCGCGCTTAAGGGGAGGTTTTTACGTGTCTCAGCCAGGGCCCCCAAAAATAGAATTTCCCTGTGACTACCCAATTAAAGTGCTGGGGCTTAACACCGACGATTTTGAATCGATTATTATCGAAGTGTTTCACCGCCACGCGCCAGGGTTCGACACTGATACCGTGCTTATAAAAATGAGCAGTAAAGGTACTTTCAACTCGCTTAACATCACCATCACCGCCACAGGTCCCGAACAGCTGGATGCCTTGCACAAAGATCTGCTAGCCACGGGGCTGGTAAAAATGGTCATTTAGCCAATGCCACCTGCGGAAAGAGACATGCTTGATCGGGAATGCTCCGGGTCTGGCATTGTTGTTCGTAAGCTCGGCATGGTCGACTACGAAGCCACGCTGGCGCAAATGAAGACCTTCACCGATTCCCGTTCCGCGCAGGCAGCAGACGAACTGTGGCTGCTTCAACATCCCAGAGTGTTCACCCAGGGCCAGGCTGGAAAGCCTGAGCATGTGTTAGCGCCGGGGGATATCCCCGTAGTGCAAGCTGATCGTGGCGGGCAGGTTACCTACCACGGCCCCGGGCAGTGGGTGCTTTATTTGCTGGTAGACCTCAAACGCCACCGTCTCGGTGTGCGGGCGCTGGTCGATTTAATTGAAAATAGCCTGATTGAATTGTTGGCCGAGTACGGCATAGACGCAGCGGCCCGACCGGATGCACCGGGTGTCTATGTTGGCGCTGACAAAATAGCGGCACTTGGGCTTCGGGTGCGCAAAGGTTGCAGTTATCACGGTCTGGCCCTCAACGTTGATTTGGACCTGGAGCCTTTTACGCGCATCAATCCCTGCGGCTTTGAGGGCCTGCAAGTCACTTCCATGAAAAACTGCCTGCTTGATAAACCCCCTGAGATGGACGAGGTGGGCCAGCGCCTGCTGCATATTGTCAGCGAGCATTTGAAATAGCGCTGTTACCCGTGCCTCGACCTGTACTGCAATATTTTCTTCACATAAGTTCAACCGCGCTGTCATCTCCCCGCTCTATATTCCCCACAGCCAAATCTGAAAGGTATTCCTGCACCGAAGTGTAGCGAAGTTTTGGCGTACAGGAGTTTTCTAATTACACAATGTGGGGTATCACTATGTTCGTTGGACGTTTTCGTCGTCGTAGACTTTTTAACGCAACGCTGGCTGCTTTGGCCACCGTTGGAATGAGTTCAGGTAGCGCCTTTGCGCAAAATGCTAATGCACAGAATCAGTCAGATACTGAAATAGAAGAGGTCCACGTTACGGCGCAGAAAAAAGTATTCAGTAACAATGTTATTACCGCTAGCATGCAGCAACAGCAATCACCTATTACCAGTGTAAATGCATTAATCGATAACTTACCTGGTGTTTCAATTCAGGAAGGTGACACGTATGGTTTTGACGATTGGTCTACAACGATCGCAATACGGGGCTTTCAAAATAGCCTCGATGAGCAACAAGTAGGTACAACTATCGACGGTATTCCCAATGGCAATTCTAATTATGGTGGTGGTGCCAAGGCCAACCGTTACATTGATCCTTCAAACGTGGGTGGCGTAGTCGTTTCCCAGGGCACGGCGGATATTACCTCAAGATCTCTGGAGGCCTTGGGTGGAACCATCGACTTTCAAACTGATAACCCAACCGAAGAAAGTCGGATTCGCGCTCAGTATGCCGTCGGCGAGTTTGACGCACAGCGGTACTATATTCGTGTCGATACTGGAACCTTCGGCGGCAATACAAAAGCCTGGTTTTCAGCGTCTCATCAGGAAGCCAGCGATTGGATTAACGGGGCTGCAGAAAATGAGCGCGATCACTTTGCCGCTAAGTTGATCTCCAGTTTCGATAGGTTGGAGTTGACTGCGTACGCAGCTTACGACGATACACAAGAAGACAACTATCAGCGTCTATTTTCGCCTGAAGAATTTAACAGTAATCCACAGTGGGACCGGCTCACTGATAACTGGAGCGGTGTTCCCTATATCGATCAGGTTTATCGCAAGGGATGGTCTACGCTGCGAGAAAATTTTCTTGCCTATGTGAAAGTCAACTTTTCGATGACTGACAATCTGAATTTTGATGGGTCGGTTTATTACCATGATAATGAGGGTCGCGGCGACTGGGTTCCTCCCTATTTGGCTAATGTGGTTGATGACAAGGGCGGGCCAGAGTCTGAGGTTACCGGTGCTGGTAATGTTCAAGGTGGACCTTTTCTGGGGCAAATTTTCTTCGTAGATGGGCAGGGCGTTGCACTGTCCCCTACAGCAGGCTGTGTGTCGTCAATCACATTCCCCTACGGCGGTGCCGGGCCTGAGTATGACCCCACTTGTTATCCTGTAGGTGCGATTGGTGTTCAGTCTTATCGCACCACCAATTACACCAAAGAGCGTACCGGCGCAACACTTGATGGCGACTGGGTTATTAATTTGGGCGGCGTGGGTAACCAGTTGCGCGGCGGAGTCTGGTACGAAGACCAGACACGGGATGAATCACGAACCTGGCAAAAGATCACTGATACGCGGGTGGGTTTCGAGTTTGAAAACAAGCCCTATTGGACCCAGTATGATCGCAGCTACCCACAGGAAACGTTTAAGTGGTATGTGGAGGACCAGGTCGATATTGCCGGCGTGTCTATTACCGCCGGTTTCAAGCAGTTTCTAGTGGATGTGTCACGAGTAGACCGTTTTGGAGAAACCACCGATGTTGAAATTAACTCTGATTCCGACGTGCTATTCTCTGGCGGTTTGTTATGGGAAACACCCATTGACGGTATCGAACTTTTCGCCGGATACGCGGAAAACTTTAAAGCTATATCCGATAACGTTCTTGAGCGTCCCGATTCTGATCTAGATTCACTGGAGCCAGAAACAGCGGAAAACACAGAGATTGGTTTGCGCTATCGCGGAGATCAGCTGTTTTTGTCTGCCACTTACTATGACACTGAGTTTAGTAACAGGATCATATTTTTGAGCCCTGAGAGTTCAGCTGGACCCAATTATATCATTGGTACCAGTGGTACTTATTTTAACGCCGGAGGAATTGATTCCAGCGGTATTGAATTAACGGCCGATGTTAAACTGACAGATAATCTGTCTCTCTATGGAGCCTACTCTTATAGCGACTCAACGTATGCTGGTACGGGCGACAAGGATGTGGACGCCGGCCTGGGTGTCACTGCAGGCAATAAGGTGACGGGCATCCCTGAAGACCAGCTGGTTTTGTCGTTGGACTGGAGCCGAGGTAATCTGTTGGCAGGTATTTCTGCAAAATATACAGGCGAGCGCCAGATACGCCGTGATAACACGTGGGCCGCAGACGAGTATATTACGGCAGATGCTTATGTCACTGTGACAGGAGAGGAAGCGCTGGGTAGTGTCAGCGGATGGTCGATTAGCTTGCTGGTTAATAATTTAACCGACGAGAGTTATCTAGGCGGGATCTCCGGCGAAGGTGCCTGGATTGGTGCACCCAGGACCGTGTCCGCGGCATTTACGGTGGATATTTAAACGTATTAGAGTCTCTGGTTTGGCCGGTGCAGCAATGCACTGGCTCTTTTTCTTGATTGATGAGCAAGGTGGTCTATCAATGAGCATGTCGATTACACGTAGGAAGGTACTGGCGGGGATGTCTCTGCCGCTAATTATTCCGGGTACACTCAGTGGCAAAGTGTATGCGCAAGAGCCAGAAATTTCTGCCTTTGCCCATGGTCTGGCCAGTGGCGACCCCCAGGCAGATTCGGTCGTCTTGTGGACTCGAGTGTCGGGGTTTTCTAAGCCCGTTACAGTAAAGTGGCAACTTGCCAGGTCAGCTGATTTCTCGACGCTTAGCGCACAGGGCACTTCTGTTGCGAAGCACAGTCGGGACTACACGATAAAAGTTGTACCCGAGAGTTTATCTGCCGGAACGTCTTACTATTATCGATTTGAGGTGGATGGAGAATTTTCTCAGGTGGGGCGAACCCGAACGTTGCCCGAAGGTGCCATCGACACAGTGGGGATTGCAGTCGTGTCGTGCTCGAACTATCCCTTTGGTTATTTCAATGCGTATGAGGCTATTGCGCTAGATCCGAGTATTCAGTTTGTTCTGCATCTCGGTGACTATATTTATGAATACGGCCCAGATGGCTATGGTGGCGAAGTGGGCCGTCAGATCGACAGGCCACATCAGCCCGCGCACGAAATTATTTCTCTAGCAGACTATCGAGAGCGACATGCCCAGTATAAGGGCGACCCACAGTCGCGCATGATGCATGCGGCACACCCCTTGATAGCTATATGGGATGATCATGAGACGACTAACAATCCGTGGAAGAACGGCGCTGAAAACCATCAGGAAGGCGCGGAGGGAGCATGGCTGGCGCGCAGGGATGCTTCTATGAAAGCGTATTTCGAGTGGATGCCCATTAGAGATCCTGAGCCTGGGAAAAGGCTTATCGACTACTGGCGCAATTATAAATTTGGCGACCTTGCCAGTTTAACCACCCTGGAATCTCGACATTCAGCACGCTCGGAGCAAATAAGTTACGCCGACCATAAAGACCTGTTGGCGGATGAGCCCGGGGCGCATCGCTTTATGGAGGACATTGTAGGGGAGTCGTCGCGACGTATGCTCTCTGGCGATATGGAGGGTTTTTTGCAGAGCAGCCTGAAGCAATCTGTAGATGACGGGCTAGTATGGCATCTAATAGGTAACCAGATACCCATGGCTAGAACCCATGTACCGGAATTTCCCGACGAGATGCTACAGCGAATTAAAGCGCAGCAGCCAGCCGAGGTTTATACCCGGGCGCAGCAGTTGGCGAAGCTTGGTGAATATAATTTGCCTCTGTATCTGGACCCCTGGGATGGCTATCCGGCGGCGCGAGAAGAGTTTTATTCGCTGTGCAGTAAAGCCGGTGTAACCGACCTTGTTGTGCTCACTGGCGACAGTCATAGTTTTTGGGAGAACGCGCTGTTTGATGGGGAGGGGCGACCTATGGGTGTCGAGCTGGGTACCAGTGGTGTGACCTCTCCTGGAGATTTTATGGCGCTGGGCATGGCCGGTGCTGCAGAAATTGACAGCATGCTGGCCAAGTCTAATAAAGAAATTGTCTGGACCGATAGCAGGCACACCGGCTATATCCGCTTGCAGCTTGGGCGTGAAATTGGTCGCGCAGATTACATTTCAATCAGCGATGTGCGCTCTCGGGAATATCATGTGGACTTGCTGCACAGCGTGACCTTGCAGCCCGCTTGACTCCTTTATCGCATGGTTGTTGGGCGTAGTGTGTGCTCACTCACCGAGTGATTGCATAAGTAAAGCCCCGACCTCCACATGGTTCATTAAGCCGTGAAACTGCTGTTGCATCGGGTAGGGGCCCCATGCAATTACGGCAACGGGTGTGTGCGTGTGGGTGCCTGTTGACCAGACCGTGTTCTGATATTTGGCAAGGGCTCTACCTATTAAGTTCAGATGAACTTCTTCCGAGTACACATAGAACTCTCCGAAATCATCCACCTTTGGAAACTCAGCTGCCGCTAGATAACGATGGCCGTCGGTTTGGTAGTGGTTCGGTTCGTGCTCCAGAATGCGCTGTGCTTCGCCGAGTGAAATCGTGAAAGCGGTATTGTTATTAACCGCCCGTTGCAACGCGTCAGGCTTAGGCTCAATGTCAGATAAATTACCACCGGCTTCATACCAGATATTATAGAAGTCCTTCTTTTGTGCGTAGAGCTGGTCTAAAATCTCGTGCCCGACGAAGTTAAAGTTGGGCTTGTAAGAGCGTTGCGAGGCGGCAAAAGCGTCCCCGCTGATACTCGAATCTGCTAGTGGTACATTTCTGCGGCTATAGGAAAAACCAAATCCTCCCGTTTCGTGGTCGGCGGTAATGACCACCAATGTGTCGTTGCGGTTTTTGACCCAGTCGTACACCGCCTGCACGGCCTCGTCGAATTTCAGCATCTCATGCAGCAGGTCTCCCGCGTCGTTGTTGTGGCCTGCCCAGTCAATTTGACCACCTTCAATCATTAGGAAAAAGCCGTCGTCATCTCTGGAGAGTAAGTTCAGTGCCTTTTTTGTCATCTCCCCCAGGCTCGGCTGGATGCAATTGTCCGCTGCTTTGCAGTTGCTGTAGGCAATGCCGTTGTTCATTGCGCTGGAGGAGAAAAGGCCTAGTACCTTGCCAGAGCGAATGGCTTGTAGCTGCTGTGCGCTAAATGCCAGCTGGTAAT
>JBLHNQ010000048.1:0-7631 GCA_047650635.1 Halioglobus sp.
CGCTGAACTCTGGCGGTAGTGGGCTCGGCCTTGGCCTTTTTCTCACTCATGCCACACTGGAGCGTATTGGTGGCTCGATTACGCTGGACAATCATCCCGAGGGCGGTTCAATGACTCGCGTGTTTATACCGCTGCTGATTGGTAATAGCTATGATTGAAGAAACTCTGCTAATCGTCGACGATGACGAAGTATTTTCCTCCGTATTGGCGCGAGCCATGGCCAGACGCTTTGCTCGAGTGGAAGTTGCAAACACGGTTGAGGAAGCGCTTGCCTGTGCTCGGTGTTACAAGCCAGAGAAAATAGTCCTCGACTTAAAAATACACGAGGCCTCCGGGCTGGATATTATAAAGGCACTGTGCGACACCGTTGCGGGTGTAGAAATTGTGGTGTTAACCGGCTATTCAAGCATCGCCACCACGGTTGAGGCCATGCGTTTGGGCGCGACTAACTATCTATGCAAGCCAGTGGACGCAGATGAGCTGTGCGGCGCATTCGAGTACGCCCCCACAAGCCCATCGCCCGATATCCCAACCTCGCCACTCTCCGTTGGCCGCCTGCAATGGGAGCATATTCAGAAGGTGCTGAGCCAGAATGAAGGTAATGTCTCCGCAACCGCAAGAGCCCTGGGTATGCACCGCAGGACATTGCAGCGTCGATTGCAAAAGCGCCCCGTAGGCCGGTAGGCCAAACAATTCGGCCGGCGTGTCATCAATTATTTTGAACCTCGCTTGCGCGGGGTTTTTTTATGCCCGCGCCTTAAAGATACTTGAAGGTAGGTAAAACATACTGTATGTTCAAATTCCAAAAATTGAGGATCTCACATGAGTAATCTAGAGCAGTTTCGCAGTGAAACCCGAGTCTGGCTGGAGGAAAACTGTCCCGCTACAATGCGGGTCCGCATAGAGGGTTTTGAGGGCTTATTTAACGGCGGGCGCAATCCCGAAATTGACCATCCCGATCAGGTTATCTGGTGTGACCGCATGGCTGCGCGAGGCTGGACGGTGCCGCACTGGCCGAAGGAGTATGGCGGTGGCGGCCTGAATAAAGACGAAGTCAAAGTCTTACGTCAGGAAATGCGCAGTATAAACGCGTGTAGTCCACTGGATAGCTTTGGCATCTCTATGCTCGGACCCGCACTGCTCGAGTTTGGTACTGAAGAGCAGAAGCAGGAGCACCTGCCCAAGATAGTGCGAGGCGAAATACGCTGGTGTCAGGGTTACTCAGAGCCGGGCGCCGGTTCAGACCTTGCAAGCTTGCAGGCCAAGGCAGACGACCGCGGCGATCACTACATTGTTAACGGCCAGAAAGTATGGACCTCCTACGCCGACAAGGCCGATTGGATATTTTGCCTGGTTCGCACAGACAGCAGCGGCACTAAACACCAGGGCATCAGCTTTGTACTGTTCGATATGGAAACACCTGGCGTTACAACTCGTCCGATAAAATTGATCAGTGGTTCTTCGCCCTTTTGTGAGACGTTCCTTGACGATGTGAAAGTGTGGAAGACAAACCTTATGGGGGAGGAAGGCAAAGGCTGGACCATTGCCAAATACCTGCTCACCCATGAACGTGAAATGATTTCCGGCTTCGGTTCAGCGTCGGGCAAGTCTGTGGGTGAATATGCAGTGGAATCGATGGGCGTGGATGCTTCGGGAAGGCTGTCCAACTCCGTGTTGCGCCAGAATATCGCCCAATATCAACTCGATACCCGGGTTTTCGCTGCAACCATGAGTCGCGTGGGTGATGAAGCGAGGGCTGGCAAGGGCCTGGGTCCAGCCTCGTCTATTTTTAAATACTATGGCACAGAGCTGAATAAACGACGCAATGAGTTGAATCTTGCTGTATTTGGGGAAGCTGCACTTGGCTGGGATGGAGATGCCTACAACGGCGGTTTGATTGCCCGGGATTGGCTGCGCTCCAAGGGTAACTCTATCGAGGGCGGCACGACAGAAGTGCAGCTGAACATTATTTCAAAACGTGTACTGGGTCTTCCAGACGAATAAGGGCGAGCCCACGGAGTAACAACATGGCACTGGTATTAACAGAAGAACAGGTAATGATTCGAGACTCGGCAGCGGGTTTGCTGTCCGAAAAAGCATCGGTGGCCCAGTTGAGGGTTCTGCGCGATAGCGCCAGCGAGACAGGTTTCGATAAGAGCGTATGGCAGGAAATGGTCGACATGGGTTGGGCTGGCATAGCCGTGCCGGAGGCTTTTGGAGGGCTGGGTTTTGGTTACACCGGGCTGGGTCTGGTATTGGAACAAGCTGGCAGAAACCTAACGGCTTCTCCTTTGCAGTCCAGCGTTCTTATAGGAGCTACGCTCATTACCCAGCTGGGTAACCAGACTCAGAAAGAGGCATTGCTGCCGGCTATCGCATCTGGTCAGACGTTGACTACCCTGGCCTTGCAGGAAGGGGCTCACCACGCGCCTGAGCAAACTGTTCTCGCCGCGGTGAAAAACGGCGACCGTTATAATCTCAATGGTAAAAAGTGCATGGTGCTTGACGCGCATGTGGCCGATCTCTTTCTTGTCATCGCCAGGACCTCCGGTGTTGCTGGCGAAAAACAGGGGCTGAGCGCTTTTATTGTTGAAGCCCATACAAGCGGGCTTACGGTAGAGCGCACCGCCATGGTGGATTCTCTCAATGCAGGTATTGTGATTTTCGACGATGTCAGTATTCCCTCAAGTAGCCTACTGGGTGAAGAAGGGCAGGCCTGGGCGGGCTTGAGTCGTACGCTGGATATCGCCAATATTGGCCTCGCCTCAGAGCTTCTCGGCATTTCTGTAGAAGCTTTTGAACGCACTATCGAATACTTGAAAGAGCGCAAGCAATTCGGTCGAGTCATTGGCTCGTTTCAAGGGTTGCAGCACCGCGCAGCAGAGCTTTTTGCTGAATTGGAGCTGGCACGGTCGATTGTATTACAGGCTCTGCAGAGCATCGACCAAGAGTCTGAAGATATTGCTGTGCAGGCCAGCGCTGCCAAGGCTAAACTGTGTGAAGTAGTGCAGCGTGCAACCAACGAGGGAATTCAGATGCACGGTGGCATCGGCATGACGGATGAACACGAAATTGGTTTCTTCATAAAGCGCGCCCGTGTGGCCCAGCACTTATTTGGTGACTATAACTATCACCTCGATCGCTTTGCCGTACTCAGTGGTTTTTAGGAGAGATTAGTCCGTCACAGTGCATTCTACAAATATAGGGATATAACAATAAGATGAATCCAGAACTAGTAAAGTTTGAACAGGCGGTTGCACAGATGACCTCTGCCGGCCAAATGTTCGAACTCAACGACATTGAAATTAACGGCTACCACTATCGTAATTATGCCAGCGCGCCGCAAAACCTTAATGCCTATTATCAGTTCATGCTTATGCATGCCGACAAGGAATTTGCGGTCTATCAGGAAGAACGATATACCTTTGCAGAAAGTCTGCAGCATGCCAATGCGTTTGCGGCGGCGCTGGTCGATCGCTACGGCATAGAAAAGGGCGACAGAGTGGCTATTCTGTCGCGCAATAATCCACAGTGGATGATGGCCTTTATGGCCATTACCTCTATCGGAGCGGTGGCCGTACCCATGAATGGCTGGTGGACTACCGAAGAGCTTGATTTCGGTTTTGAAGACAGTGGCTGCAAGCTTGTGGTCGCCGACCGCTCACGCATTGTTCGCCTTGAGCCCCTTGTTGATAAATACGGCCTGACAATTGTCTCGGTCGATGAGTGTAGTGATTTGGCCGTTGCGCACACGCCATTCTCCCGCCTATTGCAAGACTATAGCGGAGCCACCCTGCCCGAGGTTGACGTTCTTCCAGACGATTACGCAACCATTATGTATACCTCCGGTAGCACAGGACACCCCAAAGGCGCCCTGTCTTCACACCGGGGTATTTTGTCTGCCCTGTTCAGCTGGATGTTAATGGGGCTGGCCTCAAAAAGCGTTGCAGACCAAACCGAATCAGGTTCAGACGAAGTGAGCTATCCACCCTCCGGCCTCCTAACGATTCCTCTGTTTCATTGCACGGCAAGTCACTCCGCATTTTTACTGTCGCTGATCATTGGTCGAAAGCTGGTCATTATGCACAAATGGGACGCTCAGGAAGCGCTTCGTCTGATAGAAAAAGAGCGCATTACCTGGTTTACCGGTGTGCCTACTATGTCTGCCGAGCTGCAGAGCGCAGCGGTAGATTCTGATCGTGACATCTCATCGCTGAAAGAAGTGTTTTCAGGTGGCGCGGCCCGGCCTCCCGATCAAGTCGCAAAAATCGCCAATACCTTCAAAAAGTCCACGCCCGGCACAGGCTATGGATTAACTGAAACCAATGCGCTGGGCGCGGTGAATAGCGGCGCGTTCTATATCGCTAACCCGCATAGCACCGGCAGAGCGGTGCCGGCAGTCACAGAATTTAAAATTATTGATCCCGCTGGTGAGTCGCTCTCCACGGGCGAGCGCGGTGAGGTTTGTATGAAGTCTCCCGCTAACGGTCTGGGCTATTGGAACAACCCCGAAGCCACTGCAGAGGCCTTTGTAGAGGGCTGGTTTCACAGCGGCGATGTGGGCTACCTGGACGAAGATGGTTTTTTATATATCGTGGACCGTATTAAGGAAATTATTATTCGCGGTGGTGAAAACATCAGCTGTCTTGAGGTTGAAGCCTCGATATATACACACCCTGCCGTAGAGGAGGCCGCTGTATTTGGATTGCCAAACGAGCGTCTGGGTGAAGCCGTTGGCGTAGCCATCGTGTTGCGAAAGGGCTTTAGTCTCAATGCCGATGAGCTGCGCGAATTTTTAGCCGAGCACCTGGCGGGGTTTAAAATTCCAACGCATATCTGGTTTCGAGCCGAGAAGTTGCCGCGTATTGCTTCCGGAAAGATATTCAAACGTGAATTGAAGGCAATTTATTCCGAAGAAATTTAGCCGGCCGCACTGTTTTGTAACAAGCTCGAGGCTAGACAGTAAAGCCAATTTCATTTCGCATATAAAAAACAATGTTAGTTTTTTTGTATTTAAATATGAGGTAAGAGAACAATGGATTTAGGAATCAGTAGTAACGTCAAGCCCCTGTTGGAAGAAGTTAAACAGTTCATCGACACTGAAATAATGCCAGTTGAGCATGAATACTACAGTGAAATAAACGTGGGTGACCGCTGGCAGTACACCGATAGGCAAACTGAAATTCGCGAGGGATTGAAAACCAAGGCCAAAGCCAAAGGCCTGTGGAACTTCTTTCTCACCGAGGGAGCATCTGGTTCAGGTTTGAACACGGTGGAATATGCGCATCTGGCCGAAGAAATGGGCAAGTCGCATATGGCTGCGGAAGTGTTTAATTGCGCCGCGCCCGACACCGGCAATATGGAAGTGATTAATAAGTATGGTAGTGAAGCGCAGAAAAAGCAGTGGCTGGAACCTCTGCTGAACGGCGAGATTCGCTCCGCTTTCGCTATGACTGAGCCTGATGTTGCTTCATCAGATGCCACTAACATTTGCGCTCATGCTGAACTCGATGGTGATGAGTGGGTCATTAACGGTGAGAAGCATTATATTTCCGGTGCTGGAGATCCGCGCTGCAAAATAATGATCGTGATGGTCAAAACCGAGCCCGATGCACCCAAGCATCTGCAGCAGTCGCAGATATTGGTTCCCATGAATACTCCCGGTGTTGAAAATTTGCGTCCCATGAATGTGTTTTCAATGGATGATGCACCCCACGGGCACATGCATCAGCGCTTTACTAATGTGCGAGTTCCCAAGGAGAATATCATTCTGGGCTCTGGTCGCGGTTTCGAAATATCTCAGGGCCGCCTTGGGCCAGGGCGTATCCACCACTGTATGCGTGCTATTGGCGCTGCCGAAAAAGCTCTGCAACTGTTGTGTGAGCGCTCACTGTCACGCACGGCTTTTGGAAGACCTCTGGCAAAGTTGGGTGGTAACGTAGATATTATTGCCAATGCCAGAATGGATATTGAAATGGCGCGGCTGCTCACCTTGAAAACGGCCTGGATGATGGATAACACCGACGCCAAGGAAGCCAGAATCTGGATCTCCATGATCAAAACGGCTGTTCCCAATATCTCCATTCGGATCGTGGATGAAGCCATACAGATGTACGGCGCACTGGGTATATCGCAAGACACACCGCTGGCTGGTATGTATATGGCTCAGCGCACGCTGCGCCTGGCTGATGGGCCAGATGCGGTTCACAGAATGGTCGTTGGTCGCCATGAGTTGAAGCAGTACGGGGAACAAGCCGCAGTGAATGCAACATTCCGCGATGGTTAAAACCCTGGTAAGAAAACGCTCTCTCGCCTCTGCTACAGGGGCGGCACTTGTCGCGCTGACACTGCTTCCTGTTGTGGGGTTGGCGGACAACCTCGACCAACCCCCCCAGGTCTCTCCGAAAGTCCTCGCGCTGGAAGAAATTATTATTACCGCCAGTAAGCGTGAATCGCTGCTGCTGGAAACAGCCGCGGCGGTGAGTGCCTTTGATGCCTCCACACTGCAGCAACTGAGTATCCAGAATGCTCTGGATATTGTGGTGCACACTCCTTCGTTGTCGATGACAGACCACAAAATAAGCATCAGAGGTGTGGGACGGCCAAGCAATGCAATAGGATCTGATCCTGGCGTAGGTGTGTATCTCGACGGTGTATACAACACCGAAAATGGCAGTTTTCGTTTTGCCAATTTCTTTGATATCGAGCGTATTGAAGTGTTGCGTGGGCCTCAGGGCACACTGTATGGACGTAACACTGTAGGCGGCGCGATCAATCTGATCAGCAAGAAACCCGGGGATGAATGGGGTGGTGAGTTGGTTGCAGAGGGCGACAACTACTCCATCAAGTATACGGGTGGATATACTCAATATGCATATGACTACGCGATCGATGCAGACGCCACCGCTGCGAAAAATTCCGGGCTTGATTGGTCGCAGCTTTTTTTGTTCGGCTTACCCGTATCGGCGCTCACCGGCTACGACCTCACGCCGTCAGATATGACCTACACGATAGACCAGGAGGCTACCTTCGTCTCCCACCAAGTGCAGCTGAGCTCCAATTTTGAGGGTCCACTGAATGTCATCTCCGGCTTGTACTACTACCATAGCGAGGAGGACCAGCTGGTCGCTTTTCATGAACGCAACAATGACCTCATGGCAGTGTATGCTTTTTTCGGGGGTCTCATCGGCAAGCCGGTGAGCGAGGATAACTTTCTCTATCGGGGCGAGGCTGATCTGGATACGAAGTCCTATGCAGTTTATGGCCAAGCCGCCTGGGATTGGACTGCCAATACGGTATTGACTGCCGGCCTGCGTTATTCCGAAGATCACAAAAACGGCGGAGACAACACGTTCGTGCAATTTGTTGGCGACGTGAACCCGCCCACTGTTTTTCGTAAGGAAGAGGACGATTGGAGTCAGTACACCTGGCGCTTGGGCGTTGATCATACGCTGGATGAAAACCAGTTTTTGTACGCTTTTATTGCTACCGGTTATCGATCCGGCGGGTTCAATTTTCAAAAACCTACCAGTTCATCCGATGTGGATGTGGTGGACCCTGAAGACTTGCTCTCTGTCGAGCTGGGCTACAAGGCGAGCCTTTTCGACAAGCGCATGAACGTGAGTGCGGCT
>JBLHNQ010000049.1:0-7272 GCA_047650635.1 Halioglobus sp.
GTTGGTGCAGCAACAGTGCAATGGCACCCTGGGCGATGTTGGAATAGCGGGCGCTGGAAGACTGCATCGCTTGGCGTTGCTTGGGTGCTCCGATTTGGTCGTTTTCGGGTTCGGGTTCGGGTTCGGGTTCGGGTTCGGGCTGGTCCGGCGTTGGCTCTGTTGTTTTGGGCGCTGGAGGAGCCTCCAGTTTCATCAGTGTGTCTATGGTGAGTCCGGTGCGCTCAGCGAGGGCCTGGAACATAAGTTGGCGGTAAATGCCCTCGGGCAGGGCGCGCAAATAGGGCAGCGCCTTTTTACTGAGACGCGCCCGGCCATCCATACTGCTGATATCGATGCCTGCTGCCAGCGAATCAAACAGGAAAGTTTCCAGTGGTGTTGCGTTGTCCAGCAGTGTTTCAAATTGTTCCGCCCCGCCCGTGCGCACAGCGCTATCCGGGTCTTCGCCTTCGGGCAGAAAAAGAAAGCGAGCCTGACGGCCATCTTCCATGCACGGCAGTGCGTTTTCCATGGCCCGAAAGGCTGCCTTGCGCCCAGCTTCATCGCCGTCAAAGCAAAATACTATTTCCGGGCAGAGCCGGTAAATGCGCTGCAAGTGCGTAGCGCTGGTGGCTGTGCCCAGGGTGGCGCTGGAGTTGGTGATGCCATGCTGCGCCAGAGCAATTACGTCCATATAACCTTCTACCACCAACACCCGCTGCAGCTTCCGGTTGGCCTGTTTGGCTTGATAGAGGCCATATAGTTCACGGCCTTTGAAGAATATTCCGGTTTCGGGAGAGTTCAGATATTTAGGCTTATCATCACCTAGCACCCTGCCGCCAAATGCGATAATTCGACCGCGCTGGTCGCGTATCGGGAATACCACCCGGTCTCGAAAGCGGTCGTAGATTCTTCCGGAGTCGTTTTCTACCAGCATGCCCGACTTCATCAGCAGGGCGCGTTTGTCGTCGGTGTCCCCCAGAACTTTTATCAGGTTGTCCCAGCCGGGCGGTGCAAAGCCAAGGTCAAAATCTTTTGCGATGACTCCCGTGAGGCCGCGTTTTTTCAAGTATTCCACGGCCCGCTTGGCCTCGGGGTGAGTGCGCAATTCACGCTTGTAATAATTGGCTACTTCTTCCATTACGGCATAGAGTTCGCGGTTGCTCTGCTCTTCAATGCTGGAGCCGGGCCCGGTGGTGGGGCGCGATTCTTCCCGTGGCACGGTCATACCCACGCTTCCGGCAAGATTCTCAACCGCCTGTGGAAACCCGAGGTTTTCGTAGTCCATGACGAAGCCTAGAGCGTTGCCGCCGGCGCCACAGCCAAAGCAGTAGTAAAACTGCTTTTCGGGGTTAACGCTGAAAGAAGGTGTTTTTTCGTCGTGGAAGGGGCAGCGGGCCGAGTAGTTCTTACCCGTTTTCTTTAATTTGACGCGTCGATCTATCACCTCGACGATATCGAGACGGTCGAGTAAGTTATCCAGAAATGTTTGGGGAATTAATCCTGCCATAGAGGAAGGATATTAGCTGACTAGACGGGATTTCACCATCTGGCTAACGGCACCGATGTCGGCGCGACCCTGTAATTGGGGTTTGAGCAGGCCCATAACCGGACCCATAGCTTGCATGCCGCTGGCATCGCTGGCTGCGATGGCAGCATCAACCATTGCAGTGAGTTCTTCTTCGCTCAACTGAGTTGGCAGAAACTCCTTGATAAAACCGATCTCTAGGTTTTCCTGGGCAGCCAGCTCTTCACGGCCTGCGTCGCTGAACTGGGTGGCGGAGTCGCGACGCTGCTTGAGCATTTTATCGAGTACAGCAATGGCACGATCGTCTTCTATCTCGATGCGCTCGTCGACTTCAATGCGTTTGAATTCGGCCATGATAAGCCGGATGGTGCCGAGGCGATCCTTCTCTTTTGCCCGCATGGCTGCCTTCATAGCAGCTTTGATGGTGTCTCTTAGAGAAGTGTCGCTCATGGGGAAGTGTGTCGGTCGGGCACTAAAGGCTAGTACAGGCGAACACGCTTGCGGTTTTCTCGGGATAATTTTTTCAGATGACGCTTAACCGCGGCAGCAGAGGCGCGCTTGCGAACTGTAGTGGGTTTCTCGTAGTGCTCGCGCTTGCGAACCTCAGCGAGTACGCCTGCTTTTTCGCATGAACGCTTGAACCGGCGCAGTGCAATGTCGAATGGCTCGTTTTCTTTTAACCTGATCGCTGGCATTAATCTCTTACCTTTTTCGTTTACGTAATAGTCTGTTTGAGGGTCTGAACTCGCGTGTTACTGCCACACACACGTATCCATTACCTGAAAGGGCGCGCATTCTATCCTTATCGGGGGCGATTTGCAAAGCGTTTGGGTGCAGGAATGTGACTGTTTGCTGGTGGGGGGTATTACGTGTCGCAGCTTGCAGGTTGTGACTCAACGAAACCGGCAGAACAATTCTAGACCTGACCTCAGGTTGCCACTATGATGCGCTTCTACGCGATGATAGCTGAGGCTGAACGTAAAAATGCTGATTTTGGGCCTGGAAACGTCCTGCGATGAGACTGGCGTGGCGCTGTATGACACGCGCCGCGGTCTTTTGGCGCACGCCTTGTTTAGCCAGATAGACGTGCACGTGGAATACGGAGGCGTAGTGCCCGAGCTGGCATCGAGAGACCATGTGCGCAAAGCGCTGCCTTTAATACAAGAAGTGATGGCAGAGGCGGGCTGTGAGGCGTTGGATATAGATGGCATAGCCTACACCGCCGGCCCCGGTTTGGTCGGAGCGCTTATGGTGGGTGCCACTCTCGCGCGGGCATTGGCCTGGGGTTGGGGCATTCCGGTTTTGGGCGTGCACCACATGGAGGGGCATCTACTGGCGCCCATGCTGGAAGAGAATCACCCTGAATTTCCCTTTGTGGCGCTACTTGTATCCGGCGGACATACCCAGTTGGTAAGGGTAGATGGCATCGGGGAATATAAGTTGCTGGGCGAGTCGCTGGATGACGCCGCGGGTGAAGCTTTTGACAAAGCAGCAAAGATGATGGGCATGCCCTATCCGGGCGGCCCTCACATTGGTCGCATAGCTGAAAAAGGTGACCCGGATCGATTTGATTTTCCGCGGCCTATGGTTAACCGTCCCGGGCTGGATTTCAGTTTTAGCGGGCTTAAAACCTATACATTGAATACGGTAGCGAAGTGCCGAGAGGCCAATGCATCCGGTGAACTCACGGAGCAGGACCGCTGTGATATTGCCCGCGCTTTTGAGGATGCTGTGGTGGCAACGCTGGTTATTAAGTGTAAACGTGCGCTTGTGCAGGAGCAGCTGAAAACCTTGGTGATGGCCGGCGGTGTTAGCGCTAACTTACGTCTTAGAGCCCAGTTAGAAGAGTCTTTGGCGAAGGAGAAAGCAGAAGTATTCTACCCGGCACCAATGTTTTGTACCGATAATGGGGCCATGATTGCTTATGCGGGCGCCCAGCGTCTGGCCGCGGGGCAGGTCGACAGCGGTGACGTCAAAGTCAGGCCGCGTTGGCCCATGGAGGAATTGCCGCCATTGGGGAGTGGAGCGCCTTCAGTCGGCTCGATTTTATCGGGCTCCGAAGCGAGGAAACCGTCCCAGTGAGCAATTCTGTAGATTTCGTTTTTATTCGTCAGCTTCAAGTGAATACCATTATTGGCGTCTATGACTGGGAGCGAGAGGTACGTCAAACTGTGATGCTGGACCTGGAAATGGCCACTGACAATAAGCGAGCTGCGGCCTCGGATGATATAGCCGATGCACTCAACTACGCAGCCGTATCAAGTCGGTTGCTCGAGTTTATTGGCAACAGCCAGTTTCAGCTTATTGAGACCATGGCCGAACAAGTGGCAACGCTCGTTCTGCATGAGTTCAAGGTGCCCTGGTTGCGGCTGCGCTTGTGCAAGCCGGGCGCTATTGCACAGGCTGAAGATGTGGGCATTCTAATTGAACGGGGAGAGCGGCCCTAATGGCGCAAGTCTTTCTCGGCATTGGCAGCAATATTGAGCGGGAGCGCTATATTGTAGCGGGCCTGGATGCCATGCAAGGTCTGTTTGGCGATTTCAGCCATTCCTCGGTCTACGATGGCGCAGCGGTGGGTTTTGAGGGTCGGCCATTTTTGAATCTAGTGCTGTGTGTTGAAACCGAGCTGGAGCTGGCTGAACTGGCCAAAGTGCTGCGCGACATAGAGCTGGAACACGGCCGTGCTGTTAACGCTACTCGATTCAGTGCCAGGCACCTGGATATCGACATTCTCACGTATGATGACAGGGTGGGAATGGAGGCCGGTGTGCAGCTTCCCAGAGCAGAAATTCTTTATAATGCCTTTGTATTACAGCCACTTGCAGAGATGGCTCCATATTCAGTCCACCCCGTAATCGGTAAAACCTATGCTCAACTGTGGCGAGAGTATGACCGGTCGTCACAGCAGTTACAGCGCGTAGAATTCGAGTGGCGGGGCAGACGTTTCTAACGCTAAATATCTGATCTATGTTTGCCAAGCACTGCAGACCTTTAGTTTTTCAATGCACCCAACTGATTAACCCGTTCGGCGTACAGAGCCTCTCCCACAGCCTTGCCGGTGAGTCCCTGCGCGGCGAATGGCCCGGCAGAGACATTCTGCACAATAGCGAGGGCCTTGCGTAGGTAATTTGTTTGCGGGTAGTCGCGATTCTCCAGACCGGTGCGGCCGCGGCTGTCTGCTTCGCAGGCTAACAAGAACTCTTCGAATCGATCGGGTCGGCGCAGGGCATCCGTAGCGCTGAATAACTTCATCAGTGTCTTTGCTTTGAGCTCCAGGGCCCGGTGGCAGTGCGTGTGGTACTCGCAGACCAATAACGACAGGGCGCGATGCTGGTTTGGCACAGCCAGGCGTTTGCACACTGCCTCTACTAATTTCAGACCGCGTACTTCATGGGCGATGTGGCGTGGCCAGTCTTTACTGGGGGTGGTGCCTTTACCCAAATCGTGGAGCAGGGCGGCGAAGCGAACGCTTGTCAACGGACTGAGAAGGGCAGCTTGCTGTAGCACCATCATAGTGTGCACGCCGGTATCAATCTCAGGGTGATGTTCGGCGTTTTGCGGCACACCAAACAGGGCTTCTACTTCTGGTAGCAAAGCGCGCAGGGCGCCACAGCTGCGCAGTACTTCAAAAAAAATGTCTGGGCTGCGCTCGCCCAGTGCTCTATCGGTTTCTACCCAAATTCGCTCGATAGACAGGTGTTGAAGCTCCCCGGAGTCGACAATTTGGCTCATCAGTGCCAGGGTTTCAGGAGCGACAGTAAAACCCAGGTGAGCATAGCGCGCGGCAAAGCGGGCGGTGCGTAGAACACGAAGTGGGTCTTCCAGGAAAGCGTCTGACACATGGCGTAGCAGTTTCGCTTTAATGTCGGCGCGTCCGCCATAGGGGTCGATGAACTCTCCGCTTGAGCTTTTAGCGATCGCATTCACAGTGAGGTCGCGGCGCATCAAATCCTCTTCGAGCGTTACGGTGGGGTCGGCGTCGACTGCAAACCCCGAGTAACCGTGACCCTGTTTGCGCTCTAGGCGTGCGAGGGCGTATTCATCCTTGGTTTCGGGGTGTAAAAAGACGGGGAAGTCTTTGCCTACCTGTTGGTAACCCTGGGAGAGCAAATCCTGTGGCCGTGCGCCTACGACCACCCAGTCGCGTTCCACCACGGGATAATTTAAAAGTTCGTCGCGAACTGCGCCGCCAACCAAGTAGGTTTTCATAGGTGGGATTATACCTGCTTGGGAGAGGAAAAAGTGCTAGTGGGTACGCGGTTTACTTGCAATCGCAAGTACGTAATTGACCGGTTTCCAGATTATATAAGGACATAGTTCCGCCCCATACGCAGCCGGTATCCAGGCCAATGGCATTGAGACTGTTGGTGTGGCCCTGAATCGATGCCCAGTGCCCGAAAACTATTCGGTCTTTGGCGGTCTTTCGCTTTGGGTGACTGAACCACGGTGAGACATTTTTTGGCCCCAGCGATGGGCGATTGGTATTGGGTGTGGCGCCTTTACTCTCCAGGTCGAGCACGCCATTTTTGTCGCAAAAGCGCATGCGAGTGAGGTAATTAGTGATGACTCGCAGGCGCTCCATGCCGGCCAGATCTTCAGACCACACGGCGGGTTCGTTGCCGTACATGTGTTGGAAGAAATCTACACACTGCGGGCTATTCAAAACTTGGTGAACCTCATTGCCATAGCGAAGCGCGTCATCAAGCGACCACTGAGGGGGAATGCCGGCATGTACGAGTGTGTAGTCGTGCTCATGGTGGATGAGGGGTTGTTTTACTAGCCAGTTGAGGAGCTTGTCTTTGTCGGGAGCCTTGAGAATTTTATCCAGGGTGTCGGAGCGACTTGGCTCGCGAACCCCGGCCGCCACGGCGAGCAAGTGCAGGTCGTGGTTTCCCAGGACCACTATCAGGCTTTTTCGCATTTTGTATAGAAAGCGCAATGTTTTCAGGCACTTAGGTCCGCGATTAACAATGTCTCCGGCCGACCAGAGAATGTCTTTCTCAGGGTTGAAATCCACTTCCTTCAACAGGCACTTCAGGGGCTTGAGGCAACCTTGAATGTCGCCGACGACATAGGTGCTCACGGTTTGCCGCTTTCGGCCAGAGCGGTTACTGCATTTGTCATGGCAACAAATTGGCCTAACTCCAGTGTCTCTGAGCGAGCACCCGGGTCGATACCCAGCTCTTCCAGAGCTGCATCGTCGAGCAGCTCCTTAATATTATTGCGTAGCGTTTTTCGACGCTGTGCAAAGCTGGCCTGTACCACCCGCCGCAGCATTGTCTCGTCGCAGGTAGGCCAGGGAGATTGCGCCCTGGGCGTCAGTCGAACAATGGCCGACTGCACCTTGGGTGGCGGTGAAAATGCGCTAGGTGGCACGTCGAACAGGGACTCCACCTCACAGTGGTATTGCGTCATTATGCCCAATCGGCCCCAGTTTTTACCACCGGGTGAGGCCGCCATGCGATTTACCACTTCGAGTTGCAACATAAAGTGCATGTCCTGGATTAACGGGGCGCTCTCCAGCAACTTGAAGATAAGAGGTGTGGATATGTTGTAGGGCAGGTTGCCCACAATTCTTAGTGAACGCGTGCCATTGAACAGTTGTGCGTAGTCAAATTTCAGTGCATCGGCACTGTGCAGATTAAAGCGGGGCGACGAACCGTAGGCCGCGAGCAAGAAGGGTACCAGGTCGCGGTCGAGTTCAATAACGTCCAGCTGGGCATCGCTTGCCACTAGAGATCCGGTGAGTGCGCCCTGGCCGGGACCAA
>JBLHNQ010000050.1:0-4516 GCA_047650635.1 Halioglobus sp.
AGCGAGGCCACGTGGAGCAGGTTGATAACATCTGCCTTGCCGTAGCCGGTCAGGTGGAGAGCGACTGGATCGATCTGCCCAATAACCACTGGACTTTCAGCCAACGCGAATTAGGCGAAACCCTGAATGTAAACGTAGAAATCATCAATGACTTCAGTGCCCAGGTTTTGAGTATTGCCGGTCTCAACGACTCGCAACTGCAATGGCTTGGAACATCCCGCCCTAGTGGCAGTGGCGTTAAAGCCGTTATGGGGCCGGGCACAGGCCTGGGGGTTTCCGCGATGACGGCCAGCGGGGATATTATTCCCTCAGAGGCCGGCCATATCGCTTTTGCACCGGTTGACGCGCATGAGGCAGACCTGCTGCGAATATTGTGGCAGCGCTATCAACGGGTCTCGGTGGAGCGGGTTCTGTCGGGCATGGGCCTGTCCAACCTGTATTGGGCCAACTGCCAACTGGATGGTCAGGAAAGAGAGTTGCCCGCCCCGGAAGTCACGGCCGGGGCCCAGGCGGGCGATGAATATTGCCTGCGCGCCGTCTCCGATTTCTATGCCATTTTGGCATCGGTAGCGGGTGATGTAGCACTAATGATGGGCGCGGCAGATGGTGTTTACTTATCGGGCGGAATTTTACCCAGAATTCTTAACCTGCTGGATGAGGAAAAGTTTCTGCAACGCTTTCAGGACAAGGGCCGGTTTATGGCCTTCAATCAGGACGTGCCCGTGGCCATTGTGGGTGCAGACCACCCCGGCTTACGCGGCTGCGTACAAGCCTTGAGAAACGCAGCGACTTAGTCACCGACTAATCGCAAGGCAAGTCCCCTTCAGCTTGTTGCCATTGCACAGGCCACGTAGGCCGCAGACAATTATCGATATAACTATAAGAGTAAGTCAGCCAGGTTAATCCAAATGACCAAAGCCGTGCACTACGAAACGCCAGACGAAGACAAAATACCCCTATCGCAGAAATTGATTTACGGCCTGGGGGCCTTCGTCAACAACCTACTGTCTGCTGCAATAGGTGGCATGTCTATTGTGCTCAATTTGGGCTTGGGCATGAACCCCGCTCTGGTTGGATTGCTCGGTGCATTACCGCGCCTGTTTGACGCATTCACCGACCCACTGGTGGGTTATCTTTCGGACCAGACAAACTCGCGCTGGGGCCGGCGCAGGCCCTATATCTTCATCGGGGCCATTCTCACCGGCGTCATTTTCACCCTGTTGTGGCAACTTCCTGCGGGCAAAAGCGAAAGCTATTATTTCTGGTTTTTCCTGGCCGGATCTTTGGCTTTTTATCTCACCTACACAGTTTTTGCCACGCCCTGGGTGGCATTGGGCTTTGAGCTGACGCCGGATTATCACGAACGCACCCGGGTTATGGCCGTGCAAAACTTCATGGGACAGCTGGCCTACCTGATTTCTCCCTGGTTCCTGTGGATTATGCAAAATGACGCCTTTTTCGATGATCTAATGACCGGTGCCAGCAACCTCGCTATCGCCATTGGCGCGACTGTTGTCATCATTGGGGTAATACCGGCGATTTTTCTCAGGGAACGCATCCGTGAAGGGGCAGTGGAAGAACTCAAAGTAGGCTTTCGCCGCAGCACCGCCAATTTTTTTGTGGGTTTCAAAACAGCATTGCAATTCTCTCCGTTTTTAAAACTCTGTCTGGCAACGTTCATGGTGTTCAATGGCTTCATGCTGGTAGCCTCGTTTCAATCCTACGTTATTATTTATTATGTTTTTGGCGGCGACCAGTCGTTGGGAGCCCAGTACGCCGGGTGGGCCGGCACGGTCTCTGCCATTTCCACGTTCTGCGTTATATTTTTTATCAGCTGGCTCTCTACGAAAATTGGCAAACGCCGCGCCTTCTTTTTTTCTACCGGTGTTTCCATGCTGGGGTACGCCCTAAAATGGTTCTGCTACTCTCCCCAGCACCCATTATTACTGCTGCTGCCAGCGCCGCTACTGGCCTTCGGCCTGGGTGGCCTGTTTACCCTGATGGGTTCGATGGTTGCCGATGTGTGTGACATGGACGAACTTGAATCCCATCAACGCCGTGAGGGAATGTTCGGTTCCATTTACTGGTGGGTGGTAAAACTGGGTATGGCCGCCGCACTGGCCATTGGCGGCATACTACTCAACGTCACGGGTTTCGACGTGGCACTGGGTGGCGACCAGAGCGCCAACACCATTTTTCTAATGCGACTGTTTGACGTTGCCATCCCTCTGGTGGGCTCGGCTATTGCCATCTGGATGATTGTGGCCTACCCCATTACCGAGGAGAAGGCCCACGAGGTGAGAATGGAACTGGAGAAGAGGCGCGGCATCCCCGTGTGAGCAATCAACCCCACCGTGCCATCATGCGCGGCTATTTCACAGCTAGCTCCGCACGGCACTGCATACCAGAGCCAGCAATTGGCTCAGTTTTATAGTATTGGCTGTTTTTGTAAATCGCTCATTCCAGCAGCGGGCTCTATTAGGCATAATGATTGTCCCTGACCCGTCCCTAAGTCGCGAGCCCTCTACATGTCCCTAAAAAAACGTATCGCAGTCACCCTGCCCGCCGGTCCCAAGCTCGAGCACACCATTGCGTTAATCCGCTGGGCGGAAGACAACGGTATTGACGATGGCTGGTTTGCCGATGCGGGCGCACCCGATTCACTCACCCAGGTAGCGGCAATTGCACACCACACCAAGAACATGCGCATTGGTGTAGCCGTCACACCTGTTTATACGCGCACCCCCGCAGTGCTGGCCGCTACCGCCGATGTCATCAGTCAAGTCTTGCCCGGGCGTTTTATCATGGGGCTGGGGTCTTCCAGCCAGACCATTATGGGCGCCTGGAACGGCATTCCGCTGGACAAGCCTCTCACCCGGGTGAAAGAGACCGCGACCCTGGTGCGCAGCATGCTCAAAGGCGAGAAGTCAGATTTTGACCTTGAAACACTGTATAGCAAAGGATATCGACAAGCGCCCTGCGAAAATCCCCCACCTATTTATCTTGCGGGACTACGCCCCAAGATGTTGGAGATGGCCGCCGAAGTTGGCGATGGCGTCATCATTAACCTATGGCCGCAGGGCGCGCTGCCAAAGATGCTCGAGCACGTAAAGATTGGCGCAGAAAGAGCCGGCAAGGATTGGCAGAACATCGAGATCGTTAACCGTGCCATGGTGCTGGTCACTGATGATAAAGCTCAGGGGCGCGACATTTTCAGAATGTCTTTTGGTCCGTACTATGCCACACCGGTATACAATAAATATCTAGCCTGGGCGGGGTACGAAGATGCCGCCGCGGCCATTCGAGAGGGCTGGGCCGCCAAAGACAGAGAAAAAACCGCCGCGGCAATGACGGACGAAATGATCGATGAAATTGCAGTGATTGGCACGGCCGAAGAAGTTCAGCAGCGTATCCGCACCGATGCACACGCAGGCGTGGACACTCAGATCATTGCACCCATGGCGATCACACCTGAGGATGCTATGCGCACCTTCAGCGCATTCACTGCAGACAATTTCTCGTTCTAGTCGCTGAACTGTACAGGGTCTCCGCCCATTCCTTGGTGTTCGCTGAACACACTATTTAGGGGAATATGATTTTTCGTAAACTGTCTCGCCATTGATGATGGTTTTATTTACCACAACCTGATGCAGCTCTGTTACCGGAATAGCATAGGGGTCGCGATCCAGAACAATTAAGTCAGCCAACATTCCGACTTTTATTTTCCCCAAGCTGTCTTGAGTGCCCCTATGCTTCGCTGAATTAACAGTGAATAGCCGAATCGCCTCATCCAAAGAGATGGCCTGCTCTTTACCAAAATTCTTTTCACTACCGCCGGGCTGCTCACGGGTCACAAGCGCTTCCACCGCTAACCAGGGGTTTACCGAAGGCACTACCGCCCAGTCGGACCCGGGAACCACCAAAGCACCTGAATCAATTAATTCACGTACAGGCCAGACGCGCTTGATCATTTCAGCGCCAACGGCTTTAGTAATGCTATCGTTGATTGGGCTGGGACTCCAAAGGTAAGGAGACACCTCAAAGGTCGCACCAAGGGTTTCAGCTCGGTGCATGTCTTGCGCCGAAACAAACGTGCAGTGTCCTGTATTATGCCGAGAACCATTGGGGCCATTCTGGGCACGTGCATACTCAATGGCATCGAGGCCAGCGCGAACAGCCGCGTCACCCGCAGAGTGGAACTTGACGGTAAACCCCATTGCATCAAAGCGTGCGACCGCCTCATTCAGTTTGTCCTGATCTATCAGCAACAAACCTTTCAGGGCGGCTTCATCTGCACGACCTTCAATTTTTCCCTCATAAGGGACTAACATCGCAGCGGTATGACTGTCAGTGGGAACACCATCGAGGAATATCTTGATGCAATCCAGCACAAGGCCGTCACGCTCATATTTGGCACGTTGTGCAATCACTTTTTCAGCGGCTTTATCACCAGGCGCCCATGTAATACAAAGCCGGGTACGCTGCTTTAAAAGCCCTGCGTCTGCCAGACGGGTAA
>JBLHNQ010000051.1:0-4161 GCA_047650635.1 Halioglobus sp.
TTGCGGCAACCAGGGTCTACCGAAGAGCAGTTGTGTCAAGACGACTCTATACGGTGTATTTCTTTCAATGTGCTCTGCCTAAAGTTAGAGTATTCTCTCTTGGTTAGATAGCTAATATCCCCTGGCAAATAGAAGAATTGCACCCGAGGGTTGGTAGGTTAACTATGTCAAAAAATAATAAATTAAACACGGACACCCGGCGTCAGTTCTTGAAAAAAACGGGCGCGATAGCACTGGCGTCAACACCGTTGGGGGCATTGGCGCAGACCAGCACTGGAGAGGGGGTAACTTTTGCCGCTGGCCCCCGGCCAATGGCTCGCTACCCAGGTAAACGTGAATTGATCTTAGTGCACAGTCGGCCGCCTCACTTGGAGACACCTTTTTCCACATTTAACGACAGCGCAATAACGCCCAACGATGCGTTTTATGTGCGCTATCATCTGGCCAATTTCCCCACGGCTATCAACCCGGAAACCTACCGTCTTTCGGTGAAGGGCAAGGCCATATTGAGCTTATCGTTGGATGATTTAAAAGCGTTGCCCGGTCGCTCGGAAGTAGTGGCGGTGAATCAATGTTCTGGCAATAGCCGTGGTTACTCATCGCCTCGCGTGTTTGGCGCTCAACTGGGCAACGGAGCAATGGGTAATGCAAAGTGGACGGGAGTCAGCCTGAAGTCGGTGTTGGAGCTAGCCGGAGTAAGCTCCAAAGCCCGGCAGGTCACGTTCAATGGTATGGACACTCCCGTAATGTCCAGTACGCCTGATTTTCGTAAGGCCCTGGACATCGAGCATGCAATGAGTTCAGAGCCCATGTTGGCCTGGGCTATGAATGGCGAAGATATTCCCTTTCTTAATGGCTACCCCTTAAAACTCATTGTGCCGGGCTATTTCGGTACTTACTGGGTTAAACACCTGTCAGATATCGAAATTATTGATCACGAGTTCAGTGGGCATGACGCTTACTTTATGTCCTCCGGTTATCGTCTTCCAGACAACGACTGTCTTTGTGTGGCTCCCGGCACAACGCCTGAAAAAACGCGTCCTATTTCCACGCTGCCCGTACGCAGTTTTATTACCAGTGTAGAGACCGGCGCAGTGTTGCCTGCAGGGCGCAAGATTATGTTGAAAGGCATCGCTTTTGACAAAGGCACGGGCATAAAGTCGATTGATGTATCTGTAGATGGCGGCAGCACCTGGCGCACGGCATCACTTGGAGAAGACTTAGGCAGGTATTCGTTTCGCCAGTGGTCGCTTCCGGTTACTTTTGCGCAAAAAGGAGAGGTTGTTTTGATGGTGCGCGCCAGCTCGAACGGAGGCGATATTCAGCCTATGACAAGCAGCTGGAATCCGGGTGGATATCGACGATGGGTTGTTGAATCTACACCTGTCACAATTGCTTGAGAGGGCTGATATGAAAAAAGTCATGACGTTGGTGCTGATGCTTTCAACTATAGCGATTGTGTCTCCTTCACGGTCGCAGGTTAACGAAATTGAGTTGCCTAAAGATGTTTCCAAGCTTCGTCCTTCTCCGTTGCCGGGCTATGATATCGCCCTACAAAAATGTGGTATCTGCCACTCGGCAAACTACGTAAGCTACCAGCCGCCGGGTAAAGACCAGCGGCAATGGACGGCGGAGATGAAGAAAATGCAGCACTCCTACGGTGCGCCGTTGAGTGAAGATGAGATTAAGCTTATTGGAGCCTATTTGTCGGTGGAGTATGGTAGTGCAAGCGCCACTGATGAGAGCGTGGTATCACTAAGTACAGCTTATGCGCTAGAAGCGACTGCTGTAGGGCAGGATGATATTGACGTTAATGCATTGCTTAGTGCCAACGCTTGTCTTGGATGTCACGCCATTGAAACCGATGTTGTGGGGCCCTCTTTTGTCAAGATTGCCGAGAGTTATAAAAATGACCCGAATGCCCAATCAAAAATTTCTGCGTCGATACGTAAGGGTGGTTCAGGCAAGTGGGGGGCAATGGCAATGCCGCCGATGTCGGGCTTAAAAGAACGCGAGGCGCAAGCGCTGGCCGTTTTTGTACTGAACACGGCGAGATAATAGTCGCACTCTTGCTGCGATCTACCCGTTCAGATCAAACAGATCGAGGCTGCTGCTTTTGCGCATTAGCTTCGCTGCTTCCGGGTTATATTTCTCAGCAGCCATTCGGATTTGATGATATCCAGATACGGCAGGGTTTTATGATTATGGGTGTGCGACAGCGCTTCTAGAAAGACCACTCGGCCCTCAAAAATAGATTGCTTCGGGTGCCTGGCAATCTGCTGCCCTTGCTAATGTCGGGGTTGGCAGCGCGGTTATATCCACCCAGGTGCTGATCGTATTTTTCGTCAAATACATTATCAACTCCCGCCGCAAGGTGGAGCTTACTGGTTGCTTGCCAGGTCGCACTAATATTCACCAGTGCATAATCCGAGGTTTTCTCTTCGCCATTTGTTTTACTGACATCGTTCTGCTCGGCGTATAGAACAGTTTCAAGCCCAGCTGCCCAATAGTTTGCGGTGTAATCGAGGCGCACTGAAGTGTTGGGTGGAGCGATCCGATAGAGGTTGTCGCTGGTGTCCCGTCGCTTACCGCGCACGTAGTTGACAATTCCCGACAGTGTAAATCGATCAGCCATTTCCCAGCGCCAGTCCATATCAAAGCCATACAGTTCGGCTTCGACATTGTTAAACTGCAGAGGGTCTGGGTTATTAGTGCCATTGCCGATATTCATCATGCGAACGAGCATGACTGCGGGAGCCACTTTGCTGGGAGTCCCTTGAATATAGTTACCCACGCGGCTGTAGAAAAAGCGCGGCGCCAGGGTGAACGTTCCGTTGTTAAAGTCTAGACCGGTTTCCAGCTGCCGTGATACTTCTGGTTTCAGTGCTATGTTACCGGTGTAGGTATAACCATCGGCCAAGCCGGCGGTGGCTTGAAGGGGCAACCAGAGATAACGCTCCTGGTAGCTGGGGGAACGGCTTTTCTGGGCGATACCTGCATATAAACTTGTGCTGTTACTGAGACTGTAATCCAGCTTTGCGGTCAGGTCGATATTGTCGTCTGCTTGTGAGCGGTCTGTATTATTGAAGCTGTCGCGCAACATTTTGGCAGGAGGCATCATCATGGCTGGGGATGCATCAACTTCGCTGGCGTCCATGGCAACATGGTTGTAACGCAGGCCAAAATTTCCGCTTAGCGCACTCCAATCTTGCTGGCGTTCAATGAACACACCAAACACATCGCGCTCTGCCTCGTTAAAATTAACCACGTAAAACATGGCGTTATTGGGGTTGTCTATATCTGAGTTATGCTGTTCTGAAAAACCATCGATGCCTATTGTCCAACTGCCTTCATCATCTGTAAATGTGGTCGATAACTTAAATCCGAGATTCTCTGACTCGGCAATGTTTTGGCGCCACATGCCGGGCATTGGTGCGGTGCGAAGGTGGTAGTTGGTCATGCCATGTTTGAGATCGCTGCCATATAGACTGGCTTCCATGGAAACGTCTGATTGAGGTGCGAAACTATAATCCAGGCTTAACAACTTGCCTTTAATGTAGTCGATGTCCATGGGTAGGGCTGCTGTGCCCGTGTCACCAGTATCGTTATAGCTGTAATCCAGCTGTAGGCTATGTGCGCCGCTGCGGAAACCATAGCCAAAGTCGTAGCGTTGTCGTTCATATTCACTGGGGGTAATTTCTCCACCGGGAAATTCTGTGTCGTCCCCCGACTCGCTCATGGCGCCAACTTTGATGCGATGGTTTTCATTTGAGCCGTATAAGGCGGCGTTCAAGTGCGACCCCTGGTTGACTGATTGTGCGCTACCTACGACTTTTCCGCTGAGCTGGAATTGTTCACTGTTACCGTAATCGCCGCGGAAAGTGTGTACCGCAATGGCTCCACCGATAGATTCCTGAGCAACGCTCACGGGAACAATGCCGCGGTATAGCTCCAGAGATTCCAGTTGTCCTGCGGCGGCATAAGACAGGGGTGGATCCATCCAGTTTGGCCCCGCCGGAGCCAATGCTCGGCCATCCATTGAGGTGGCGATGCGAGAGCCGTACATCCCCCGGTATTGGGGAATGCCGGTCAAGGGGCCGTTGCCATTGACATTGGCTCCCGGGGCGCGCGCAAGTAACGCAGCGGTGTCGGGTGAGACAA
>JBLHNQ010000052.1:0-3933 GCA_047650635.1 Halioglobus sp.
CAATACCCTTTTGAGTTAAATGGTTGGTCTACGCTCCGCAAGAATATCAATCACAAAGCTAAACACTAACTCACCATTGTGGTTAAAAGCTTCATTGCGACTGCGGATTATGCCCCACTTGTTTTTGACCACACGCTCTGACTTTTCGATAACTTCATAGGTGTAGGTCAGGGTGTGTCCGGGGCGCACCGGCACAATCCAGCGCAAGTCCTGAAAGCCCACTCCTGCGCCATTGCGCCTACCATCCTGCACACCAGTGGCAAAACGTTCCATGTAGTCCACCATCATACGCATCCAGATTGCGCAAATGTGCCAACCCGAGGCGATAAGGCCTCGATAGAGTGTGTCACGGGCGGCTTCGGGATCGGTATGGTAGATCTGCGGCGCGTACTTTTTCCCGAAATCCACCATCTCTTTCTCGCTGAAAGTGTGGTCTCCGAACACGTGGAACTCTCCCACGGGAATATCTTCAAACCAGCGGTTGCGAATATAGGGCGATTTACTCATCGATACTGCCTCCGCGTTGGTCGTTGCCTATCATCAAGCTTGTCGATAATTGGATGACCAATTCACCTTTCTGGTTGCTAACATTTACTTCACATTCGATATAGCTGAGAGGGTATTTACTTTCGCCAAGGTCTTTCTTGCTCACCGTAATCGTGCTGGACAGTGTGTCTTCAGCAAATACGGGTTTTTTCCAGCGCAAGCTACTCACTCCATCGGAGCCTAGTAAGTTGATATTATTTAGCGCAAAGGTGTCGGTGAGAAGACGCATCATAACGGCGGTTACGTGCCAGCCACTGGCGCAGAGCCCACCGAATATTGAATCGTCGGCCGCATCGGGGTCCAGGTGGTAAGGCTGGGGGTCGAATTCGGCGGCGAAATCCAGAATGTCCCTGCGACTGATAGTGATAGCGTCAGTAATGAAACTGTCACCCGGGTTTATGTCTTGCCATTGGACAGATGCAGGAGCAGGCATAATTGGAGTACTTTTGATGATTCGAGTGCGTATTGTCAGTGAAAGACAGTACCTTTGACAAGCCTAATAATCGCAGTCTAGCGGCGCGGCTATTGACAGACGTCTGTTTAATCATCGAAGGTAGCTTTACTTGGCCATAGGCGCAACAATGCGTTGTTGCTTGTCAGGTCAGTGACAGATTTCCCGTAGGGGGCCAAGATGTTTAAATGTGGCGTTGCGTTGGTGCTCAGCTGTGCGCTTGTGGCATGTTCAGGAGGTGATATGAGTTCCAGGCCCAGTCCGCCTAGCAGCATTTTGTTTATTGGCAATAGCTTTACCGCAGCCAATGGCGGGCTGGATGCGTCGATAACACAGCTAACGCGCTCAATGGGTGAAGAGACCCGGCCTTTCAGTGCTGCAATCACTGTCCCCGGTGCTACTCTCAAAGGGCTGTGGAACACCAGCGATGCGCGCAAGATTATTGGGACCAGCGCATTTGAAGTGGTGGTGCTGCAAGAGGATATCCCCGAGGGAAATCTTTCTGCGTTTCGTAAGTATGCGAAGAAATTCATTAAAGCAACGACCAATTCCGGTTCCAGGCCGGTGTTATTGATGGCGTGGGCCTACGATCGCCTCAACTGGGTTTCCCAGGATGAAATTATTCAGGCTCACAATAAAATTTCCGCTGAAACCGGTGTGGCGGTTGCCCCTGTTGGCATTGCATGGAGCCGCGTAATGACCGATCGGCCCGATCTGGATCTGTTCGATGAAGATCGGGAGCATCCCAGTGCCAGCGGCAGCTATCTGGCAAGCTGTGTGGTCTATGCAACGCTCATGGGCGTCAGCCCGGAGGGCTTAAGTGGACAGCCTGATACCGTTGGTGCCCAAGATGCCGAGTATCTGGCGCGAGTGGCTTGGGAAACCGTTGAGAAATATCAATAGGCGCTTCGAACGACATCGGGGTTTCTCATGGCGGCACAAAGCCGCCCTATGAGGGCGGGCCTGTAACAGCTGCCACTACCGTAACTGCAAAGACCCAATAATAACTTTCTGCACCTCAGAGGCCCCCTCATAAATCCGCAGCGCGCGAATTTCCCGGTACAACTTCTCCACCATATTGCCGCTGACCACGCCAAGGCCACCGTGTAGCTGCAGTGATTTGTCGATAATTTTCTGCGCCGCTTCGGTGGCGTACAGTTTGGCCATGGCCGCTTCACGCGTGATGCGCTCGGCACCGGAGTCTTTCTTCCACGCAGCGCGGTAAATGAGTAGGGCACTGGCGTCAATTTCGACCGCCATCTCACCGAGGGTCGACTGGGTCATTTGCAGGTCGCCAAGATGACCGCCGAACATTTCACGGTTTTTACTGTGGCTAATGGCTTCGTCCAGGGCGCGACGGGCAAAGCCCAGCGCGGCAGCGCCAACGGTAGAACGGAATACATCCAGTGTCGCCATAGCGTACTTAAAACCGTGACCTTCTTCGCCGATAAGATGGGATGCAGGAATGCGGCAGTTGTCGAATTCCAGCTTGCCCAATGGGTGGGGCGCGATAACGTCGATGCGTTCGGTTACAGCAAATCCGGGGGTATCAGCATCGACCGCAAAGCAACTGATGCCCTTGCTGCCGCTGCCCTCGCCCGTGCGAACAAACACCGTATAGAAATCTGCGATGCCGCCGTTAGATATCCATGTTTTACAGCCGTTTAGCACATAGTGGTCACCGTCTTTTTTCGCCGAGGTGCTCATGGCCCCCACATCGGAACCCGCGTTGGGTTCGGACAGGGCGAAAGCAGCAATCGCTTCCCCGCGTGCAACCCGCGGCAGATAGCGCTCGCACAGCGCCTCACTGCCAAACAATGACAGAGGGCCGCTGCCCAGGCCCTGCATGGCAAAGGCAAAATCTGCCAACCCTGAGTAACGCCCCAGCGTTTCCCGTGTAATGCACAGTCTGCGTACTTCGAGCTTGTCGGTATTGCCACCGTAGGCGGCCGGCACAGCATTGGCCAGAAAACCTGCCTTGCCAAGCTCCTTTACCAACAGTTTGCATTCGGCATCGACGTCGCTGTGATCCATGGGGAGTTTTTCGAGCGTATTCTCTGCCCATCTTTCAACTTCCATCGCCAGCTGACGATGGCTGTCGTCAAAAAAAGGCCAACCCAGATAATCTTTGTCGCTCATAGTGGTATCCGTTGTGTCGATGAACTCAGTGGACTAGTCGCCCTGAAATTCTGGTGTTTGTTTGTTGACGAAGGCATTATAAGCGCGCTCAAAATCGCGGGTTTGCATGCAGATCGCTTGGGCCTGTGCTTCGGCTTCGATAGCCTGGTCGACGCTCATGTTCCACTCCTGGTGCAACATGGTTTTGGTAATGCCATGAGCGAAATTAGGACCGGCTGCCATACGTTGGGCGGTGGTGCTGGCTGCGCTGTAGGGATCATCGCTAATGTTGTTATACCAACCCCAGCGCTCGCCTTCTTCAGCTTTCATTGCGCGGCCTGTGTACAGCAGGTCGGAGGCGTGACCGAGGCCGATAATACGGGGGAGCAGGGCGCAGGCGCCCATGTCACAGCCCGCCAATCCTACGCGGGTAAACAAGAATGCCGTTTTCGCATCAGGGCTGCCGTAGCGCATGTCGCTGGCCATGGCGATGATGGCACCGGCGCCTGCGCAAATACCTTCCACTGCGCTAATAATCGGCTGTGGGCAGGCGCGCATGGCTTTCACCAGGTCGCCGGTCATGCGGGTGAAATCCAGTAGCTGTGTCATGTCCATTTTTGTTAGTGGGCCAATAATCTCATGTACATCGCCTCCGGAGCAGAAGTTGCCACCGGCGCCGCGGAAGATCACCACATGGATATCTTTGGCGTAGGCCAGCTGACGAAACAGGTCGCGTAGCTCGGCATAGGATTCAAAGGTGAGGGGGTTTTTGCGCTCGGGCCGATTCAGGGTGATGGTGGCGACTGTGCCTTCAACGT